>CAJTOU010000358.1 GCA_910577835.1 uncultured Lachnospiraceae bacterium | reverse complement strand
TTGACATTGTCCATTAAATAAAATATAATAAATAAGTGGACAATGTCAACTATTATAACAGAAGGAGGCAACATGGACGGAATTGATAAGACAATTAATGAAATAAGAAGATTCAATCGCTTTTATACGGTAAGCATGGGCTTTTTGGATTCAAATTATCTTCACACAGAATATTCAATAGTGGAAACAAGAATTTTATTTGAAATTAAGATGCATCAAAAATGTATTCAAAGCGATATTGCAAAAACCTTACATATAGACAAAAGTTATTTAAGCAGGCTTATGAAACGTTTTTATAAGAATGGACTTATAGAGAAGGATAAATCAAATGAGGATAAAAGAGCAACATATATTACACTGACTGAAAAGGGAATTGCAGAAACAGAAAGATTGATTCATGTAACAGATAATCAAATCAGAACAAAAATAAGCGGATTAAGTTCTGATGAATGTGATAAGTTATGCGATGCATTAAACGCGATAATTTTAATTTTAGGAAA
>CAJTOU010000357.1 GCA_910577835.1 uncultured Lachnospiraceae bacterium | reverse complement strand
ATTCTGTAGTACTTCGAACCAGAACTTTAAGTTTTGACCGTGCAGTTCTTCATCTAGAAAGTCAGGTACATAAACAAGCTATATTAAGGTTGTATCAATTAGAACAAATAGAAAAGCAGAATATAAAAACTATACAAGAAAAAGCAGAGTTAGAAGAACAGTTGGCAGAGGCAAGTGGAGGAATATTTACCTTAGATTCTATAGAAATATGCCGAAAATTAACAAATAAACAGGCAGTTATTGAATTTACTATAATGACAGATTTTTATGATTGTGATTTTTATTATGCTTTTGTGGTTACGGCACGTAATATTTTTGCTGTTCAATTGGGAAAATGTAATGAAATTGATATGGATTTGGATAAGCTCAGACAGTTTGTTGAAAATTATATAAATACGAAACATGGTGATTCACAAATAAGAAAGCAAAAAGCATATTACAATATATACGAAAAAGTGTTGCTTCCAATTAGAAAAGTACTTCCCAGAGAAGTCCATAGT
>CAJTOU010000356.1 GCA_910577835.1 uncultured Lachnospiraceae bacterium | reverse complement strand
CAATATGCTCTATGACGGAAAAGGCATCCGGCTCGATGTATACCTGAACGACAACGAGGGAACGGTATATAATGTTGAAATGGAGCGCGGAAAGCACAGAAAGGCTACCCTGCCTAAGAGATCGAGGTACTATCAGGGAAACATCGATCTTGACATCATTTCAGCAGGGGAAGATTACAGGAAACTGAAAAAATCCTTTGTCATCTTCATCTGCACCTTTGATCCGTTTGGGGACCGGCGCCATTTATACACTTTTGAGAACAGGTGCGCGGAGAATCTTTCCCTTACACTGGGAGATGAAGCCACTAAGATTTTCCTGAATACCAAAGGCAGCATGCACGATGTCGATTCGGAAATGCAGGAATTCCTCTCTTATGTGGAGAACACAACGGATGACTTTGCATCGCAGGCCAGGAGCCCGCTCATAAAAGAAATCCACAAAAAGGTTACCGAGGTAAAATAGAGCAAGGAAATGGAGGTCGAGTATATGACTTTATTGCA
>CAJTOU010000355.1 GCA_910577835.1 uncultured Lachnospiraceae bacterium | reverse complement strand
TCATGGCCTTTCCTGTCAGGATATTGGCCCGGTAATTCTCGTAGTGGTCGAGGATGTCACTGACCAGAGAGTTGATCGTCTGCTCCGCGCCCAGGATTGCCTCCATCTGGCCCAGTTCTTTCTTGCTTTTTTCAATGACGTACGGGTCCGCGTTCTGTGCCATAATGTCATACTCGGCGTCAATGAGACGCAGGGTGTGCTCGTCCAGTTTCAGGTGAATGACCCGGCTCTCATAGTAGACCGGCCTGGTGGCTCCGTCCTCCACGGCCTGGGTCATATCGTAGATGTCGATGTAGTCACCGAACACCTCACGGGTGCTACGGTCCTTGGAAGAAATGGGCGTACCAGTAAAGCCGATATATGTAGCGTTGGGCAGGCTGTCGCGGATGATTCTGGCTGTGCCAATAATGGTCTTGGCTTCTATTTCGCCGTTGTCCTTCTGCCGGGTGACAACCTTCTCCGTCAGACCGTACTGCCCCCGGTGGGCCTCGTCCGCCATGA
>CAJTOU010000354.1 GCA_910577835.1 uncultured Lachnospiraceae bacterium | reverse complement strand
GACAACAGATTTATATTCCGATGCGTCTAGGTTGCCGCGCAGGACACAGGCGGCATCCCATATCTGCTTCTCAAAGCCATTATTGGTTGTATTCGTCTCAGCCATCTCATTTTCTCCTCTGGTATGATTTGGTGTTTCCATTATACAGTCAAAAGCGACAAAAGGCAACCGAATATACTGTGACATTGATGAAAATGAGGGCCTTTGCTGCAAAATATCAAGAGTTTTTATCGTTATGGGAGTATAGTGATTTTTATACGGTCCTGCTTTTCGTATTTCTTGGCATACTCCACCAAATCCTGCGCATTACCCGAATGCCGTACATAGGCGATCAGATAACCGCTGTGCTCTACCATGTAGCGGTTGGCCCGGATAATGGCGGCACGTTTGGGGACAGTTTCCATCCCCGGCGGATAGAACGTGCCGTCAAAACCGGTTGGTGTGGGTGTAGGGCGGTCATACGGATGATAAGGCAGCAGCAAGAGGAGCGTCACCTCCGGG
>CAJTOU010000353.1 GCA_910577835.1 uncultured Lachnospiraceae bacterium | reverse complement strand
TACGGCAAGGCTGGTATCCATTCCTTCTTTTGATTGAGCTTCTTGCTTAAATTCCTCTGCAGTTACAAATGCCTTTTCTTTTCTTTTTGGATTCCATCGAATGATTTCCTCGTTGTTTATATCAATAAGAGCTGGCTGCTCTTTCAGATGGCTTTGGAACTGAGCCATGAACTCTGCAAGCTGATCTTCGATTGTCAGATTAGCGGTAATGCCCTGGACTTTCACGGTATCCAACTGAGCAGCCAGCATTTTTTCTTTGTCTGGATACAGATGGGCATAGGTTTGCCAGGTTGTTTCAACCTTTTCATGGCCCAGGCGCTGTGATACCATTAGGATATTAAAACCCATCTCAATTAATAGAGAGGCATGAGAGTGCCTGAGGTCATGGATTCTTATGGGAGTAAGCCCTGCTGTCTTTGCTACTCGTTTAATTTCATTCAGCAAATAACTTTTTGTGAAGTAAAAAAGGCGTTCCTCTGGATCTGGTTCATAAAGGGAATCAA
>CAJTOU010000352.1 GCA_910577835.1 uncultured Lachnospiraceae bacterium | reverse complement strand
TGTGCCATTTATATTTGCGTTTGCCTATGTAAGTATCGTGTTTTTATGTGTGGCAATTTCTTTCCTTGCATCCCATCTGATCAGCACTTCGGAATCAAACAGACGCCGTTACCTGCTTTTAGAAAAACTGGGAATGAATCAAACAAAAATTGATACGGTGATACATGAACAGTTGGCAGTTAATTATCTGATTCCGCTTTGTATGGCGCTTATTCCCGGATGTCTGATTGCGAACCATGCAAGCAAAGGTTTTATTCTGGCTACGGGACTTCGTGCGGTATGGGTAAAATATGTGTTCTTGTCGTTCTTATGGATTTTAATGCTGTACATGATTTACTTTATACTTACAGATATATTTTTTAGGAGAAATATTCATCATCGAAAGGAAGGAAATATATAGGATGGAAACATATATCAAGGTGGAAGATGTTGAGAAATATTATGGGAGTTCAGGAATCATTACAAAAGCGGTAGAAAGAGTCAGCTTTGAAATATCAAAAGGGG
>CAJTOU010000351.1 GCA_910577835.1 uncultured Lachnospiraceae bacterium | reverse complement strand
AACAGGGCGACGGCAAACTCCCCGTTTGCATAGATGATTCCCCCTTCTCCCACATAGGGTATTGTATGGTTTACGGTTGCATTTTTATTATTAAAAGGAACTGAATGCTATTGATAACTATTCTTAATCGTTTTCATAAACAATTCTTGGTGTTTCCCCAAAATTCTTCCATCACTTTATTAAACTTTTGGGGCATATCCATATTTACACAATGCCCGGCATTTTCAAAAATCACAACTTTTAATTGGGGTTCTCTGCTTTTCCAATCTTCTACTGCTTTCAACTCCATTGGTATATCAAATTTTCCACACCCTATCAATAAAGGATACTTTCTTGATTTTGTTTGGAATACATTTACCATACTATCCAATGATGCCAAATACAAGAAAGATTTTTTTGGAAATTGAATATTCATATCATAAAAGTCATTTTGAGCCTGCGGGGAAAAGGCAGATATTTTCTTATTTGCTTTTGCAAACCATTTAATAAAAACAAAAGCCTTTA
>CAJTOU010000350.1 GCA_910577835.1 uncultured Lachnospiraceae bacterium | reverse complement strand
TGTAATATATCCAAAGTCAGGTGAGGAGAGAAACAAAATGAGGCGATAAAAAAGCCATTATTTATGCGGCTTTCAGAGTTTCGCAATTACCTAATAAAATAAGAATAAAAGGAGAAATAATGTGACTAATAAAGATTTTTTAAGTTTTCTGCTAGAGAGACTTAAAATAGAAAGGAAACGCTTTGATAGAACAGAGGTGTATGCCTATACGCAACGGTTACTTGCTTATAACTCAAATAAGATTGAAGGAAGCACACTTACAGAGGAACAGACAGCTTCATTATTTGATAATGGTATTTTACCTAAATCAGATGATTATTATAAAGCAAAAGATGTAGAGGAGATGAATGGGCATTTTCTAATGTTTAACAGAATGCTGAATACATTAGATAAAGCATTGACACAGAAATTGATAAAGCAGTTTCATTATGAATTGAAATCGGGCGTGTTTGAAGACCGTGCTAATGGATATGCAATTGGTGATTATAAAAAGCGTCCTAATATCT
>CAJTOU010000349.1 GCA_910577835.1 uncultured Lachnospiraceae bacterium | reverse complement strand
TGATTACCCGCATGAGCAGCCAGGCGGCAGAACTTGCAGGGAAAGAGCTTCCGCTTCAATCGGGCTTGAGCGATGGAGATTGTGAACGAGGAAATAATTTTCGTTTAATCAGTCCTATTTATTGAATTGAGAAGTCAGAAATAATAAATTGCACAAACGTCTTTATCTACAATCAGGCTTTTAGAATACTATTCAAAAGCCTGATTGTAGAATTTTAGATAAATTATTGACTTCTTTGTTTTACTGTGCTATACTCGCAAAAGTCAAGTAAATAAATAGTCTGCCACCGGGTAGAGAAGCGAAAGCATTCATTACACATCGTTAGGTCATTGAAGATGTGTAGACGGGTGCTTATTTTATTTTAGGAGGTAATAATATGCACACGGAAGAACGAAAACCATTATTTAATTATTTTACAAAAGGAGAGATATCGTTATGGTGTATTTCAGTAACATTAATTGTCGTATCATTTTTGTTATTTGACAAAGAAAATTATTTAACACTTGTCGCTTCTTT
>CAJTOU010000348.1 GCA_910577835.1 uncultured Lachnospiraceae bacterium | reverse complement strand
TTCTTTTGTTTAATTTTCTTCTGTTTCAGAACCAATAATTTTTATTGGATGAATTTCACCCGTTTTTAGTTCTTCTTTGTCAAAATAATGCCATTCAGACATATATACATGCATTAACATAAATTCATCGTCAATGGCACACAAACCTATCATTTTATTGTCTCCTATACGACAATCAAATGATGAAATATAATTTCCTTCACAGTCAAGAACAATACATTTTGTAATATTTTCTTCTTTATCTACCCAAGCCGTGGCATAAATATACTGTGTATCCCGAAACAAAAATATAGGGCTATAAGTTCCAAATCGTTCGTCATAATCAGCGAAATCCATAATTTTTTCCGTCAATCCATCTTTATTATATTTATATAAGCCAGTATCACTGCTGTCGGCATCGATATTAGTATATAAAAGAAAATCATTCCATGCCGTATAAGTACAAACCATTCTCTTCTCAAAAGGCAGCTTCTCTACTTCCTCTGATTCTGTATTAAACCGGTATAAATATCCTACTC
>CAJTOU010000347.1 GCA_910577835.1 uncultured Lachnospiraceae bacterium | reverse complement strand
CTCTTAAACCATGCTGTCAATGGAACATTCCGGGATAAATGCGACTTGAAGTTTAAATACATATTTATTGATGAGTTTCAGGATACAGATGATATCCAGATTGATTCTTTTCTCAAACTACAGAATATAATGAGGGATATGAGATTTTTTGTAGTGGGAGATTTAAAACAAAGCATATATAGATTTCGCGGGGCAACTATAAGCGCCTTTGACTTGATTCAGAAAGGTGCTGTCAAGTGGGACAAGCCTTATACATTGACCACAAATTACAGGACAGATGCAGGGTTGTTACAGAAATTTGATGCTATTTTTACGAGATTGGGAAATCAGAAGAAGCTTCCTTTCAGACCTGGGATTGATACTCTGAAAAGCAGTATAGACGGACATCTAGCGGAGAGCGAATTGATAACCAAAGTCGAATTCTGCGGAGAACAGATGCGGATGGAGTGCCTGTTTTCAGAAATAGAGAAACAGAAGAAGATGATTGCCGAACTGGGACAAGGGAATGAACTGTCTCTT
>CAJTOU010000346.1 GCA_910577835.1 uncultured Lachnospiraceae bacterium | reverse complement strand
GCATTATCGCAGTGAATAATTAAAGGATAAAAGAGGTAAAGAAATATGTTTAGAGAAATGAGAAGAAAAAAGCAAATTTTAAGCAATAAAGAAAATATTGAAATACTTGAGAAAGGAACTTCTGGGGTATTGGCATTACTGGGTGATAATGAATACCCATATGCTGTTCCTATCAGTTATGTTTATGACAATTCTAAAGTTTATTTTCACGGTGCAAAAACGGGACACAAAATAGATGCCATAAGGAAATGCAGCAAAGCATCCTTTTGCGTAATCTCCCAAGACGAGGTAGTCCCAGAAGAATATACAACATATTTTAGGAGTGTAATTATATTTGGTAAAATACGCATATTGGAAGATGAAAATGAAATTAGAGAAGCAATTGAAAAGTTGGCAATTAAATATCGTCCAACAGATAGCATTGAAAATAGAAAACAAGAAATTGCAAGACGTGGGGACGGGGAAGTCCTTCTTTGCGGGATGTATTGCCAATGCCCTGATTGACCGGGACATACCGGT
>CAJTOU010000345.1 GCA_910577835.1 uncultured Lachnospiraceae bacterium | reverse complement strand
TAATTTCAGATGAGGATGATGTAAAAATTGAGTATTTGGAAGGATTATTACAATATTTGGATGGTAGAAAAGATATTTCTTTGTTGAGAGGCGATGTATTTAATGCCATTAGACATACAACTATGGGATTTACTTCTAATAATATGAAAGAAGATAATTATTATAATAAAATAATAGCTATTTTAAAATGGGCATATATGTCTGGTATTGTATATAATAATAACTTAATATTACCTATTTTGAGAAAGCTAGATTATACCCATTATTATAAAAGTATAAAGAAAATAGGAGACTATCCTCATATGTGGCTAGCATTATTAATATGCCATAAAGGTTCAGTCATTTTTTTTAATAAAGTATTAGTGATTCATGCAAGAGAATGTCCAAGAGACTATATTAATAAACAATTTATTTGGGAAGCTTCGAGACGATTAGAACAAAGTATGAGTGTTTGTAAAAGTTTTAAATATTTAAAAGTATCAACTCTTAGTGGAAAGGAAAAGATATCCTTATATTGTGA
>CAJTOU010000344.1 GCA_910577835.1 uncultured Lachnospiraceae bacterium | reverse complement strand
AGAACGCGTGGTAAATTGTATTGTGAATCAGACTATGTTTGATTCCTTGGTGCAGAAAGTGCTGATTGTCGACAACTGCTCAACAGACTCCACATCTGAAGTTATCAAAGAATTAACGGAAGAAAACAGTAAAATCATCTATTTATATGAGCCTGAACCAGGTTTGAGCAATGCTAGATTATGCGGCATAAAAAATGCGGACACCACATGGATTGTCTTTTTAGATGACGACAACTTTATTGATCAAAATTGGCTGTGCGGCGTTGCGGAGTATATAAAGACGCACGATGGCGCGGGAGCTTTTAATGGCCGGGTCATTCCCAGGTTTAAAGAGGCTCTGACAGATGAACAATATGTCCTGTTAAAAGCAGCATATTGCGGACTGGCATGCACATGCTATTCTGAGACACAAGACATTAGTATTGGAGAATATAAACGGATGCCATTTGGGGCAGGTCTGGTTATTTTGCGGGAACCGTTGGAAAAGTTGGCCAGGAATGGATGGCTGGCGTCACAAGGCC
>CAJTOU010000343.1 GCA_910577835.1 uncultured Lachnospiraceae bacterium | reverse complement strand
ATAGCCAGAACTATAACCCCACTGGCTATATGTAGTATTTCTTCAAATATATTTATCTGGTATCCCATTAACTAATGAATTAATATCCTCTAATCTATGCAATTAATTTTTTTATATTTCTTAATCTTTCATATATTTTTTAAATGATATCCTCCATGTTATACTTCTCTTTTATATAGCTGCATAATGCCTTCATCATTTCAATTACATACTTGTCATTTTTTAGCATAGGATGAATCACACCCATACATGAATTTTTTGCACCATGTTTCTTGAACCGTTTCCTGTTAAAATCAATCCTTAACAGCGGAATCCTTTGTAAATTTTTAGTTAATAGTCTTGTAACTGGCCCAAACACTACGTCACCTCCTAATAAATCTTATATTTCGATATCCACTACTCTTTTTCATTCGTTTCAATCCATTCGTCATTCACCTTCTTGATTTTTTGTTTGCGGTATTGTGCTTCAACTTTTACTATATCCCCACGCTTAATCGGGTTATCTGCAAATATCTTCTTCT
>CAJTOU010000342.1 GCA_910577835.1 uncultured Lachnospiraceae bacterium | reverse complement strand
AGTAGCATTAATATTAAATACATCTTGATAAAATGAAAGAACTTCATTACAAAAACCGTCAAATGTTAACACATAATAAATTCCTTTCATATCACATCTTTCATATTTCCATTTTATTCCACACTTATCTGGAACAGTTTCTTCTTTAAATTTCTCAAAATCAAGTTTAGATATTTTATATATTTTTTCAAAAATACTATACATATATTTATCATCGTTATGTCTTATACATATCACTGGATTATAAAATATATTTTTCATATCAACATTCTTTTTCATTGCCGTAGCCAGTGAATCCGACATCTCAAAACGCAAATTTCTATCCGAGATACATATATCCAAAACGGATTTCCAGATTAAATCCAATCTTTCTCCTTCAATCCCAAAACAACTGGCCATATCCATCTCTCTATATGTTTTTACACTTATATATAAACTGTCAAATATATATTTATAAAAATCTAAAACCTTATTGCAATCTCCAAAAAATTCTAAATTAAATGACAATACCATAACTTCCTCC
>CAJTOU010000341.1 GCA_910577835.1 uncultured Lachnospiraceae bacterium | reverse complement strand
AATGACTTAGCTGAACAAGTAGGAATTGCAAATGTAAACTTATCTAAAATAAAAACTGGAAAGGTAAGTGCTATTCGATTTTCTACATTAAATGCAATATGTGATGTATTGGATTGTCAACCGGGAGATATATTAGAATTTCAAAAAGACCAATCAAGTAACAAAACAAGTCAAGCTAATAAATAAGTATTATTTTGAGGTAGTAAATGAGAAGTGATAGTCTAAAATGTTATACTCCTCCGAATAATAAAAAGCAACACTCTTTATGTCGTTAGAAAAAATTTTCTATGATATGTTCATACGAATACAAAGAACATATCATGTATGTTTTCAATAACAGGAGGTGGAAATTGTCGCTAAAATAATCATACTCACGTTCAATGACGCAGAAGAAAAAGCAGTCGAGAAAGCCATAGCCGCCCTTGCCGATATGATACCGCTGGAAGCCATACAGCCGCCACATTCCCCTATGCTGATTTTTCCGGGATTGGAAATCAGACCACACCAACGCCGGGTACTGAAAGG
>CAJTOU010000340.1 GCA_910577835.1 uncultured Lachnospiraceae bacterium | reverse complement strand
CGGATACTACCTCCTCCGCTATGGCAAAGCCGTAAAACCTGTCAAACCCCAGAAAGGCAAACCCCGTAACGTTCCGACTGATACCGCCTGCCCTCTCTGCGGCGCCCCTCATGACTATATCTATGACAACTCTGGCGGCCGCGGACAGTTTAAGTGCAAGATCTGCGGGCAAACCTTTGTCAACGGTGAAAAAGTAACATCCCCGTTAAAACTACAGTGCCCTTATTGCGGGCATGCCCTAAAGCCTGTCAAAGACCGGAAACATTTCCGTATCCATAAGTGTGTCAACGACAGCTGTCCTTACTACCGGCGGAATCTCACAAAGCTTCCTAAAGGGCTTCCGCAATCCGAATACTGGAAATATAAACTACGTTATCTTTACCGCGAGTTTTCTGTAAACTTTTTTGATATGGAACTAAACCAGCTCCCAAAGTGGGCAACCTCCTTTAGATATAAGAAAAACAACGCCTATATCATGGGGCTGTGCCTTACCTACCGGGTAAACTTAAAACTCTCTCTCCGGCAG
>CAJTOU010000339.1 GCA_910577835.1 uncultured Lachnospiraceae bacterium | reverse complement strand
GATTTTTTTTCATCAAGATGTATTAGAATTTTTCCACCACTTATTTTTGTTATATTGATTTCTGTATTTGTATTAGGACCGGTTTTGACACAGCTTCCTCTGGTATCTTATTTTATAAATAAAAATACATATCTGTATTTGATAAATATGATATTGATACCTGTTCATGCTCTTCCAGGAGTTTTTGAGAATAATATATATCCAGAGGTGGTAAATGGACCACTATGGACACTGCCAGTAGAATTTATATGTTATATATTATGCTTTCTTGCATTTAAAACAAAGTTTTTTAATAAAAAGAATTATTTATATACCATACCATTGGCAACAGTGATATGTGCTTTGGTTCTTTATTTAAATAACAGTTTTTTCACATCTGTAATTCGTCCGGTTTTGTTGTTCTATATTGGATTTGGAATGTATGTACTGCGTGACTATATTAAGCTGTCAGCAAAGTATAATTTTTTGGCAATTATTATATTTATTCTGTTGCTTGTTATGAAATGTGATTTTCTGGCAATGATATTAATAT
>CAJTOU010000338.1 GCA_910577835.1 uncultured Lachnospiraceae bacterium | reverse complement strand
TTCCATGACTCGAAGAAATGGCAATAAGTCATTTACGGTATTCATCTTTGGCAGTTCTGACTTTTTTACCCAAACCATTTCTCCCTCCTCTAATGATGTTACTTCTCCGAGAAATTCGTCTGTATGAAATAAAAATACAATATACTACCCATTCTCTATGGGAAATTGCTTGATTCCACATAATCTTGGATTCTGAATATCAAATCCCGTTTCCTCTTTCATTTATTTCCCGAATGACAGCATCTATTATAGATTCATTTTTTTCAGTATGTCCTCCAAGCAAAGTTAAACCTTTCTAATCATCTTTTAATCTGTTTTGTAAAAGGTATTTGTCATTTTGATGAATTAGGCATAAAACCGTTAATTCGACATTTTCTGTTCTTTGCATACGCTAACTTCCATATACCGCTTTATTTCACTCCAAGTTTTTGCTGTCAGAATATTTTTATCTTCTGCATAAGGCAGATCAATCGCCCCTATGTACCATACCGGCAGCAGACCGGCATTTAAGGAGCCTTTCACATCACATTCATA
>CAJTOU010000337.1 GCA_910577835.1 uncultured Lachnospiraceae bacterium | reverse complement strand
GGGCAGCTCTTATACTGTTACATTTATGGATAAGAATATTGGCAGGAATATTCAATGGAAGGATGTAAATTTTTCTTGGAATATCGTCAGTAACTTTGAAAATGAAATTGAACAGAATGTATCAGGGAATAGAATTGAATTATTGATTGAAAATGAGGACTGTGCAGATGAAAAATTCCGGCTGCAAGTCCTTATTGGCGAAACAGTACTTACAGAAATGATTATATTTGTGGAAAACATTATGTAAAGGCAGGTGGTTCAGATAACAAACAGTACATTGGTAACTGATTTAAAATCGGCAGTAATTAAGGAAATCATAAATGATGAGATGCTCTTTTATGCGATTGACAGTAATGAAATCAAAGATATAAAACAGGCAAACAAGCTGGTATACAAACATATCTTTCCTTATCATCAGAATCCTGAGACGATAAAAGAAACAAATACATTTTTAACAATCCAAGTTCATGTCCCAAAACCTTATTCGTACATGCGGAGCAAAGCATGGGTTGCCCCTAACCTGGAAATATGGATA
>CAJTOU010000336.1 GCA_910577835.1 uncultured Lachnospiraceae bacterium | reverse complement strand
CGCCCTCGCTTTTAATGCTGTGCTTCAACAGTTCGTTGATCCGCTCATTCACTTCGGACAGGGTGAATTTCCTCCCCGTTCCACCAGACTGCAAGCGGACAATCATTGTACGGACCGCATCGAAAAACGCAGCCTCAAAACGGGTACTCTCACCCACCAAGCTGCCGCACAGGGTCAGAGCCTGCCGGAGCAGCAACGCCTCTTTGACATAAACATTCTGCGTCCGCTCATTTTCGGGCAGGTCATGCTCCGCAACACTCTTGCCCAGAATGAAGTTGACGCCTCCGCTGATAGCCTTCGCTTTCTCAAAATCATTGCCGGACATAAACCTCCCATAGTCATAGCCATGGAAGAAATCCCGGCAAATCGAGAGCTTTTCCAAGAACTTCGGATAGGCGGCCTTGCTGACATCGGTGTCGCCGTAGTTTTTCCTGTCTCTGGCGGTGTAGTCGTTCATTGCCTGCTTGAGGGCGGCAGCAATACCCACATAGTCCACCACCAGCCCACCCTCTTTGTCCTGGAAGACGCGATTGACGCGG
>CAJTOU010000335.1 GCA_910577835.1 uncultured Lachnospiraceae bacterium | reverse complement strand
CCATGTTTGTATATGGATAAAACGGTATAAACTAAATGGATAAATGATAAACAAGGAAAAGGGCTGTTTTGGCAGTCCTTTTTCTCATGTCTTAGGATTTCACAACATTTTTTATAGCTTGTACGGTGGGTTTTGGTGCCATGTGCTTATAGTCGGTTCGTGCAATTTATGGGAGTTTCATGCAATGGGCTTTGACAGGACGCTTTACAATCCGATATAATTTATGGCGGAAAAAATACGGTACGATGTTTTGCATTGCATTGAATACGGAGGGAAAGTATGAAAACCAAAGTAAATATTACACTTATGCTTATCTGTGTTCTTTTTTTATCAGCTTGTTCTGACCAAAAAGTTATTGAGTGGAATGGAGAAGTGGAATATTATCACCTTACGATGGTATATGACGAAACAAATATGTACGAAACGGTGGGGCAAGTAGATTATATTTTTATCGGAACTGTCGATGAAGTTATTGACAATGTGGTAGATTACAATACCTCAAACAGCATGGATGCTTACAGCCAATATGCAATTACGGTTG
>CAJTOU010000334.1 GCA_910577835.1 uncultured Lachnospiraceae bacterium | reverse complement strand
GTCAACCATAGAAGTAAGACTGTTGTTGTGCGTAATCATAAGAATTGTCTGTTGGTAATGTCTGGATGCTTTTGTCAGCAAATCAATAACATCTTGGCTATTTTTACTATCCAGATTGCCTGTCGGCTCGTCCGCAAGAATCAACTTCGGTTTTGTAATCAATGCCCTGCCAATAGCGACACGCTGTTGCTGACCGCCAGAAAGCTGGCTTGGCAAATGGTTTCTTCGTTCTGTTAAGCCAAGTAATTCTAATATTTCTTCTACATCAGAGGTTTTCGGTTTGCGGTAATCCAAAAGAAGCGGAAATACTATATTCTGTTCAACCGTCAATTCAGATACAAGCTGAAAAGACTGAAAAATAAATCCGATATTTCTCCTTCTGAAAATCGTGCGTTCTTCTTCTTTCATCGTAAAAAGATTATTTCCGTCCATCGCAATTACGCCAGAAGTAGGAACATCTAATGCACCAATGCAGTTTAGCAGCGTGCTTTTTCCAGAACCAGATTCACCGACGACAGCAACAAATTCTCCTTTTTCCAGAG
>CAJTOU010000333.1 GCA_910577835.1 uncultured Lachnospiraceae bacterium | reverse complement strand
TGCTCCAAGAACTACCTGTTATTTTAAAGGAAGCGGCAGAACCAGTGCGTACAATTATTATTTACGTTATCTTAGAAGAACACTTGATGAATACCAGACGATGGATGAGGTAAAATTTATAACGGCTGCCCGTGAAATGCTCACAAGCTATACAGACCATGATAATTTAGACATTGATTATGATGATTTTTCTTTTAATTTCTTTTTTAACAGATATTTTAGAGAAATAATTGTAAATGATAATACGGCAGAGCATTCCATATGGCACAGATATCTTGCAGATGTCATTTTTATAGCCCAAAACGCAAAAGCTTCACTGGTACATGAATTCTGTTATGCAATATTAAAAAAGGCTGATATACATCATAAATTCGACTCTTATGAAATCAGAGAGCTGATTGCGCTTTCAAACATACCTTATGAAAAAACAGCCAAATTATTTGAAAAAATACTGTTGCCAAAATTACAGGCATTACAAGAATTTGACGCAGACATTATGATTTCCTTAATGAACACACCGTCAGAGAAATTATGGGATGCTGCAAA
>CAJTOU010000332.1 GCA_910577835.1 uncultured Lachnospiraceae bacterium | reverse complement strand
TTTTACAATCATACGATAGTTGTTGTTCATAATAAGTAGATTGCTCCTGCTTGTTATAGAAATAGTTTATTCATCGAAAGGAAAAAAGTTACACGGAGAAATGGGAAAGGGGATGTGGGGAGCATAACGCGAAAGAACAGATATCCGTTCTTTTGCTGTGAATGTTTTGTTTTTCTGCTTTGGCGGATTTTTGGAGTGGAATAATATAGTAAAAGGAGTATTCTGATAGTGTTTATATTTGGCAGGATTTGGAAAAAGCACTTGACATTATACTGAGGGGGGGGGGTAAAATAATGTTGTTAAAAATGATATTTCAGTGTAAAGGAGAATGCAAATTTATGAAAAAAATGTTTGGGTTATGTGTTGGAGCAACAGTGCTGTCGGCAGTATTGGCTCTGGGAAGTACAATGTCAGTATTTACGGAAACGGTTTATGCAGATGAAGTAAATATAGAGGATTTTGTAATTGATGAAAATGGAGTCCTTACAGAATATAAAGGTAATGCAGAGAAAGTGGTGGTTCCAGAAGGAGTAACCAGTATTGGAG
>CAJTOU010000331.1 GCA_910577835.1 uncultured Lachnospiraceae bacterium | reverse complement strand
CCATCTGCCATACACTTGGAACCTGAATCTCATCAAAATTTTCTGTATCATAATCTTTCTCAAAGAAGGGTTCCTGAACATCATAGATACTGTTAAAATACTGGAACTTCCAAGTTCCGTTCAATAACTGCATTCGGTCTGACTCTTCCCTGTGCTCCACCAGGTTATCCATTCTTTTGGATGCCGGAATAAAATAGGCTCTGGCTGGCATTGTATTTTCATGCAGTACGCTTAAATCCTCATAATAACGTGGTACAATCATAAATAACTCTCCTTTAATACATATACATTTTTTTGCACTTTGTTTTTCCACAGCAAACCTTGTCTTTTACTTTTATGTTTACGCTTCTCTGTTTTGCTATATATATATATAGCTTATCCTAATTCGCAAAATATGTCTATGAATTGGATTAGACAAAATATGCACTAAATGATACAATGATAAAAAGACGAAAAGAGGTGCTACCATATGTATATGAATACCGGTTATTTAAACCACTCCCATATGGATTTCAAAGACAAAAGTTGCCCACTGGTTGTAGGAAGT
>CAJTOU010000330.1 GCA_910577835.1 uncultured Lachnospiraceae bacterium | reverse complement strand
GGGTATACTTTAGGATATTTGTTAAAACATCCTAAGGAATTGTTTATGTTAATATGCAATACTATATATAAAAAAGGTCACTTTTATTTTGAAACGATTTTAGGAAGTAGTCTTGGATGGTTTGAATTAAATATTCCTCTGGTTTTTATACTGCCATATCTTATTTTATTGATTATTGCAGGAATGAGAAAAGACGACGAGCCAATATATTTGGGTAAAAAGATGAAAATATATTTATGTTCACTTGCAGTTTTAGGGATTGGCTTTGCATGTGCAGGAATGCTTTTATCATGGACACCAATTAGTTATGACTGGATTGAAGGTGTTCAAGGGAGATATTTTCTGCCTTTTGTAATTTTGTTACTTTTATCAATTCGAAGTAATAGAATTACAATAAACAAGGAAGTAGACAAAAAATTGATATTTTCAGGTATTTGGCTGCAAATGCTTATAGTTATCTTTATTTATATAAGAGCTATATAGGAATTGGTTTTTAGATTATAGTAAAAATCTGAATGAAATATTTCAATATAAAATAATATAGGAG
>CAJTOU010000329.1 GCA_910577835.1 uncultured Lachnospiraceae bacterium | reverse complement strand
TATGCATCTGATAATCATCAGTGGGGCGACACGCCCGCGTAAAAGGAGCAATACGGCAAAAATCATCAGCGCATTTTTAACGGGATTTCAGAAATGCGGTCACACCGCTGAGGTCTGGTATCTTTCTGACCGGACAAGCTGGGCGGGAGCGAGAGCTGCCTTTTGTGAAAATACCAATATCATGTTTGCGTTGCCACTGTATGTAGAGAATGTTCCCGGAACAATGCTTGAGTTTTTAGAGAGCCTGCCCCCTAAAACAACACCTGGAACTCGGCTGTCATTTCTTGTGCAAGGCGGTTTTCCAGAGGCTTCACAGGGCCGCTGCTGTGAGTGTTTTCTAAAGACGCTCCCCGAACAGTTAGGATGTGTATATGGCGGAACTCTTATCAGGGGGGATATGTTCGCGATTGGTCTGTTAGGGAAAAAGCACGGCAGTAAAATGGTGCAGCCTTTCGTTCAAATCGGGGATTTCTTCGGGAAATATGGGTATTTCCACGAAAGTATTATTGCAGAGTACACAAGCCCGGAGTATTTATCAGAAAAACAGA
>CAJTOU010000328.1 GCA_910577835.1 uncultured Lachnospiraceae bacterium | reverse complement strand
GGAGTGTCTGGATTATTTAAAAAAAATCGGTTATCAGACGGGATGCGGTTTTATGGTTGGTTCCCCATATCAGACCAGTAAGACATTGGCAGAGGATTTAAAATTTATTGAGGTATTTCAACCGGATATGTGCGGGATTGGCCCTTTTATTCCACATAAAAATACGCCTTTTAAGGAAAACAAGGCTGGAACTGTGGAGCTGACCTGTTATCTGCTTTCCGTTATCCGGTTGATTTGTCCCTCTGTTTTGCTTCCTTCTACCACAGCTCTTGGCACGATTCATCCCCTTGGAAGAGAGCTTGGCATACAGGCTGGAGCGAATGTGGTCATGCCGAATCTGTCACCTTGTTCTGTCCGGAAAAAATATGAGCTGTATAATAATAAAATCTGTACAGGAGCGGAATCGGCACAGGCGATAGACAATTTGAAACAACGAGTAAAAGCCATTGGTTATGAAATTGTAACCGACCGTGGCGACAGAAAAAATATCTGAGGTTAAGATATGCAACCAATCAAAGATTGATTGCATAATCTGCCCCAAAGAAAGGA
>CAJTOU010000327.1 GCA_910577835.1 uncultured Lachnospiraceae bacterium | reverse complement strand
TCTTATATTTCTCTGGGTCAAATCAAAATCAATATACCCTGATAAATTACCCTCAAAAAATAAAAAATTCCCAAAATGTACATCTCTATGGATTAATTGTTTTGGCAAATCATTATATATGCCTTCTAATAATTCTACTGTTTTCGAATATTCCTCTTTCTTTAGTATTTTCCACTCATCCTTTATTAAATTTTCTCGTATCCATCCTTTCATCTCTTTTAACAGGCTGTTATCCCAAAATTTAATTTCTTCTTCGCATTTTATAAACGCTGTATGTAACTGTGCAATTGCCTGGCCCATTTTCCAAGCAATTGTCTTATCTTTCCTATTAGAAATATTGCTTCCTTGTAATTTTTCTGATAAAAGGAAATAAATATCTTTATACTCCACATATTTTTCTTCTTTTTTAGTCAAAATTATCTTTGCAACTGGAATTTTGCACCCCAATAATATTTCTGATATTTGTATATTTCTTTCCAATTGTTTTTTATCATTATACACTTTTACTATATAAGAACCATTAATTTCCCATGCCGAGGGATATACTTGTA
>CAJTOU010000326.1 GCA_910577835.1 uncultured Lachnospiraceae bacterium | reverse complement strand
CGGGATGGTTCCTTGGCCACACCGGACTATGTAGAGGCGCGGTATTGGTTTGAACAGGCGGCGCAAAGTCTGCCAGACGCACAGTATACGCTTGGGAAATTGCTACTGTCCGATGATGTGGAAGTACATGACTGGGAGCAGGGCATCCACTGGCTGGCACAGGCCGCTGAGAATGGAAATGAATACGCCGCATATCGCTTAGGTAAGGAGCTTCTCAAATCCGGGAACATCGCAGAGGCGCTGCCCTGGATTACAGTATCGGCGGAGGCAGGCAATCCATGCGCCGAATACCTGTTGGGCAAACTGTACTGGGAAGGCGAAAATGTCCCTCAAGACATAGAGCAGGCTGTCTACTGGCTGACCCAGGCGGCGGAGCAGGGGCACACCTATGCCCAGATCCTGTTAGAGCGGCAGAATAGTTCTTTTCTGCCCTCCGCCGTCCTGGCGGTAAACAATCTTCTCCATTCAATAGGCCGAATCTTCCAAGACAACGCCCGCGTCATAGATGGAACCCATTGCCAGCACGCTGACCGCAAACTGCGGCGCAGAAT
>CAJTOU010000325.1 GCA_910577835.1 uncultured Lachnospiraceae bacterium | reverse complement strand
TTACGGGTTATGTTGAATTTAAATGAACATTTGCTTCGCAATAATTTTGACATTATACTGTTTGCAGGTGGTGCATTATTTCAGGACTACTTTGCAGAGTTGATATATAGCATTGTGAGACAATGCAAAAGAAAGTCTCCTACAGTAGTGTTTCATGCATGTGGACTAGGTAAGATTTCAGATCATTCCAAAAAAATTTTAAAAAGAGTTTTCAACTTAGAGTGTGTAAAGGATATTTCCATAAGAGATTCATATGAAAGGTTTATTTTTTTGTTCGGAAATGAACATAAAGTTACTAATACATATGACACAGCGTTATGCTGTCCTAGATTTTACAACAGATCCAATGTAATCGTGGCTGAATATGGTATTGGATGCGTAAATTGGGAAAATACCTATCATATACAAAAACAAATTATCCAAGGAATTATGAATAGTGGAGCGACATGGAAGCTGTTCACAAATGGAGATATTTCTGACGAGAGAGTTGTCGATAAACTGCTTATTGAGTTAGGAATTTCTTATAGAAAGAGTGAGTTGGTTCTACCTCTGTCT
>CAJTOU010000324.1 GCA_910577835.1 uncultured Lachnospiraceae bacterium | reverse complement strand
CCGGGAACGCAAACACCGTGACACCGTGGAGGACTTGAAACGCCGGGGATTTTCCAACGCTGCCATGCGCCAGTGGACTTTTGAAAATGACAACGGCAAATGCTCCTAAATGGATAAGGCTTTCTTCTATGCGGCGCATTGGGAGGAAATGAAAGCGGAGAATATCGGCTACCTGTTATGGGGCAAGGTAGGCACAGGCAAGAGTTATTTTGCCGGGTGTATCGCTAATGCCCTTATGGAGCGTGAGGTTTCCGTGTGCATGACGAATTTTGCCCTTATCCTCAATGACCTTGCCGCCAGCTACAAGGACAGGAACGAATACATAGACCGCCTATGCCGTTTCCCTCTGCTTATCCTTGACGATTTCGGCATGGAGCGCGGCACGGAATACGGCTTAGAGCAGGTTTACAACGTGGTTGACAGCCGATACCGAAGCCGGAAGCCGCTGATTGTCACAACAAACCTCACGCTGGAGGAATTGCAGCGTTTCGGAAGTTTCAGCATATTTATAACCCGCGTTCTGTGGTATCAGCGATGGTTTTACGGAATTTCTCAAG
>CAJTOU010000323.1 GCA_910577835.1 uncultured Lachnospiraceae bacterium | reverse complement strand
CAAGATACATTATACAATAAACTACGACAGCAAAATCATTAAAGTCACTGTCAATCCTTTACCCTTGCTTGAACATATAAGTTCACCGTTCATTTTAGCCATAAGAACCGAAGCGATATACAGCCCCAGACCGCTGCCGTCTATGTCGGAATCTTTTATGTTCTTGCCACGGTAAAATTTGTTCATTATAAGATTAAGCTCGTCAGCCGGAACGCCCTCGCCGTAATCGGTGATCGACAGTTTCAGATAGTTTCCGCTCGAAGCACACTCAATGTCTATGGGAGTATCGGCATATTTATAAGAATTACCGATAATGTTTCCGATAATTTGCTCCATACGTTTTATGTCAATGTGTATCATACATTCGGGTATCGTACTCCTTCTCACAAGAGAGCGTGTATCCGCCGTCCTAATGATGTCATACAGCACAGCCGCATTTTCATCAGTGCAGTTCACGGTCATCTCGCCAAGATCGTCAAGTGCAGCAGTCAGCAGATCAGTAACGAGAAGTTCCATCTGCTGTGTCTTCTTCTGTATGCCCTCAACCTTGCCAAGAAC
>CAJTOU010000322.1 GCA_910577835.1 uncultured Lachnospiraceae bacterium | reverse complement strand
TGTTCTTCTGCGTGGATGGGCTGTCGGGGGTTAAGGAGGCCATACAGGCGGTATTCCCCAAAGCACAGATACAGCGGTGCGTCATCCACATGCTCCGCAACTCCTTCAAATATGTCAGCTACAAAGACCTGAAGAAATTTGCCTCTGACTTCAAGGCAGTCTACAATGCCCCAAACGAGGCGGCTGCCCTCTCAGAGCTGGAAAACCTAAAAGAGGCATGTGGAAGGAAATACCCTTACGCCATCAGCAACTGGGGAAATAACTGGGAAGATATCAGTTCCTTCTTCCAGTTCCCGGATGACATCCGCCGTATCATGTACACCACGAACATCATAGAAGGGCTGAACCGCCAGTACCGGAAAGTGACTAAGACAAAGAGCGTATTCCCAAGCGATGCAGCATTGGAAAAGATGCTGTTCCTGGCAAGCCGGAATGTAACGAAGAAATGGACGCAGACAGCTTTAGGCACATGGACAAAAGCCGCTAGGGAGAATCATGGTGAGGTGCCTGTCAGAGGTTCTGGTAACTATTCCAGTGATGAGGCAAAGGAAATAGCCAGGCTGA
>CAJTOU010000321.1 GCA_910577835.1 uncultured Lachnospiraceae bacterium | reverse complement strand
TGTGTATAAGAGACAGCTGATAAGAGAGTTCCTCTTGAGATAGACCGGCTTCCTTTCTTAACTTTTGTATTTTTTCTCCAAATGTCATATCGTGTTCCTCCTTTCACTACCAAACTTACTATTTTTGCAGGTAGCACACCACCAAAATATGGTTTCTATTACGCAACTTTGGGTTGCAACTGTTCGTTGCGCACGATTTTTTGCCGTTTTTTGCGCTTTTTTATTATATCGCCTCATTTTGAAAGAGTAAATATATAACTCTATGAAATAATAAATAAATGATATATGGGTGAGGAAATTTCGTAGTTGGCGGCATTGTGGAAATATGTATAATTGTCTATCCCTTGTTTTCGGTTTCTGCTTCTTTACCGTACATGAACATTGGCACTTCGGTTGTCGTTGACATATACTTCCAGAATCTTCTGACGGCCCGCCCTTTCTTATTTGGTTTTCCCTTTCTTTTTCTTTTTGATTTTACAGTGAATAAAAATACCAATACCTATCATGGCAATAAACATCAATATTGCTATGATAAATGATGTTTCATTTTTTATCTGATTGCCTG
>CAJTOU010000320.1 GCA_910577835.1 uncultured Lachnospiraceae bacterium | reverse complement strand
AAATGCACCTAAATGCCCAATGTGTAGTTCAACTAATATAAAAAAATATCTACTACAAGTAGAGTTGTATCAGTTACTACCGTTGGTTTAGCATCTGGTAAAATTGGAAAACAATATTAATGTTGTTCCTTTTATAACATCTTTATTACTATAAAAGAAAAGAATAGAGTATTGACTATTTCTATAATATATTTTATATAACATGTCCATACTAAATAATAGCTCGAAATATTATGATGTGATATTTTTGGCATTTTTATGTATGGAGGTTTGATAATTGGAACTATTATTGCAAAGCATAAGAAATAGTAGGAATATTTCATTAAGAGAGTTGTCTTCCCAGACCGGTTTGGAAAAAGCGGCTATCAGCAATTTTGAGACTGGAAAAAGTTCACCAACGCTCAAACAATTAGAGTCTATTGCTAAAGCATTAGATTGTAAGATATCAGATTTGTACGAATCGGAATATAAGTAAGCATATATTTTAAGGATATTATACGTATTAATGAAAAAAGTGTTATTATATATAGACGTTTTTGTAAAAATATAGTATATTACTCTTTAA
>CAJTOU010000319.1 GCA_910577835.1 uncultured Lachnospiraceae bacterium | reverse complement strand
GGACCAAAATACTACGCGTTGGTAGAATTTCCGTATCCGTCAGGGCAGGGACTTCACGTCGGCCACCCACGTCCGTATACAGCGTTGGATATCGTGGCAAGGAAAAGAAGAATGCAAGGCTATAATGTATTATTCCCAATGGGTTGGGATGCCTTCGGTCTTCCTACGGAAAATTATGCTATTAAAAATAAAATTCATCCGAAAATCGTTACCAGAAACAATGTGGAGCGTTTTAAATCTCAGTTAAAATCATTAGGTTATTCCTTTGATTGGAACAGGGAAGTGAATACAACAGATATAAATTATTATAAATGGACTCAGTGGATTTTCTTAAAGTTATTTAAAGCTGGTCTTGCCTATAAAAAGGAGATGCCGATTAACTGGTGCACCTCCTGTAAGGTAGGTCTTGCAAATGAGGAAGTAGTCAATGGCGTATGCGAGCGCTGCGGCTCTGAGGTAGTTCGCAGGGTTAAGAGCGAGTGGATGTTGAAAATCACGGAATATGCGGACCGGCTTATTAAGGATTTGGATGATGTTGATTATATTGAAAAGGTAAAAGTATCTCA
>CAJTOU010000318.1 GCA_910577835.1 uncultured Lachnospiraceae bacterium | reverse complement strand
TGAGAAAAACACGTATCGGCAAAGTCGTAAGTGATAAAATGGATAAGACAATTGTTGTAGCAGTACAGGATAATGTAAAGCATCCATTATATAAAAAGATTGTCAAGAGAACCTATAAGCTGCATGCCCATGATGAAAACAATGAATGCGGTATCGGCGATACAGTAAAGGTGATGGAAACAAGACCATTATCCAAAACAAAGAGATGGAGACTTGTGGAAATCATTGAGAAGGCTAGATAGTAGAAAGGAGTATTATTATGATTCAGCAGGAAACAAGACTTAAAGTCGCTGATAATACAGGCGCCAAGGAACTGCTTTGCATCAGAGTAATGGGCGGTTCTACTAGAAGATATGCAAACATCGGTGATATTATCGTTGCTTCTGTCAAAGAAGCAACACCAGGCGGTGTTGTTAAAAAAGGTGATGTAGTAAAGGCTGTTGTGGTTCGTACTGTAAAGGGAGCACGCCGCAAAGACGGTTCCTATATCAGATTTGATGAAAATGCAGCGGTAATTATAAAAGAAGACAAGACACCGAGAGGAACCCGTATTTTTGGGCCAGTTGCAAGA
>CAJTOU010000317.1 GCA_910577835.1 uncultured Lachnospiraceae bacterium | reverse complement strand
ACAGATTTTGGAAAATTGGTTTGACAGAAAAAGTCAGAAAGTCTCTCCAGTTAATTGTGTATAAGAGACAGTTATATGTGTACTTTGAGAACAAGGAGGAAATTATCGGTTTTTTAGTATTAGACAGCATGAAAAAGCTTTACAGCTATATAACTTCCGCATTGGAGCAACAGGAGGCAACAAAGACAAGATATGATTTGATTTGCCGAGGGTTAGTTCTGTACCAGGAAGAATTTCCTTTTTATTTCAAAATGGTGTTAGATAAAATAAATATTGATTTTGAAAGCCGGAATTATTTGCCCGAAGAAAAAGAAACCTATCAAATCGGGGAAGAAATAAATGAAAAGCTAAAGGATTTTTTGGTATCTGGTACAAAAAGAGGCGATTTGCGTGATGACTTAAAAATCATGCCTACTATCTTTCATTTTTGGGGTATGCTGTCAGGACTTATTCAGTTTGCGTCAAATAAGGAAGAATATATTGAAAACGTGCTGCACTTATCTAAAAATCAGTTTTTAGAATATGGTTTTGATATGTTGTATCGTTCGATTGAAAAGGAAGGAGTGAAATGA
>CAJTOU010000316.1 GCA_910577835.1 uncultured Lachnospiraceae bacterium | reverse complement strand
GAACTTTCTTTATTACTGATAAAACGGATACGACAGGCATTTGAATAATCATGAGATTTAGAACTGCGGAACTCCATGCTGCTGACATGATAGTCAGTTTCATTCAATGCTTGAAGAATTTTTTCAATAATAACTTTATCTTTGATATAATATCTTACTGTTTCTTGGTTTGGGGAGCTGTCTTTGTCATTTACCTCTAAAATAATATAAAGAAGATTCTCTTTAGTAATACCACTGTTATCAGTAAAATAAGAATATTTTAATGTTTCGCCTGTTCCATATTTTTGGATATAAGATTTGTAATCTTCTGTTTTTATTATAGAATGTTCTTTTTTATGACTTTCGCTGATTTTGCGGGTAACGATAAAAAATGCTGCGACGGCAGATAATAAAGCTATAAGCAGCAGTATTAATTTTTTTCTTTTTCTTACCATAACAATTCTCCTGATGAAAAAAGAATCACACAATACAGCAATATAGATCATTGTACGATTCTCTTATGACTTCATACAAACTTAAACTACTAATCTTACATAGTTAATATCTATATTAAGCGTATCCCTGCCAGTTATAGACAA
>CAJTOU010000315.1 GCA_910577835.1 uncultured Lachnospiraceae bacterium | reverse complement strand
ACCGCCCATACAATATGTAATTTCATTCCTATTACAGCTTTGTGCACTTTCAATCTGTCCCTGATTTACGAACCACTGATAAATAGTCTGGTCTTGCGTTATTTGCTTCAAATAACTTCCCTGAAGCATATATAACCTTGTATTTCCAATATGAAACACAAATTCCTTATTCTCTGTAAACATCAATCCTGTCATGGTTGTTGCCATATTTTTCTTATCAGTTGTATTGAACCCATACTGCAACAGCTTTTCATTCATTTCCACAATACAATTTTTCAAATCAACACAGGAAATATCACTCATAGATATATTTTTAAGTTCACTTAAAACATACTTGCTTGCGCAATCTCCACCAGCGTTTCCGCCAACACCGTCTGCCAATGCCACAATACATGATGTATTATCCACTTCACATTCAAAATAAGCATCTGAAATTATCTCTCCAGCAACAACAGCAGAATCTTCACATCTTTTTTTCATTTTTCCTTTTTCAGAATAAACAAATACCTTCACTTAATCACCTACACTGCAAACCAACTTGGTTATTCTTTCAGATATATCTATATCACTAATTATAATTTC
>CAJTOU010000314.1 GCA_910577835.1 uncultured Lachnospiraceae bacterium | reverse complement strand
TTATTCAGTTTATAGGTATGATTCTTACCATGATTCTCCTTATAACAGTTATCATTATGATGATTATTATGATAGGAAACGATATAGGAGGAAGAAAAAAGGAAATAGCCATATATATAGTACAGGGATACACCAGAAAAAATCTTGTTTCTATTTTTGGAATGGAATATGCCATTCGGTTAATTCCGGTTTTGTTTGTTTCTTTTATTGTTGTAATGGTTACATTAATGCTTGAAAATCTGGGAATTCAAAACCTGCTTCCTATGGAATATGGGATTATTCATATGCAGTTCTCTGTAAATGCTTTCTATTATGGAGTGATAATATTGGCTGTTGTTATATGTACTGCTGTTTATATGATTTCACAACAGTTAAAAAAGATAGAATTGCTGAATGAAATAAAATCAGAGGGATAGCTATATGATGAGATATATTATAAAAAAAATGATTTCAGACTGGAAAACAACAATTGGAAATATCCTGTTTATTTCATGTCTTATAGCAGTGCTTATGATATGCTGATGTGTATATGGAAAGAAAATATTATGATATTTTTTTGATTGACTGGTTAGAATGATTTTTT
>CAJTOU010000313.1 GCA_910577835.1 uncultured Lachnospiraceae bacterium | reverse complement strand
GGAAATGGCTAAGACCGTTGCTTATATACAAGAACGTGGATATGATACAAGAGATTCCCTGGAAGATTGGAAAGTTTTACTTTATTGGTGGCATAAGCGGCATTTTGCTGTGCTTTCACACAATCCTGCAGGTTGGTTACAAGCCGCAGGTCTGACTTGATAAACAGGATTGATACAGGAGCTTCCTGTAATGGAGCGGATGGCTGGTCTGCAGGCTGTTCCGATTCTGCATTAAAGGTTTCACTGGCAATGGTTTCTTTTCTGTATTCTTTACTTTTTGAATTTTCCCCGAACAGCTCCAGGAGATAATCTTCTTCATAATGTGTGCCAAGCATCCTTCCAGTGATATACTTGTTCCGTTCCGGGTGAAGGTAGCTGAACCTGCCACGACTAACTTTCAGCTTGACATTATATTTTTCGAAAAGTAATTTCTGAAAATCTTCCTGGCTGCAGGAAATGGCTGCGGCATCTTCGATGGCAGACCGTAAGAAATCTTTCTGTGTTTGGAATACCATTTTTCGTGGTGTAAGTCCGTCTGCACGGAGCTGTCTGTTACGTTCATCCAATTTCTTCTGCCCTCTGC
>CAJTOU010000312.1 GCA_910577835.1 uncultured Lachnospiraceae bacterium | reverse complement strand
AGTTCGCGCCTATGGGAATAAGCCCCTCTGTTTTTCCTTATTACCGAACCAAAGACTATTTCCATCTGTTACATTTTCTGGTTATGCCGTGAACTTCCTGCATATTGAAATTGCGGCTCAAACAAATGAAATGAAAAGGTTTCCCTGTCCACAAAGCCTACCGTTTTATCGCTGTCGTACAATTCAAGCAGAAATGCCGCCATCTGTGTACTTGTATGATAAGTGCCAAATAATCTGTCATAATCATATTCACTGATGTCATTCGCAATTTTCCCAAATTCCGTTTTTGTTGCGGCAGGGGCAAAGTAGTTTTTGAGGTGCTTATTTCGGATTTTTTCACTCTCCGAAGTGAACATGAAATGCTTCGCAAAATGCCTAAAATAAAGGATTTCTACGAGGTTTTCTTTTGTATCAACACAATAGTCTCCACATGGCTCGATACGTGCTGATTGATGTCGCCATATTGGAACATTTCTCCCGATTTTCGATTGTTCTCGGAAACATATCAATCGGCGCATTTTGCCCTTATCCAATCCGCAACCTAAACCCTTATAGTTCTTGGAAACATATCGAGTTTTTCTAGT
>CAJTOU010000311.1 GCA_910577835.1 uncultured Lachnospiraceae bacterium | reverse complement strand
AATCAAAAGGAGAATTTTGAAACTGAAAAAAAACTTACAGAATATGCAGTAGAGCGATTAAAAACTTTGAAAGAGGTAATTCTTTACATGCCAAAGAAGTCTGAAAATCATATAGGAGTAATTTCCTTTAATGTGAAGAACTATAAGTCGGAAGATATCGGGATTATCTTGGATGAGGATTTTGATATAGCTGTAAGAACTGGATATCATTGTGCGCCTTATGTACATAAATATTTAGAAGATGAAAAGTACTTAGGAACAGTAAGAATTGGTTTAGGACGGTTTAATACAAAGGAAGATATAGACCAATTAGTTGATGCAATAAGTAAACTATAAATTATGGTGAAAGAGGTCAGATTATGAACAATAAGATATATATTGATTATCTGAATTCATTGCATAATTACAATGCTCAAAATGAAAATGCATATGGAGAGAGAAATGTAGATAACCCTTATTTCAAAGAGGTAATGGTGGGAGTAGGATTGTGTGATTATATCAAAGATAATCTTTTAGAGAAAAAACCACATATCATAATTTTAACTGGACATGCTGGAGACGGTAAAACTAGTATCATGCTGTCTC
>CAJTOU010000310.1 GCA_910577835.1 uncultured Lachnospiraceae bacterium | reverse complement strand
TGATAAGCGTGAGGTCGGTGGTTCGAGTCCACTTAAGCCCACTGGTTTGAAATAACAGACAGTAACTACTGTTTGAAACTGTTGTTTTAGACCTTACGGAAAAGTATTTCCAGAAAACAGACAGCCTGAAAATGGCTTCTGACTGCACCTTGAAAACTGCACATTGAAGAAGACATCTAGAATAAAAAAATATTCAAGACATCCGAGGACATATACATTTGTCAGTAGTTACTGATAGATGTGTATCCAGAAATGCAAATCGAAAAGCAACTGCTTTTCAAAAAAAGAATCAGATTGATTCCAGCCATGTTTTGTCTGTTCCACAACGCTATGTGGCATAACAGTCAAAACCTGTGTAGTCAGTTTTACACTGATTACCTGAATGGTCAAGATACAAAGAGCACAGGGTGGATGCCTTGGCACTGAGAGCCGATGAAAGACGTGATAAGCTGCGATAAGCTGCGGCAAGGAGCAAATATCCTATAACCCGCAGATTTCTGAATGGGGAAACCCGACTGAGCAAACCTCAGTCATTGTATGGTAAATACATAGCCATACAAAGGGAACCCGGCGAACTGAAACATCTAAGTA
>CAJTOU010000309.1 GCA_910577835.1 uncultured Lachnospiraceae bacterium | reverse complement strand
AATGCGTTGCAGAAAGAAGCTCTGCTGTCGTTAAAAGAACATTATGATATGGACGAAGTATCTAATTTAAGTAGGTTTGACCGAAGAATGGTGAATGTACCCAAGTTCTGTTCGGGAGACTGCCCGAAAAGAGGCTCATGCAGGTATCAGCAGTATTTGGAGCGTTCCAGAGATAATGAAATGTTCATTCAGATTTGCAATCACAATTATCTGCTGGCTGATGGTTATCACAGGCTGCAGGATTATCGTCCGTTATTAAAAGACTACAGGGCATTGATTGTCGATGAAGCACATAAGCTGCCAGATGCGGCAAAGCAGATGTTCGGCAAGAGTTTGTGCTATGACGATATCCGGGAAGTCTGCTTTTATCTTGGGAAAGAGTACCAAGGCCCGGAGATAAGAAAACTGTCTGGGACGATCCGTATGGTGCTGGACATCATAGGAGAAAACCACAGAACCAGATATGGGATAAAAGAAGAATTCCACATGACAGAAGAGCGTGCAATGTATTTATATGAGGGGATACAGACCATGAATAAGATCATAGAAAAATTAGAAAAGAAGATTCCAAAGTGGATCAGAAACAAGCTGG
>CAJTOU010000308.1 GCA_910577835.1 uncultured Lachnospiraceae bacterium | reverse complement strand
CCTTTAGTAAGGATTGCGTAAAATATCCTCAACGCCTTACAGGCTACTGCCACCACTGACTGCATCTTTTTAAGCGGGTTCTCTTTCCGTGTCTGGTAATACTCGTGTATCTCCCGGAACTCTGCGTTCTTTCCCACCAGCGATATCGCGGCCTCGTACAGCACATACCTCAGGCGTTTCCTTCCCCTGTAACTGATCCGGCTCTCGCCGTTATGCTTCCCCGAATCATTCGCCACAATCGCATATCCCGCCAGCTTCTGTAACTGCTTTGGGTTGTCAAAACGTCCAATGTCTCCCACCTCCGCAATGAATCCGCTGACTGTTGCCAGGCCGATCCCCTTAATCCCCATCAGTTTATCAACATATGGGATCTCTTTCAGCTTTTCCTCTATTTTCACGAGAAGTTCCTCCAGCCTTGAGGTATATACATCCATGTCGTTGAGCAGGTTCTTCAGTTCCATCCGTGCCGCTTCCGGCGCTTCCTTGCTTCCTACGCTGTGCTCCGCAGCCGTTACCAGGGTCTTTGCCCTCTTCATCCCGGCTCCCCTCAGCTTTGCGTCCCTCCAGATCCGGTTCACGCCTTCCGCCCCCAG
>CAJTOU010000307.1 GCA_910577835.1 uncultured Lachnospiraceae bacterium | reverse complement strand
AATGTATATTGTACAGGGAACCATAGGTAAAGGGGATGAAAGAATTATGAAGATAATATCCATAGCAGCAGTAACAGCCGGGGGTAAAACCACGGTTGTAAACAAGCTTAAAGAAAAATTAGATAATGTATGCACTTTGCATTTTGATGATTATACATTTGAAGGTGAAGTGGATGATTTTTATCAATGGGTATTAGATGGTGCTGATTATAATGTATGGGATTTGAATCCTCTTGAAGAAGACATCTTAAAGATTATGGAAAGTACAGAATATGAATATTTAATACTTGATTACCCATTTGCATATTGCAATGAGCAAATAAAGAAATATATTGATATGGCGTTTTTTATTGATACACCTTTAGATGTTGCTTTAGCAAGAAGAATATTGAGAGATTTGGAAAATGCGTCAGGGGAAGAAATAAGAAATGATTTGGATTTGTACTTGAAATATGCAAGAATTGCTTTTGTACAGATGCAAAAGGATGTATTACCATCATCGGATTATGTTGTTGATGGAACGATGAGTGTAGATGATTTGGTAGGAAAAATTTTGGAAATTTTATAGACAGAGGTAAAAGCACATGACATTT
>CAJTOU010000306.1 GCA_910577835.1 uncultured Lachnospiraceae bacterium | reverse complement strand
GACATACCGGTGCTCATGACGAATATCCCCTCTATCCTGAACCAGCTGACCGGGATGTTTGCCGAGGACCGGGCCGCTTTTATCTCCGCCCTTGACGATTACAGCCTTTTGATCCTGGACGACCTGGGAGTGGAACGCAATACCGAATATGCGTTGGAGCAGATGTTCCTTGTCATTGACAGCCGGTACAGGAGCAGGAAACCGCTGATCGTCACGACCAATCTGAAACTGGAAGAGGTCAAAAAACCGCCCGACCTGGCCCATGCCAGAATCTATGACCGCATCATGGAGCGGTGCTGTCCTTTTCTCCGGCAGGAACTTCCGGGAGGAAAAGGCGGCGAGGGAGATTGTTTCCCGAAATGAAACCCGACAACAGCAGCAAGGGCAATTCCTATACATACCGTGGGACTGTCCGGGAAAGGAGCATCATACCATGAGAAGCGAGAAAAATATCCAGAATGTAGCAGGCACCACAGCCGGGGCAGAGAACCCGCCCGCACTGGTGAAAAAGATAGGCCGCACCACCTATATCGTGCGGATTCATTTTAGTGAGACCAGCACGGAGACCATGAGCGACAAGATCAAGCGTATGCT
>CAJTOU010000305.1 GCA_910577835.1 uncultured Lachnospiraceae bacterium | reverse complement strand
ATTTCGTCCAAAATTCGCAGCCACTCCCATACCAGCCCGCTTCTTGACGCATGGATACCCCCCAAAGACCCCGCTAAAGATAAATCTTGGCACGGAAAACTGGCCCAAGACAAATGAGCAACTGGAAGGGATTCGCCTTTAATATCTTTAATATCTCCCAGTTCAAAGTATTCATTTCCAAAATTAGCTTCATAAACAGCCGCTTTTTGCTCGCTTATGTCATTGGCCCAAACTGGCGCAAACATTCCTTTCAAGCCATAGGCGACAAGGCCGCTGCCAGCAAAAAATTCCTGCATTGTCCAAGGAGCGGAGGACAAATCAACCGCTTCACTCTTGAATATTGTGTTTTGAAGCATCGTTTACCCTCCCTCACGCTAAAATATACGCTATTTTATCATATAGCAGCCTATTTCGCAAGCTGTTGTACCGCTTCCTCCAAAGGAAGCCCCTGCCCAGCCTTGGCCTGGGCCAACCCTTCGGTCATCGTGGTGTCAAAGGCCGCCGTATCCATTTCATCACGGGCTATGGGTGCGCTGGGGAGGGACAAAGCAAACGGGATACTTCTTGTCATAATAATCTGCTTGTAGAGCATATTGATG
>CAJTOU010000304.1 GCA_910577835.1 uncultured Lachnospiraceae bacterium | reverse complement strand
GCCATTATCCAGATTTCCAATGGCTTTTTTTAACAGTTTTTCATGTGCCATATCCGATATTACCAGACAAATATTTTTATCAACCTTCAAATTACTACATATTCGTTTTATTTGTGCAGTCAATATTTCATTTGCCACATCTTCCCGAATAAAATCAAATACAACTATATTTTCCCCTATTCTGTTCAAAATCTCCGGTCTTCCTAATTCAAGCTTAAAGTAATGTTCTATACCCTCTCTTACTTTCCTTTGAACTTCATCATATTCCAAATCTGATGTTACCACTTGTTTACGCTCACCTGTTGATGTTGTCTGATATATTCCCAGATTACTGGTAAATATAATAATCGTTTCAGAAAAATATACTGTATTTCCCTGTCCGTCCGTCATTCTTCCGTCCTCTAATATTTGAAGAAATTTATCCAAAATGGATGGATGTGCTTTTTCAATTTCATCAAACAGCAAAATAGAAAACGGATTATTCTTCACAGCATTTGTTAATTGTCCACCGGCTTCATATCCCACATATCCTGGAGGTGCCCCAAGCAGCTTTTGGTCACTGTGGGATTGTCCATATTCACTCATATCAAATCGAATACAACAC
>CAJTOU010000303.1 GCA_910577835.1 uncultured Lachnospiraceae bacterium | reverse complement strand
GGTCAGCACCTGCATCTCCCTGGCCTTGGCGGGAGGGAGACGGCAGCCGTCTGCGGGGTTGCGGAAAAGGAGCTTTTCAGAAACCGCTTTGTCCAGTGCGGCATGGAGGGTGGTATGGATGCCCCGGACGGTCTGATCGGAGAGACCTTCGCCATAGAGCTCGGCTCGGAGGAGCCTGCCGCCCTGTTTGAGCTTGGTGTAGAACTGCTGGATATCATTAGTTGTCAGCTTGTCCAGCTGAGTGCTGCCCAGAGCAGGAACGATGTGCTGGTAGATGCGCCGCTCATAGGACATCTGGGTATTGGGGCGTAGATTTGGTTTTTTGTAGCTGTGATACCAAAAATCCAGCCAATCGCCCAATAGAATGCCGGGTTTCGGCTGGTCAGGTGCAGGAGCTTGGATGCTGTCTTTTAGGGCCTTGAGTTTTGCCGCACACTCCGATTTGGTTTTGGCCAGGACGTTTTTGGTGACGGGGAGACCTTTGTCATCGTAGCCGATGACAGCCCGTCCCTCCCAGCGTCCATCCTTTCGCAGGCTTACTCCGCCGTCGCCGCGTTTTCTGCGTTTTGCCATGGTGCCATCTCCTTTCCGAGGTAATCAGTCAGGA
>CAJTOU010000302.1 GCA_910577835.1 uncultured Lachnospiraceae bacterium | reverse complement strand
AATATGAAAAGGAAAAATATGACCATTTTAGCTGCTATTAAGACAGTATTATCCCAATATGGTGATATGACACACATCGAAGTTTATCAGAAAATAGTTGAAATGAAATTGTATGAATTTGGTGCGAAAAACCCGGTTGCAATTGTCAACGGATATTTACGCCGGTATTGCGTGGGATTGGATTTTCCCAGTTCCTATCCGGTAAAACACTTTAAAATAATTGGCAAGAAAGGTACAAAGAATATATATGCATTGAATTCAGAGAATGATACGGATGTAGGGGAACCTGGAAATTGGCAGGACGAAGAAATATTGGCGGAAGAAAAAATATCCATTGCTTATGATGCTTACAAAAAGGAGCTTAAGCAGAAGATATTGGAGCATATATTAAACTGCCCGCCAGGATTCTTTGAACGTATGGTAATAGAGCTGCTTCTTGCCATGGGATATGGCGCAGATGAATTGTCGGGAAGAGTCGTTGGGCGGGCTCATGACGGAGGAATTGATGGAATCATTGATGAGGATAAGCTGGGCTTAAGTCAGATATATATTCAGGCAAAAAGGCAGGAGAGTGGGAATAATGTTGGACGTCCTGCAATACAGGCATTTG
>CAJTOU010000301.1 GCA_910577835.1 uncultured Lachnospiraceae bacterium | reverse complement strand
GCACCAATTTTTTCCTGTTCGCCAAAAGATTTAGGATAAACAATATCTGTATTCTGCATCGCAGATTTAGAAATTGATGTTACTTTTATCCCCTGCATAAGAGGTATAAGTTGCTGATGAAAAACACTTGAATTCAAATAATATCCCAAATATCCTGTAGCAAATTTCAATTGCGGTCTATATGGAATTGTATGCAGTCCAGATAGAACTGTTTCATCTGTCAAACCAGCTATTTCACTACATTTCCCTACAGTTTCATCTTCTGCTGTATCCGCAAAAATCACATCACCATTTTGTAAAAAAGAGGTTTTGTATTTCTCAGTAATAGTGTTATCTATAACATTGGGCAACTGCTCATTTTTAACATCTATCACCTCTCCATATTTAACAAGAATATCTCCATAATGAACATTCTTTATAGTGCCTTCTTCATACGTCAGTTCTGCCCTTGACAGGGTATTATTTTGCAAGCTACATAGCGTATCCCCCAACTTACGCTGTTTCCAAACATTAGTAAATCCATTAAATCTAATTTTGGGAATATTGCTGCCGTTTTGAGGGAACATATTTTGTAACATATATTTTTTTAAAATTTTTGTTTCTTCACACTTGCGCTGGTGA
>CAJTOU010000300.1 GCA_910577835.1 uncultured Lachnospiraceae bacterium | reverse complement strand
ATAAGATGCAATTACATTTCCCAGGCTGGAACTCATCTCAAAAAGTTCACTATACTTCTCAATCTGCTGCTTTCGTTCAGATAGTTCCACATCATAAATATCCGCAATAAAGTTAATGTACTGATATCCCGTCAAATGTTCATATAAATCCGGGTTATCTGGAATATAAGCCAGTACTTTTTTACACTGCAGCGGATCTGTGCGAATGGATTTACCATTGATGTAGATTTCCCCCTGGTCAAATTCATGGATACCGACCACAGCTTTTATCGTAGAGGTTTTCCCGGCTCCATTTGCACCGATAAATCCATAGATATCCCCCTCCTGTATCGATAGGGATAGATCATCAACAGCCTTTTTTCCGTTTGGATAAGTCTTTATAAGGTGTTCAATTTTCAACATTGATATGTCCTCCTTCACTGACATTTCGTCAGTTAGTATTTCAAAAATAACCGATAGCATAATCCATCGGATGTAAACTGACATTTTGTCAGTTGTTATGTGAAAAAATAGAATGAGATTGTCATTCTGCAAACTCTCATTCTGATTTATGAAAAAAGCGGTATTTGGGGATTTAATGCTCTTTCCAACAATTTTTTATATGTCTCTAAATAGCTCTCTA
>CAJTOU010000299.1 GCA_910577835.1 uncultured Lachnospiraceae bacterium | reverse complement strand
ATAAAGGAGAACGTGCTGACCCAACAATGGATGGAAGTTTTTTTAATGTAGAAAAGGCAGAAGGAGAATGGTTAGAATATGTGAAAGAATATCAAATTAATGAGCATATGGGATTAACAAGTTATTTAAAATATGATAGAGATTATAGTAAGTATATTCAGAAGTCAATTACAGATGTTTATATTGTGCGAGTTGACTATATAGCTAATGGAATGGGGGCATCTGACTATTGGTATCATCCAGAAAAAAGAGAAGAGATGACATTTGGTTATATGGATTTCTGGGTTCTTCCTGAAGGCGTTTCAACAGTATTAAAGTTAGAAGATGTTAATGAACCAGATGACAACAAACCATCTGATACATATACCTTAGACCTTTCATCTGATAATGCAGTTGTATCATCAGAAACCTTTAACAATCTTTTAAAAGAAAATAAGACAAAAGATATAATGATTAAATCAAATAACGAGGTGATTTTCACATTTGCAAAAGGTACAATGAAGCCAGTAGAGGGCAAAGACAGCTATGATTTTAGTACAACAATCAATTCTGCCTATCATACAGATTTGCCATCTTATGTGACAAGCAATAATTTTGTATCTCAGATTAATTACAATTATTCAGG
>CAJTOU010000298.1 GCA_910577835.1 uncultured Lachnospiraceae bacterium | reverse complement strand
CCTTATTTTCAAGCACCCCAAAGTATCTGCCATCAAACAGGTAAACCGCCTGTATGAGCCTGATACAAAGTTCCGACTAGATTTACACAATATACGAATTCTTTGGCGTTGCTGTACTATAACTCTGATTTCAAAAAGATACCAATAGCTAAACTATACAAATCTTTTATAGATTGTTTGGTGGTTGTGCTTTATATCGCATTTAAAAAGAGGGTTTCTTCTATGTAAATATATTCCTCATAAACTACATATTTTTATTCTTTATCAAATACTACTATCTCAACTTACAGCAACAAAAATACTACTCATAACGATTAGAAAAAATATCAAAACAAGTAATTTTACATATCAATTCACTTGAAATATGGATAAATAAATTGATATTACTTTGGAAAAGCAAACTCAAATCAAATGACTTTAAGAAGAACTTTAGAATTGTCACTCACTAAGAGTGACAGAAAGAAAAGATTTTATGATTACAATTTCATTCTTTTAAAATTTCTAGGAATTTTGCCCTGAAAATAAGCATTTCTAAAAAAGGGAAAAGCCACATAGAGTTTTAGTGACTTTTTGTTGCTTACTTTTCATTACTAAGGTAATACCCTAAAAATACCATGTCACTTATGAAAAA
>CAJTOU010000297.1 GCA_910577835.1 uncultured Lachnospiraceae bacterium | reverse complement strand
TAAGAGACAGGCACTATATAGAGGACATAGTGGAAATATTTCAAAAAGTGTATAGGACATTAAAACCAGGTGGAATTTTTCTTTTTAATATCGAACACCCTGTTTTTACCGCAGGAGTTGGGCAGGATTGGATTTATACAGATGATGGGAAACCGCAATATTGGGCGATTGATAATTACTTTATAACAGGAGAACGAAATACACATTTTTTAGGATGTGATGTAGTAAAACAACATCACACACTTACACAGATTATAATGGGATTGCTGAACAATGGGTTTGAGCTTAAAGTTGTAGAGGAAGCAGAACCGCCTAAAGAGATGATGGATATTCCGGGTATGGAAGATGAACTTCGCCGCCCGATGATGTTACTTGTAAAGGCGATAGCGAAAAAATAATATCTCTATTAGGAAAACTGATATACCCCAATTTAGAGAATGGCATAGTAATTCCTAGTGATAAAGAGAAAATGATTGCACTGGCAAATAAATACATTGAAAAAGAAAATGTAGATGCACTCATTCTCGCCTGTACGGAGCTGCCACTTGCCATAAAGCCCGAAGATGTTAATGTGCCAATCGTGAATACAACCCAAGTACATATCAATGCAATTTACCAATATGCAATTCGAT
>CAJTOU010000296.1 GCA_910577835.1 uncultured Lachnospiraceae bacterium | reverse complement strand
ACACATTTGTTAATTCAATTAACATATTTTTAGGAAATGGAGGATTCTCACAAAATATAGCCTCTCTCTCCATTTTTAATTCAGCCATAACTAACAACCTTTCTTATCATTTTTATATCTATATTTTTAATTAACATTTTCTATTATTAAAATGACCAACGTGAATGAATACATTTTTTACAATAATCAGGTATATTTGTACAATCATATAAAAATGCCTTTTGAATGGCTTTCATCTTTTGACCATTCCATATATCATACATTGACTGCTCATATATATTTCCTATTATAATATCAGGTGAACCAAAAGAACTACAACAACATTGAACATCGCCATTTGCTAAAATTCCTACACGTCTGAATGAATCTTTGCAAAAATAATTTTCAATTCTTTTACCAGAAGAAAAATCTTGTAACTCTCCTGCAATACTAATATAATTTTGTATATCAATTTGGTCAACAATATTACTCCATTTTTCTATAAATTGATTCTCTTCATTCGAATTAAGATAAGTTTTACAAAAAGAAATTCTTACTTGTGGAAGTACCAAACCCAATTGCTGCTTTATTTCCACAAACTTTTTAATATTTTCTTCTACTATTTCAAATTTATCAGAATGCCTCATTTTTTTAT
>CAJTOU010000295.1 GCA_910577835.1 uncultured Lachnospiraceae bacterium | reverse complement strand
AGTGGGTTAAGGAAAGCGGATTTCGATGTGGATTTTGTGAGACGGTCAGTCTGTATCACGAAATAAACATAAGGAGACTGGAGCTTGGGTATTTAAGAAAGCTGTACATGTCATTTGGCGAATCATACTACAGGATTATAAGTAAGAAAAAGTTTTACATATTGCGGCGTATGAAATGGGGGATGATAGAAGGGTTCCATTTCGTAAGGTCTTTTATATTGAATTTGAAACAAAAGAGAAAGAAAACAGAGGATTTCTATAGAAACGAACTACGGAGGGCCAGAGCAAAAGGATATTTGCTGGCTCTGATGAAAGAATTTATTTTTTTAAGCAAGCTTAGGAGAAAGACAAATAGATCTGCTCTATAGATTGCTTTAAATGGACTGTGTTTGGAGGCGGATTATGATTCCTAAAATGATTCACTATGTATGGTTTAGCGACCCACCAGAGTATCCGGACGATGTTGTTAAATGTATTGACTCATGGAAAGAGAAGCTGCCGGACTACGAAATAAGGCTTTGGAATGCAAAAAATTTTGATTTATCCATATGTCCTTATGCGCAAGAAGCATATCAGGAAAGAAAATTTGCATTTGCAAGTGATTATGTGAGGCTTTGGGTACTCTACAATTATGGCGGG
>CAJTOU010000294.1 GCA_910577835.1 uncultured Lachnospiraceae bacterium | reverse complement strand
GAAGCAGGCGTTTTTTTTGCGTTTAGGAGCGAAAATCAGAAATCAAAAAAATTTTTTCAAGATTTTTTCTGAAAATAGGTTGTCATTTCGGTTTCCAATTCCAAATAGGTGAAGGGGTTAAAAAACCACTCCTAAACGGAGTGCCTCCCTTCGCTGCATTTTGACAACTGAATATACAGGCACTAAGGACTTTATTTCTGATGATAGCCCGAAGGAGGGTACGCCATAACCTCTCTTATTGGAGAATGAGCGAGAACTCCCGTCCTGAAACTCGGACTGCTACCGAGCTTGGCAATGACAGTCAGAATGATAATGATACTTCCCTATGGGGCTGGCGGAGAACCCGGCAGAGGTGAAATTCCTATGATACGGTGCAGCTCACCGTAGCCTTAGTGCTTCCCACAAGGGCAGGCTGTGTAAACGGTCTGCCCTCCGCAGGGGTAGTTGAGAACAAATACTGCGGTCTGATACATAGCCGACTTTATAAAAGGTCGGTTATGAATACAGCGAAAGGAGGAAAAGCGCAAGATGTCAAACTGTAAAACCATAGCAATATGCAATCAAAAGGGCGGCGTGGGCAAAACCACAACGGCGGTCAATCTCGGTATCGGACTTGCCATGCAGGGAAAAAAGGTACTC
>CAJTOU010000293.1 GCA_910577835.1 uncultured Lachnospiraceae bacterium | reverse complement strand
TTTTTCCCAACGAAACGAATATGATTAAAAAATATCTTCATTCACTTTAGGGATGATTCCGTCAAGGCTTTCACTTTTTTCCCTCATTATACGAAGCATTTCATCCAATTTTTTATCCACATATTTCCGCATTTCCTCCCGTGCCGCTTCTGTCGGCTCAAAAGAAAAATAGAGCGGCTTTTCCCATCCCTCCCGGAACGGGTAGGGGAAAACATATAATTTCTTCACTTCCGGCATATCCGTGAACAACTGGAAAATCTCATAGGGCAGGATTTCCCCGCATACCAGAACAGCTCCTGCATCTTCATAAGAAACCTGTTCCCGGTACACTGGCGAACCCAGGAATGCGAGCTGTTTTAGAGCGTTCATCCGTATCGCTTCTATCTGGGTACGCTGCCCCACACGCCATCTTGTCTGCGGTGCAAGCTCCCTGTAAATCCGTTCAGCTTCTTCATCCTTCCGGATATTATCGTCATAGTCATACCTGTAATTTTCTACCTGTATCTGCCCGTATGCAATCAGGCTTGTGAAAAGCGCAAGGGAATCCAGGTCAACATATACTGATTGATGTCCCCTGCCCTGATAAGAGCATAGAATATCCTCTAAAGCATCCATGATTTTCTTCATGGTTTCATATTTTTTG
>CAJTOU010000292.1 GCA_910577835.1 uncultured Lachnospiraceae bacterium | reverse complement strand
ATAATGTAGTAATTGGTTCCAGTTCCGTAGTAACAAAAGATATTCCGGATAATGTAATAGTTGTCGGAAATCCATGCAGAATACTTCGGGAAATCACACAGGAAGATAAGAGATACTGGGAAGAGCAGGCAGAACAGTATAAGAAGAATAAAGGAAGATAAAAAAGGAGAGCTGAAAAGCAAATGGAAACAAAAGTTGCAGTTATGAGTATTATTGTAGAGAACAATGAAACAGTAGAAAAGTTAAACAAAATTCTACATGAATACAGTGAATACATTATTGGCAGAATGGGAATTCCATACAGACAGCGAAAAATCAGTATTATCAGTATTGCAATGGATGCACCGCAGAATACTGTTTCCTCTCTGGCAGGAAAAATTGGAAATCTTCCGGGCATCAGTGTAAAAACAGCGTTTTCGGGTGTAAAATCCAATGAATGACAAAGTATTGTTACTTATTCAGAAGCTTGCAGAAACTCACAGCCTTTCTCTTTCTGATTATACATACCTGATTGAAAACCACAGTGAAGAAGCAGCAGAGCTGCTGGCTGGTCTGGCAGTTAATGTCAGAAAGAGAATTTATAAAAATACTGTATTTATTCGGGGGTTAATTGAAATCAGTAATATCTGTAAAAATGACTGTCTG
>CAJTOU010000291.1 GCA_910577835.1 uncultured Lachnospiraceae bacterium | reverse complement strand
CCGAATATTTCATCTGCACATTCCCCTGTAATCGCAACCTTTTGATGTTTTGCAACCTCACTGCAAAAATATAAAAGAGAAGATTCCACATCCGCCATACAAGGAATATCTCTTGCATCTACGGCTTTATACAAATAATCTGCCTGAATCACATTATTACATTCCAGAAAAGTATGATTACTCCCGATATGTTTCACCATAATTTCTGCAAAAGGTCTATCCTGCGAGGACTGAAAAGCATTTGCTTTGAAATTTTTGTCATTATTGACAAAATCAAAGGAATAAGTATTTAAAGTCTTTCCCTGTTTTTTTAGCTCCTTGGCGCAGATAGCAGAGACAAGACTCGAATCGAGACCTCCTGAAAGAAACGTACAAATAGGGATATCAGATACCATCTGCCGTTTTACACTGTCATAGACAAGAGCACTTACCTTTTCTTCTGTTTCCAAAAGAGAATCTGTATGTTCTTTTGCAGTCAGCCTCCAGTAAGTCATATCCTTACAGGAAAAATCCTTGCCATTGCCCTTTGCTACAATCATATGCCCCGGCAGAACTTCCGAAATACCGCTGAAAACCCCATTTCCCAAAGTATGTGCAGGACCAGTGCCAAAGATTTCACCCCATGTCACTTTATCTGCCGCCGGTTTTA
>CAJTOU010000290.1 GCA_910577835.1 uncultured Lachnospiraceae bacterium | reverse complement strand
TCCATTATCATAACCTGATACCTCCGATTCATTTGTATGGCAGTCTGCCACCATTTGAATTATACGGATTTGCACTGAGCAAGGCAACATAGGATGCTTTTGCGACTTCTTGTTGAAAATTAAGTGAAAGTGGTGTACAATATTTCCACAACAAATGAAATGAGGTATCGTTATGGCTCTAATTGATTCTTATAGAACTACGTTACTCAGAAAGAGAGAAGAATTAGCAAAACTGAATCAGGACTTAGCTCGTGAACAAGCTAAACTTGCACCCCTGCAAAAAAAGATAATATCCGCGAAAGGTGCAATCAGCCGAACAAAGAGTGAGTCCACAATAAGGTCCAGGCTTTCGGAAATTGACCGTGCAGAAAAGTCCATTGCTGATATACAAAAGAAATGCGGTGATATTCAAGTCAAAATAGCACAGAAAGAAAAGGAGTATGCTACTGCCGACAAAAACTATCGAAATGAGGAATCTAAACTCAACAAAAAAGCAGCTGACGAGGAGAAAAAGCGCCTTCAGCAAGCAGCTCGACAATCTGCAGCAATGGAGCAAGCCATACGACGTCAAGAGCAACTTCAAATTCAAATGCAGCAGGAAATTGACAGTATAAAAGCTATTCCCGAAAAAATTACAGTACTCTTTTTGGCAT
>CAJTOU010000289.1 GCA_910577835.1 uncultured Lachnospiraceae bacterium | reverse complement strand
TAATTAAGATAAATGAATAATTGAGAAAAATAAAGGAGAGGGTGTCTCAAAATCATTAAAAACAATTGATTAAGCGATACCCTGCTTTTTTATGTACTTTGGTTTACCAAGTTCAGTATAATTTAAGTTGTTTGGTATAACTATAAATCAAGCAGCCTTTTTAAGTTTTTATATATTTTTATTAAAACGGTGAAGCAGTCTATTATTAAATGATAATCTGGAATTCTGACAAGACACATCTAATTCCTGAACACACAATCGCTTATAATATTTGATGTTTTCCCTATCTCTCTTAAAAATGATTGTATTATGTAAATTACGGATATATTTCATATCCACCTTGTATAAGTTAAAATCTGTCTGCATATTTCTCCTCGTAAAAAATGGCTATGCGTTCCACATAGCCATTTGTGTAGTAACTCCATTAGAGTTGCTAACGCTTTTAGCAGTCCACTTTGCGGTAGGACTCACCACTAATAGTATAATACCATATTTTTGGACTTAGTCAATAGATTTTTTTGTATACAAGATAGCTGGTTTATGATATACTCTACTTTGAATTGGAGGACATAATAATATGAAATATAAATATATGAGAATACAGGGAAGAGAAACTTCCTATATTACAAAGTATCCCAAAGGCTGTCTCTTATAC
>CAJTOU010000288.1 GCA_910577835.1 uncultured Lachnospiraceae bacterium | reverse complement strand
ATAAGAATTATGGTAACAATCTCCTCCACAAATATATCTGGCCCAACAACCAGAACATGCAACAATATTGTCAACAAATGTGTTTTCTAACACACTATCATAACGTTCACTTTTTAGCACATTACCAATACAAAAATCATTTTTTCCCACAAAACTATCACAAGGAAATAACTGCCCATTAGCAGTAAGACTCACCTTGTTTTTTCCAGCCTGACAACGATGTGTGACTATTCGTCTTAGAATAATTCTCCTTAAAATTTTTCCTAAATAATCGTTGTCATTAGATAGCATTTCTATATAGTCTATATTGTCCATTTTGAACTGTTCTATGAAGAAAGCAAATAATTCGTCATATAATGCTTTGTATTTAAAAAAAGTGCTCTCATTTAGTCCATACGTCTCTACAGTTCTCACTATCCGCATTTGTACCCTTTTTAATCCATTTTGTTTTAAATGTTTTAAAATTGTTACCAAACTTTGCGTTTCAGATGTTATGACTACTAATATCCATACATTTTTAAAATTTCTTGTATATGTACTTTCTGTTAAAATATCCTTCAGCGTATTTATCACTTGGTTATATGAACTTGCACCATCTTTAAATACTCGATAATTGTCGTTATCTTTTTTAGTACCATCTAAGCCTGTCTCTTATA
>CAJTOU010000287.1 GCA_910577835.1 uncultured Lachnospiraceae bacterium | reverse complement strand
GATCGTGGGAGCAAGACCCGGTAACAAACTTCTCAAGGCTCTGACACTGAAAATCACAACACTGACTGAGCGAGACTTTGAAGATATGGTTGGATAAGGGAGGTTCGTCATGGGTGACATCACTGAGAAACGAGCTATTGAACTGAGCTGGAACAAGGTTCGCTGTATCGTAACAGAAGAGATTGAAGAAGTCCTGGGATTTCACATTCAGTGCAAGATCAATGTTGTGGTGGGGTCGTTTTGGGACGCGACATTCATTGATTACCGTCTTCCTCTTCCCAAGCTCTGCCAGATCTTGCAGACTACACAGGCCACACCAGAGGACTGGGAGGAGGCTCTGCCTGACGAGGGAGTGATGGATGTCAATGGCATTGGGATGGTGTTGTGCGAGAAATTGATCGGTCGGAATCTGAAGTTCACCTGGGAGCACCATTTGATCACAGAGGACAGTTTGTGGTTGATTGATGTAACTGAGAGTAAGAACCAGGAAGCCGGCGCGGGAGCGGCAAGTCAGAGAAGTTTTCGCTAACCGGCAGTTGTAAATACGTAATATAAAAATCTATTTTGGAGAAACGCTGCGGTTCGCGAAAAGTTATCTGACTTGCCGCTCCCGCAGCATTTCTCCCGCATTTATTTATCTTAGAAGGTAGGAAATGAAAGT
>CAJTOU010000286.1 GCA_910577835.1 uncultured Lachnospiraceae bacterium | reverse complement strand
TGAGCAGTTTCAGTTTATTTACTGCATTTGGATAAATTTCTTCATATCCTTTGTAAATTTCATGTTCCTTATCAATTAAGCCTCTGTGTTTCTTTCCGTCCTTATCTGTTCAGTCGTTTAAAAGTCCGTCAGCGTATGTGGAAGTTCCGCCGCCGCCAGCGCCCTGATCGACTAAAAGAACATCAATGTTATCATAATCGTTTGCCAATCCATTGTATAAAAGAAGGTTTTCCCTTATCTTTTTCAACTGTCTGTTTGAATCCAGTTTGTATCCTTTTTTGCTTGCGGCATCCACAAAGTTTATGCAGTTGACAATTTCCCCCATATATCCCCAGTTTATATCATTGGTTATCCGCATAGCGCTTAGGATAGAATTATCCGTTGTCCTTGCGGGGTCAAATGCCAGCGCGATTCTTGTATCTGGTTCATAATGTAACTGCGGCAGGTAAAAGGATTCGTTTTTTCTAATAGTTCCCCATTTAACAATCTGGTTTACGCCGCCGTCTCTGGTAGGCTGGTTATAATACTCCCTGCGTGCCTTGTCTGGGTTTGCTTTCATAGCAGCATCCACCTTATCTCTTGTCAAAAGAGGGATATACAGCCTGCCGTTCATATAAGTTGTAATTGCACAGTCACAAATCATATCTGCCACAAAATAATCC
>CAJTOU010000285.1 GCA_910577835.1 uncultured Lachnospiraceae bacterium | reverse complement strand
TATTTTAAGGGAATTCCAAGCCGTATGGGTTTGATTCTCGATATATCGCCAAAGGTTCTGGAAAAAATATTATATTTCGCTTCCTATATTGTTCTGGACCCGGGAACCTCAAAGCTGACTTACAAACAGGTGCTTTCCGAGAAGGAATACAGAGAGGCAATGGAGGAAAACGACAGTTTTCGCGCCGGTATGGGTGCAGAATCCATTTTAGAGCTTCTTACTGCCATTGACCTTGAACATGAGTCGAAAGACTTAAAAAGAGAGCTGCTGAATGCAAGTGGACAGAAGCGAGCAAAACTGATTAAGAGACTTGAAGTGGTAGAAGCCTTCCGTGCATCAGGAAACAGGCCGGAATGGATGATTCTGACGGTAGTTCCAGTTATTCCGCCGGATTTAAGACCAATGGTCCAGTTAGATGGAGGCAGATTTGCCACATCTGATTTAAATGATTTATATAGAAGAATTATAAACAGAAACAATCGACTGCAGAGACTTTTAGACCTTGGAGCGCCTGAAATTATTGTCCGCAATGAAAAAAGGATGCTTCAGGAGGCTGTGGATGCGCTGATTGACAACGGCAGGAGAGGGCGGCCGGTAACAGGTCCGGGAAACCGTGCCTTAAAGTCTCTTTCCGATATGCTTAAAGGCAAGCAGGGACGTTT
>CAJTOU010000284.1 GCA_910577835.1 uncultured Lachnospiraceae bacterium | reverse complement strand
TTCAATGATTTCATTAGTAGCAATACAACGGTATCCTTCCATTTGAAAGCCGTGACAGCCAACACCAGCCGAACTAAACAGCGTCACATACGTCATACTCTTATCTTTTAACATGAGGTTCCTCCGTAAATGCTATTTTTTATATTCTACAATATCTCCGAAATCCGCATCCAGGACCTCACATATTTTTTCAAGTACCATCATAGTTACTTCTTGATCTTTTCTCATCCGGGTAACCGTGTTCGGCGCGATGTCAGCAGCTCTACGCATTTCGGCAACGCTCATATTCTTATCTATCAACAACTTCCATAATCTGTTATATGAAATCGACATGACCGTCCTCCAACGCTAAAACTGCAACGGGTATTACTCGGTACATTATGAACTATAAATAGCCAATAAAGATTATACCACGATTTTATGCTCATTACAACAGTTTTTCGCAATTTGTTGCGAATTTACATTCGAGCAAACACAAGAAAGGTCACCCTGCTAATTTTGCATGGCGACCTTATGTTCAGTCCTCAGATGAAAGACAGGACTATAAAAATTGAAGTCTTGCTTTTTTCGGCGAAAATATCCTTGACAAATGCCGTCTTGATTTTGAATACTGCCTGAAATGCCATCCTTTTCATCGTCACGGGACAATCTGGCGTATAATGC
>CAJTOU010000283.1 GCA_910577835.1 uncultured Lachnospiraceae bacterium | reverse complement strand
CGTTTCGCACGAAATACGGTTGACAGCCTTACTACCATCCGCAAGCTGAAATGGAACGGCTCTCTTCCTGCGCCAGCGAGGACATGATGGTGAGGAGCAGCTCTCCCTTTCCATCAAATGTCCATATATTTTCTTTCTCAAAATAACACTCCACACCATTTTCTTTCAATTTGCGGATGGTGGTAAGGCTGTCAACTGTGTTCCTTGCAAAACGGGATACGCTCTTGGTGATGATGAGGTCGATGCGTCCTACAAGGGCATCTTCCACCATTTTGTTAAAGCCGTCGCGCTTCCTTGTATTACAGCCGGTTATGCCTTCATCAGCGTACACTGACACAAATTCCCAGTCATCCCTTCCGTTGATGTAATTTGTATAATAATCCACCTGTGCCTCGTAGCTGCTCTGCTGTTCCTCATGGTCGGTGGAAACACGGGCATATGCCGCCACCCTACGTTTTTTCAGACTGCCGAGTGAATCTGCTGTAAATATGTTCTTTGTCGCAGGTATTGTGATCACGCTTTTTGCCACTGTTTTTCCCTCCCGCCATAAAAATTAAATTTCAGGCTGCCGTCCTCAAGCACCGTTATGCATTCAATCTGCTTTTCAAACTCTGCCCCGTCAAATTCATCCATACCCAAGATATAAGCGGAAACCTTGCGGAT
>CAJTOU010000282.1 GCA_910577835.1 uncultured Lachnospiraceae bacterium | reverse complement strand
TACGGTTTTCGTGATTGGGATTCTCTTATGGCCGCTGTGGGGCATGGCGGTTTAAAGGAAGGTCAGATTGTCAATAAGCTTTTGGAGGAATATGAAAAGAAGCAGAAAAAGATTATAACAGACGAAGAGATTTTAGAAGAGATATCCAGAAATAAGGATAAAAAATTATTTGTAAAGCCAAAGAGTAGTATTGTTGTAAAAGGTACACATGATTTATCAGTAAGATATTCCAAATGCTGCAATCCTGTTCCGGGAGATGAAATTGTTGGATTTGTGACAAGAGGAAGAGGTGTTTCCATTCACAGAACAGATTGCGTCAATATTATGACTCTTCCCGAAATTGAACGCGTGCGTATTATTGAGGCTGAATGGGAAGAGAGCAGTCTTGAGGAAAAATCAGACCAGATGTATATGGGTGAAATCAGAATATTTGCCAATAACAGAACTGGTCTTCTGGCGGATATCTCAAGAGTATTTACGGAAAATGAAATTGATGTGAGAGCTACAAACAGCCGCACAAATAAGCAGGAAATCGCTACCATAGAAGTCTCATTTCTGACAAAAGGAAAGTCGGAAATGATGAAAATTATTGAAAAGATAAGGGCGATTGACAATATAATTGATATTAAGCGAACTGCAAATTAAAAATTATTTCAGGAGAAAA
>CAJTOU010000281.1 GCA_910577835.1 uncultured Lachnospiraceae bacterium | reverse complement strand
CGCTCGTCCGATATGCGCCCGGTCACGTCCATGCAAAAGGTGAGCTGGAAGTCCAGCCGGAAAGGAAGGAGATAGTATTTCCTGTAAATACGTATCGGAAAACGGACGTGCAGAATAAATCAGAACAACCGCAGCCCCAAAACACTGTCACAGTCAGGGAATCCATTGTTGAACAGATCAAGGCGAAGCAAAAACATACTTCTGTTGAAACAAAGCAAGTAGAAACAGAAATGTCGCCGCAGCCAAAGCCTTCCGTACTTGCGAGAAAATATCCTCGCCTAAAAGAAATTAACAGCAGGCTTAAACAACAGAATAAGGCAATTTTTGAGTGGGAGAAAAAACTGGATAAGCTGAAAAAGGAATTATCTGAATGTACAGGTATGTTCAAGGGTGGCAGACGAAAGGAATTACAGCAGGAAATTGATAATATTGACATCCAGATTTCCAATATGAAAAAGAGGCTTTCTTCTATCGTGAAAGAATATAAATTTGACACCGCACAGGCATTCTATAAAGAATTCAATGCAGCCAAAAGAGAGTATCTTGATTATAAAGCGACTTGTGCAGAGTATGAAAAAAACTACGGAGACAAAGTGACGGATGCTATGAGCGTCAGAGATAGGCTCAGGCAGAAAGAGCAGATAGTAAAAGCAAGAGAAACGAGC
>CAJTOU010000280.1 GCA_910577835.1 uncultured Lachnospiraceae bacterium | reverse complement strand
TATAAGAGACAGGAGAAATGCACAGTAGGCTATATGGTAGATAGAGAAACTATTGAAGAGACTGTTATAGCACGTGAGAATAATTGCACGGGGATGCGTTTTGATGCGTGCAGAGAATATTTGGAATAGCCAGAAAGGTGAGCATATAAGGGTATTATGAAATTTAAAGCAATATTTTTTGACAGGGACGGCACATTAACATATGGGGAAGATAACAGTGAGTGGAGTATTGGGGATTTGAGAGAGCTTATCAGATAAACAAATCGTAACAGTAGAATATAGACTGAATTACAGGAGGTGTGGTATGACAAGAAAGATTGGAATAGGAATACAGGATTTTCATAAGATTATTGATAATAACTATTTTTATATTGATAAAACTGATTTTATAAAAGAATGGTGGGAGAAAGGTGATGATGTGACATTAATCACCCGCCCAAGAAGATTTGGTAAAACACTGACTATGAATATGGTAGAGCAATTCTTTTCGATACAATATGCGGACAGAAAGGATTTGTTTGAAAGACTTTCTATCTGGAAAGACGAGAAATACCGTCAGTTACAGGGAACATATCCGGTTATCAGTCTGTCTTTTGGGAATATAAAAGAACTTGATTATCCAACCGCCAGACAAAAAATCTGTCAGATGCTGGAAGATTTGTATATG
>CAJTOU010000279.1 GCA_910577835.1 uncultured Lachnospiraceae bacterium | reverse complement strand
GGATAATATAATCGGGCCGCTTGTCTTATATGAGACAGGCGGCATTTTGTTTAGTAATCAGTTTATAAAACAATCAAAATAAGGAGGTAAAGATGTTGGAAATAAAAGGAAAAATAAGCACGGCAGTCTGCTATGCAAAGGTGATTGAGGAAGAAGCCATTGAACAAATAAGAAGAATGTGTGATTATGAATTTACAGAGGGCAGTCAGATAAGAATTATGCCGGATGTCCATGCTGGAAAGGGCTGTACCATTGGAACAACTATGACTGTAAAGGATAAAGCAGTGCCAAATATTGTGGGAGTGGATATTGGCTGTGGAATGTATACGGTAAATCTTGGAAAAGGAGAACTGAATCTGGAGAAACTTGATGAAGCAGCACATTTTGTTCCATCTGGAAAAAATGTATGGGAGGGAAGGCAGGAAAAGTTTGATTTGACCAGACTTCGCTGTTACCGCAGTTTAAAAGATTCCAAAAGACTGGTAAGAAGCTTGGGAACTCTTGGAGGAGGAAATCATTTTATCGAGGTAGACCGTTCTGAAGACGGTACAAATTATCTTGTGATTCACACAGGTAGCCGCAATCTTGGAAAACAGGTGGCAGAAATTTATCAGAAACTGGCGATAGAACTTCATCAGGGCAAGGAAGAATATTTTGTAAAACGCGA
>CAJTOU010000278.1 GCA_910577835.1 uncultured Lachnospiraceae bacterium | reverse complement strand
CAGAATATTTTCCCGATATTCCATATTCGTCCATTCCGCTAAAATACGCAACAACATCGACAGTAGCGGTTTCACTGTATAAAATATCTTCCGTATCATACCATGTAACCTCCAGAAACGGAATCAGCCGTCCGATACTGCCTATCCTGTCAAGCCCTCCAAGCTCTTCCCTGAGCACATTAATCATGGAATTATCTTCCGTATTATCTATAATCTGCAGCAATTTTCCAAGCGGTTTATCTGTCACATTCCGAATACTTCTGTCAATGGAGATTACGATAGAGTTTACTCCGATACAAATTACCATAGAAAGAAACATCAAAAAAAATACTGTCCTTGTATACTTCTTCCTGCGCCTCTGATTTTGGAAGGCGGCAAAAAACAATTCTTTTATTTGATACATTACACACCTCTCAACATCCTTGATAATCCATTTTTACAATATTTCCTCAGACAAAAATACTGCCTGAACCATAAAAACTGCAGCCAGCAAAAGAAAAGGCAGAAATTTATAAGCAAAAGCTTTTTCCACACTCTGTTTTGAAAAAGTAAGAATCAGACGAAACATGGACTGCCTGCATAATCTTCTGATCTGCAAAAAACCATAAGAGAAGTATTTATCAATCCATTCCGCCTCCACACCATAAAACAAGTTTTTACTGCTGAAAA
>CAJTOU010000277.1 GCA_910577835.1 uncultured Lachnospiraceae bacterium | reverse complement strand
TGTGTATAAGAGACAGCGGCGGATGCAGGTACAACGTTGCAACCATAAATGCGAGTATGATTCTGGCTATATTGTTGGTGATATTACATCAGATGTGATTAAACAACGAATTTATTCTGAAATTCGCAAATGGAAGCATAGAGGAAATGACCGTGTAGATGTCATTATTGCTACGCCGCCCTGCCAAGGTATCAGCGTCATTAACCACAAAAAGAATGACAAGGAAATAAATAGAAATAGCCTCGTAGTTGAGTCTGTTGAGATTATCCGTCAGATCAATCCGAGATTTTTCATTTTTGAGAATGTCATGGCATTCCAAAAGACGCTTTGTATTACTCCAGATGGACGGACTGTTCCAATCGGAGAGTATGTCAGAGAGGTTCTTGGAAAAGACTATGTTATTTCTGGGCGTATTTTGAACTTTATGAATTATGGCTCAAATTCCTCTCGAACGAGGACACTGATGATTGGTGTCGATAAGGCGTATCGGAATAACATCACTCCATATGATCTTTATCCAGAGTTCAGGCCAGAAAAGACGTTACGGGAAGTAATTTATGATTTTCCAAGACTTGAGTGGGGAGAGATTTACGTTGACGATTTTTACCATGCGTTCCGCACATATAAGTCTGAGATGCGGGAGTGGATTCACGACTTAAAAGAGGGTGAATCCGCAT
>CAJTOU010000276.1 GCA_910577835.1 uncultured Lachnospiraceae bacterium | reverse complement strand
AAGAGACAGCATTTTGACTTCCGATTACAGTGAAGTCATTGTGGTTGGTGCAAGAGCAGACGCAGTGGATTATAAATTAATCAGTATTTGTCATAAAGGAGACATCGTTATTTAACAGGATTACGGAGTAGCAACAATGGCACTTGGAAAAGGTGCGTATTCAATTCATCAATCAGGAAAATGGTACACAAATGAAAATATTGATCAAATGTTAATAGAACGACACCTGAATAAGAAAGCAAGGAGAGGTTCTCATAAGAATCATTTGAAAGGTTCTAAGAAAAGGACGGAGGAAGATGATAAGAGGTTTGCACAGTCGTTTGAGAAGCTGGTGATAGTGGCACGGACACAAGAAGGAGATTAATCAATGGCAAAGAGCAAGAAAACCAAAATACATAAGAAAATAGATGGACAGCTTTTGCAGATGAACAAGTCTTTTAACAATCTTAAGTTGAAGCAGAAAGAGAAGATTACTGCATGGGTATATGAAGAATACAAAAAATATGTAACTGAGAATGAAAAAATTCCTGACTCAGAAGCGGATGAGCATATTATTGATGTGGTTCTTGATAAGATTAATGAGGCACAGATATGGATACCGTCGGGAGAAATTGTCAGTTATTATCACAGAAAGAAATCACATTTGAAGAAACGACTGGATAATGAGAAAAATATAAAGT
>CAJTOU010000275.1 GCA_910577835.1 uncultured Lachnospiraceae bacterium | reverse complement strand
TGTTTCGTGTGCACGGACACTTCCCTGTCCGAGAGGGAAATCCTGGAAACGTACATGCTGCGCTGGCAGATCGAAACCTATTTCAAACTCACAAAGAGCTATCTGAAACTGCGGACAGAATGCCACAGCACGAGTTATGATGCACTCACATCGCATATGGTGGTTGTAGCCATACGATACATGATACTTGCTGTTGAACGTTTCAGAAACAGTGACAGCCGAAGTCTTGAGGATCTGTTTTACGGCGTACAGCGTGAGATCATTAACGAATTCATCGACTGCGCTATCGTACTTATGATAGATACGCTGCTTGGTAGTATAAGGGAGTACTATAACGCATCAGAAACGCAGATAGCAGAATTGGTATGTCTCTTTATCAGCAAACTGCCTGAAAACTGGAAAAACCGTTTTCAGATACCCAAGGTGGCATAGCTTCCAATGATATGCCTGTTTTTAGTATGCGAAGTATGAGTTAAATAATCAAGTGAAAGAAGGAGGGGTAATATGACTGTATATGGAAATGGCGGTTTTATTCGACTGCAAGGGCTGATCGGTGATGATGAAATCGAATCGCGAAAGACAGGATGCTATGCATGTCAAAGTTGTCAATGCAATGTTGATAATTCTTGCCAGAAATGTCAAAGCTGTCAGTCATGCAATATCGGCTGCTAAGAACAAAAAGAGT
>CAJTOU010000274.1 GCA_910577835.1 uncultured Lachnospiraceae bacterium | reverse complement strand
TTGATGTACTCTCCTGTTGCGATAAAGTAGTAGTTTCCTCCTCCTTTGTACTGCTGGTTTCCTCAGTACTGTCTGATATATCCTTTGTATCCTCTGTATTTTTTACATACTCTGTTTCAGACTCTTTTTCCTTGGTATATTCCATACCTAGCGCTCTCGCTTTCTCTGCAATTTTACTGTCAGACATTTTATAAGAATATACACAAAAAAGCAGAATGGTTGCAGATAATATTCCTGTTCCTAATCCTCTTAAAAAATATTTCATCTTCATATTTCTTACTCTCCATTACTGTTTATTTAAAAAGACCCAATACCAGATTTACCTCACCTACACCAAGATTCAACTCTCTGGCAATCTCTACATTTGTTTTGCCCTGTCTGTATAATTCAAGCACTTTTTCCTTATTTTCCACAATTTCAGATTTTTCTTCTTCACCAAAAACAAGTTCCTGTGCACTTTCTTCCCTGACTGATTCCTGAATCTGAGTTGTATTTCTATTACTTTCCCTATTCCCATTACTTTCCTGATTTTTCATATTCTCTTCATTCTGTTTTTGTGCGGAGGTATTCTTTGATTTTTTTCCTCTGGAATTTTTTCTCCCTGATTCTTTTTTTATTTCTTTGCCGCTTTGTACTGTATCTGACATTTGCTTCACACTCACTTTTACAGCCTCGATATCCCTTACT
>CAJTOU010000273.1 GCA_910577835.1 uncultured Lachnospiraceae bacterium | reverse complement strand
GACAATTTTACAACACCGTTCAGGAGTTATACAGGTACAGACGGATAGTGTGCGATGACCATACGTGAGCCCGCCCTCTGTTTAAAAATTGCATAGCAATACCTGAAATACGCGGCAAAGGTATTGGCGCAGGAAGTGACCTGATTGGGTGCGTACAAATTATGCTTCCTTAATTCAAGTAGAAAAATATGTTAATTACAGTTGAAAAACGGAATGTTCAATGCGTATAAGATATATATAGAGGCTTTATATCAAATACCATTCAGACACCGCTTCAACTGCAGAAAACATTTTATGATAAGGAAAGATGCAAAGAAAAGAGAAAGAGAGGATAGACAATGGCGGCAGGTGTAGATAATGAAGTGGCAGTTGATCAGCAGGTATATTTGGCAGGCGATATTCAGCGCATGCTTGGAATAGGTAAGAGTAAGTCCTATACCTTCCTTGATGATGTGTACAAGCAGAAGGACCCACCATTCAAAGTTCTTAAAATCGGTAAGCTTTTCAGAGTGCCAAAGAGAGGGTTTGATGAATGGCTGAATGGAGGTCTGTGAGAGAGGTGATTTAATGAAACCTTCAGCAAAGAAAAAAGGAGTCGCCTTTTATGAAGAAACCTCCTGGTTTCACAGAACTAAGCTATTACAGCCAGATGGTTCTGTAAAGTATAGCAAGCGTGGAGGCTTTCAGAG
>CAJTOU010000272.1 GCA_910577835.1 uncultured Lachnospiraceae bacterium | reverse complement strand
TCTTTCGTGCGGCCGTCTGCGATTTCTGCTTATCAGCCAGATTATCTTTCATTTGAACCTGCAGCCCTCGGAATCTCCCTAGATCCTCTTCCGAAGCAGAATAAAGAACTTTCACATCTCCGACGAGCGGAAGAAGACCCTCTTCCAAATTTGCAATATTTCGGACACGTTCCCAGTCCATCGGAAAGATGTCATATCCTACGCCTGCAATCATAAAAGTTCCTGCCAGCCGATACCCCCGTTCTGTCCGGGGAATAAAATAACAATCCTATACTCACGTAATAATCTCCTCAATACTTTTCAATCCATTTTCTCGTATATCATCCAACTCTTCCGCTGACAAACATCCCGACTCATATAGGCGCAGGTATTCTTTTGAAACATCCGAATCAAACATCAGGACATCATCTGAATTAATCGTAACGTCAACCCCGTTCCTATAGAGCAATGAGATCGGATGCTCTTTGAGCTTTTCCACTCTGCCCAGTAATATATTGCTTGTAGGTGTAATATTAAGACGGATGTGATTATCCGTTAAAAACCTCATAATCCCTTTATCATAAGCCGCTGCTATACCATGCTGTACTTCATCCAACTCTAACAATTCCACTGCTTTTTGGATATCTTGTGCACTTCCCCATTCTCCAACATGCGCTTTTAACCGAAGGCCTTCTTTCTTCGCCCGGCGA
>CAJTOU010000271.1 GCA_910577835.1 uncultured Lachnospiraceae bacterium | reverse complement strand
CAGCACGTTCTCCTTTATCTGCCCAAGCAGCTAATCCATTATAAGAACAAACTAAACCATTCTCATCTTGTTCTATTACTAATTTACCATTTTCATCTCTTGATAACTTCGGACAAAGAACTTGAGTAGCATATACATTTCGGCGTTCATATACAGACTCTTCCCAATTTATATATGCTGTTGTATCCTCTGAACAAACCATTACTGTATTATCACCAATCTCATATCCAAACGCCTCATTAATTACCTTTGCATCTTCATCAGCTATTTTCTTTTCTCCAACTTCATTTTCAAATTGCATACTAACTGGCAACTTCTCTGTTACTGTGCCTTCCTCCGCCTTTATAGCACCTACTGACGTAAACACTGTAATCACAAACAGTACAATGCCTGCTAACAACTTCATCTTTCTCATAGTGTTTTCTCCTTTTATTATAATGTTTTTCCATAGTACTTTTATTCATACTATATCTACGCCATTATAGCACTAAATCACTTGTTTATCAACTATTTTATTCAAATTAAGCGTTATATTTTTATCTGTCATATGATTTCTTGCTATCTTTCATCTAATAAAACCATCTTATTCTTTGTAAAATATCTATAACATCAAAATGAAAGAGGTGGTAAAATGAACGAAGTCTTACAAAAAATTAAGGAACTCATGGAGGAACGTGGCCTGTCTCTTA
>CAJTOU010000270.1 GCA_910577835.1 uncultured Lachnospiraceae bacterium | reverse complement strand
GTTCACAAACTATCACATATACACCTCCCTTCATGGTGAGGTATCTATATAACTGAATATCGCTATCCAGACGTGACTCAAACCGCCTATTAACCATCTCATTTAGCCTTGATGAAATGTAGGATTCTGCTTGCTTCTGTTATTCTACCAAATCCTCCATATATTGTCAATCAAATAAAAAATTATAAAATCTCTAGTATTCTGCTTAATATTAAAAAATTATATTAGTAATATATTTTATCCCATCATAGACCGATAAAGAGGCGGGGCAGACTGTAAATCTGTCTTCTTTCGAGAACAGCTAGGAGCGTTACCTAGTGGTGGGACTTTTCTAATTTACCCTTAAAAGAAAGCAGGTGAAAAGATGCCAAAAACACTGGACATTATCGAAAATCAGATTCATGTCGGTGATGTAAAAACGATTACATATAATGGAGGCGCAAATATCAGGTATATCGAATTACTGTTTTGCCCTATTACCAAAGCGCAGTTTGCACCGTCAGAGGATAAGCGCTTCGTTGCTTTTTCTGTGAGTGACAATAACCTGCAGCTCCCACAGTTATGCTGTCAGATGAGAAAAAATACACTGCGGGATTTGATAGTCAGCCTGAAAAACGTCTATAACGAATTATATGATGAGTAAACTATAAAGAAAGGAAGGATTTCAAATGAATTTCAATGAAAAAATTGATATTG
>CAJTOU010000269.1 GCA_910577835.1 uncultured Lachnospiraceae bacterium | reverse complement strand
ATCAGTTCAACATAGCGGAATACAGGATTTTAGGCACTGTGTCCGACAAGCATAACCTTGACATAACAGTGACACTCGACCACATCCCGGAGGGCTGTGATTATGACCTTGTTTTGTATGACGGCGACGGGAACCAGGTAGGGATTGGCAGGGATAATGGAAATGGCGGCAAGAGCGTGATCGTGCCGAACTGGAACCTGGAGAACCGGGAGTATACGGTAAAGGTGCTGGCAAAGGACGGCTCCCCGGTAAATGCGGAGGAATATTACCACCTTTCCTTCCAGACGCAGAAGGCGGCAGGGGACAATGTACTCAGGCAGCAGGCAAAGGAAATGCAGGAATACGCCGGTGCGCTGCGCCGGAAACTGCATGACGGGCAGGACGCAGCAGAAGAAAAACAGGCGCTCCAGCAGATCAGGGAAAAGTACGGGGCGTATTATGCACAGCAGATGGATGAGCTGCATAAAACACAGGCGGCGGAATATCTGCCGGAAGGGGAAGTTTTTGACGAAAGCCGTAAGGCTGAACTTCTTTCCAAAATGGCGGCGGGCGGGGAACTGACGAAGCAGGAGAAAGGGCTGGCCAATATCTTTGCATCTGCACAGGAAATTGACAGCGCCACAGCGTCCGCAAAACTGCAGGCAGATATCGGAGAAGAAATCTTCCGGCAGATGGGGCAGTCCGGCATTTCCCCCATACCTTCTTT
>CAJTOU010000268.1 GCA_910577835.1 uncultured Lachnospiraceae bacterium | reverse complement strand
GTACATTTTATTTTGCGACAGTTCCTTACAGATGGATTTTTATCAGTAACCTCTTTACTTGTTCCATCTGTAATACCAATTGTGAGTGAAGTTGCCGCTGATGTCTTCAAAGAAATTGAAATTGCAACATTATTGCCTGATTTAAAACCAGAGGAATTGTTAGACGGATACCAGTAGACTGTCTTATTTACGCCTACTGTCGCTTTGCTAACATCATATCCTCGTGCCCAAAAGTCAGACAGCGAACCGCTTTCAATTTCGATGCCATTCTCGTCTACAATTGAATAGGACAAATCATTAATGCTATATTCAACCGTAGTATTTGCACCATTGTCACTCTGCTCAACAATAAGCAAAGGCCCCTCTTCACTTGAAGTGCTTAAATTTGCCGCCATACAAGGCATAGCGGTTGCTACAGATAATGCAGTAGCAAGAAGTGCTGACCAAACAATTTTTTTTCTTTTCATTCTTTTACCTCATAAAAAATAAGTTATACAATACAAATGTATAACTTATTATACATTTGTATTGTATACTTTGTCAACACAAATTTCCAATTTTATCCAACTTTTATAATTCCATTTTTGATTATCTGATATCCAGAAGCATGATTAGTTATATAAAAATAATATTCACCATCTTTATCTACAATTATATTATAAGAAAATTTATTTCCCATCTCCTCAGATATTGGGGTAATATTTCC
>CAJTOU010000267.1 GCA_910577835.1 uncultured Lachnospiraceae bacterium | reverse complement strand
AGCACCGCCGCTGCCAGAAAACCCAGCATCCGTTTTTCCTTTCCGCCTGTCTTGTTCCGCAGGATCTGCACCATCGCTTTCCCCGCACCATAAACCGCCGCGGGAATCGCAACAGCACCCAGAATACGGGTTCCCCCGCTGAAAGCCTCCCCCGGAGCCTGCACCATATGCCCAAAGCCGGCCGGACATGCGAAGAACGCCAACCCTGCCGCGGCGATCACGGCACATCCCTGCACCAGCACACCCGAAAGCGCCTCCCCCCTGACCGCCGTCCAAATGCCGGCGCCCAGGACCAGCAGGCATATCGCTGCCACGCACCACGGATGAACCAGAAACGCCGCAAAGCAGACCATAACACAGACAGCGGCATATCTTATGAATTTTCTTTTGCTCCACCGGGAACCGGAAAGCCCCCTGACCAGCAGCAATGCATACAGGACAATCCACATCCCGCTCATGGCATACGCGCCCGTAAACATCCCGTTGCCCAACATGACCGGAGAGGCCGCACACGCCAGTCCCGCAATACAGGCCAGCAGATATCGATAGCGGCTCCTGTCCAGGCTCAGGATCAGGGCCATGATCCCACAGCACAGCCCCAGAGAGCATATGGCATTCAGCCCTATGCCAAACCATTTGTAAAAGGAATTCGGCGCCAGAGACATCAGCGAATTCAACGCCAGATAATACAGAGGCAGACGCCTTTCCGC
>CAJTOU010000266.1 GCA_910577835.1 uncultured Lachnospiraceae bacterium | reverse complement strand
TTAAACAGTTGCTTGGACCAGTTCTCTGCGGCCTCCTCACGGAGGCACCCCTTCTCCCGAAGTTACGGGGCCATTTTGCCGAGTTCCTTAACAATACTTCTTCCGTCGGCCTTAGGATTCTCTCCTCATCCACCTGTGTCGGTTTTCGGTACGGGTACATAATAAACAATAGCGGCTTTTCCTGACGGCCAGCCTGCCTGTTTCGCTACTTTCATTTCGCTCTGCGTCACGACTCTGCTTCATGTAACCAGTCGAAGACTGATTACCTTATATAAGGGATTTGCCTCTTATACAGCTCCTTCGCTTGCACCGGCTTTTCCATTTCCGGCTCAGGCTTTCTGCCCGTGTCCCCACAGTTCTGTTATTATGCAGTACAGGAATTTCAACCTGTTGTCCATCGGCTACGTCTTTCGACCTCGCCTTAGGTCCCGACTTACCCAGGGCAGATCAGCTTTACCCTGGAAACCTTGGATATTCGGCCTGGAGGATTCTCACCTCCATCTCGCTACTCATTCCGGCATTCTCTCTTCACAGAAGTCCACTGCTCCTTACGGTACAGCTTCATCCTTCTGTGAATGCTCCTCTACCAACTGAAAAAATCAGTTCCTCAGCTTCGGTGTCATGTTTTAGCCCCGGTACATTTTCGGCGCAGGACCTCTCGGCTAGTGAGCTGTTACGCACTCTTTGAATGTATGGCTGCTTCTGAGCCA
>CAJTOU010000265.1 GCA_910577835.1 uncultured Lachnospiraceae bacterium | reverse complement strand
TGGGACGAAAAGCGGGAACACTGGATTGTGGACGAAGAAGCCGCTGACGTGGTGTGCCGGATATTCGCTATGACCCTGGACGGATACGGCCCCTACCAGATTGCGAACCGGCTGTCACGGGAAAAGATTGAGATACCTTCCCTGCACCTGTCCCATTACGGGGAGGGTGTGAATCAATCCAAGACGTTTAAAGACCCTTATGGCTGGGGTTCTTCCACTATCGTCAATATCCTGAAAAAGCGTGAGTATTTAGGCCACACCATCAACTTCAAGACCCGCAAACATTTCAAGGACAAGAAAAGCCATTACGTTGACGAAAATGAATGGGTAATCTTTGAGAACACCCACGCCGCCATTATCGACCCGGAAACCTTTGAGAATGTGCAGAGAATCCGCTCCAACGTGAAGCGTTACCCGGACGGATGGGGAGAAGCTGCCCCGCTCACCGGCCTGCTCTATTGCGCCGACTGCGGCGGTAAGATGTACGTCCACCGCACCAACAACGGCAAGCGTATTTCACAGTATACCTGCTCCCAATATAGCAAGGTTCCGGTTGGCGTCCTCTGCTCCACGCAACACCGAATCAACGAAAGCGCCGTCCTGACACTGGTTTCCGATATGCTTCAGGCGATTGCGGAGTATTCCAGAAATGACCGGGCAGAGTTTATCAAAGTGGTTCAGGAAACCCAGGCCGAACAGCAGGCCAGCGATATCACCA
>CAJTOU010000264.1 GCA_910577835.1 uncultured Lachnospiraceae bacterium | reverse complement strand
TTTTGCCTGTTTTTCTATGTAATCATTTACCATTATTTCAATATGCTCTTTGTCACAGACATTCTTCAGCCCACAGCTCTTGCCCTGACAAAGCGGCTCAAAAACACAGTTCCGGCATGCCATATTGGTTTTAAGATAAAACTGTTTAAACTTGTCGTTGACTTCTATCATTCCTTTATTATTTAAGACGCCCTTTACATTGTCTGTATATATTTTTGAACAGGTACGCACATCCCCGTTATAATCCAGTGCAAAGGCCATTTTATTAATTTCCTTGCAGACAAAATAGTTGGGACATAAAAAATCTTCATAAAATCTGTGCTCTGCTAGTGAATCCTTTGCTTTTTTATAGATATGGTCTGTTTCATTAATCAACTCCTTATGAAATGAGCGAATCGCCTTGCCTCCTCTGTCTTCAACAACACCAAGATTAATCAAAAAACGCTTGTCCTTTGAAAATGGTTCGTATAATGGCGCCCAGGAATCAATATCTTCCAGCAATTCTTTTGTGGTATTAATTCTGATTGCAACATTTAACCGTTTTAATTCTTTTGCTTCCAGCATATTCAATAAATTATTGTATACCGTGTGGAATGTTCCTGAACCATCTGCCAGAACACGACATTCATCATGGTTTTCAGGACTTCCGTCTACTGTGATTTGATATTGTGTAATATTTCTTTTATAGAGCTCTCTTAACATCCTGTCTCTTATACACA
>CAJTOU010000263.1 GCA_910577835.1 uncultured Lachnospiraceae bacterium | reverse complement strand
TTTTCAGTCTCAGTGTTGCAATGGGAATTATGATTGCTTATGGTTCCTATGTAAAGGACGATGCCAATCTGATAAAGTCTATCAATCAGATTGAAATTTTCGATACGATTGTAGCCTTCCTTGCCGGTGTTATGATTATTCCTGCCGTATTTACATTTATGGGTACAGACGGTCTGGCAGCCTCGGGACCGGGACTGATGTTTATTTCTCTGCCAAAGGTATTCAGTTCTATGGGAACCTTGGGAAATATTATTGGCTGTCTCTTTTTCGCGATGGTATTATTTGCTGCACTAACCAGTGCCGTTTCTGTTATGGAAGCTATTGTTTCCAGTTTTATGGACAGGTTTCATCTGAGCAGAAAAAAAGCCGCTGCCATTGAAACGGCAATTGCCCTTGTCGGTGGAATCTTTGTATGTCTTGGCTATAATCATCTTTATTTTGAAATCAAGTTGCCGAACGGAGCGATGGCGCAGATTCTGGATATTATGGATTATATCAGCAACAGTGTTCTTATGCCCGTTGTAGCTATTGGAACCTGTATTCTGGTTGGATGGGTAATAAAGCCAAAAAGCATTATTGATGAAGCAGTGAAAAACGGAGAAAAATTTGGAAGAAAGAAATTATTTATTATCACAATTAAGTTTGTGGCACCTGTTTTACTGTTTATTTTATTTTTAAAATCTTTGGGAGTTGTAACTGCAATATAGTCTGTTTTACTTT
>CAJTOU010000262.1 GCA_910577835.1 uncultured Lachnospiraceae bacterium | reverse complement strand
TGGCTGTATATAACTCCAATATTTCTCCATAGGCGTTAATACGCCAAGGTTTCTTTGAAGCCTTCGGTTGTTATAATACTCAATATAATTCTCTATCATTTCAACTACAGACTCTCTGTTGGTAAATTTTTTTCCATAATAACGTTCTCGCTTGATGATACCCCAAAATCCCTCCATAGGACCATTATCAATACATTTTGCAACTCTTGACATGCTTTGCGTCATTTCTGCTGCTTCCAGCCTTGCATGAAACGCCCTGTTGGTATACTGAAATCCTCTGTCACTATGGAATAAGGGAGGAGCCTCCAGATTGGCACTTAACGCTGCATCAAATGTATCAAACACTAACGCATTATTATTATAGTTTCCAATGACATATGATACAATTCGTCTGTCATACAGATCCATGATCGCGCTGAGATAAACTTTGTGTTTTTCTGTTCCAATAGAATAATGAAATTCTATCACATCGGTAAGCCATTTCTCATTTGGAGCATCCGCAGTAAACTCGCGGTTAAGTATGTTTTCTGCTATGTATTGCGGATTTTGGGATTGCCTTGTACAGCCATTATTCGCATATTTAATCGTTGATTTAATGTTTAGCCTGCGACAGATACACAACACACGTTTATCATTTACACGGACATCATGGTAACGCTCCAGTTCATCCCGGATTCGGCGGTATCCCTTGTCCGGAGATTCTGCATGGATCTTTTCAAT
>CAJTOU010000261.1 GCA_910577835.1 uncultured Lachnospiraceae bacterium | reverse complement strand
CATCGTATCGGTTCAGAAAAGTAATAACTGTTGCTGCAAGGCAGCCTGTTAATGTAACAATTGCAGGTATATAATTTGTTCTTTTCACTTTACTACCAGCCTTTTTAAATTTCCTTTACGGGTTTTCCCACTGCTTTAATCACAAAAGCTCCATCTTCCGATTTTATGATTACTGTCCGGCCATAATTCAGCCCGACATCCTGTGCAATCAGAGGAATTCCCAGCTTTGCCAGATTTTCCTTCGCCGCAGCAATATTAGAGGCTCCTACATGAAATGATGAACCAGAGGCATTTCCCAATCCGAACATATCTGCGCCGCCTGCAATTTTAGCAACAATCCGCCGCTTATTAGCCCCCCTTTGTAACATAAGTCTTAACGTTTCTTCTATTGCTGTATCTGCAAATTTTGCAATATTTTCATTTCTTGAAATTCTTTTACTGTCTGGCAGCATAATATGAGCCAATCCGGTAATCTTTGTCACCTTGTCATACAGGGCAATTCCTACGCAGGAACCAAGCCCCAGTGTTGTAAGACTATCAGGATACGCACATACTTTTAAATCTGCCATTCCTACTTTTATTATCTCACTCATTCTATCATCCCTATTACCAGTAAATATGCAATTTATACAATCGATTTTTGATTGTTTTGATTGCCATGAAACCGGATAAATCTCTAAATATCAGGTTTCATGTGTGCTCAATGAGGACCCCGCATAAAT
>CAJTOU010000260.1 GCA_910577835.1 uncultured Lachnospiraceae bacterium | reverse complement strand
GATATATCCAGCGTCCTGCAGATGTGGTAGAAATTTTCAATGCTTGGGGAACAGCGGCAGCGCTCCAGGTCCTTCTGGAAGGACACGGAATGGTCGAGCAGCTCCGCACACTGCGCCTGGGTCAGATGTTTTTTCTTCCTGGCCCTCTTTAAGGCGGCGCTGAAGATCTGGGCATCATTGATGGATAAAGACATTGTGGTCACCTCCTATAAGTAGTGTATTGCCATACCTTGCAAAAGTAAAAATGGTATAGACACACTTAAAAGTAGAGCAATAGCATACTGGGCATCCAGACATCTGGTGAACAAAAAAACATGGTTCATCAGGGTTTTGTTTGGGTGCCTTTTTGCGGCCATGGGAAAGGTACATGGTCTGTAAGTGGGGAATTTTCGTAAGTCGGGAACTCGTGGAGGGATTGCGTTAAAAAAAACATAACCTTCCTGGGGGCGTCCTGCGCCCAACATGGTAGTCTTATACGCTACTTTTTGGAGGAAGGAAAAGATTTATGGGAAAAGAGCATCTATCTGTGCTTTCGGGCGGATAAATGCTCTTTTATTTTTGCGACTGTAACCTATATAGATCATTTTATCAGAGGGCCTCCGGTCCTGCGGTTCACAGGGAAACGTGGAACAAAGACTGGAGGCGAAAGGATGAAAGAAAAACATACAGATTCCGTGCAGAACCGTTTTACGGCATACCTGATGGCGGCGGTGGACAACACGCGGAAGA
>CAJTOU010000259.1 GCA_910577835.1 uncultured Lachnospiraceae bacterium | reverse complement strand
TGTGTATAAGAGACAGGTGCAACAGGGGGCGGGGTTTGTACGCTTGTGCTTGGTATGGCAATTTTTATGATTGTCAAATCATCAAAGGAACTAAAAAAGCTGAAAGTTAATACTTTTCAAACAGAACAGAATCGTTTTGGAAACAAATATGTGATAGATTATATTTCACTAGGAAAGGAGTCAGACAAAATGGAAGAGAAAAAGGATGTTTTTCGCTATACCTATTCTGCTTCACAGCAGGAAGAAATCAAAAATATCCGGGAAAAGTATATGCCGCCTACAGAGGAAGAGGATAAAATGGAACGGCTGCGCAGACTGGACCAGAGCGTGACGAAACCCGGCACAATCGTATCTATTATTGTCGGGGTTTTAAGTACTTTGGTTTTCGGCACTGGTATGTGCTGCACAATGGTGTGGGAGGGGTTGATGCTTCCCGGCATCATTATTGGCATCATAGGCATTATAGGAATTGTTGCTGCCTATCCTCTATATATTCATATTACAAAAAAGCAGCGGGAAAAGGTGGCGTCGGAAATTATAAAGTTATCGGATGAATTGATGAAATAAATATAGTAAAAACATTATTTCAAATAATTGACGAGTTGCATGGGGATGTGCGAAGTAGACCATCGACTTTTTACAAACGGGGATATATGGGGTTAGAAGAAAGGGCGTGTCCTTACCTATGACCAGATATACCGGAAGGTATGGGGAGAGAACGCCTATGGGGACGAAA
>CAJTOU010000258.1 GCA_910577835.1 uncultured Lachnospiraceae bacterium | reverse complement strand
ATAAAAATTGACGAACAGGCTAAAATTGGGAGCTATTTCCGCCACCTCGACCACCTCATCACCCTTCACCAGCGCAAATATGAAGAACTGCTAAAAATCAAGGAATTTATGTTAAAGAAGATGTTTGTGTGATAATATAGATATATAATTATGAATAAATAGGAATTGAATTATTTCACTATGGAAAAGTGATTAGGATGGAATGATGCCATTTGGGACAGCAAAAAAATAAAAAGAATTTAAAATACCTAAAGATGGCGAAAAAAGAGAGCATAAAATTATGATTACAGATGAAGCCATAAGAAAAGTACCAAGAATACAATATAAAAAACCAGAAAAAATATGATACAATTCAGGAATTGGCAAGAAATGTTTTGCTTATTTTCAAAAATGAAAATAATTTTAATGAAGTGACGATAACATATGGAATGGACAGTGTGGAACGAATCAAAGAGGTGAGGAATATATCGGAGTGGCGTTAGGTAATGAACATGAAGTCAATCCGATAAGCAGTACTATAGCTTATCACTTGGTAGTCTCTGCAAAAGAATGTATCATAATTGTATTGCACAACCATCCATCTCTATCGAACTTTTCCTTGTCAGATGTACAATTTTTACTGCAATATGCTAATATTAAGATGATAGTAGTTGTTACCAATCTTGGCAGTATATCTTATCCGGTTAAAGGAAAAGAATATGCTTATGAAAAAGCAGTTACATTGTTTAATAAGGCAGTTGATG
>CAJTOU010000257.1 GCA_910577835.1 uncultured Lachnospiraceae bacterium | reverse complement strand
TTATACACATCTAGTATACTTCTTCGGATAATCTACCATATTGATAATAGCATCTACATTAAGTGTTGTTTCTCTATCCTCATAATATACAATAACATCCTCTTTCTTCTGTGATAGAACATAGGCAAGCAAAATAGGAAGAACCCCCGCTCTCATTCCATAAGGTTTTGCACTATACTTATTAACAAGAATATTTAAAGACTGTTTTTCTTCTACACATCCCTCAAAGAATTCATCAAACATTCCCAATAAGTTCTGAACTTTTTCCGGTTTGTCCTTTGCTAATATTCCTGAATTAACCATAACAGCTCGATAAATAGTAGCTTCTGCACTTGTTCCAGTCAGGTAATACTCATTAGACCACTTATTCATTATGTTTTCCATAATGATTTTTCTTGATTTTTTGATTGGTGCAGTTTTAATAAATTGTTTGTTAATCAACTCATTATTAATCACTATTGTCTCTGAATAAAAATGGATACAAACAGCATCAACAGCTGCATTAATAGTGATATTTTCGTCTAAAACCCATTTCTGTCCATCATAATAGAAAACAACATGCGAATCCGCATTCTCAAATTCATCTTCTAAGAAGTCCGATAACAACTTAATGGTATCTTCCTCTATCACACTTAATTCTTTGGATAGAATTTCGTTTTCTTTCATAAATTTTACATCTGACTTAATGTCCTGTAAAATCTCATATTCTATAGCTTTATTTACTAAGGTAAATGATGTTTTTGCATAAATCACAACTATATTTT
>CAJTOU010000256.1 GCA_910577835.1 uncultured Lachnospiraceae bacterium | reverse complement strand
CTGCTGAATAGAATTTTCCTTCCTGAAAAACATCTGCTTCTTTTTCATCATAATCTGATTCCTCCACTACCTGTTCAATCAAAAATCCATGATTTGCCAGACAATTTAAATAAGTAGATAATTTCCTGTTATGCAAAAGAAAGGTATTATCAATAATAATATCTTGTTCTTCTACATAAGACCGCGAAAAAACATACTGTCCATTTTTTGAATCAATGCACTGCATCAGAGGATTATCCCATGTAAATATCAATCTTCCGCCTGGTTTTAAATAGTCAGCTATATGAATAATTGTTTTATCTAAATCCATCGACCATCCAATCCCATAAATGGAAAATACCAAATCAAAATAAGCATGTGGCAGTCCGGGATTTACCTCCATGGGAGATACAAACAGGTTTGCCAGTTTTCCATTTTTCTTTAATAAAAGTTCTGCACGTTTTATATGAGAAGCAGAAATATCCAGTCCCCACAGTTCCTTTGCTCCTTTTCTGTCCATCCAAACCAGAGACTCTCCACTGCCACACGCTATTTCTAGTACAACTTTTCCACGTACATCACCCATTAGACACAGAGTATCCTCTTTAGGTGTATAAAATCCATAATGAGGCAAAGCAGTTGGTGTCATTTCTGTTTCTGAAATACCTGCCCACCAGTCAGAATTTTGCTTCAACAACAGGGAGGAATCCTCTGACAGCGTATTTTCTGACTGATTTACAAAAAATAAATAATCAATTGTTACCCCAAAATATTCCGCCAATTTCGGC
>CAJTOU010000255.1 GCA_910577835.1 uncultured Lachnospiraceae bacterium | reverse complement strand
AGGGGTTTTTTGACGCAAGTTTCGACATGAGAAACCTCTCTGTTTCACAGGAAATCTCTTTGCAGTTTTTTATTTTTTCAGATGCACAAGCCGTTCCTCCACCTGTGTCATCATCTGCATATATTTTGTCTGCTTTTCCTTCTCTTCATTTATTTTCTTTTCCGGTGCTTTGTTTACAAAGTTCGGGTTTCCAAGCATATTGTTTACTCTCGCAATCTCCTTTTCAAGCTTTTCCTTTTCCTTTGTCAGCCTTTCGATTTCCTTTTCGATATCCACTAGTTCCGCAAACGGCATATAGATAAACGCATTCGGAATCATAACAGAAACGGCGTCCTCATCAATGCCCTCTTTATCTTCCTGTATTACAACATTGCTGGCATATCCGAGCGTTGCAAAAAATACCTTTCCATTTTCAAAAATTTTTCTTATATCCTCCTGCTTTGAAACAACAAATACCTTTGCCTTTTTCGACGGCGCAACATTCATTTCCGCACGAATATTTCTGATTCCGCGCACTGCTTCCTTAATTGTTTCAACTGCCCTTTCTTCCTTTTCAAATACAAGCAATTCTGAATATTGCGGCCAGTCGGAAATCATAATGGATTCTTCTTTATTTTGAAGAGTGCAGAAGATTTCTTCTGTGACAAATGGCATATATGGATGCAAAAGTTTCAGTGAAGTAATCAGCACTGTCTTCAGGGTTGAGAGTGCTGCCTGTCTTGTGGCATCTTCACTGTTATAAAGCCGCGGCTTCACCATCTCAATATACC
>CAJTOU010000254.1 GCA_910577835.1 uncultured Lachnospiraceae bacterium | reverse complement strand
TCATCTAATTTATCAAACACTGTTCCTGCAGCCTGTTTCTTTATAGATGCCGCAAATACAGAGTAATATGGTGTCATATGATTTGCCGCATCATCCGGGATTACCAAAACATAGTCAGCTCCATTATGTCCATTCTGTTCAAAATCTACAGTACTGATTTCTTTGCAGTGCAATTCTTTTGTATCACATAGCAGCGTCCTGCTTCGGATTTCATTAGTAAGTTCAGGTTCTAACCTTCTTTTAATCTGTAAAATATACTCATCTGCCCGGAGTTCAACAGGCTTCTGGCCAAGCATTTTCCGAAGTATGTTATAATCGCTCACTTTCATATAAGTATCATATGCATAGTAGACATCATATCCCTCTTCATCAGCGTCCAGCTTTTCTGCATCGAATGCACCCTCTCCACTGATAAATCGATCCCCAAAATACATCAGATGTGTATAAAGCCATTCATTCATCATACTGACGCCATTTTGATATATCACATATTCATGGGATTCCTGTATTCCAGTTTCACTTTCTAATATATCTTTTTCACGCTGGAATTCAGGTTTGGGGGCTTGATGATATATCATGACATCAAACGGATATTCCGAATCAATCTGGTGGTTCTGATAATCGGTATACATCATGGCAACTGTGCTTCCTGAAATAGAAACAACTAAAAGGGACATAACAAATATGATTATTTTCCGCATAGAATATAGTTCAGATTCTATTGCCCTGCATAAAAATAGCCGGTTTCCTTTCAAAAGCCATTTTTTAGTTCTTTTCCTTT
>CAJTOU010000253.1 GCA_910577835.1 uncultured Lachnospiraceae bacterium | reverse complement strand
CGAGTTATCCGTCACAATCTCGGATAAGCTGCTTTCTGTTATTATGGATAAGAACGAAAATCCATATGACGGGATTCTAAAGCACGAGGAAGGCGTGGACTTAGTACCATCCAACCTTGAATTATCGTCAATGGAAATGAGCCTTGTCACCGCTATGTGCAGAGAAATGGTAATGAAAAACTACCTGAGCGAAATCAAAGGCAATTACGATTATGTTCTCATAGATTGTATGCCTTCGCTTGGTATGATTACTTTGAACGCTCTCACAGCGGCGGACAGCGTGATCGTACCCGTTCAGGCTCAGTATCTTCCGGCGAAAGGAATGACGCAGCTTCTCACGACTATATCCAATGTGAAGCGGCACTCAAATCCGCAGCTAAACATTGACGGGATTCTCTTAACACTTGTGGACGGAAGAACAAACCTTGCAAAAAGCACCGTAGACGCATTGCGGGGGCAGTTCGGAAGCCATATCCGCATTTACCGGACAACCATTCCCATTGCCGTGAAAGCCGCAGAGGTAAGCTCAAAGGGCAAAAGCATTTATGCCTATGAGCCAAACAGTACGGTGTCTAAGGCTTATGCCGACTTCACAAGGGAGGTGTTAGCCGATGGCAGGCAGAAAGAGCGACTTCGTTCTACCAACGAAAGGACTCGATGACCTGTTTTCCACCCAAGAGGAACGAGACGAGGCGAAGCTGCAAAAAATCAGAGATATTCCACTAACTGAGATTGACGGTTTTCCTGACCACCCTTTTCAGGTGCGGGACTGTCTCTTATAC
>CAJTOU010000252.1 GCA_910577835.1 uncultured Lachnospiraceae bacterium | reverse complement strand
TATAAGAGACAGATACAGGATATATCCAAACAAAGAACAAAAAGAACAAATAGTCAAAACATTTGGATGCTGCCGTTTTGTTTATAATCAAACACTGGCATACCGAAAAGAAACTTATGGGAAAGAAAAGAAAACTGTCAACAGAACAGACTGCAATAATTACTGCAACAGGGAATTAAAAAAAGAATATGAATGGCTGAGGGAAGTGGATAAATTCGCACTGACAAATGCAGTGTACAACATGGATGCGGCATACCAGAAGTTTTTTAAAGAACATGCAGGATATCCAAAATTCAAAAGTAAACATGATAACTATAAATCTTATACGACAAATTTCACAAACGGAAATATAGCAGTGGATTTTGAGAAACGCAGGATGAAGCTGCCAAAACTAAAAGAAGTAAAAGCAAAACTGCATAGAGATTTCCGGGGGCAGATAAAATCAGCCACTGTGTCGCAAGTGCCAAGCGGGAAATATTATGTATCAATACTTGTAGAAACGGTGCATGAAGAATTACCACATACAAACCATAATACAGGATTGGATTTAGGGATTAAGGATTTATGTATTACATCAGACGGAGAAAAGTATGAAAATCCAAAAATTATAAAAAAATATGAGAAAAAGCTAGCAAAACTGCAGAGGAAGCTTGCGCATAAACAAAAAAGGAGCAGGAATTATTATAAACAGAAAAAGAAAATAGCAAAGTGTAATGAAAAAATAACAAATACCAGAAAAGACTATCTGAATAAAGTTTCCCATGAGATTATCAGCGAAAACCA
>CAJTOU010000251.1 GCA_910577835.1 uncultured Lachnospiraceae bacterium | reverse complement strand
AGAGGATCAGTTAGAAAGCTTCTCAGATCTTGATGTGAATGTGCGAGTTGCGATTCTTCTCGAGATGATAGAAAAAGTGATGAGAAAAGAGGACTAGAAATGATTTATTTGGACAATGTAGCTACTACATATCCAAAGCCAGAGGCAGTCTATCAAAAGATGGATTGGGCAAATCGTAGTATTGCTGTGAATGCAGGACGTGGTTCATATAAGGTTGCGCAAGAGGCCTCTAATTTAATAGAAGATACACGTAAGAAATTAATTGAGGTGGTTCATGGCATTGGTGTAGAAGCAGTTGCCCTAACACCGTCAGCAACAATTTCTTTAAACGTTATCCTGAATGGATTGGCGTTTTCAAATGGAGATGTGGTGTATGTATCACCATATGAGCACAATGCTGTTGCACGTACATTACACCGAATTTCCAGGGAAAAAGGGATTCGAGTAGAGGAGCTACCACTGAAAGAAAACCTAGAGATAGATTTGGAGAAAACAAAATATGAATTTATGAAAGATAAACCGAAGTGTGTATGTTGTACACATGTGAGTAATGTTACAGGATATATATCACCAGTAGAGGAAATTTTTTTGATGGCAAAAGAATATGGAGCAATTACGGTGATGGATGCAGCACAGTCTTTTGGATTAGTAGATATAGATGTAAGAATATGCAAAGCAGATTTTATTGTATTTGCAGGTCATAAAACATTGTATGGTCCATTAGGAGCTGCTGGATTTGTTGACAATTCAACGATTAATTTGATACCGTTTATTGTAGGCGGAA
>CAJTOU010000250.1 GCA_910577835.1 uncultured Lachnospiraceae bacterium | reverse complement strand
AGATTTATTTTCTATACACTCTGACGATACGTGACTATTTTGTTGTGATTGTGGCAATATTCTATTTACAAAATATAGTATACTTCTTGAGAGATATTTAGATTAACAATTTTACTTGTTTATATATGGATAAATCATTGTAATGTAAGATATTAAATTATATCCACAATGTGCAATGATGCAACAAGGTATTGAATTGGTTTTTATATAAAGCAATCCCAATATAATACCGCACACAAATGCTGACAAAGTTTGCACCATATTAAAATGCAGGATTGCAAAAAATAAAGCAGAAATAAACAATGCCCCCACGACACCGTAAGAATTTTTCAATCCTCCCAATACAAACCCTCTCATTAGAATTTCTTCTATAATGGGCGCAACAATACATACTTGCAATAAACTTGTGACAGGTGACTTAATTAAACTTTGAATTGTTTCTTGATAATCCTGTTCACTTTGAGGAAAAATGCTTTCAAATATAGGGTCTAAGCATTTATCTAAAAGCAGGAAAAACAAAATAGAACAAAATATAGCCAAAATAATACCTGTCAGCGTGACATTAGATAATAGATTTATTTTATACTTGCTTTTGAGTAAACAAATAAATCCAATCGCACATATCATTATAACTATAATATTTATCCACTCTGAATAATTTGGAAATGCCTTTCTCCAAACTGCTACATTTAAAAACGTATAAAAAAGCATAATTCCAAAATATGCAACTACCCATATAATAGCATTACTGATTTTTAAAGTATTCTCTCCCATGGCATAAACCTCC
>CAJTOU010000249.1 GCA_910577835.1 uncultured Lachnospiraceae bacterium | reverse complement strand
TAATATTGTATTCGTAATAAGCTGCTGCATATCTATCTCGGAATAGGAGAATGCACCAGCATTTGTGACATAATTTGAAGTAATCAGCATATTCTGTGTAGGAGCAATATAGAATATTAAACCATGTGCAAACAGCGTGATCATTAACATCATGCTAAATGTAAATAAAAACACTTTAGGAAATATCTTTAGCTTCATTTTACAATGCCTCCATTTCAAATTTATATCCTATGCCTTTGATAGTCGTTATACAATCCAGTTTCAGCTTTTTTCTTAGATTACGGATATAAGCGTCTATTGTCCGGTCTATAATCGCACAGTCATTGCCCCATACGTCATCAAGTATCTGGGTGCGTGACAATACCAAGCCTTTATTTTCAATCAACAGTTTTAGTATTTCAAGCTCTTTTGGAGTGATATCAATTTTTCCATCCTGATCAAAAGCTGTGTAGCCAGAAAAATCTATACAAACCTCTCCTAACTGTACTTTGTTTAGGACGGTCTTATTGCAACTCCTGCGAAGTAAGGCATTAATCCTCTTTCCCAATAAAAGCATGGAAAACGGCTTGGTGATATAATCATCAGCCAATTCATCAAAACTGTTAGACTGCGTATATTCATCTTCAATAGCTGTAAGCATCATTATGGGAATATTACTGCTTTTTCTAATCTCATGCAATACAGCCATTCCGGACATTGACGGAAGCATGATGTCAAGAACGATTAAATCTAATTTATCCTCACGAAAATGTTTCAATGCTTCCACCCCATCATAGGCAGAAATAAGAG
>CAJTOU010000248.1 GCA_910577835.1 uncultured Lachnospiraceae bacterium | reverse complement strand
CCTTGTGCGTTATTTTATTTTCTAAAAACTTGTAAAGTGGGTTATTAAAGTGAGGTGAAAGATATTGTATCATAGTAATAGTATGGAACTAAAATATTCTATAATAAATCAACTTGTATCTTATGGGATCGCTACTAATATAGAAAATGGACAAATACATTATTTTGAAAAAAAATTCTTAGGTTTACAATGTAGTTCTTTGTATTTGCTTCGACATGCAGAGACTATTGGAACAAGAGAGCAACGATTTATGAGTGATCTTTCAGATAATGCTACTTTAACAAATAAAGGAATCTCGGATATTAAAAATATATCTGATACTATAAATAGAATAAAGTTTGATTATATTTTATATTCATCTATAGCTAGAGTGAAACAAACTGCAAAAATTATAAACCATTGTATAGGTAATGGTTCAAATTTTATAGAAGTTCCATGGATGAAAGGAATAAACAATGCAGGATGGGAAGAAAAGAAATCAAAAGAATTAGCAGGAGAGGATAAGGAAGATTTTTTTCAAAGAGAAATCTTACATAATATTTTTGCTAAGTCTTCTAAAGGTTGTTCATGGGGTGAAGTACTTATTCGTTGTATTGATTTAATAGAATATATAAATCAATATTATAAGAATAAAAAAATACTTTTAGTTTCGCAAGGGAGTATTTTAATTGGACTTCGTATAATATTGCACATAGAGAAAAAACCATGGGAGAATTATGATGCAGAAACTTTCTTTGGTTTGAAAAGTAGTACATCCCAAGATTATGGAAAATTGCATTATATTTATGGGAAT
>CAJTOU010000247.1 GCA_910577835.1 uncultured Lachnospiraceae bacterium | reverse complement strand
TATCCTCTTCCATCAAAGGAATTTGGATTTACGCCTCTAAAGTCACGTACACGTGGCAGAGAAAGATTTACGAGACGGTCAAGAAACTCATACATCTTTTCACCTCTCAGCGTAACCTTACAGCCGATTGCAAGACCTTCTCTTATCTTAAAATTCGCAACCGATTTCTTTGCTCTTGTGAGAACAGCCTTCTGACCGGAAATAATTTCCAAGTCTCTCACAGCCGAATCTAACACCTTTGCATTGTCTTTTGCTTCACCAACGCCCATATTTATTACAATTTTGTCAAGCTTAGGTACCTGCAGTTCATTCTTGTATCCAAACTTTTTCATCATAGCATCTACAATTTCATTCTTGTAAGTGTCTTTAAGTCTGCTCACTTTGCGGCCCTCCTCTCTCATTAATCAATCGCCTTGCCTGTTGCCTTGGCAACACGCACTTTTTTGCCATCTTCTATTTTAAAGCCAACTCTTGTAATCTGACCGTCTACTACTAACATGACATTTGAGATATTAATAGGAGCCTCCTGACTTACGATGCCGCCTGTCTGATTCTGAACATTCGGCTTTGTATGCTTGGAAACCATATTGACTCCCTCAACAAGCACGGTATTGTTCTTTGCATTGACAGACATTACCTTGCCTTCTTTGTCTTTATCTTTTCCAGTGATTACTCTTACAAGGTCACCTTTTTTAATCTTCATAGCTGACATTTTACACCTCCTACAATACTTCCGGTGCTAAAGAAACAATCTTCATAAACTGCTTATCTCTTAGCTCTCTTGCAACTGGCCC
>CAJTOU010000246.1 GCA_910577835.1 uncultured Lachnospiraceae bacterium | reverse complement strand
TTACATTCCTCAGATGTAAATAAATTAACCACCGGAGCAATCTGATACAGGTCGTACAGCAAATCATAGTCCCAATACAGAAAATCCATATATTTATTTACAATTCCATTCTTTGTCAAATCTATATGCTCCGACTCACTGTTTGCATAAATCACTCCCGGAATCTGTTTTATGTCAGGTAACAGGCTCTTTTCTCTTTGACAGGACTTTAAAAAAGCCTCAAATACATATTCTCCATGCCCAAAGAAAATAATATCTGTACCCAGCTTTTTATTACAAAATTCAAAATGCGAGGAGGTAAACGGGCCGCCTGTCATAATAAGGGCGTTACTGTGAGCCTTTATAAATTTATTCAATTTTAAAATTTCAATCTCCCATCCCACATAGCCTGTTTCACAGACATAGGTCGGCTGATATTCGTAAAGCAGCTTTTCCAAATCACTCCGGTTGTATTCATAACCTCCTCCCTTTAAAAGCATGGGAAATATTTTTACATTCTTTCTGTCATATCCCAGTTTTAAAAGATGAGACATTAATCGAAACTGTCCGAAATTATATCCCTGACTGCTGAATGCCATCATAAACAAAAACTTAATGCTATAATCAGGCTTTTCTATTTCCGACAGATATAACTCTTCAAAAAAGGCCCGTATCTCAATATCCTGAATCACAGTCTTATAATTTTCATAAGTAATTTTTATATGTTCACAGGAGCTGTATTTGTTACATAAATATTGCCGAATAAGCTCCATCTTCTTTTCCATATCCGCACCCGATAACTCTGTTCTTTCGTAAA
>CAJTOU010000245.1 GCA_910577835.1 uncultured Lachnospiraceae bacterium | reverse complement strand
CTCCAATACTGGTTACTCCTTCTGGAACCACCACTTTCTCTGCATTACCTTTATACTTTGTAAGAACTCCATTTTCATCAATCACAAAATCATCCATATTTACTTCATCTACATAAACCGTTTCCGTAAATACCGGCATTGGATTTCCCAGAGCCAATATTGCTGACAACGCCGTCGCTCCAACACATAACCCAAACATTTTTTTCATAAATTTCCATTCTCCTTTACACTGAAATATCACTTTTAACAACATTATTTTACCCCCCCCCGGTATAATGTCAAGCACTTTTCACCAAATCCTACCAAATATAAATACTATCTGATACCCCTCTTTTATATTTACTGCAAAAATCTACCAAAACAACAAAACATTCACAGTGAAAGAACAGGCTATTCTTCTTTGTCAAACTCTATGAGAACTTAGTACTGCTGCGTTCGAATAGAGCGAGAGTGCGTTTGACAAAGAAGAATAGCCTGCTCTTTCGCGTCATGTTCCCCACATCCCCCTTCCCTATTTCTCCGTGTAACTTTTTCTCTCTCCATGAATAAACTATTTCTATAACAAGCAGGAGAACTCTACTTATTATGAACAACAACTATCGTATGATTGTAAAATCTGCCTCCTATTATGCGAGAAATCATCTCACCCCCGATGCATACCGGACAATCTCAAGGGGGGGAGCATTACAGTCCCGAAATCAGGTATCACAAGCCTGAAAAACACTCCAAATGGATATAGCATCAAAAGTGGAACTTCTATATCCACCCCATCATTACAGGAGTTTTAAGTCTTATTCTG
>CAJTOU010000244.1 GCA_910577835.1 uncultured Lachnospiraceae bacterium | reverse complement strand
ATTGGAGCAACAACTTAAGGAGCGCGATTAAGTGATACCTATACAGAATGTCTACTATATGCTGTCGTATGCTTTTCAGGTTTTGAATGAGCAAGGCTACAAAAATATAGCTACGAAACAATTTAATAATACCGCAGAGCTTATTGCAGCAATACTGGCAAAAGGTATAGCCGTCCAGATAAAGCGAGGTCTAGGGAAAGAATATATTCCTCAAACAGAACCTTTATCTGCGCTTCGTGGGAAAATAGATATCGCAGAGTCCATCAAGACACAAACCATGCTAAAGAAGCAGATGATTTGTACTTATGATGAATTCTCTGTCAATGGAACGATGAATAGAATAATAAAATCAACAGTTGAGCTGTTACTTCGTTCCGATATTTCAAAAGCTCGAAAGAAAGAGCTAAGAAAACTAATGGTTTATTTTGGTGATGTAGAACCAATAGACCTTTATACAGTTAATTGGAATATTCAGTATAACCGTAATAATCAAACCTACAGATTGTTAATCTCTATATGCTATTTGGTTGTTAAAGGACTGCTTCAAACAAATTCTGATGGACGTACCCGTCTTATGGAGTTTGTGGACGAGCAACGCATGTGTAGGTTATACGAAAAGTTCATACTTGAATATTACAGAAAAGAATATCCGGAAATTACAGCTAATGCATCACAGATACCTTGGCAACTTGATGACGGTATTGGAGCAATGCTTCCAGTGATGCAAACGGATATTATGCTAACCTACAAAGAGAAAGTACTTATCATAGATGCAAAGTACTATACTCATACAACACAGT
>CAJTOU010000243.1 GCA_910577835.1 uncultured Lachnospiraceae bacterium | reverse complement strand
ATACAACACAGTCACAGTTTGATACGCACACCCTTCATTCTGGCAATCTTTATCAGATTTTTACTTATGTCAAGAATAAGGAAATTGAACTTGCTGCACAACCTCATGAAGTGTCCGGAATGCTGCTGTATACAAAAACAGATGAAGCAGTCCTCCCTAACAACACTTACATGATGAGCGGTAATAAAATCAGTGTTAAGACTTTAGATTTGGACTGTGATTTTTCAGAGATTGCAAATCAGCTAAATAAGATAGTTGAATTGCACTTTGGAATAGAAGCGAGGTGTTAGAATGAGTCGAGGAATCGGAGCACATGCTAATCTCGTTTTAGAAGATGAGAATACCGTCATGTATGAATATGGTGGTTACAATTTGAATGAGCCTGAGTATAGAAATGAAAATCATATATATGATGGCATGATAACAATTGCTCGTGACTGCTTTGCTGAACCTGAGATTCATGAGAAATTGAAAAAGATGCCAAGTGGAAGAAAGAAGCTAATCACAAAGAGAATTCCAGTTAGTGTGGATTATCCTCAGATGATTAGTGATGGCAGAATTATTATTGAGAACTGTAGTAATTGCTGGCACCGTTCACCGGAATCGAATATAGATGTAATGGCACTATACATTCTTTTCTATCTGTTTAGACAGTACCAAGAAGAAGGCAAAATGCCGGAATACATCAGCTACAACGTGTAAAAACCAAGGTTGAGACGATGCCTTTTATGCGGAAACAGTTCTACGATGACCAATTCCCTAGAAGGCTAGTTCCGGCTTGAGGCAGTGGCGGCAGATAAGC
>CAJTOU010000242.1 GCA_910577835.1 uncultured Lachnospiraceae bacterium | reverse complement strand
CTGAAGATTCGCAGGACAATCATTTTCGTTCTCTTTTTCATCCGTACTTCAAAAGACACTTTCGTTACCTCCGCCAATCTAATTTACATCATCTGCTTTGGGGCAAACGGAAAGCTCCGTTTCCATTTCTGCAAGGGCTTTCTGCACCTCCGGATTCTTAATTTTAGGCTGGATGCTTTTCAGCAGGGCAAGGCATTCCTGGTTCCGCCCCATTTCTTTCAGCAGGGAAATCTTATGTACCAAAATGTAATCGTTCAAGGGGATGCCGCCATATACAAGCATGATACCTGTATCTTTTTTTTATTCCGCTTCGCACTGTTCCATCTCTTTCAGGTAGTCCTCCGCGCTGCCCCCGGACTTCCAGACTGCATAGGCCGTGTTCCATCGGGCGACTACCCGCCTCTGGTGCAAATAAATACAGAAGATGTTTATTAAAAACCAGGTGATACAGACTGAACCCATAAATCCCAGGGTAAACTGCCAGCTTAATGTCACGCCTACCCATCCAAGCCACAGCATCACCACCAGTGAAACAAAGAAAAAGAAAACAGTTTTTAGATGCCTGTTCAAATTGGATCGGCTGATCGTCAAAAGGAAGAACATCAGCATCACAAAAGCTATAAGGACCATAAAGGGCAAATACTTATAATCCCTTTCCAGGTCAAATGCCATCCCCAAAGAAATCATGAGAACACATCTCAAAAAAACTCCGATAAGTCCTCTTTTATTTTTCAACCAAGTTCACCTCTGATCATTGTTCAATCAAATATTTTCCTCCATCGCAGACGCAAACCATATCTTCATGGTTAG
>CAJTOU010000241.1 GCA_910577835.1 uncultured Lachnospiraceae bacterium | reverse complement strand
AGGCTTTTGTTATCAAAAGTTAATTTTAGATGATGAAACTGCTCCTGTACTAATCTATCATGGACTAAATGGCGTATACATCAAGGATTATAAAAAATGGATTAGGCTTGACGCAAGAGGGAATAAAACTGGTGTGAATGCGCAATTTTCAATAGACACCGAACAGCTTGCATTTCCGATACGTTCAGAAATGGGAGAAGTTGACTGTTTTATAGTATATCCTAATCCTGATATAGAGGTATTGAAGAAATTGAAAACAAGCAAGACGAGGACAGATCTTTGGGAAAATCTTCCCACTGAACTTGAGTATAACAAACAGTGTTAAATTCCCATTTGTTGAGAAGTCAAGTATAAAGTGGAATCGGGAGTTGAGGAAAAGAACAATAGAAGATAAACAAATATTGCCTGATAATAGAAATAGGATTTTTTGGAGGGAAAGAGATATATGAAAACAAATTTAATCATAGTGGAAGGGCTTCCGGGCAGTGGGAAAAGTACAACAGCGGCGATGATTGCTGATGAACTGAATAAAAAGGGGAAAAAGGTTATTTGTGTTGATGAAGGTGTAGGGGAACACCCAGCTGATTATGCCGATTATGATTTTCCCAATTTTGAAACAGAGAGGATGAAGATACTTGAAAAGTGGCGTTCATTTACGGAGAAATCCGACAAAGATGTGGTATATGTTTTTAACTGTATCTTTTTGCAGAATCCGATGTGCGAGACAATGATGAGATTTGGCATGGATGAAACAGCTTCTCAAAGCTATATTTCGGAAATATCAGAAATTATCAAGCCGCTGAATCCTGTCATCATATACATAGACC
>CAJTOU010000240.1 GCA_910577835.1 uncultured Lachnospiraceae bacterium | reverse complement strand
TTTCTGGGAAAATATCCCAAATCAAGTCGTACTTCTTTTTTATCAATATCTCGGTTAGAATAACAGCAGCTGTCAAAACCGATGAGCTCAAAGCCTTCCTGCAAATAAAAACTTATCGCCGGAACGTTACAAGACTGTGTTTCCAAAATAATTGCTCGTCTGTGTTCTAAATTCGCCTGCTGTTTTGCCACTGCCATTAATGCATGTCCAATACCTTTTCTTCTTAATTTCTCATGCACCCATAATTCTGTAATCATCAGTCTGTTAGACCAATCCTCCGGACAGGTCTCAATACAGGCAACCAGTTCCTGCTTACCTTCATTTTCCTCTACAACACCCCATGCATAAGCCTTTTCCCAATGCTCCTGATACAACTTATCCGGAAAATCATATTCTTCCGGATAATGTGAAATAGGTTCATTCAATTTTGTTTTTATAAAGTCAACATGAAATCCATTATTATCTTTTTCAATTTTTACATCAAAATATTCATTGGTAGTATATCTCATTGGTATGGGAACATTTTTCCATTGTTCCTTTGGAAGATGAATTATTATATATTGTTCTGTATTCATATCTATTTACACCTCTTAAAAAATTCTTAAAAATATGCTAATTTATCTTGATATTTTGTAATTATATTTCTCTTTCAGATAAATCAGCATATTTTTCACATATTAAAACATAAAGCAACTCTCACTGTTTCTGTCCATATTCCTTTGTTAAATCATCACATAAAAAATTTAGATTTATTCCTTGGTAGCCTATAATTATATCTCCACTTAGTTTAATAAATGATTTGTTTTCATTGTCAATAACTGTTATTTTCAGA
>CAJTOU010000239.1 GCA_910577835.1 uncultured Lachnospiraceae bacterium | reverse complement strand
GGTTTGCCAATATATGTTAGATGTTGCAAATATATTATCAATAGCCCCATACATCCTAGCATCCCATTTACTTCCTAAAATATGAATAAGTGGTTTGTAAGAATTTTTCTTAGTAATTTTATCAGTAACTTCATCAGAAGTTTTATTGGTAATTTCATGAGTCGTTTTGGCAGTATTTTTATTTTCATTCATATTTTTTAATAAATGCAATACCACAGCCAACATATGATTAATAGTGCTGCTTATGTTAGGCTTTTTTTCTTAATTTCTTCATTAGTATTTTCTTGAGTTTCGTTTCTAGGATAGAAGAATAGCGTTTCAAATTTACACACTTTTAAATCGACATCTGTATTGTATGGAAAGAGACAGAGGTTGATTGTAATTTTAAATGGCTGTAGTGATAAAGAGTGTAAAAACGCATATGAGGTGGCAATGCAGATGTACAGCAGTACCAAGATTAATAATGGAAATGCAGATAGGATAACAGGCGGCATAAGATGTATATTAGAAATATGGTATAAAGCAGGGATATGGAACAAGGAGTCTTAAGGGTCAAGACTCCTAATTTTTTTCTAGCAGAGTTAAAAACCCCAAGAAAAGTTTTTTGTTATTTCGGTTAAGATTGCGGTAAGACATGATAATTTCTTTTTCTTCTTTGTTGTATTCTTGTTCTGGCTGCCGATAGGGGGTACAGTCGGAGAAAAACTCACCAAGAGTAATATGTAAACCAGCACAGATACGTTCTAAAGTAGTAATAGTGGGCTGATTATTCTTCTGGAATAGTGAGTTGAGGGAGGAATAGGGTATGCCTGATTCTTTTGCAAGTTTATATAAAGACCAG
>CAJTOU010000238.1 GCA_910577835.1 uncultured Lachnospiraceae bacterium | reverse complement strand
CTTCCTCTTCCGTGCAGTAGTCATCTCCCTCATAATTCCTTTTCTAAACCCACTCCATATCTGTCGATTGCATATTTCATGAATCCCCCTGTCTTCTTATCCTGTTCTACGTCCCTTTTATCTGTAGACGGACTCTAGCTCCTGATTTTATCTTTCCAACAGTTTCTCTATTTCCCCCGAAAAATGTATTTCCTTTCCCACAAAACTTTTATCCATTTTCTCTATCAAAGAATATTTTTCATCCATATACATTTTAGAGAATACGGCATAGATCTTTTGTACCGGATTCGCAACTACATCTCGAATATCTTTTTTCAAGAGCGTATTCGGCACATTCAACCCCGTGTTCCGGTCTTTTACAAAACCGATACACCCACATATATTCCCCGCTGCCTTCTCGGTAAACAGTTTCGGCCCGCAATCAGTAAAATCGCCAATCATCGTAGCATTATGCTTGATCTCCATCATACTTTCCAATACATCCAATTTTTGAACTGTCGAACCGTCTTTCGCAAAATGAAAATCATCTTCTGTCAAACGGCTGGCCAGACATTTCTCATAGAAATGGATAGCAGAACCTACTCTTGAATCATTTACCCTGACTCCCGTCAAATGCAGAAAATTGTATCGATGAAAGACTGCTTCTGTAGTGGTCAAGCTTTTTTGTAACACTTGTGGCTAAAAAAATCATGTCGCTTACCGTTAGGATGGATGCAGTTTCCGCCACCCTTGACAGCCGCCCAAAGGGATGTCGTCGGATGCCTACCGACGGCGATGAACTCAGGAACAGACTTTCATGTACATCCGCCGTCGGCCCTGGGAGTGTAACATCCCTTTGGGCGGCTGT
>CAJTOU010000237.1 GCA_910577835.1 uncultured Lachnospiraceae bacterium | reverse complement strand
GCCGGACAAGGGCAGGCAATTCCTCTTCGTCTATTGCATCGATCTCCCGACGGGTGATGACCTCCCCTTTTCTAAAACTGCGTTTTTATCGATTTGTTTACGCTAAAGTATAAATCAGTTCGCTGTTTATGATTTCCTCCGCCCGGCTGCGGATCTTGTTCCTCCGGCCTACCCATATAAGCTGGCTTTGGGCTTTCAGCTCCTCGGTCACTCCATCGACAGCTTTCATCGGCTCAATGATTAAGTCAAGCTGTTCCTCCGCCTGCTCGTTCAGGTCGGCAAGGTATGTCCATAATTTCCCGGTCAGGATAAGGGAGCTGTACCGTGCCGGGTGTTCCTGTTTGAGATATTCCCGGTGCAGCCGCCCATAGCGCCCGATGGGGCGGTTCCCCTCCGGCAGGTTTACATATTATGTTCTTATCTGCGAAAAGGGCAGGTCATTTGCTGGGTGGCAAGGTTTGCATGAGAGTAAAGAAATCTTGCTCCTTGCCACTGCTGAAATAGTTATACCACGCTTCCAGCGTATCAGGCCGAAAGACTTCCAAACGCTCAATGATTTGTCTTGCCCATAACAAAGCCCCAGTGGAACTTGCGGTAATCAAGTTGTGGTCTGCAACAGAGGGGTTATCAACGTAGAAGTGCTGTCCTTTGTAATGGGGACAACACATTTCAAGGTATCCCATTCCATTGCTGGTGTGCGGGCGGTGATCCAGCAGGCCGACACTTGCCAATGCAACAGTGGCACCGCAGATGGCACATACCGTAGCACCTGCTAAAAGGAGTTCTCCTGCTTTTTCAATAATAACACCATGCTTCGGATCGTTCCAGGTGTTTGCGCCTGGTAGGAGTAATACACT
>CAJTOU010000236.1 GCA_910577835.1 uncultured Lachnospiraceae bacterium | reverse complement strand
TCTTTTATAAATCCCTTCTTACTGGTGACACCTTTGGTAAAGATAAGCATTTTCAGAAAGCTTATATCCCCCTGAATGCCAGAGCCGGTCTTGAAAATACGGATTATACCATTAATGAAAATGGTATTCCATGCTGCCCTCGTGATCCTTCACTTCCGATGAAAACGGAAGGAAGCAAATCACATTTGAGAAGCGGATTACCAACTTTTAAATTTGTCTGCCCAAAGATGAAATGGGTTTATGATAAATCCACCCAAAAATCTCACCGACAATGCGATTGCGTAAACCCATGTACCACCTCAAAATGCGGTCGTATGGTTTATATCTATCCCGAAAAAGACCTTCGGGCTTATCCCGGAACCATTCGTGGAACCGAAGAATGGAATAATACTTATAAAATCAGAACCGTAGCCGAGAGAGATCAATCACATCAAAGATAATCTCTGTCTCGCAGGACGCCGTACTCAAAACGAAAGGACTCTGCATGCAGATCTGATTCTTGCCGGTATCACTCAACTTATTACTGTTGTTCTCGCAGACAAAATCAACCATCATGAATACATTCGAAGCTTAAAGCCTCTCATAGCATAGGACTTACCAACTTTATAAAGCCTAAGACTTATTAAAGTGCGCCCAAAACCGAAAGTTATCCATTTTTCATACAAGAATTTGTGCTTCGCACGAGTTTTTCTTTGTTTTGGTTCATGATTGCGAACGAGCATCGCGAGTTTCGCAACTACCTACTGCTGTAATTATTATACCCTAATTCATCGTAAAATGCAACAGCGTATCTGAAATTTGCAAAAAAGTCACAATCACAGCCCCATTATTTCCCGGATAATCCTGTCGCTCATCTTCACAGCTCCAA
>CAJTOU010000235.1 GCA_910577835.1 uncultured Lachnospiraceae bacterium | reverse complement strand
GGCATGGACGATGTAAGCGCTACACTTGCTATTCATCATCTTTCGAAATATCTGTACCGATATTATGGAAAAAGAGTGCTCATTCTTCTGGATGAATATGATACGCCTATGCAGGAAGCTTATATAAACGGATACTGGGAGGAACTGGTGGGTTTTACAAGAAGCATGTTTAATTCCACTTTTAAAACAAATCCATATATGGAGCGCGCCATTATGACAGGCATTACCAGAGTCAGCAAAGAATCCGTTTTTTCTGATTTGAATAATCTAAAAGTTATTACGACTACATCAAACGAATATGGAACTGTATTTGGATTTACAGAACAGGAAGTAGCCGCTGCCTTAACGGAATATGGATTTGAAAACAGGATGCTGGATATAAAAGAATGGTATAATGGATTTATTTTCGGAAAATGGAAAGATATCTATAATCCATGGTCAATCGTGAACTTTCTCGATACAGGTATACTTGAGGCTTACTGGGCAAATACCAGCTCCAATAATTTTGTCGGGAAACTGATTCGTGAGGGAAGCAGGGATATTAAGATCGTTATGGAGGATTTGCTGAAAGAAAAGTCTTTCCATGCACAGATAGATGAATAGATTGTATTCAGCCAGTTAGAGGAGGATGAATCAGCTATTTGGAGTCTTTTACTGGCAGGCGGTTATCTGAGAGTGGAAAATTATTCTTTCAATGAAGAAGGAGAAAAGGAATATGACCTTGTGCTGACAAATAAAGAAGTTAGAATTATGTTCCGCCAGATAATTAAAGGCTGGTTTTCACGTTTTAAGACATCATATAATGATTTTATCAAAGCATTATTAGCAGGGAATCTTGATGCCATGAATACTTATATGAATAAAGTTGCACTTGCCAC
>CAJTOU010000234.1 GCA_910577835.1 uncultured Lachnospiraceae bacterium | reverse complement strand
ATAAGAGACAGGTCCAAGACCATATGTACCAACTATAGCTATTGATAAGACCAAATCACTTTTCCAAAAAACTATTACCACTACTATACTAAATAACATTGCTATGATAAATGTATATGGAGATGTTAATGTTAACTGATTTAATGCCATTACGAGTATGAAATATAGAAGAACAGGTCCCCATAGAATACAATATTTACAAAAAAAGTTTCTACTTTTTTGAAATCGTTCTCTTCGGTCAAATAATACTTCCATCAATACAAATATCCAAAAAGCTTCATTAATTGTACAAAGTATTTCTAAAATTTCAACTGCCACGCGCGGCATATTTACTCTACCTCCATTACATAGTATTGTAATCTTTCTTTGATTTCACGTAGACGTTCCCTGCTAATCTGCTGTATTTCCCCATTAGTTAAATATACACAATTATCTGCTATTTTTACAATATGTGATAAATTACATATACAACCACGTTCTATCCATTCAAAATGTTCTTCAGGTAACTCCTGATATATTTCTTTTAAAGTTTTACGTACTTTTACATTCTCACCATTTATCTTTTCAATATATGCATATTTCCCATAATGCCAAATATATATGATATTTTTTATTAATATTTTTTCTATCCCCTGTTGATTCTTTACAATATACGCTTTTCCTGCCTGCTTCTTTATATAACATATTGCATCATTTAATGCTTCAGGCAACATACCTGATATTTTATTTTTCGGTATAAAACGATATGGCTGTACTTTAAAAGACTCATATACATACTTTTCATAAGAAGTTATAAAAATAACCAGTGTTTCTGGTATCTTTTCTTTAATTGCATATGTCAAGTCAATTCCATCAATTTCAGGCATCTCTATATCTAATAATAAAATATCAAACTGCTTTCCATCTTCAATTTCATACCA
>CAJTOU010000233.1 GCA_910577835.1 uncultured Lachnospiraceae bacterium | reverse complement strand
CAAAAGCTTTTTCCAGACTCTGTTTTGAAAAAGTAAGAATCAGACGAAACATGGATTGCCTGCATAATCTTTGTATTATCACTTCTGAAAATAGAAAGGCAAACGGGAGACTTGCGGCTAAATCAATCACCGCCTCTCCTACAAGCGCCTGCCAAAGCTTTCCTTTTGAATATCCCTGAATTAAAAACTGGGCTGTCTCACTGACTTCCCCTGTAAGCTGCAGTTTACGGTAGCTCCATACAACCAGAACAGAGAATGCAATCACAAAGGAGAATACAATCATAAGCGTAATTAGAATTAACTCCGTTTTATCCAGAAAGAAAACATCCTCCTGTAAGGCAAGCCGTACAGACTGTTCATACCAGTCCATACGCATTCCCGCAAAGATACAGTCACCAAATTTCATACAAATACTGATAAGCGCCAGATTCACGGTATAAATCAGAACACTGATCAAAAAGGAAAACGCTTTGTACTTTTTCCGGTTTAAAATCCAGCCAGCCATTTCAACCTCCTTTTTTTTCATATAATAATTCCTGCAGTGTCCCGTCCATGTGATACAAACCAATACTGAGAATATCCAGATTTATGCTATCTTCTGTTCCTGATTCATTATTCCGAACCAAAAGGTATCCTTTCCCATCTTCGATATCCAGACGATATTCATAATAGTTTGTTTCTGTGGAAAGCAGAGAAGGCCGGCTGACCAGAGTGTGAACATATCCATAAAAATCCTGTATTTCCGGCGGCGTTTTCGATGATAAAATCTCTCTTACTTCCTGCATTGTAATTTTTCTGATATCATTTTCTACAATATCCGTAAGTACCTGCATAATCTTCTGGTCTGCAAAAAAACCATAAGAGAAATATTTATCAATCCATTCCGCCTCCACACCATAAAACAAGTTTTTACTGCTGAAAA
>CAJTOU010000232.1 GCA_910577835.1 uncultured Lachnospiraceae bacterium | reverse complement strand
ACAAAACCCTTTTAATAAAATACAAATAAAGTTTCGTGAACCTGTAATTTTACCAAAGACTATTCCACTTCATATTGTTGAAATATTTTTATCTACCATATATAAACAAATATCAAATGCCAAAACAGATTACCAGAAAAAAAATGCTCTTAGAGATGCTGGCGTAATTGAACTGCTATTTGCAACAGGGATAAGAATTTCAGAACTTTGTTCTTTAAAAGTGGAGGATGTAGATTTATATGATAGAAATATATTGATTTATGGCAAAGGAGCAAAAGAACGGAAAGTACAAATTGGAAATGATGATGTGGTTCATGTGTTAGAAAGATATAAAACAGAATTCCAAGAGAAAATACAAAAGTGTGGATATTTCTTTGCAAATCAGAATGGAAGAGTGCTGTCAGATCAGGCTGTTCGAAGAATGATAAATAAGTATAGTTCGCTAGCCGCAATAGATTTACATATTACACCACATATGTTCAGACATACTTTTGCTACAAGTCTTTTAGAGGAGGATGTTGATATTCGGTATATACAGGAAATGCTAGGGCATAGTTCGATTAATGTTACGGAGATATATACACATGTGACACTGAAAAAGCAGAGAGATATTTTGATTGCTAAGCATCCGAGAAAGGATTTTCATATATAGAAATATTTTTTAACCTAAATTCAAAAATAATTGAAAAACTTATAAAAATAGCTTGTACTTTTTATAAAAGTTAATATCCTATATTAAATCAATATCAACTTAAAGTAATAGTAATTTAGTTTTAACTTAAAATAATGAAATTTGTATAAAGATAACTCCTCAAGATACAACCTCCAATATTGTTATTCAAAAAATCTCTGTTATACTTAATATTTAATTGATAATTGAAAGTTATCCGTTGGATTTGATGATAGAGGAATTCATTGATAAT
>CAJTOU010000231.1 GCA_910577835.1 uncultured Lachnospiraceae bacterium | reverse complement strand
ACATCAGGAACCTTTTCAATCAGATGTATGACTATGCCATGCAGTATGATATTGTACAGAAAGATGTGTCAAAGTATGTGGAGATTACCAAACCAGATGATGACGAACATGGAGTTCCTTTCACATCAGAAGAAATAGGCCTGCTCTGGAAAGCATATGAAAACCATACAGACAATATTGATATGGTCCTTATCCTGATATACAGTGGGTGGAGAATTGGGGAACTGCTCACTTTGAAGCTGGAAGATATTGACCTTGAGAACCTCACATATAAGGGCGGAATCAAGACGGCAGCAGGAAAGAACAGAATTGTACCCATACACTCAAAAATCGTCGAAATGGTACGTTTCCGCAAGTCTGACGGGTGGTTTCAAACAAGAAAGGACCAATATACAAAAACATTCAAACAGGTAATATCTGCTGCTGGTGTTCAGACATACCATACGCCGCATGACTGCCGGCATACTTTTGTTACTCTGTTAAGTAATGCTCATGCTGATGAAATATGTATTAAAAGGCTGGTAGGTCATTCCTCTGGTAATGATGTTACAGAGAAGGTATATACACACAAAGATATCGAACAGCTTCGGCTTGCCATAGAAAAAATCTAAGGGGGCCAAATTGGACCCCCCTTTCTTATATCTGACTTCATGTTATTAATAGTTTAAGGTTGTCGTCAAATTGACGCTCACTTTTACAGCCCTTTTCATGTCACTAATACGTCACTAGCACTATAAAAATCTCCATAATTCCATAAAATACAAATTTAACAGAATCTTGAATTTAAGCTATTTAGCATATTATACAAAAATTTATAAATATATACTAATTAATTAATACTTAAACCAGCACTTGCATATCCTACAACTGTATTAAGCAAGGATAATCCACTTGCCGTTGCTGAAAATACCAACATCAGGCGGGTTTGAGC
>CAJTOU010000230.1 GCA_910577835.1 uncultured Lachnospiraceae bacterium | reverse complement strand
AAAACTTTACGGATAATGATACAGGCAGCACCATTTCAATCCACACTCCCACCAAGGGGAGTGACTTTTTTGTACATGATATTTTTTAACCAATTAATATTTCAATCCACACTCCCACCAAGGGGAGTGACTGCTTTACCGGACAAACTTGCAAAGAACGAATAGATTTCAATCCACACTCCCACCAAGGGGAGTGACGGTACTCTTTCTTCTACTGGTAATTTTCTTAAAAATTTCAATCCACACTCCCACCAAGGGGAGTGACCAGGAGCAACTTTATCCAAACCCTTCTCAATAATAATTTCAATCCACACTCCCACCAAGGGGAGTGACCTCTGTGCTCCGGCAAAATTATAAGCAGAGTTTGATTTCAATCCACACTCCCACCAAGGGGAGTGACTTTCTCCATTACTATCTATTTGCGCAACTTGTTTTATTTCAATCCACACTCCCACCAAGGGGAGTGACTTATGCAAAAATGGAATTCGGTAGATGTTTTGTAATTTCAATCCACACTCCCACCAAGGGGAGTGACACGGCAAATGCTGTAATTAACGGGAATTTATTTATATTTCAATCCACACTCCCACCAAGGGGAGTGACCTGTGCAGCATTATAAACACTCTGAATTAATCCTATTTCAATCCACACTCCCACCAAGGGGAGTGACCATGAATATTATCGAAGCTGTAAACTTAATGCAATTTCAATCCACACTCCCACCAAGGGGAGTGACCCGCATGTATTTACTATTCCAAAATATTTACAACATTTCAATCCACACTCCCACCAAGGGGAGTGACTTTTTTAAATTTATATCAGGAGGGCGGCTCTGATATTTCAATCCACACTCCCACCAAGGGGAGTGACCTGCAACAGCGGCTGCTGCTAATGGCTACGGAAATTTCAATCCACACTCCCACCAAGGGGAGT
>CAJTOU010000229.1 GCA_910577835.1 uncultured Lachnospiraceae bacterium | reverse complement strand
TTAGCAACAAAAAAATGCCGTATTTATGCGGCTTGTGGCGTTTCACAAACGCCTAATTCTTATATACATAAAAGGAGGAAAGATTATGAGAAAAAGGTTAAGAATAGTGGTATTGTTATTTATTTCAATATGGATATGTGCCAGTTGTAAATCCAAAACAGAGGATTCAGAAAATATGGAAATTACCACAAAATCACTGGCGGTATCTGGACTGGAAGTAAAGCCGGAAAAAGGAGTTGAAATCGTCAGGGATGCTTCTTTATTTATACCACCAAAGGAAAACCAGGAATATCAGGAGGGATTTGATCATCAGTACTGGTTTAGCATCACGGATTTGTCGGATATGTCAGTTGCCGAAACAATGGACAGCTGTTATCTGTTGGCTTACGGTTTTTTGTATGCGTATGATAAGGAATCTAATCAGGCGGCGCTGCTTTGTCATGATCCTACCTGTCAGCATGCATATCTTTCAGATTGCAATGCGCTGATAAGCAGTGAAGGAAGCAGTTTTCTAAGATATTATAATGGATATTTGTATACACTGGTGACAAAGGAGGAGTCTTCGCCGGAAACCAAAAAAGAGCATCTGGATCTGTATCGGATGTCTCTCGACGGTACAACAAGAGAGTTTGTCTGCAGACTGGCCACATCAATTGGGGTGCCGGGTTCTCAATATAATATTTATAATATTGGTGATGTTGCGATTCACAGAGGATATCTGTATTATATTTATGCCTATGGAAGCGGGGAAGAAGAGAGTAACTATTATGTAAATAAAAGTAATGTATTGTATCGGATTGCACTGGAACAGCCCGCACAGCCGGAAGCAATCTGCGCAATGGAGCCGGGAGGAGATTGGCATGATGTTCAGCTAGAGGGACATGGCTCCTATCTGTATTTCAACCGAACGGGAAAACAGAATGAATTATATCGTTAT
>CAJTOU010000228.1 GCA_910577835.1 uncultured Lachnospiraceae bacterium | reverse complement strand
ACAGATAAACAAAAATGGAAGTGAGAACTCTTCACTCAAATTTCCGCAATCCAACGTCAGTTCCAATAATATAAAAAAAATAATAATGGATAAAAATCGAAATCTGAACATTTTTTGTCCACATACTATCTGACACGTTCGATCCACAAAATAAAGTGTAACAAAAAGGTTTACTAATTGTATAACAAAAATGCCGCCTCTTCCATAGCTTAACATTTGTCCACAATATTGTATCAGATACAAATATGGTCCTTTATTATCAAATATATCATGATACATAATCTGTCCCTTTGTCATACTTTGACCTACTACCTGAAAAAAAGCAGAGTCCGAACCAAAGGTATTTGAAGTCAATGGGCTCGTAGAAATTGAAAATAAAAGGAGAAATACGATACATATACATAATATGCTTAGATACCACATACAATTATTCAAAAATTTTTTATATACTCCCATCATATAGCATTTCCTTCATGTCATTGATACTTTTTTTTACTTCGACCAGATAGATATACCGCTTTATATATTTTCTACTATATACGGCACGTCACCAATAATTGCTGCATAATAAGGAAATACAGAATTATATAACGCTCCTCCATGAACAACATATACTTTTTGCGCTTTACTGAGAGCAAAAAAATCTACGAATGTCTTATCATGGCTTTTTCTGTCAGACTCAAAGGATATATGTCGTATATTTTCTGTTCCAAGAGTCATATATCCTCTCTTACCAGCTATGTAAAGAAAATACTTGTTATCAGAAACGATACATAACGGATTATCCTCTTTATTCACAATATCTTCTATTTTCGCAAAACATTTATCAACTAGTTGTGACTGCTCACTCCGTGCTAATCGACATTTGTATCCCTTTTCAAATTCACCCAGTGCATTTACAAAACGGAAATGTACAGCTACATATCGCTCTTTTGGCAATTCTTGGTTCAACAAA
>CAJTOU010000227.1 GCA_910577835.1 uncultured Lachnospiraceae bacterium | reverse complement strand
TCTTGGTTCAACAAATTTTCCAAATATTCAGAAGGACGAAATAATTCATGAAACATATCTTGCCATCTCTCTTCCCAGTTTTCGATTTGATGATATTGCAGATTATTATGCCCCGTATAAAAATAACAATGGTACTGATTAATTTCATTATCAAACCGCGGCATTTCTTCAGCCCCATCATACATGATCAATTTCGTAGTAAACATACCATGATCAACATCTCTGTCTTCCAGTAACCAGTTCACTTTATTAGGCTGTAAATATTTTTCCAGTTGAAACGGATTGTCAAACCTCAACTTAAATTCGAATCCATTTCTTATCGCGATATAGTACATACCGATAATGGACTTAAGCCTATCCGCTAATCCAGGATGGTGCATCAGATGTCTATCATCTATAAACATGATAACCACATGTTTCAATGTGTCTTTTTTTGATCTTAAATGATAATAGCGGCATTTCACATATACATTTCTCATCCTTCTATATAATTTTATTATACATTCTAACTCTGATTTCTTTTTCATTTTATTCCTGCCACTTGTTCAACAGACTGCATTTTCTTCTATCACCCCTATCCATTTATTGACCACTTGATTGATATCTAAATCCCTGCTTCTTTCTTTACTCTTATCTCTATAGTGTTTCCTCTCCTGATCATCTTCTAATAACATAACAATCGCATCTGCCATATTCTGTTCTCCAGTTTCAATTGATTCTTTTTTGCTATATTTTTTACCGCTACATGTAGGAACCAATATTCCATATTCCGCTTTGACTATACCTCTCACCCTTTCTCCTGCTACATTCAGTGCCGGAGCCAAAATTTCTCTCGTACCAGAATGTACATCCGTTGCAATACATGGTACATCGCAACAGATAGCTTCCATTAAAGCATTTGGATATCCCTCATACAGCGACGAAAGGACAAAGACATCTGCCATTGCTAAATACCAATATGGA
>CAJTOU010000226.1 GCA_910577835.1 uncultured Lachnospiraceae bacterium | reverse complement strand
ATTCAAGAGCAATTTCTTTATGTTCCACAAGATAATCCCTGAAATACAATTCATCATTTTCGCCTGCATATCTTAAATGTAAATGAAACACCCTTTTGGCAAAACCATTTTTTGTATATCCTTTATTATAAGAGATTCTGTCTTTGCTTTGACTCATACAAGTATATCCATTCTTAATCAGAATTGAATTTATCTCCTCTATACGACAATGAACAGATATTTCCATAAGAATGTCAACAATAGGTTTTGCCCATATATTAGTAATGAACGTACTTCCCACGTGACTTATTCTTGCTATCTGATTTTGAGGCAGTATTTTTTCAAGAATACTTTTTTCATCTTGAAACCACTCACTCCAAAAAGTATTGTGTTCTGTTAAAAATATAGGAAACAATTGCCATAATTCTTCCAAGCTCATTTCTGAAAGTTCTTTCCCCATAAAAAATCCTCCAATATTATAGTTTATATTTTACAATCCTATATTTAATAATTATTTTATTTTGTCCGCAAATTTCAAGTTACACTTCAAATCAGCCATTATAAATATTTTTTGGAAAAATTTAAGTATTCATGACCTGTATCAATCTCTTTTTTATTAATTCCAGTTTATGGATTTGATTATAGTATTTGCATATTTCCTTTTCAATTATAAAATACAGGACATTTCATCTGCTCTTTTGTCATGTTATTTGCACTAAAACCCTTTTTTATTTTTTTCTGCATTTGTCTCATATTTTCACATTTTATCAATTACAATAATTGTCTTATCATCTTCAGAACCTTTTGCATTCGCCTTTTCTGTCAATTTACGTATTTTATTTTCCGAAACATCTCCAAGCATAAATTCTTCAAGTTCATCAATTGATACATACTCATGAATCCCATCTGTTGTCATTAAAATCCTCCCGCACTGCTTTAAATTAGTATACTCCTTGACTTGCAGTCCATTAATAAACTTTTTATC
>CAJTOU010000225.1 GCA_910577835.1 uncultured Lachnospiraceae bacterium | reverse complement strand
ATTTGCGGACTCTGGAAATATATCAATATATTTATCTAACCAACCGTCATAATTCAAAATTACATTATCCTTTTTATGATAATGGTTATCCCAATGTTCCTCTTGTTTATATTCTTTATACATTTTCTACCTCGTTTAATTTTTTAAAATGGTGCTAGCTTCTCTTATTTCATCAAATATATCATTAAAATCTAAAATAATACATTTACTTATTTCACCTCCTTTCGATGTACAACTGTATGTATTTTTTGTCGATGCAATTCCTTGTTGATTTACAATACATTTAGGTTTAAAACCACCAAAAATCCCCATTTTTTCATCAAATGTCATTCCATATATAATTCGATCAAAATTATGCAATTTGATTGTAACTTTATTTGTTTTTTTCTTTTCTATCAATAAATTCCAACGTTGTACTATATCATCATTTTTTTCATATGATTTCTCATGCATTAATACAATTATTTCCTCTGCAAAAAATTCTTTTCCAAGAATAGCATGGTAAAAGCCTTTACTATCATATGAAAAAACTCGCAATATATTACATCGTATTTTTTTCTTCATAGACTGATCAATAATATCTGTTAAATAACCTACATTTTCACTGCCTGTATCAGTTAGTTTATCTAATTTATTCAACGTGAGTTTTAAAACAGCTACTGTAAAAACAGGTAAAGGATCCCAATTTTGAAACCAAGTCATACTTTTCCCAACGTATTCATATAAAAGATAAAATGCTATACATCCATATAATATATATGGTTCCATGTTACTATAATGCAAACCGGAAATAAATTTCTTTATTCTTTTCATTAATCCATACCTCCAACAATAACCATAAGCGTTAAATAAAATTAATCTTCTTAATTATTCTATATTTTTCGTTGAAGTTATTTATGATTATACTATAACAAACACTTTTTTATATTAAAGGGAGATCTTATATTTTTGTAAACAGCTCATTCCC
>CAJTOU010000224.1 GCA_910577835.1 uncultured Lachnospiraceae bacterium | reverse complement strand
GTATAAGAGACAGCTCTAACACAATTATAAACACCTATACTGCCTTTCTCAAGATTCTAATGTGAAAGGTACGAATACAGACACTAAGATTCCGGAAAAAAGCGACAGAGATTTAACCCTCTGCCGCTGTATTGCCTATGTGTAAATAATCTCCTCGTTCACAACCTCCCTCGCACAAGCCCTTATATTATTCACTCTTCCTGTCCATTCTAACGCATTTTCAGCCTTTAACTGTCGTTATGCCTTGTGCCTGTATCAGCTTTCCTATATTGCTGCTTACAGTATTTTCCAACTCTACAATATCTTCACAAAATTCCTTTTCATTATTAATAGCATTATCGATGTCCTTCACTAATTCTTCTGCCCTATAAGAACTCTTTTTATACCCCCGGCCAAAGTCTTCGGAGTTCTTGCTCAACATACCTTCGTTTTACTGTCACTTTTGGATTTTTTAACAATTTTTCTCTATCCAATTCAAATACTCCGTCAAAATGTAACAATAGCCAAAATTCAAAACATGGGTTTGTAACATATAACCCAAATCCCATTTCTTTACACTTATCAATTACATACTGATACTGATTATTTTGAGGTGAAGAAACAAAGCTTTCTCGGTCGCGATCTATAATTAAACAAATTCTATCAAATCCTTCCGCATAGGTGAATCCTCCCTCTTTTATAATGTTTGAAATATCTGCAATCACATGTTGTAGATCATATTCTTCCTGTAATGCCTTTAAAATCAGATTACAGCTCTTTTCTATGTCCTCTACAAATGTATCAAGCTTTTTCAAACATTTCTCTTCTGAACCTGCACCACGTATCAAGAGAATCAGCATATTGCTTCCCTGATTCTTCATATCTACACAGATTACAATAAGCGACTTGGAGCATACAAAATCACTTATGTTCTTCAGCGTAATTATGGCATACACATCAGTGTCGGCAGAGTGTACCGACTGATGAAACAGTTACAGCTGCCTAAAATGTCAACAGATACACCTTCTGTT
>CAJTOU010000223.1 GCA_910577835.1 uncultured Lachnospiraceae bacterium | reverse complement strand
ATTTCTCTGATATGAAAACCGGAAGGAATTTTTTCATAAATTAATTTATCCAGCTTTTCCAGCTCAATATGCTTGTTTTTTATGCAAATTGTCTCCATCCCGCAGCCAATATCCACGCCTACCAGATTTGGTATTACACATTTTTGGATTGTCATGGTAGTGCCAATCGTACAGCCTGCTCCTGCATGTACATCGGGCATAATCCTGATTTTGGAATCCTTTGCAAACTCTTGGTCGCATAACAGGCGAATTTCCCTTAATGCTTCCTCTTCCACCACATCAGTAAAAATCTTGGCGGTGTTAAATTTTCCCTCTGCTATTGTCATAAAGCACATCCTTTCATATAGCTTTTATTTTATATTAATTCTTTCATAATAAGCCCGAACATTCAAGGGATACATTTTAGTAAATAACTTTTATTTTATATTAATTCTTTCATAATACTAAACATTTCTGACATTAAAAAATTTTCAAAATACTTTGTAAAGCACAAGTATCTTAATCTACCAAAAAGTATAAAAAAACAAGGAACACCACACTAAACAATAATCTGAAAGATATAAGTTTGGAAATATCAAAATCTACTATATCTTACAACATTTATTCTTAGTGCAACAGCCCCTTTACATTATTAATTCTATTTTTCAGCTAAAACTATTCTTTATCATTTTTGTTTTTGACCAAAAACTTAATAAATAGGCTATTCGTTTAAAAATATTTTTTTATAAATTAATAACAATATCTCAACAATTGTTAACATAAGTATTTATGTATTTTTTATGATATCATACTTATCTATAAGTTGTCAATGTTTTCCGTCATTATCTAACAAATTTACTAGTATTGCTTCTTTTTATGGTCTACCATTTTTTCTATTTTGAGGCTATACTATAAAAGTAACACAAATATGCACCCTATGTTATAATTAACTATATACAAAAAGGACATTTCCTATGGCCACAAACAACTACACTAAATATGACGAAGATTTTAAAAAATTCCTCGTCTCTCTTCATCAGAACGATAAAATTTAGT
>CAJTOU010000222.1 GCA_910577835.1 uncultured Lachnospiraceae bacterium | reverse complement strand
TCAGGAAATGTATGAGATAGAGCAATTTGATGGGATAAGAGTAAAGACCTATTTAAAAGAATGGGAAAATGCAACCAGTTCTACAGCTGCTAAGGGTCGATTGGTATGGCTGTATGTTAATAAGGATACAGAAACTTCATATGTAGAGCGTGTTGAATTATTAGTAAAAGAGCTTATTGGAACCCCTATCATTGTTATGTTGCTAAATGATGTTGACAATAGACTTTATAATGCACTTTTAGAGTATGATATTTTAGACAAATTAGATGATGTAAATCGAAATAAGTATGACCGTCATTACCAAGCGGATTATGGTCAAGCAGAGAATAATCTGAAGGATGAGTTTTCAGAATTAAAGAAAAAACGAATTCATATCAGTGCTGAAGGAACAAAAGAATTGAAATCAAGATTGCCAATGTACCTGACTAGCGTTTTTGAAGATTTATATCCAGATGTGGTTTCATTCTCATTTGATGGATTTGTAACAAAAGGAAACAATCTTGGTGGTAAGGGAGGAACTTATTATTGTACCATTATCAAGATGTTGCTTTCTAATTCGGTGAATGAAACAACAATTCATAATTTTGCTAGTGATGTGCGAAATAGAATTGAAGCATTATTAATGACAACAAATGCAACTTCTTGGAAATGTATTGATAAAGAATTTAGAATGATTCCTCCAGAAGAAAAGAAAGCACGTCAAATATATGACAAAATTGTATCAAACATTACTGAAAATAAGGAATATGCATGTAAAAATATCTTTGACATATATTGTCGTCCGCCGTATGGTATGAGCGAAGATGTTGTTATGCTTATGATTGCTGTTATTTGTGCAAATCTTAACTATTGTCTAAGATTTAGATATAATGGTTCAATGACAAATATCAACAACTGGAAGGAACTTGTTGTAATTAAGGACAAGAAGATTAATATTGATGTTGTAAAGCAATCTGCCTTTGTAATAGTAGATGTTGGGGCAGTTACTGGAAAGTACATGAGATTCTTTGATAGAGTTCGATCTAATAAGAGTATTA
>CAJTOU010000221.1 GCA_910577835.1 uncultured Lachnospiraceae bacterium | reverse complement strand
GACAGCCTCAGGATTTGGATTCTGATTTAACCCACAGTCACCAAATACAAAGGTTCCATTTTCACCCAGTTCACAGTTTGGTACTTCCATTAAGAAAAACGCAGAAACAAGTTTTGTGCCCGGTTTTGTCTTAATAATCTGAAGCGCCGGTTTTAAAGTATTCGCAGTAGAATGACATGCGCCTGAAACAACGCCGTCTGCATCTCCTGCCTTTACCATAATGCAGGCATAGAACATATACTCTGTCATCAGAAGCTTTGTCGCATCTTCCTTTGTCATACCCTTTGCTTTTCTTAATTCTACAAGAAGGTCTATGTACTCGGCTGTTTTTGGGTTTGTTTTTGGGTCAATCAGAGTTGCCTTTGAAATATCCAGTCCCTCGCTGTTTTTTGCAATCTCTTCGCTGCTGCCGATAATAATAAGGTCTGCAATCTCTTCGCTTAAAATTTCTGCCGCTGCCTCAAAGGTTCTTCTGTCCATTGATTCCGGAAGAACAATTCTCTTTTTGTTCTGTTTTGCCTGCTGTTTGATTTTGTCTATGAATGCCATAGTCAAATCTCCTTTCTGTATTTAAATTTTTTTAAATTTTATATCCATGAAAACTGGAATATTCATGCAGCTAATCGGAAGCTGATTGCAGAATTTAAACAGTTGCCGCTCATTTAACTGCATTGATTTAGGCAGTTTTAGTTATTATATATCAAAAATCTGATGTATACAAGGAATTTTTGTTGTTTTTTTTGTATATTTTGGAATACAAAATTTGATTCATTACAAAACTTTTGTAATTATGATTTAATTGGTTATAGCTTCTTAAATGAAATAGTTCCGCAAATTTTCAGTGTTGTAAACGCTTTGTTTTGCAATTTATATTATTAAAAAATAAGGCCGCCGCAAAAGCAGATTCTTTCAATCTATGTATTGCCACAGCCTCATTTTTATTAAAAAGTATTGTTTATCAAATATTTTTGTTATGCAATTTCATTGCTATTGTTTAAATTCTCAGCATTATTTTGTTTGTTCTCTGGCAATTTCATATTTTCTGGTTTCTCC
>CAJTOU010000220.1 GCA_910577835.1 uncultured Lachnospiraceae bacterium | reverse complement strand
AATATCACGACAGGTGCATCCTTCAGCATTGCCCTCGCTATGGCAATACGCTGACGTTCACCGCCCGAAAGGTGTGCGCCGCCTCCGCCCACATTTGTTTCATAGCCTTTTTCCAGGGAGCGTATAAAGGCATCGCACCCCGCAGCTTTGGCAGCCGCTTCCACTTCCTTATCTGATGCGGACAGCCTGCCCATGCGGATATTTTCCCGGACGCTCTCGTCAAACAGATAATTATCCTGGGATACAAATGCCACCTGGTCATAGAGCTGTTCCAGCGGAATCTTCTTTTCATCTACGCCGCCCATGGAAACCGTCCCGTCCTTTACATCCCAAAAACCCGCTATCAGCTTTGCAATGGTAGATTTGCCGGAACCGGACGGCCCGACTAAGGCAGTCATGCTCCCCGCAGGGATGGAAAGGCTCACATCACGCAGGATATTCTTATCTTCATGGTAACCGAAGGAAACATGGGACAGTTCAATATCCGTGCCTTTGATACGTGCTTCCTTGCCCCCATGCTGCTGTTCCTCTGCGGAAAGAAGCTCATCCACAGATGCCACCGTTGTACCGACTGTAGCAAGCGTGTCTACAAAGTTCATTGCGGCAATGAGCGGCCCCGCAATGCCGAGGGACAGGATGATGACCATGATAAAGGTTTCCACCGGCAGGCTTCCATTCCTGTACCAGAGCCAGCCCGCCGGAAGAATCGTGACCAGTGAGGCAGGCACGATGGAATAACCCATGGATATCCCGAACTGGCTTTTTTTCATCCAGTTATAATAATAGGCAGCGTTTGCCTTTACCCGGTCTGCGAATTTCGCATAGGACGACTTCCCTTGGTTAAACGCCTTGATGACCTCAATGCCGCCTATGTATTCCACGATAGTCCCATTCATCTCCTGTGTAGTCTTCACCGCGCCTTCATAATTCTTCGCATAACTCCCCATAACCGACATCATAAATGCCATACCGACTGGAAGCGTCACGATGGACAAAAGTGCCATGCGCCAGTCCAGAACAAACAGGCAGATCACGATAAAAAGCGGCCCTGCAATATTGGCAGT
>CAJTOU010000219.1 GCA_910577835.1 uncultured Lachnospiraceae bacterium | reverse complement strand
GACAGGGACTATACAAGGATTACGGAATTTAAGAAGCTTACGGGACAGAAAGCAGATGGGACTACCATTATGAGGGAGTACCCAAAGGCGTATACAGGAGAAAAAGGACAAATACCTTATTATTCTATCGCCAATGCGGGAAATAATAAGCTGTATAAAAAGTACAGGCAATTAGCGAAAAACTATAAAAATATGCATTTTCTCGGAAGGCTGGCGGAATATAAGTATTATAATATTGACGCTATTGTGGCTCGCGCGTTAAAGACTGCAAGAAATCTTTAAACATTTGGCAGAAATTTGATTGAAAAAGAAATCGAGGAAAAGGAAATGAAATTGTTAAGCATTGCCGTACCATGCTATAACTCACAGGATTATATGGAACATTGTGTTGAGACACTCGTCAGCGGAGGAGAGGAAGTGGAGGTCATTATTATAAATGACGGTTCACAGGATGAAACGCACAATATAGCAGTACTGTTAAGTGAAAAATATCCTACAATTGTAAGATATATAACTCAGGAAAATAAAGGACACGGAGGGGCTGTCAATACAGGTCTTGAACATGCACAGGGTATCTTTTTCAAAGTAGTGGACAGTGACGACTGGGTGGACGAAGAAGCGTTTCGCAGGGTTTTGAATACACTTCGATATATGGTGGAAAATAAAAAGGAACTGGACATGCTGCTGGTAAACTTTGTTTATGACAAACTTGGTGTTAGACGCAAAAAGGTGATGAAATATAAAAATATTTTCTGCACAAAGAGAATTACTCACTGGGACGGACATGTACATTTCAGGCTGACACAGTATATTCTCATGCATTCTGTGATATACAGGACACAGATGTTAAAGGATTGTGGACTTCATCTGCCGGAGCATACCTTTTATGTGGATAATATCTTTGTCTTTCATCCGCTTCCCTATGTCAAAAAGCTGTGTTATATCAATGTAAATCTCTATCACTATTTTATTGGCCGGGAGGACCAGTCTGTCAATGAAAAGGTGATGATATCAAGAATCGACCAGCATATCAGAGTGGCAAAGCTTATGATAGATGATTATCTTGGTA
>CAJTOU010000218.1 GCA_910577835.1 uncultured Lachnospiraceae bacterium | reverse complement strand
GTTATGGGAATTTTGCTTTTAACATTAATAATAACTTTTAAATGCCAAAATAGTATAGACAGGATGCATAATTTTATAAGAACGCGAAGGAATGCGCTTTGTGTGGCATTTTTGTTTTGGATTTCGGTGATTTGTATGTCGCGTGAAAGTATATTTATTTACTTTATTTTTTAGTAGGAGAAGCTAATTTTTTTATATCTCATGCTGTTAAGGGGCAAAGGTGATAATGGAAGAACGTAGGCAAATAACAAGTAGAAATTGGCTGATTAGTTTCATATATTATGGAATACTTTTTGGGGCTTTTCTTTTAATATTTGTGTTTCTGGTTGATCCATGTTGTAAATATAGAGTTGTAGATCATAAATTTTTCTTTTTCGAGAGATATGTCGAACCAGGTTTAATAACAAATTACGAATATGATACACTGATAATAGGGTCATCTATGGTTCAAAATTTTGATATGACATTGGTTCAAGAAAGGATGGGAGTAAGCCCTTTATTGATCGGTGTAAGCGGTATGCGAGCCACTGATTTAACTAAATTGATAAAGAAATCGGAGGAGAAAGATCATAGGAAAACATATTACATATGTGTTGATTTAGATATGTTCTTGAGCGATAGTCAGTTGATTCCGGAATATTTATATCGTGACGATATTATTTCAAAATGCAAGTATGCGACAAGTTATGAAGCATGGTTTCGTTTTATACCTATGGATGTTGGTGTGAGCATTTTGAAAAAGATGGGGTATAATGTAACGGAAAGATTTATGGCTATGGATATAAACAGATTTTCAAATTGGAGTTACAATGCTTCTTTCGGGAAGAACAGAGTGATTGGAATTTATTTGGACAATAAACAGGCTGTTTCTGAATATAATAATGATAATATTGAAGAGAATATGCAAGCCAGGATGAATAGATTTATAGAGGAATTAAATTTTAATTGTGCAGACTATGTTTTCTTTTTTCCGCCATATTCTGCGTTATGGTGGTATAGAATAGAAAACAATGGGTTGGGTGAATCATACTATGATTTGAAAAAAGACTTTGTGAATAAAGTTTCTGATAAGG
>CAJTOU010000217.1 GCA_910577835.1 uncultured Lachnospiraceae bacterium | reverse complement strand
CTACTAATGGCTACGGAAATTTCAATCCACACTCCCACCAAGGGGAGTGACGTATTACTGGTTCTGCTAATCAAGATAATGCTAAATTTCAATCCACACTCCCACCAAGGGGAGTGACAAAGAGCGAAAAGGGAGCTGCGGAGCTTCAAAAATTTCAATCCACACTCCCACCAAGGGGAGTGACACGGGTACCATGTACGTTGGCAACGTGGAATACGATTTCAATCCACACTCCCACCAAGGGGAGTGACCTCTCTGTATTTATTGCGTTTGTCAATATATTTGATTTCAATCCACACTCCCACCAAGGGGAGTGACCTATTCAGAATGGTGATTTGATTTCTGGTATTACTGATTTCAATCCACACTCCCACCAAGGGGAGTGACACCAATTAAATTCATAATGCAAACGATTATCAATCATTTCAATCCACACTCCCACCAAGGGGAGTGACATACAGTTTCTCGATTTCTTCCTGAAGGTGGTTAATTTCAATCCACACTCCCACCAAGGGGAGTGACTTGCGGGTTTGGGCAGCGCCCAAAGGGGGACGTATATTTCAATCCACACTCCCACCAAGGGGAGTGACCTTAATGCTATTAATAATACATTAATTCTTATAAAATTTCAATCCACACTCCCACCAAGGGGAGTGACGCTTACAAATTTCCCAAGCTGCCTTTAAGCAGCTAATTTCAATCCACACTCCCACCAAGGGGAGTGACTATATTTTGTTACATAATTTTGTAATAATGTTTTAATTTCAATCCACACTCCCACCAAGGGGAGTGACTCTTTAAAATTAATGTTGTATTTAATACTGTTGCAATTTCAATCCACACTCCCACCAAGGGGAGTGACTATTGGACATGGGATAGAGTTGATAGTGAAGACAAATTTCAATCCACACTCCCACCAAGGGGAGTGACGCGAGCTCCGGAAAGATAAATTTGACAGCAAAGAAATTTCAATCCACACTCCCACCAAGGGGAGTGACTTTACGAGAACATAAGTGTCGATTATGATTTTAAGATTTCAATCCACACTCCCACCAAGGGGAGTGACTTGTAAGGGATAGA
>CAJTOU010000216.1 GCA_910577835.1 uncultured Lachnospiraceae bacterium | reverse complement strand
GTATCAAGATATATATCATTAAATAATTCTCAACTTTATGAGGAAAGGATTACCTATACACAAAGGTATGTTCCAGCCGACAGGGGAGGTTCTGGAATTATTCAATATGAACCTGCAGGAAGTGAGTTTTCTATTGGGGAACTTTTGGATTATTCTATAAGATATAGTGATAATGTTGCATATAGTATGCTGGTGGATTATTTTGGAAGGAATGAATATGGAGATTTTGTTTCATCATTTGAAGCAGAAAGTCTGAGGCTTGGAAATGGAGCTTATCCCTATATAACTGCAAGAGATTTAGGGAAGGCATATGAAGCCTATTATAAAGAGTTTGGACAGGATACAGGAGCAGAGTATTTGTGGGATAGTCTGACTCATTGTGAAACAGGTGTTTATGGTGTACATTCTTTTGATACAATTGAGTTTATAAGGGATATTCTTTCCTGTACCGTAGCAGAAAAGTATGGATGTACGCCAAACAGCTATAACCATGCGGGAATTGTAATGCGAGAACAGCCATATGTAATGGTTATTCTTACAGAAAATGGTCTTTACAATACAGCAGCACAATGGCACAGAGAACTGATTACGTTGTTAGATGAAATTGTGATTGAGTACCAAAATCATTTTTGAAAAAATAACAGGTGATAAGATGGTTTGATAGAATGATATATTGTATTTGGACTAAGATAAATAATCATACAGCACTCATGGGGTATTCTTATGAGTGCTGTTTTATAAAATAGAGAAAGAAGGATAAGCCATGAGAAATCTATTGAAAAACAGGGCATTTCATGGTAAGATAATTATGGAAGAGTTTATTTAGAGGAAGGTGAAGACATTGGAAAAGCCAGAGAAAGAACAGAAAAAAGAAGATACAACGATTATGAAGCGTACCATTAAAGACAGTGTTTTCACAAACCTGTTTCAAGATAAAAAGTATCTGATACAGTTATATCAGGCACTTCATCCAGAAGATAAAGATGTCACAGAAGATAAGCTGACGGATGTTACCATTGAAAATGTATTGACCGATAATATCTATAATGATTTAGGTTTTATGGTTGGAAACAGATTGTT
>CAJTOU010000215.1 GCA_910577835.1 uncultured Lachnospiraceae bacterium | reverse complement strand
AAAGAATATTCATCAGGCAATTCAAATTGGACAGGTAAATACCGTTATGATTTTTTTATTCCTGAAGATATAATTATTGAGGTTATGGGAAGTCAACATAAACATGGAACATTTTATCATCTAAATGGTAAAAATGCTATTGATGAACAAATAAATGATTTTAATAAGAGAACCCTTGCGTTGAAAAATGGAATCAAAACATATATTACAATTGATGCAGATAAAAGCGATTTTGATTATATTAAAAATAGTATAATAAATTCTAAATTATCAGAAATATTAGATATATCTAAAATTGACTGGATGTTAATTAGAGAAAAATCAACCAAAACAATTGTAAAGGATATATGTGATATCTGGAATTCTGATATTAATATTACAACTAGTGACTTAAAAAATAAATTTGGATTAAGTTATAATGCTGTACAAACATACTTAAAACAAGGGAAAAAACTTGGATGGTGCAATTACGATGTAAAAAAATATAGAAAAAAGAATATATACATAAATGATTCGGTGAATACCTCTACACCAATAAAATGTATTGAAAATAATAAATATTTTAAAAGCATTGGTCTTTGCTGTAGATTAAGTAAAAATATATTTGGTGTGCAATTAAATGATTGTAGTATTCGAAGTGTTCTAAATGGAAATTATTCTCATCATAAAAAATTATCATTTTTTATATGTCTCCAAAGAAGAATTTAATAAAGCAATTATTGATAATTTAGATTGCTATGGCACTCCATTTAAATAATTGTTTTTTATGAGGTGAATTATGACAGACAACACGATTAATGCTTATTGTAGTATCTGCGGACATGGATACCATATCTGCAGTTCATGTTCAGACCAGAAGAAATTCCGGCCTTGGAGGACTGTAACGGATACCATTGAACATTATAAAATATATATGGCAATTCATGAATATACCATAACAAAAGACAGAGAAACAGCAAAAACAGAGCTGTAGAACTGTGATTTATCAGGGCTGGAAAATTTTCTTCCAGAAATCAAGGCTGTGATAAAAGAAATACTGACAGAAAGCAGTACAAAAGGCAGTACAAAGTTAAAAAAAGAAAAACAAAACGGACTACCTGAATCG
>CAJTOU010000214.1 GCA_910577835.1 uncultured Lachnospiraceae bacterium | reverse complement strand
AGATCTTATATTAGTAATTGCAGGAATTGGATTTACTGTGGTTGGTATCTATCTTATGCCCGCTTTTTATCTTATGCTTGGTATCCCATATTTAATTTATTGTGGAATTTTGAAACAATGGAAAAGATGCCAGAAATTAATTATTCGAGCGTTTATAAGTATGCTTCCGGTTATATTATATATATTGTATACATTTTATATGGTGATAAATTCATCGTCTGGAAAAGAATATATGTCTGCTTCCGCACCTGTATGGAAAAATGTCTTTGATATGACTATGGGACAGGGGGCATATTTTATCTTGTTTTTGCTGTCAATGTTATATTTATTTTTAAAAAAAGGCGAGGGTTTAGCTGAACTTTTATTTTGTGGTTCTACATTATGCAGTTTTTTTATATTTTTAAATCCGTATTTATGTACTTTTGTATCACAGAAAATTACGGGAGTAGATGTATACTGGCGATTGTATTGGATGTTTCCTATTTATTTTTCAATTGCATATGTATCAGCAAGATTATTGGAATATCAAAAAAATTTTAAGAAAATAGTAGGTTTGATTTTGATATCAATTATTATTAATTTATCAGGAGTATATATGTATAAAGATGATTTGTACTTTGATAAATATGAAAATGTATATAAAATTCCAGAAGAGAGTATTTTGGTAGTACAAGAATTATTAAAAAGAGAAAGCAATACAACCTGTATTTTTCCAGAAGATATATCACCCAAAGTTAGACAATATACAGCCAAAATAATAGTGATTGAGTCCAGAGGGATGTCAACAAGTAAACAGTATGGGTGGCTGTATCAAAAGATATATGATGAAGGGGATGTCAACTCAAAAGAAGTAAAAGAAGAATTAAAAAATTTAAATGTTAATTATATTTATTCAAGAGATATGATAAAAGCAGGAAATATTGAAATTGTAGAGGAAATAGAAAATTATGGATATTTATATTGTGTCAATTAAGTATTTTTTACAGTTTAAGATGTTAAGCAGAACTTTTGACAATTAAATCTTATTAAAATAATTAGTATTTCACGTCATATTTAGAAAATAAATGTTATATGGAACAGTTGTGTACAGAAGAATGAATATGAAGAGAT
>CAJTOU010000213.1 GCA_910577835.1 uncultured Lachnospiraceae bacterium | reverse complement strand
TTTTGTGCTTACGATAAAATGAGAAGAAAACATGGTAATTGTGATAAAATGTTTATTTTTGATATTATGAAACAAGCATATGATGCTGGTACTAGAGAGATTGGATTCTATATGATAGGAGAACCATTGCTTTGTAAAAATTTTGAAGAATATATTGCCGAAGCGAAAAAAATCGGTTTTACATATATTTATTTAACAACAAATGGGGCTTTAGCCAATATCGAGCGTATGAAAGTGTTATTAAAAGCAGGATTAAATAGTGTCAAATTTTCAATTAATGCAGGAACAGAGAAAACATATAAAAAAATTCACGGAAAAGATGACTATCAGGTAGTCAAAAAAAATGTATATGATTTATCAGAATACATTAGAGAATATAACATTAACGTACCACTTTTTATTTCTTATATTGAAAATGAATGGAATAAAGATGAAATTACAATTTTTAAACAGCAGTTTGAAAATTATGTTGATAAAATATATGTATTCCCATGTAAAAATCAGGGGGGGGTATGTTGGAATTATTAGAGAAAGGTATTGTGAAAGATGATTTGAAAAGTGGTTCGGTTTTACCATGTTCAATGATATTTAATAGATTACATATTACATATGAAGGGTATTTAAATGCGTGTTGTGCAGATATAAATAATTATATGGCAATAATTGATTTACATGATATATCATTGGAGGAAGCTTGGAATTCAGAAATGATGGTAGACTTGAGAAGACAACATATGAGTGGTAAGTTGTCTAAAATTGCATGTTACAATTGTATATATAATACAGATATTAATATAATGCCAATAAATTCTAAATTAGCATATTGATAGAAAATATAAAATTACCGTATTGTACAACTAAAAGGACTTTTTAAATATGAGTAATATTATAAAGTAGTATCTTAGGGAATTTTTAAGTAAAATAAGAGGAGAAATTAATGAAAAACAAGATAATATTGAGTATATGTATACCCACATATAATAGAAAAGATTCTATATATGAGTGTGTTACAAAAATATTGAATAATTATGTGTATGATAATATAGAAGTGATAGTGTCTGATAATTGCTCTGATGATGGAACACAAGATAAGTTGATTCAAATAGAAGATGCTAGATTTAAA
>CAJTOU010000212.1 GCA_910577835.1 uncultured Lachnospiraceae bacterium | reverse complement strand
TTTTTCGTGTCTTTTAGAGTATGGCATAAAGCTAAATCTTAGTTAAGGCGAGCGATTTGACGCTTACTTATCATCTTCACTACTTTCTGTATCAGTTTCTATGCTAAACCATCAAGAGACTCTTTTGAATATTCTGGTCTACATGTCCAATCTGTCCGATTAAAAGAAAACTTCAAAATTGCTGATTGTATTGTAGAATTGTATTAAAAATTGTGGTATTGTAAAGCCTACTTACGCATCGTAAAGCGGCTCTGAACTTGACAATACCACAATTTCTGATATGTGATAAACAAGCCAATCAAGGAGTTTCAACTCTTTTTTCACTCGATTATCACAAAATTTAACCTATACATAGGAATAATCTGACTAACAATAGTATTAGAAATTAATAATTGTTTCCTAAATACTTTCTGATAATAATTCATATTTGTCTTTTACTCCCTTAATTGTATTATCAGTTTATCAATCTCTTCATCAATTTCCACATATTACACACGACTAAAATGCTCTGCTATATCCTTCAGTAGCTAATATACATTTCACAATATGCCAATATGCATTATACGTAACATCATTCTCCCTCAATCGAACTGAATATGCTTGCTTATAGTAATGATCCGCCTCCAGAAGCATCCTCTTATATTCTTCTATCAAACGATGATCCGTTACATTATATTTTTTTACCCACATATTAACAGAACCTTTATGCACACATTGGTCACTTTGCAATATTTTAAAATTATTTTGCATAAGTTTTTGGTTCCACTGCTCTGCCGTAAAATACCATTCCCGAAGGGGTTGTCGTATTTGCACAATTTTTTTCCAATATTGAGCAGTAATAGAATCATAGGGAACAATTTGTCCCAAAATAAACACCCCATCTTTTTTCATTACCCTTCGTACTTCTGACATTACTTCATCCAATTTTTTGACATAATGCAAACACTGTCTAGAAATCACAATATCAAAACTATGATTTGAAAACGGCATTTCACTCACATCAGCTTCAACTATTTTAATTTGCTCCTCATCTATCTTCTCTAACATAGGAAGACAACAATCCACTGCTGTTATTTCTATACTCTTTTTATAACTAATCACCAACCCCCACTTCAAGTGGGGGTTTGA
>CAJTOU010000211.1 GCA_910577835.1 uncultured Lachnospiraceae bacterium | reverse complement strand
TGTGCTTATCGACGAAAACTGTATTTTAAAGGCAGCAAGAGCGTTTCTTGTATTTAAGGCGCTGGAGGAGCTCGGTGAGGTAATAAAATCGAATCCCAGTGCGCAGGATATTGAAGATGAAAAGTTTGAATTTGAATTTTGCGTTATTTTTGTAACACAGGAGCAACTGGAAAAAGTTCAGGCAGCAGTTGAAAATGTGTCGGAAATCAAAAGTGTCGATATCATTCAAATAAAAGAAGTTCCACAGAATGAAGCGGCAGCAGCTCCTGCAAAACAGGAAAAGACAATAAAAGAAGAAGTTAAAAAGGAAGAAGCTCCAGCTGTTTCCACAGCACCTGTAAAAGCTGCAACAGCTTCGGCAGCACCTGTAAAGACTTCAAATACATCAGCGGGAAAACCGACAGGAAAGCCTGTTGTCAGCCGTTCTGTAAGAGTAGATATCGAAAAGCTGGATGTGCTTATGAATCTTGTAAGTGAGCTGATTATTGCCAAAAACGGGCTTGTATCTGTAAGTGACAGTAATGAGGGTACTAAAACACAGGGTTTTAATGAGCAGATTGAGTATCTTGAAAGAGTTACAACAAATCTTCATGAATCTGTTATGAAGGTAAGAATGATGCCAATTGAAACTGTCACTCAGAAATATCCAAAAATGATAAGGGATTTGACGAAGAAGCTGGATAAACAGATGAAACTATACATAACCGGTGAAGACACCGAGCTTGACCGAACGGTTATTGATGAAATCGGTGACCCGCTTATGCATTTGCTCAGAAATTCTGCCGACCATGGACTTGAAAGTGCAGATGTGCGTATTCAAAGAGGCAAGGACCCGGTAGGTAATATTTATCTGAATGCTTATCAGGAAGGCAACGGCGTTATTATTGAGGTAAAGGATGATGGTAACGGCATTGATATCGAAAAAGTAAGAAATAAAGGAATTGAAAAGGGAACGATTACTCCTGAGCAGGCTGAGGTGATGACAGACAAAGATGTTATTGACTTGCTGTTTAAGCCAAGTTTTTCAACTGCAAAGGTGGTTTCCGATGTATCCGGCAGAGGTGTTGGACTGGATGTTGTAAAGACAAAAATTGAAGCCCTTGGCGGAGATACAGATGTTGATACAAAGCTAGGCGAGGGAAGCTGT
>CAJTOU010000210.1 GCA_910577835.1 uncultured Lachnospiraceae bacterium | reverse complement strand
AATTCCTCACGCCCTCGATACTCACTTTTTATGATTTCAAACATTTCTTCGGGCGTTTCTTTACAGCCATTTTGCAGCCATATTTTGATAATTCTTGTCAGACCACTTTTGAAAAACTCCATATGGTACTCAATAAAACTATCGCCAAAATGTTTTTTCGCAAGGTTATAGTCGTACTGCCAAATTCTGTATTTTTCATCATACCCCAATTTGAAATAGGTACGATAAAAAATTTGATTTTCTTTTATATGCTGAAATAGCAACAAATAATTATTTGAGTTAAATCCTTCTGTAATCTCGTCTTTATATAGTTCTGAAACCTCTGCTTCCAGTTTTTCCCTAATTGTGTCCGCTAATTCAAATATATCAACATAATTTGCATAAAAGGTACTGCGGTTCAACTCCGCCTTTTTACAAATATCGGACACACTGATTTGGTTCAATTCCTTTGTTTGAAGAAATTCTATCAATACCTGCTCTATCTTCTGCATGGACTCCCGTTTTCGCTTATTATTCTTGGTGTTCATAAAACCTCCTTTATTCCAACACTTGTGCATATATTGTTGATTGTTTTGGTTGAACAGATTTATTATACTATCCTTACAATAAACAAACAACTGTTGGTTAAAAAGGAGGTAATTTTTAATGAAGAAAAGTAGTTTTGTTGCAATGCTTATGGGGACAATAAGCGGTGTTCTATTTGCTCTCGGTATGTGCATGGCACTTATCCCAGAGTGGGAAGCATTTCAGCCGGGAATTATATTCGGCTGCGTTGGGCTTGTTCTTGGGCTGATTACCACAATCATATGGAGGAAAATGGAACACAAACAGCCTGTTCAGATTTCCGGCAAAACCATTCTTACAATTATCGTTGGTGTCATTGGTGCTTTAGCATTGGGCGTAGGAATGTGCTTTAGCATGGTATGGGGCAAAATGGTTATTGGCGTTATAATCGGGCTGATTGGTATTGTTATTCTGCTTTCTTTAATTCCTTTGGTAAAAGGGATCAAAGATTGAGCATAAAGCAACGTATGGTCAATAGGATTGAAAAGACAGAAGCAGGGAAGCATTTTATCCGGGAACAGCGTTCACGAATCGTTTTATTTGCCGTATTCAGCTTTTTCCTAAACCTTTTATATGCTTTCTATCAT
>CAJTOU010000209.1 GCA_910577835.1 uncultured Lachnospiraceae bacterium | reverse complement strand
GTCAAATCCACCGGGTGCAGAAGCAATATCAAAAAGTACACAATTTCTGTTTAATTTTCTTAAAAATGGTGCTTTAAACACAGGAGAAGGAACGGTATTTATAATAAAATTAAAATCAGCAGGAGTATCCATATATGCGTTAATATCGCAGAAAGAATATCCCTGATTTTTTGCTCCTTCTTTTTGCACAGAGTCATTATCATAAACTGATATGTGACCGCCAAGCACTGATAATTTATCTGCAATCGCCCTGCCACATCTGCCGTATCCAGCAATCAAAATCTTTGCGTTTTCTATGGAACAGAAAGTATTTTCAATTACGTATTTCAACAGCCCTTCGGCTGTGAGCGCACAATTCTTTTTTACGAATACTTTATCTTTCATAATATCTTTAAATAATACAGGAAAATCTGACATTCCATTTATCAGATATTTTGGAATATTTCCCCCGATTATGACCTTTGGATATTCAGAATGTTTTATAATATCAGAAATGGCAGTTTTTGGGAATTTATCGGCGGCAAACATATTTATGCCGTCTCTGGTAAAGGGAACAGGACCAATCAGAATATCGCAGTCCTTCAATAAATCCCATATGCTGTCACAGAGCATAATATTGTCAGGATTTGTCTCTATCAAATTTTTAAATTCATTTGCAGGGAAATTAATCTGATAGCATTTTATAAAATAAGAAATGTTGTTTTCGGAAAGCTTTTCTATAAGTCTGTACAGCATATAAAACTGGCGGGAATCGCCGCCTGCAATCGATATACAGAGAGACATGCAGGGCCTCCTCACTTGATGATAATCAAAACGAAAGAAAAATCGTTCATAGAATAGTATATGATGCTCTTAAAAAATTGTGAATGAAGCTTGCCGTATAGAACGGAAACAGATATAATAGAAAGAAAAATGCAATGCATGACATTCAGGCATTTTGGCAAAGAAAAGAGGAAGCTATGTCGGAAAAAAAGGAACAGGGAACTTGTGAAATGTGTATGTATTATGAATATGATGAAGATTATGAATGTTATATCTGTCAGATGGACCTTGACGAAGATGAAATGGCAAGATTTATAATGAATAGAGTAAATGGCTGCCCATATTTCAGATTTGGAAATGAGTATACGATTGTAAGGAGGCAGATGCTGTCTCTTATA
>CAJTOU010000208.1 GCA_910577835.1 uncultured Lachnospiraceae bacterium | reverse complement strand
AAAGAATTATCAGGAAACTCAAGGTCTTCTGCTGCCGCTGTTTTATATAAAATGTTCATACTCGCTTCCTCTGAAAGTCTTTCTGCCTGCCTAATCTGATTTTCAGAAATATCAGTACCAGTCCACTTGGCACCATAATGATACAGATTTCTTGGAAGCACCCCTGTTCCAGTGCCCAAATCAAGCACTTTTTGTCCTTCTATACAAAGATTTCTGGATATGATTTTATCATAAAATTCTTTTGGGTAAATATCGCGATATTGCGCATAATCTCTTGAAACTCTTCCAAAATCAAACGCTTTTCCGGCATCAATATAACTGTTTTTCAATTCCATATACCTTCACCTCATATTTATATATTTTTTCAGCCATTTATAATAACTATTTCTTCCTGTTTTTATTTTTCAGACTTCCAAAAGCCGTCTCAACAATGTTATCTATTTCAATAAAAGAAATCATATCCGACTCCCTCCGGTCAAAATGAGAAATATACTCAATATTCCCATCTCCTCCGCAGACAGGCGAATAAGTAATTTCCTTTAAAAAAAACGAGTAATCTCTCATTCCCTGTATCACATGATTTAACAGATTCCGATGCACTTTTTTATCCAAAACCACTCCCTTATAACGTCTGGCAATCTGTGCTCCGCACTCAAACTGCGGCTTAATCAGCAAAACAAGTTCAAAATCTCCTTGTGCGTTTTTCAGCGGCTTTATGACTGATAAAAGAGAGATAAATGACACATCACAGACCACATAATCAATCTCTTTCAAACGCTCCAAAGGAAAATCTCTGATATCCGTCTCTTCATGAAGCTCCACTCGTATATCCTCCGCCAGCGAAGAATGCATAACATTTTTGCCAACATCAACTGCAATCACAGATTCTGCCCCATGCTGGAGAGCGCAGTCTGTAAAGCCTCCGGTAGAAGAACCGATATCCAGCACTTTTTTACCTGAAAAATCCAGATGAAACACCTGAATCGCTTTTTCCAGCTTTAAACCCCCTCTTGACACATATTTCATATAATCATAACTGCTGATTTCTATACAATCCTGCTCTGATACCATTTGTGACGTTTTCATAACTATTTTTCCGTTACATATCACGTTTCCCATTCTAATCAATGCCTGCGCCTTTGAGCGGCTTTCGATATTTTTATGT
>CAJTOU010000207.1 GCA_910577835.1 uncultured Lachnospiraceae bacterium | reverse complement strand
CTTTTTTCATTGGCTGTCTGCCGCCTTTTAAGTCAATAATTGAAAGCCTTGCATGGGCAAGGCCCGCATGAGCTGATAAAAATATATCATTGCTATCGGGCCCCCTGTGCAAAAGGCTGTTCTTCATGCTTTCAAGGCGTGGCAGAAATTCATCTGATTTTGTAAAATCAAAATCGGTCTGATAAAATCCTGCGATTCCGCACACTTTACATCACCTTTCTTTCTCAATTTTAATTTGCTCGGTTTAAAAAGTTTAATTTAACTCTCCTTGCCACCATTCATTCCTTGCATCATTCCTTGCATCATTCCTTGATTAATATATGGCTTTTAATTACAGGCTGAAGCTGTTTATATTGCAGAGCAAGTTCTATGGTATCAGGAAGAAGCTCCACATGCGCAATCATGGAATTTGGCTTCGTTCTGTAATTATCCTGACCAAATGGCACAAAATAAATATTTTTTGTATTAAGAAGTATGCCTATATTTTTCAAATTCATACCAAGTGCATCATTTGTGGAAAGAGAAATCACAAGAGGTTTGTTGTTTCGAAGATGTGACTTGGCCGCCATTAAAACAGGAGTATCAGAAATGCCATTCGCCAGCTTCGAAAGAGTATTGCCGGTACATGGGGCAATTACTAAAATATCAAGCATTGATTTTGGACCAATCGGCTCCGCATCGGGAATTGTCAGAATTGGTGTCTTTCCGGTCAGTTCTTCCGCTATTTTTATAAAATCCTTATGATTCCCAAATCTGCTGTCCGTAGAAGCAGCATTAAATGAAAAAATAGGAATCAGATTCGCACCGGTATCTCTTAATGCCTCTATGGCAGCAAAGGTTTTTTCGTATGTGCAGTAAGAGCCGGTCATTGCAATTCCTATATTTTTACCTTCAAATAAATGTTTCATAATATAAGTTCCTTTCTGTTTTTTTAAAACAAAGTGCTTTTAAAAGTATATATTTTCATAGCTTTTCTACACTCTGTTCGAGAAATAGCTGCCCTTTAGGGCTGCATTACAGGAAATTCGTGAAGCAATTCCTTATAAATTAGAAAATCAAAAATGCTTTCTGCCTGTGCGATGCCTGAACTGAGAGGAGCTGTTTTTCCCGGAATGCCGGGACACTTAATTACCCTCAGAGCAAGCCCCTGACAGACATCGCTGTCAAATCC
>CAJTOU010000206.1 GCA_910577835.1 uncultured Lachnospiraceae bacterium | reverse complement strand
GGATATCGTATCAGCTATGACAGCCTTCTTAAAAATCCCGATCACAAACAAATATATCCCTGCTGTGAAATTGTCTATATTAAAAAATCTATTTTTATCCTTCACAAATTGCGGCTCCATTTCATTGTATATAACAATAGGTCCCGCTACCAACTGAGGAAAAAAAGAAACAAACAGACAATACTCTATAAAGCCTCCGGTCCGCTCTTCCTGACGATAAACAGATATAAGAAACGTAAGCTGTTGAAATGTAAAGAAACTTATCCCTAACGGCAACAATATTTCTCTAAGTCCAAAATCTGTTTTCAGGAAAAAATTAACATTTGAAATAAAAAAATTATAATATTTAAAATACCCTATCAAACCTAAATTGGACAAAACTCCAGCCATCAATATCATTTTTTTGCATACATATATTCCTGAATTTTGTATTCCTAATGCTAATACATAATTCATTATGACAGAAATCGCAAATAATATCAGATAGCTAGGATTATTGAATCCGTAAAAAAACAAGGAAGCAACTATCAGGATAAAACGTTGGTAATATGTACTTTTAAATTTAGAAAAAGTATAGTAAAGTATCACAACAACTGGAAGAAAAACAAAAACAAAACTATACGACGAAAAAATCATTATATAATTCCTCTCTATAAAATCTGTCATCCCCTAAAACATAACGCTTTCGTATCCTTTTATAGTTTTAATCACAAAAGGTTCTATCATTAAAACCAAACTGATATAAAACAAAATCATATTATAAATCACATACCTTGCCTGACAATATATGACCAAAGACACCAATCCTACATTTAATATAATCGAAACCAAAGTCAAGAGTACAAATAAAAGGATCTTTCTATTTTCTCCTGTTACTATATAGTACAGCATCAAAGTCACATATAGTAGATAAACAAATAAACTATACCATCTTAGAACTAAATTACGTCCTGAAACTGTGGTTACTAGTCCCATCCGAAAACTATCTATAAATGTTTCGGCCAATTCAGGAATAACATGTGGAAGAACAGCACGATTCATTGCGCTTATTATCTCATCCAATTTTTTCTCATAATCATTGTCATCATCACAATAGATTTGTTCAATATACCGATTAATAATTGGCATCATAGTCGCCAGCTGAATCTGATCGTAACAATCCTCAATATGCATGGCTCGCC
>CAJTOU010000205.1 GCA_910577835.1 uncultured Lachnospiraceae bacterium | reverse complement strand
AGGCTGCTTTAGCAGCAAACTGAACCTATCGGCTTTAGCCGGTAGTGGTTCAGTTGAAACTGTCTGGTGTTGGTGGCACTAGGCGGTTTTTGTTTGTGAAATTCTTGCGACGTCACAAGAAGATATAACCTTGTTTTTATTATAACCGTTATTAGTCAAGCTTTTTTAATAGCTGCATTAAATAAGAACCCTCAATGTCTGTTTCGTCTTTGTCCAAAGAACGTTTTCCGAATAAAATAAAACCATTATGTTGATAAAATGCTAAGAGCTTTTCTTTGTCTTCGCATTCCAAATAAACATATCTGCCACCTATCTCATTTTGGATAGCCCGTACTTTGTTTTGTGCCATTTGTAATAATTCACTTCCTTTGATAAGACCATCATTTCCCATATTGTAATTTTTTCCAAGCTGCCCAATCAGGATAGATGGGATAGAACATTTTCCTTGAATGGGGTCGTATTCTCCATATTGAGAAATTTTTTTATATAAGGATTTGCTGATTATATCTTTTGAGATAAAAAAAGATTTTGGAGCTATTGTATAATAACCAACAAGTTCTTTTTGGGATGCGTCTTCAGGACACCAAAATACCAAATGTGTTTTAGCAAAATTTCTTTTGGAAAACTCAATCGCTTTATTTTTAAAAAAGTTTTCAACATCTTTATTAAGAGGACATGAAAAAGAGGACAGAATTTTTTTCGTTCTATCCTCTCCAATTCCTTTAATAATATCACTTAAATTAATTTGTATATATTTACTATCTGGTATTTTAATCATATCGTTTGTCATTCAGGAAGAAGTTCCTGACATCATCTCCTTTAAGTTCTATACATTCATGAGAAATTTTAACAGGATTATCTTTGGAGTTTTCAGAATTTTCAAGTGCGCTTGCAAACATATGTGCTAAGCGTTTATCTTTTATATCTATTGTTTTTAATATGCTTTTTGTCGCCATAAAATCACCTCTGTACATTTATTATTAAAGGTATCAAACTGATTATACAAAAAAACATAGGTAAAAGTCAATAAAATATAGAAAAATCCTAAAAAATCTTTAGTTTCAATAAAGTTTCACTAATTTGAATCTGCTTCAGTTATTCATACATTGCAATAGTATTATGAGATTTTTTTGATTTACTGGTTGGAAGCCACATTTTAGCATAATCTTTCATAAGTGTGTTGGAGCCTTTTATATTGAG
>CAJTOU010000204.1 GCA_910577835.1 uncultured Lachnospiraceae bacterium | reverse complement strand
AATATCTTCTTTAATTTAATTATAAATTTTATTCCTACAAACAGGACAGAATCTCTATTTTAATTTTTTGATTTTTCATAATCTCTCTTAATATTTCTTTATGTCACCATGAAAATTATGAGCTTTTTCCAATAATGGTCCTTTTGCCCCCATTGTAAAGGCAATATCACTGCTGCGAATAGATAATAGTTCCATTCCAGACTGCAGTTCTAAGACTGACAAGGTGCTTTGCGGCATTTTAATAACACCACTTTTATCAATGCTCAGCCAAGCATATTTACGTCCTTTATATTGGATAAATTCACCTTCTGAAAGCTGACAATCTCTTAACCTTGGACATTCCTCCAAAATATGTTTAAGTTTTGAATTTGACAGCAGCGAATATGTAGTAACACAGAAGCCTCCTGTTATTTTGCTTCCTGTAAAAATGATAACTTTTCCATCTCGTGCAGCATCATACTCTGACAATGCTTGTGGTGGAATATGTATTGTTAAGTCTGGGTGTATAACAGAAAGTCCAAATACGAATTTACCGCCTTTATTGAGTTGTGGCATACAAACCTCCTTTGTTGCTATGCTATCTTCAATTTGATGGTTCTATAAGAATAGTCTACCATAAAATATAGGATATGACAATTGTGACACCCTATATTTCCTATCGTTCTAACAACCTCTCAATTTTTTTAAGGATTGTATAAAATCATATGTAAAATAGCTGTTTCTTTGCTACTATTTCGATATGAATGAATATGGTCTCCCGAAAACGTATACTTTCCCCTTTTGTGATAGTAAAGACTTTATCATCTACATTTATCTCAAGAGTTCCGCAAAAAATTGTTATAAATTCTGTTGTTCCCCGTAAATGAGGTTCTGACTGCCAGTAGCTTTCCGGTTCCAATTCCAGATAATAAACTGCAAATCTGCGGTTCTCATCATCAGGGAAAAGAGAGTAATTTTTAACTTTGCCCCTGTCCTCTAAAAGCGGTTGTATTTCATATCGTCTAAACCTATTTAACGTCTAAAAACCCTTACAATGTGAAGTTTTCAAAGCGGCTAATGCGTAACACAATACTAGTTATCTCTCTAACCACCCTTATCACATGGTGCTAACACCATATATATATCATTAACAAACAAAGTATCAACTTGTCACTCCCCAGCATTTTAATCATAAAATCAAAATCTTATTGTTTGTTTATTTTTGAGAAATCATTAAAGTACTCTTCAACTA
>CAJTOU010000203.1 GCA_910577835.1 uncultured Lachnospiraceae bacterium | reverse complement strand
TTCTATGGTTGACCGTGTATTGCGTGTCATAGACGGCGTACTGACAGACTTGGGAGGTAATGCGAATGAAAAGTTATCTTGACCTTGTTCCTATTTCTGCAAAAGTACACCGAAAGCAAAATCGTATGTGTATTATTTGTATTGTATTGGCGGTCTTTCTGGTAACGGCTATTTTTGGTATGGCAGATATGTTTATCAGAGGACAGATTTTGCAGGCACAACAGGAAAACGGAAATTGGCATATTGGAATAAGAAGCATAAGTGATGAAGATGCAAATCTAATAGCTTCCCGCCCAGAAATAGCTGTCGTAGCCGATTACGGAGTTTTTAATTATCGAGGTGAGCAAGGCTATACTTTGTCCGGGAAAAATGTAGCGATATGCGGAAGTAATAAAAGTGCTGTTACTGAAATTTTTGCTACATTGGATAAGGGTTCATTTCCTACAAACAAAGACGAAGCACTGGTAACAAATAATGCAAAAAATATGCTGCATTTAGAAATTGGAGAACAAATTGTTATCACTATGCCCGATGGGAGCGAAAGAGCATACACAATATCAGGGTTTATGAATAACACTGTAGGAATTATGAGCAAAGACTCTTATGGTGTATGTTTGACAACTGAAAGTTTTCGTGCCATTTACCCAGATGGGACAAGCAGTAATCCCGCTGATTACACAATGCGCTTATTGAAATTTAAGAGTACCCGAAATATTCAGAGTAACATAGCTGAGATTAAGCAACAGTTTGGATTATCCGATGAGCAGGTGTCTGAAAACACAGAATTGCTTGGACTATTAGGACAGAGCAGTAATTCTTTTATGTTACAGGTGTATGCTGTTGCTGTCATATTATTTGTCCTTGTTCTGATTGCAGGCGTATTGATGATTACAAGCAGTATGAACAGCAATGTGGCACAAAGAATAGAGTTCTTTGGAATGGTGCGCTGTATAGGGACAACGCCTAAACAAGTTATGCGGTTAGTACGCAAAGAGGCTTTGAATTGGTGTCGCTTTGCAATTCCGCTTGGTGTTGTTGGTGGTATTGTATTGGTTTGGGTATTGTGTTTTATTTTGCGGCAGCTTAGTCCAGAATTTTTTGGCGGTATGCCTGCTTTTAGTATAAGCTATCCGAGTGTTATAGCGGGTATTGTTGTCGGTCTGCTGACAGTCCTTCTTGCTGCTCGTTCTCCCGCTAAGAAAGCATCCAAAGTTTCTCCTTTGGCAGCGGTAT
>CAJTOU010000202.1 GCA_910577835.1 uncultured Lachnospiraceae bacterium | reverse complement strand
AGCCTCAAAAAACATCGCCAACCAAAGCCCTTCAAGGCGAGTTATGCCTCTGTCACAGATGCCCTTAGCAGAATTTCAGACGATTAGAGATTCTTAAACTGCGAAACAAGAACAGAAGAAAGCCGGTAACTCCCTCCTGCGTCCTTTCTTTTAACACCTTTTTTCTATGGAAACATCAACTCCTCCACCGTTACAAACTCATACCCCTCCTTCTGCAGCGCATCCACAATTCGAATCGCCGCCCTCACCGATGTATCAAAAATATCATGCAATAAAATAATATCCCCGTCCTTCACATCTCTCAGCACCTTCTCCACCACCGCATCCTCATTCTGTATACTCCAGTCCAACGGGTCCACATCCCACAATACAATAAACATATCCAACTCCTTCTTCATCTGCTTTGTACACTCTCCATACGGTGGCCTTAAATACCCTGTCCCTTCTCCGACAATACTCTCTATCAATTCACTTGTCTTCTTCACCTCCGCAATCGCCGCCTCACACGACAGCGTATTCATCTGCACATGCGTATAGGTATGATTTCCTATCAAATGCCCCTCATCCTTCATTCTCTGAACTGTATCCGGATACTGCTCCACCTTCTCTCCCACAACAAAAAAAGTAGCCTTTGCATTTCTCTCCTTCAGTCCATCCAAAAGCCCTTCTGTGTCTTCTCCCGGACCGTCATCAAATGTAAGTGCTACTCTTTTTCTATCCTCAAAGAAGCTCTCCGCCTCTTCCGATTCCATATCCTGACTGCGGTTCACTGCCGCCTCACTTGTCTCATTGTCCCTTTCCATTCTATTTATCTGCACTGCAAATATGTATAAAGCAGCAATCAGAAAAATATATAAATATGTTTTACGCCTGTTTTTCATATATTAAAATACATTCTCCATTCCCTGAAACATCTACTATATTTATATTTTCCTTATTTCCCCGTTATTCCAAAAACATTTACAGATTCCATAACGAAAATGAAGGAATTTTAAGCACTGATTTCACTATATCCAGCGTGTCATTGGTTACAGTTACAAAGAATTTCGGATGATATTTTTCCTGATATTCATTTATCACTTTATTTTCATTATCTTCACAGTTTATCTTCACCGGAACAATCTCTTCCTCTTCCTCATAGATAAATTCAATGTTTTCTTTCTCACTTCCACTCCAATAATAAGGAACTTCTTTTATTCCTGAAACAAAAAGCTGCTGCAAAACAAACTGCTCCAACAGGGC
>CAJTOU010000201.1 GCA_910577835.1 uncultured Lachnospiraceae bacterium | reverse complement strand
CATGTAGCTTTTGCTGCCCGCATAGCGGCCATCATGGATCACTTCCACGGTAGTTTCATCACACTGATTCGTCATCTGCCAGATGCAGGAACGTCTGGATAAACTGGAGCATGACTATGAAAATCTGATCGAACAGATCCGTCCTGCCAACCAGCAGAAGTTCGGACGCAGCACGGAAAAGTTAAGCGAAATAGCCGGCCAGTTATCCTTCTTCAATGAACCTACATGCCATTCGTCCTTTCTGCTTTGTTTACAGTATTATTGTAGCAGAAAAACGATACACAGGCGAATTTCACAAAGACTGCTTTTCGTCATTCTGCCACCATTTCTGGCATTGTTTCAGGCTGTTACAGAGCTTGGAAATATAGAGTTTTCAAGGTCCGTTTTTGTGTTTTGGAAAGCATATATGCCATTCCTGTTCCCCTCATGCAGCATTAAAATATGCCCATCGGGGATAAATATATATGTGAAAAAAGGATGAAAAATTTCTCTGTTTTGCACAAACATCAGAAAATTCTGTGTGGTTCTACGTCCTTGACCCTGGGTTCCAGAGGGTTCAGCCCCAGCATCAGATAGTGAAACTGTTCCTCGGTCAGTTCAGCCGCTTCCTGCGTTGTCCTGGGCCAGGACTGTCTGCCATCCTCAAAACGTTTGTATAAAAGCAGGAATCCGGTCCCCATCCATAAAAGCCCTTTTATACAGTCGGAACGCTAGCCGCAGAACAGAAACAGGGTACCTTTTTCAAAGGGATTCTGCCTGTATCTGTCACCAATGATCATGGCAGGCCCGTCAATTCCCTTCCGAAGATCGACAGTGCCACACGCCAGTACTACCTTGCGGATCCCGGCAGCATCTTCAGGCATGAGCCACCTCCAGAAGAATACGGGAAAGCAGGCCTTCTGAAATTTCGTTTGTTAATGCGATCGAAATATTTGCGTTTTTGATGACCGCTACCGGTCTGATGGCTTCGACAGGGCTTTCCGACGTGAAAGCTGTCACGTTTACCGTCTGCTTCGGTGAGACAGATACTTCTGCAAAAGATATTTCCTTTCCGGAAGACAGCGCTGTAGACGTTTCAGTCATTTGGGAATAAGCCTGCTTCCTGAATTTACGAAGCCAATAGTAATACGACTTTTCACTGATACCATTGTCAGCCATCCATTGTTTGGCGGTTGTTCCTTCCGGACGATTTTGGCACTGGGTTATTATCTCCAGCCATTGCGAACTACGTACATCATGAGTGATTTGATCCATGTAATACCTCCTCTAAAAAACTAC
>CAJTOU010000200.1 GCA_910577835.1 uncultured Lachnospiraceae bacterium | reverse complement strand
TGTGTATAAGAGACAGATACAGGATTCTGTTTCAATAAAATCACGGTCTGATTTTCTCAAAAATGAACGAACAGGCAACGGGGATAATCTCATAATCCCGCCTGCCAGACTAGAATCATAGTTCTCTCTGTTTTGCTGCATACAAAAATCTCTATATTGATAAAAGATTTCTTTCATATTATTATATTCTGTATATATTCTGTTATCATCTTTCAGCATCTCAATGTAAGTTTCCACATCTCTGATTTTCCGCCTGATTTTATTTTCCCTGTTTAAATTTTGTATTCTGTCATCTTTCCACAGATTTTTATTCTCTAATTGACCGATATATCTGTGCTTTAATTTTTGTAAAATCTCTTTCATTTTTTGCCGGTAACCGTCTTTATATATCAGCTTATGTAAAATATTGGAAGCCACAGCTAATTCTTCCATATATTTACACATTAACGGAAGAATATATGCAGACTCCATCTCTGTTGGAGCCGAAATAACAGTTAAATACCGTCTCACAAATGAATCCTTTGGTAAAATTTGTCCTGACATTATTTTAATTTCATTATTATCACAATAATCAACTGTATCCGCATTTAAATAAATGCTGTTTTCTCCCTGAAACTGTGGATATAATTTTTTATTGCCGCTGTGTACACAGATACACGGTGTAATTGCAGGTCCGATATACACTCCGTTATTTACTGCCAGTTTCAGCATATTTAATAAAGTTTCAAACAAATCTCTGTAATCTGTCTCAAATGTTGTTAAAATAGCATACATCAATACAGGTATGTCAGAGGCACTGAACTTTTTAATCACATGAAATACACAGTCAATATCATATCCTTTTCTTAATCTCTTCAAATCTCTGTTATTAAATCCATCAACACCAATAGTAACCCGTTTTAAATTCAGCTCTTTTAATGCCTGATAAACAGTATCGCCATATAATCTGCCCAATCTGTTTACAGAGCGGATAGAAAAAGTAAGCTCAAAAATTCTTACCTTAGCCGAAAGAATATTTGATAGTTCTTTTATAAACGAAACATCTCTTTGCTCATTTGCAAAAAAGTCATCATCAAAAAAACGGATAAAAACATTTTTATCTATCTTATGAAAACAAGGCAGATTTACAATTACAGACAGTCTATTTAATAATTCCTGATTACTCATTGTATTATTTTTCAAATAGGACTGCCGGTAACAAAATATACAATTTCCTTTACATTCCTCCGATGTAAATAAATTAATAACCGGAGCAATCTGGTACAATTCGTACAGCAAATCGTAATCCC
>CAJTOU010000199.1 GCA_910577835.1 uncultured Lachnospiraceae bacterium | reverse complement strand
ACACATCTTTTATCGCTGGTAGAAAACAGATAACGGTACTGGACAAAATCATATCCTTTTTCTATGAATTGTTCCGGTGTCATGGATTCCTCATAGCAGACGATATAAAACAGGACACCGCCGTCAAATGCGTCTATCCCCGCACTGACATCTTCTCTGACCTGTGTGTGATAAACAATATAATTCTGACCACTAGCTTCTACAGAATATTTTCCTTTCCAATCATCGGGCAGGATCAGTGTAAGATTGATTTCTTCCAACTTTATCATTTCCTGTTCTACTGGCACTTCAACCACTGTTTCACGGGCAAAGGCAAACGCGCCTGCACTAAAGCTGCAAGCCATAAGCACAAAAGCTGCGGCGGCAGTAAGGAAGCGTCTTATTGTCTGACGGTGATGCAGTTGTCTGTAATTTGGGATATTCTCTGCCTGTTCAACAAGCCAGTCATCAATGTTCCCAATATGTTCGGAAAGCTGTTTTTTGTTCATACTTTGATACCCTCACTTTCTAAATATTTTTTTAACTTGCGGCGCATTTCGTAAAGCATGGATTTTACCTTGCTCTGGCTGAAGCCTGTATATTTACAGATCGTTTCGATTGAATCAAAATACCAGTACCGACGTATAAATACAGCCCGTTTTTCTTCCTCTAACCGCCAGAGGAACTTATCAATCGTACTTTCGATATGCTTTTTTTCGATTTCCGACTCTATGCTGTCTGTCCCGGATACGCAGTCACCTAATTCCTCTAATGAGGTAACAACAGCCGGATTTCTTTTTGCAGCAGAAATATATTCATATTTCTTCAAAGCCAGATTTCTGACAATTCTGCTCAAGAATACGGAAAATCTGTTTGGGTGCTTATCCGGGATTGCGTTCCAGACTGCAAGGTAAGTATCGTTGAGACATTCTTCCCTGTCTTGGTAGTTTGAGAGAATGTTATTTGCGATATGATTACAAAGCCTGCCATATTTTGAAGATGTTTCTGCAATCGCGCTTTCATCTCTTGCCCAGTAAAGACTTACAATCGTCTCGTCATCCATAGTATGTTTTCACCTCCTTGTTATTTTGTAGATAAACAGCCTCCACTATACTAAGTACGGATTTTGTCATTTTGGTTGTAAAAAAAATAAAATTTTTTGTTTTGCAGAAGAATTATAGTATATCTTTTTTATCTCAAATCAAGTTTTAATATCTTCCAGGTAGGAATGAGGGGGATTCCGTAGTAGTCGGCATTGCTGGTAATGTGTATAACTGGCTGTCTTATGGAATTGTGGGTAACTCTGTCTCTTA
>CAJTOU010000198.1 GCA_910577835.1 uncultured Lachnospiraceae bacterium | reverse complement strand
TATTCAAAAGGCAAAATTAAAAGAACCACGAGTTTTCAAAAAATCAAAGTCAGAGAAGCCAAAAAGCCCTTCTTTTGCCGAAACCTTTTATCAGCAGAAAGAACGATTTAATATAAAAGATTTTTTTAAAAAGCATTTCAAAGTAATTATCGGAACAGTATTTATTCTTGCGGCAGTTATTTTTACTGCCAGATTTATATATAATGTGTTTTTTGGACCAATAGATAGTATAATAGCTGTTTGTGATGAAGATAACAATGAGCATACCATCTATCTGAACAGCAAAAAGGTTGGTACTGTCAGCGGTACTGCGCAGATTTACAATAATATGGACAGAAGCGCTTTTTATATTATAGACAGAGAGGCCACTGCATGGTATATAAAAGGAGAAAAGCTGGTTGATATTATGGAGGACTGTAAACAGATTGTAATAGCGAATCATGACAAAACCGCACTTCTTATAGACAGTAATGACTGTTTATTCAGATATAACGGTTCTAAACTGGAAAAAATCACAGAAGAAGAAGTTTATAATATAGCTGTTTCCGGTAATGGAGATTATTATTCTTATACTGTTTCTAATGGGAATGAATATAATTCTTATATAGGAAAAGAACCTGATAAAGAAGAAAAGGTGGAAAATATAAAGATATTTGCCATTTCTGAAAAAGGCGAGTATTTTTATGGTCTGGGCAGGAAAAATCATCTGCAATGTATCAACAGAAAGGGAAACGCAGTAGATGTGGCAAATGATGTTTCTGTGAACAGTGCAACTTCGATTATGCTGAATGAAAACGGTACGGAAATTATGTTCGTTGTAGATGATACCACCTATATATTCATAAAAGGAAAGACAAAGAAAAAGGTGGCTGACTATGTCATTAGTTCTGTATATGGCAAAGAAACAGGAAATGATTTTTCATATATGACGGATTTGAATTGTATTTTTTATCCCATGGATACTTTTAAAAAATCGGTGGGATATGAATCGAATGGCAGGAACAAGACAGTCTGTTTGATTTCTGGCAGCTACACAGCGAAAGAAATTGTGAAAAATGTCAGCGAATTTTATGGAACTGATAAAAAAGCATCCAAGATATATTATAAAAAAGTTGGGACTATATATAGTGCCGAGGCAGAAGAAGACGCCAAAGAAAAAAGACTTACAAAAGAAACAGATAAGGTTATTCGGGAATATTTTTCAAAGAACAGTGCGGATATTTATTTTGTCACACAGGATTCCAAAATAGGCTGTGTGAAGGAAAATGGCGAAACAGAGTACGCCGATATAGAAATAGATAAAGATAC
>CAJTOU010000197.1 GCA_910577835.1 uncultured Lachnospiraceae bacterium | reverse complement strand
TCTGCCTAACAAATTCCCAGTGATTCAAGTATTCTATCATAGGAATCCAGTTCAGGAACCAGGATAAAATATCCATTGATTTCGCTTTCCTCGTTAAATGTAGTTTCAATATATAACACTTTATCTCCGATTTTGCCAAACTCAATCGCCGGCAGACTTAAAATTGCGCCAGCCATATCAATCTGCAGATGCGGTACACTCGCCACAATGCTAAGCCTTGTCAAATCGGACAGCGCTGATAAATATGCCCCCGTAATAATATTTCCGATTTCATTTAATGCAGACAAATGCATCTCATTAAATTCTTCGTCTTCTCTTTTTTCCGGTGCTCCCATATTGGTAAGCATCATATTTAAAAGCTTTGTTGCGGACTTTAAATCAAGCATAAAAAGCATCATCCCTTTAATATCCTCTGAAAGAGATAGCAGAATACCCATCATGGTTGCTTCTTCTCCGCCTATGGAAGCGGCCAGCTCAGAAAATCCAATCAGATTTACCTTCGGAACTCTCATGTCCACCTTTGAGTTTATAAGCTTTGACAGTGCAGTCGTTGCATTGCCTGCGCCTATATTTCCAATTTCTTTCAGTACATCATATTGTATTGTATTTAATTCATCCAGATCTATTTTTGACATATTAATGCCCCCATAACTCTAAAATTAATTTTGCACATCAATAATTCCATTAATATTTAACAGAGAAATAAGACCACCCTGATTTTTACCGACAGATGTGATATATTTATTCATCTCATCTTTTCCGTCGCTGTGGATTTTCTCAATACTTGCCTCATCCAACGATACTACTTCCTTTACAGAATCCACCAGTATTCCGATGGCCTCCTGCTGTTCCGGTTTTAAAATAATAATACGTGTCTTATCTGTATAAATATCGTTTTCCAGCCCGAATTTCGTACGGATGCTCATTACTGGTATAATCTCACCACGAAGATTAATCACTCCCTTAAAAATTTTCTGAGCCTTCGGAACTCTTGTAATTTTCTGCATTCTTACAATATTATCCACATACTTGATATCAATCCCATACTGTTCAATTCCAAGATTCACAACAATGTACTGGTTTGATAATGTTTCAATTATATTTTCATCCATAACGGCACCTCCACTATACTAAAGTATTTACATCAAGAATCAATGCTACTTCGCCATCTCCAAGAATAGTTGCGCCGCTGATAATCTTGCTGTTGCTGATATATTTGCCAAGCGATTTGATTACAATTTCCTGCTGTCCGATTAAGCGGTCAACTACAAGTCCTGCAAGCTTTTCGCCCTTGCTGATAATAACAACTGTAAGATTATTATC
>CAJTOU010000196.1 GCA_910577835.1 uncultured Lachnospiraceae bacterium | reverse complement strand
AGCGGAAGCGATAAAGGATGCGTTGAAGTATTTTGGAATTATTAAATGAAGCGATTATAAAAGAAGGTGATTTGATGGGAAGAATAGTTGATTCAACAATTAAAGGATTTATGTATCAGTTTAATTTGTCGTTGAATGAAATATTAAAATCAACAAATGAAGTTATAAAAATCGAAGGAATAATCGAAGATATTGATAAGATTAATGGGGAACACATTACAGCTATCCAATGCAAGTATCATGGGGAAGCTGAAAAATTTCAATGGTCAAAGGTGAGTAAGCCTATATTGCAAATGTTAAAAACATATACAAATTCTGATGAAAGTAAAATATTATTTGTTTTGTATGCGTTTTTCCCATCTGAACAATTAGGAAAGAAAGCAGTTTCAAAAAATGAAATAAATGAGATGCTGAATACTAAAAATATGGAATATATATGTGATTATATTGCACATATAAAGAAAATAGAAAATCTAGAAATTGAGAGTCTAGTAAGCAAAGAGAGAAAAACAAAAGAAGAGAAAGAAAAAATTAGGCAGTATTTCATTAACAATGAGTTGGAAGTTTTGTGTGATATTGATGATTTCCTTAATAATAGATTTCGTTTTGTTGTAGGGAGAGAATATTATGAATTGGTAGAAGAAAATAAAGCGTTATTATGCCAAAATGGTTTTTCTCAAGATGATGTAAATGACATTGCTTTTCCAAATGCAATACAGAAAATAGCATCATTAAGTATTTTGAAAGAAGATGAAGATAGAAACATAACAAAAAAAGAATTGTTGGAAGAGTTAAAAGGTATAAGAAAAACAGCTATTTCAAGATGGACAAGAGAGTTATCAAATTATAAAGAACTCTTAACTAGCAAAAGGAAACAATTAGGGAAATGTTTGAATGTGAATTATAGAAAGCGCTGCTTTGTTTTTGAACCTACGCAAATAGAAAATTTTGAACAAGAAATAGTACTGTTTATAAAAAATTATATTGATATATATTGTTGTAAGCCAAAGTTACATATTCCAGCGATTTTCTGTATATTAGGCTACGACAAAGGAAAAATGGATAGATTAATAAGCCGATTATATGAGAAGGGAATAGAAGCAGAAACAGGATACAGAGGTAGTATTTTTTATCCAGAAGCATTTATTAAAAACCCTGAAAGAAAGGTTAGTGAAAACTGGTTACAGTTTAAAATTAAGATTTGCTCTGATAATAAAGAATGTATTGAAGCTATAAATAGAAATAAACAGGATGACATTTTTCAAATAGCGGAGCATTTATCTGACGCATTTTCTACAAGAGATGTTAATCGGGAAATTTTAGATGTAAATAGCTTTAGTCAAATAGAATAC
>CAJTOU010000195.1 GCA_910577835.1 uncultured Lachnospiraceae bacterium | reverse complement strand
ACCGGGATTCATATATAAATTGTTGCCTATCTGTTCACATGCTGGAATATGAGTATGCCCATAAAGCAATATTTCATTTTCTGCAAGGCAGGGCATGGAGTCCTTGTTAAATTTATGCCCATGTGTTGCAAAAATTATACTTCCATCAAGATAAAGATAGCAATATTCCGCCATAATCGGAAATTCCAGCACCATCTGGTCCACCTCTGAATCACAGTTTCCCCTTACACACAGAATTTGATTCTTCCGTTTATTCAGCTCTGAAATAACTGTTTTAGGATTATAATCCTTTGGAAGTTCATTTCTTGGCCCATGATACAAAATATCTCCCAATAATAACAATTTGTCCGGTTTCTCTTTTTCATATCTTCTCAATAATTTATCACAATAAAATGCAGAACCATGAATATCCGCCGCCGCCATTATTTTCATCTTTAATCCTCATTTCTTTTATCAAATATATCTTCTCTGTTCTTACTCTTCTCCTGCCTTAAAATTATAAATCGGCTTTATAATATGAATAATCTCTGCTGTTTCCCCGATATTATCCACAATATCCGACATATCCTTATAAGCCATTGGACATTCGTCAAGAGTTTGGGCATTTACCGATGTGGTATAAATTCCCTTCATCTGTTTTTTAAATTCAGATACCGTATAAGAATTCTTTGCCTTTCTTCTTGACATAAGACGCCCTGCTCCATGAGGCGCAGAACAGTTCCAATCCTCATTCCCTCTTCCAATACAAATAAGAGACCCGTCGCGCATGTTAATCGGAATCAGCAGCTTTTCACCTTTTTTTGCCGATACAGCGCCCTTTCTTAAAATCATGGCATCCGTATCAATATAATTATGAATCGTTGTAAATTCCTCTGCTACCTTAAGCTTCATGCCCTTAATCAGTTCATTCATCATTGCCTTGCGATTTAACACTGCAAACTTCTGTACCAGCTTCATATCGTGAATATAATCCTCCATAAGCGCGCCTTCACAGTAGGCAAGGTCCTTTGGAATCTCTGTTTTTATCTGAGTTTTTAATGCAAGCAATGCCGATTGTATCTCTTTTTCTCTTCCGTCTTTCTTATATTCTTTGATTAATTTTTCTACATCCGCCTTTGTATTTCCATTTAAAGATTTATACGCCATTTCCTGATAATAATGCGCTACCTCAAGCCCCAAATGCCTTGAACCAGAATGAATCACAAGATAAATCCTTCCCTCATCATCTTTATCCGCCTCAATAAAATGATTTCCTCCTCCAAGCGTGCCAAGAGATTTTTCGGCGCGGTCAAGATTAATTCTTCCTTCTTTCAGACATCTCAATTCTGTCAAGTCTATCTCTTCATTATAACGGTGAGGCATTT
>CAJTOU010000194.1 GCA_910577835.1 uncultured Lachnospiraceae bacterium | reverse complement strand
TTCCTCCATCTCGCCTGTTTCCTCATTGAATTCCTTTCTCATGCAACGACCTTCAGGTGTAGGGATCCCGTGAAAAGGGCAAACTTTCTCTATCATTTCAATTCTCCTAGCCTACGCATTTTATTTATCATCTTCGACAACTTCCATGATGTCATCAAAACTACATTCTAATGCTTTGCAAATTTTCACTAAGACATCCGTTGTAACATTGTCTCCACGATTTAGCTTATTAATCGTATATGTACTTATCCCTGCAGCTTCAACTAGGTCTTTCTTTTTCATATCCTTATCAATCAAAATTTTCCATAGTTTCTTGTAGCAAACTGACATAAATAATCCTCTCCTACTAAAACAATAAGTGTCATTGGTTACTATTATTCAATGGTAACATTCTAGCATTTTTTTAGAATTTTCTCAACAAAAAATAGAGTGAACGCACACTTTATTGTTGATTTTGCGATATATATGTTAAAGTGCTTCACTCTTCACTCTATCTTTCTATCTTTACAATAAGGATTTAAAAAAAGTGTTTGCTTACCATTTAACTGTCTGTGCAACTCTATATAATTTTCACGATCCTCATCAGATATTGGCAATAAGGTATATTCTCCATCTGTTGCATATATTTCTCTATTCATTTTTCATTCTTACCCTTCATCCAAAAATCAATATTCCCAAGAAAATAATAATTCCAATCGGAGGACATACTCCCACTATAATTGCAAATAACACCCATTTCCACCAATCTGAGGAAGCTCCTGATGTTCCATTGTTTGCCATATTGTAGTCTATAAAACTATCTGACATGTCGTATTTTCCGTTTTTGTTCCAATCGTTCATAGCAATACCTCCAATCCATTAGGTTAACTGTTTATAATTTGATTTCTTCGAATCATATTTAAAAATCAGAGCTCAAATCTCTTTATTTATTCGCCCTCCCATGTATAGTTTTCACAAAAATATGAACCAAGATAAAAATATATCTTTATCTTATCTTGATTCTTATTATAAATCCTATACTGTCCTAAAAAAGGTCTTGTGCTTAGAACTTGTAGCCATCTCAATACCTTTTGACTGATTTTTAGTCAATTTACATTATCTTTTCTGTCCCTCTATCTTATTCTGCTTTTCTTGGACTACGTTTATCCCCCTCCCCCGATTCTCTCTGCTTTTCCACATACGCCTCAAACGCTTCTGCCTCATACTCATAATCCGGCTCAGATTGGATCTATACTATAAAAGTAGACATAAACATACACTATATGTTACAATTAACTATACACAAAAAAGGAGGTTCCTTATGGCCACAAACAACTACACTAAATATGACGAAGATTTTAAAAAATCCCTCGTTTCCCTTCACTAAAATGACAAAATCCAGTCACAGCT
>CAJTOU010000193.1 GCA_910577835.1 uncultured Lachnospiraceae bacterium | reverse complement strand
TGCCGCCCTTGCACCACGAATTTGATAACATATCTCTATAATACATTTTGTAATATATGATAATCCATTTAAAAATTCTATTTTTTTCTTTTCTTCTCTCAAAAAAAATACTTGTACAATTATGCTATTTTCTAATTCCAAAATATTGTCCAATATCTTTTCTGCTTCTTTTCTATTATTTTTCTTATCATATTGTAACCAACATTCCAAAATCATCATCTTTATATTATCGGTAATATCTCCTATATCTTTTTCTTTATGCTTACCTAAAAATCTTTCCACATAGTCTGTATCTTCGAATCTCATCATTCCTCGTGCAATATCAAAATCAATACGCAGCTTTGAAGATCTCATAATTTTAGATAGCCCGCTGCTCAAATTATACTTCTCAAATAAATCAGTATTTTGTTGCATAAGTGTATCCATTTTTTTTACCAAATCCATTTTTTCCTTTTCACTTAACATATCTATATTTTTATCTTTTATTTCTTTCATAAAAAATAGCAACTCTGCCAAGCCTTGCCTTGCTTCTATATTATCATTAAAAGAATTTTTGGAAAAATTTTGAATATAATAATGAAATCTACGCGGAAGTCCAAGAGGATCAATCATAATTTGATTCATTACTTCTTCTACATCTCTTATTCCTGATAATATATGTATAAATAGTTTTTCTATATCCAATTTAAAACCAAAGCGCCCAAATATCTCATATGTACTTACAACTGCCGCATCTAATAATTCCTCTTTATTACTATAAATCCATTCTGTAAATTCATCTTTCACACTTTGTTTACTAAAATTTTCAAGTAATTCTCCTACATCTGCCAATTTCATAGCTGCGGCTTTGTAATCTCCTTGATATTCTTCCCATACATAATCAAATAAACTTACAATATTACATATTTTATTATTATCACCATAGATTTTCCTTGCATAATCTCTTGCTGTTTCATAATATTCACAAGCTTTAGGTAAATTATGAGAATCTTGATAGCTATATCCCATCTGTAATAAATAAAACAAATCTATGTTTTTGTCCATATATTTCCCTCCTGACAATCAAAGTGTAAATAATTGTAAAATAATCATTTTTTTATTTTAACCAGAATAATTTTTCACATAAATTTTATATAAATATTTTCTACTCTCTTTATAATAATATCACCTTAGTCGCACATAAATACGCTAATAATTCAAGCTGATAAATCATATCGCCCTCACTTTTAAACATTTTCAAAGGTAATGCTGCTAATACAAATAATATTATCTTCTTATCATCTTTTTCAAAATATTTACTAAGCAATTGGTTTCTATCTTTTATTTTTTTATACAACTTATTTTGAATGCTTTCACTCATTTTGTCATAATATGTACAAAGAACACATGCTGTCTCTTATAC
>CAJTOU010000192.1 GCA_910577835.1 uncultured Lachnospiraceae bacterium | reverse complement strand
AGAATAGGTTTATAGGTTTCCCTATTGAATAACCTAAATACATTATACAAGGAAATTATATGTTCAGCAAAGTAATCAGTGCTGCTATACGCGGCATTTCCATAGAGTTAATCCATGTAGAAACAGATATCGGCGACGGACTTCCCGCATTTGATATGGTTGGGCTGCTAAGTTCGGAAGTGCGGGAATCAAGAGAGAGAGTAAGGACTTCCATAAAAAACAGCGGAAGAAAGATACCTCCAAAGCGCATTACTGTAAATCTTTCTCCGGCTGCGATTCGCAAAGAAGGAGGCTTGTATGACCTTCCCATAGCAGTCGGGATTCTGATGGCGCTTCAGATTATAAAACAGACGTTTAATATGAAAGAAACCCTGATTGTAGGAGAGCTTGGCCTTGACGGAAGTGTACATTCAGTCTGCGGAGTACTGCCAATTATTCTGGAGGGAAAAGCTCAGGGAATTAAAAATTTTATTGTCCCCAAAGCGAATGTAAAAGAGGGGGCTATTATAGAAGGAGTACAGGTGTTTGGTGTGGAGAGTCTGGAGGAGACAGAAAAAATTTTAAATGGAATACTTTGGGTAAAACCAGAATACAAAGATATCAGGGAGGTTTATAAGCAAAATAGAAGGGAGGAAAAACAGCCGGATTTTTCAGAAATAAACGGACAGGAAAATTTAAAAAGGGCAGCAGAAATAGCAGCGGCAGGCATGCATAATATGCTGATGATAGGTCCGCCCGGCTCGGGAAAGTCCATGCTGGCAGCAAGAATCCCGTCGATACTGCCGGAACCGGATTTGGATGAATGTATTGAAATTACAAAAATATACAGCATTGCCGGACTTCTGGGAGATAAAGCTCTGATTACAAAAAGACCTTTTCGTGCCCCGCATCATACAATTACAGAAAAAGCACTGATAGGAGGAGGGAACAGGGTGAAAGCGGGAGAAATTACATTAGCACATAAGGGTGTGCTGTTTCTGGATGAATTTGCGGAGTTTAAGCGTGATACCATAGAGGCGCTGCGTCAGCCGGTAGAAAATGGAAGTATTACAATTTCAAGAATATACGGAGTCTGCCGGTTTCCGGCAAAATTTATGATAGTAGCGGCGGCAAACATCGCAACAACGAAATTGATACAATGGGAAACCGCAGAAAAGCCTGAAAATAAGGCATTTCGCGGGTTCTGCGGTTTTATTTTTTCGCTTTTTGAGCCTTTTTTCTGTTGAGTGAGCAGCTCCGTTTTCTGATTTTGCACCACTTTTTAACGATAGCAGGAATCGTTAAAAGGTTTGAATGGGGCGGGGCAGAGCCTTGTACTGGGAGCGATAAAAAATATTTAACAGCGGCACAGGCGGCTATTCAAAAATAATGCCATAGGAATTTAGGTACTAACAGGCAAAAGT
>CAJTOU010000191.1 GCA_910577835.1 uncultured Lachnospiraceae bacterium | reverse complement strand
TCTGCACTTCCAAAACGGGCAACCATAGCCGTTTCCAGTGACAGGATTGACACCATTGCAGAAACAAGATTGATTACTTTCGCCGCAGACAGAACCGGACTTTTATGTCTGCGGAACTGAATGACATTCTTAAATGCAATGATTACAAGATAAAAAGAGTATGTTGCCATTGCATAAATTAAAAGCCCAGGATAGTCATAACTTTGGTTCTTGTGTACCATAAAAGCAACGATTCCGGCCAATGCCTGGTTCATTAACAACAGCAATATGCCGCACAGACGGTAACGCTTTAATTCTTCTTCCAAATGATTCCCATCCGTTCTTGCTTTTCCACGACGGAACAGCAGAAATCTCATAAATGCCAGCAGGATATAGTAAACTGCAACTGAAACAAACCATACGGAGTGATAATAGATTCCCGACGCCATTTTCATCACAATATACAGCAGATTGATGAAAAATCCCAGATAAAGCGAAACCTCCGTGCGGAACCTTACATCTTTTAAAAACCGTTCCCCCAACGGAATATTCATCAGCTTTTCCATCAGCGGATGGCTGTCAATACCTGTCTGAATTGTCTTCACAAAATCATCAATGTAGGATAAGCCTGTAACGCTGATGATCAGGGAATAGGCGGACATAACATAAGAAACATAAGCCAGCGCTCCTTCGTGTTCTGTTGCCAGCACAAAAATCACCAAAGCAAAAGAGGGTACCGCAATGAAAACTGTAGGCAGCGGCGGCAGACAGAATATTCTTTTCAGGATTCGCTTAAACCGTTCCATTGTCTTTCCTCCTGAGCTTCACCGTGAATATGCTGCCCTTTCCGACTTCGCTCTGCACCGATATATCCCCGCCGACAATATCCACCACACGTTTCACAAGGGCAAGCCCCAGGCCGTTGCCCTGCGTGGAGTGGGACGTATCGCCCTGATAGAATTTTTCAAAAATATGCTTCCCGGTATCCGGACTGATTCCACAGCCGTTATCCGCCACCTGCACAACCGCATAGCCGGCCTCTGACTTTAGCGTGAGAGAAACGCATCCACTCTGTTCTGTAAATTTCATGGCATTGGAAAATAAATTGTTCCACACCAGTGTAAGAAGCTCTGCGTCGGATTCAATAAATACATCCTCTTCAATATCCGTATCTATATCAATTTCCTTTTTTTCCCAGACATTTTCAAACCCCAACAGACACTCACAGAGCTGTTCCCCCAGGTTATAGGTCTGATGTTCCGGATATATCTGCTGATTTTCAAGCCTGTTCAGTTTCAAAATATTCGTGATCAGATCAGCAAGCCTGCGGGATGATTCTGTAACCGCCTTGGAATATTCCAGCCGTCTTTCTTCTGACAGATTGGGACTCTGCAGCATTGTCCCATAATTCTGTATCACAGCCAGCGGAGTTTTCAGCTCATGGGACACATTTGAAATGAAATCTGTCCGGAGTGTCTCTATCCCTGAAAGCTCCCCTGCCATTTTATTGAAATATGCAATAATGG
>CAJTOU010000190.1 GCA_910577835.1 uncultured Lachnospiraceae bacterium | reverse complement strand
TCGGACAGGAAAGCCATTTTTTTCTTGAACGCTACTATGGCGGAAATATTACGGCAATGCTTTCTGCCTATATCGAAGATGATAAGCTCTCCGAATCAGAAATAGATACTTTGCGCTCAATGCTCCGGAAGGGTTCAAACGACAGGAGGAATTAACATGTCAGATTTTGGAATACGATTTTTTCTATGTAATATTTTCATTTGTGTTATCATAGGTATACTTCTTACAGCAAAACGAGCATTAAAAAATCACTTGACCAGCCGGATGCAGTTTAATTTATGGCTTCTGCTGCTTGGGCTTCTCGCAGTTCCATTTATTCCTTTACGTCCGATTGCTTTTCAACAGGTTCTCTTATGGCTTGACATATGGAAAAATTCCGCAATTTCAGATGCAGAAGCCGTTATGGGAGCATCTGGAAATATAAATATATCTAATACTGTAATGCAAATAGATGACTTTGCACTGTCCGTCAGCAGTGAAACGCCATCCATTATCGGTCTTATTTTGTGTGGCATATGGCTGACTGGTGTTTTTGCAATGATTTTATTGGCAGCAAAATCAAATTCCCGCTTATATGCCCTGAAAAAATCTGCACTTCCTTTACAGAGCAACGCTGTCCGCACGTTATACAATGAATGTTTAAGTGCGTTGAAGATAAAAAGAAACATTCGTGTTTACAGCACTGCCTTTTTGAAATCTCCCATTATTACAGGATTCTTCAGACCATGTATTTATCTGCCAATCCACCTGATATCAGATTTCAATGCTTCTGAAATGCGATATATACTGTTACATGAATTACAACATTACAGGTATAAAGATGCATTTGCAGGCTACCTTATGAACCTTATTCGCATACTATACTGGTGCAATCCTCTGGTATGGTTCGCACTGAAAGAAATGCGAAGCGACAGGGAAATTGCCTGTGATACTGCTGTCCTGAATCTTCTTGATGAAAGCGACTATGAAGATTATGGAAATACACTCATTAACTTTGCAGAAAAAATATCACTTGCACCATTCCCCTTTGCTGTCGGTATCAGTGGAAGTATGAAACAACTGAAACGGAGAATTGCCAACATTTCTTCTTATAAAAAACCTTCAATATATAAAAAATTAAAAGGATTTGCTGCGTTTACTGTTATTGCGCTTATTCTTTGGGGATTTACCCCGATGCTTTCCACCTGCGCCACAGAACAGAATCAATATAAGTGGAATATATCCTCTAAAAAAATTTCCACCATTGACCTGTCTTCCTATTTTACCGGATATGAGGGCAGTTTCGTCCTGTATGATTTAAAGAATGATACATGGAATATTTATAATATGAATCATGCCACTTTAAGGACATCTCCAAACTCCACCTATAAGATATATAATGCGCTCTTTGGATTGGAAGAAGGTATTATTACACCAGATGATTCTTTTCTGGCATGGGACAGGACATACTACCCATTTGAAGCATGGAACAGGAATCAGGACTTATATTCTGCAATGCAGTCTTCCGTCAACTGGT
>CAJTOU010000189.1 GCA_910577835.1 uncultured Lachnospiraceae bacterium | reverse complement strand
AACTCCAAAAGGAGAGACAGAGCTGACTGCCGAGGAAAGGCTGTTAAGAGCTATTTTTGGAGAAAAGGCCAGAGAGGTAAGAGATACTTCACTGAAGGTTCCTCATGGAGAATACGGCATTGTAGTGGATGCAAAGGTATTTACAAGAGAGAATGGAGATGAGCTTGCTCCGGGCGATAATATGTCTGTACGTATTTATATTGCGCAGAAGAGAAAAATATCGGTTGGTGATAAAATGGCCGGCCGTCATGGAAATAAGGGTGTTGTTTCCCGTGTGCTTCCGGTAGAAGATATGCCGTTTCTGCCAAACGGGCGACCTCTGGATATCGTTCTGAATCCTCTGGGCGTACCTTCCCGTATGAATATCGGACAGGTTCTGGAGATTCATTTGAGCCTTGCAGCGAAGGCGCTTGGTTTTAATATCGCAACTCCTGTATTTGACGGTGCCAACGAAGATGACATTCAGGATATGCTGGAGATGGCGAATGACTATGTAAATACAGAGTGGGAAGAATTTGAAAAGAAGTACAAAGATTTGGTGCATCCGGATATTATGCAGTATCTTTATGACAATCGCGCACACAGGGAAGAATGGAAGGGCGTTCCTATTTCGAGAGACGGAAAGGTATGGCTTCGCGACGGCAGAACTGGTGAATATTTTGACAGCCCTGTCACGATTGGACATATGCATTATTTGAAGCTGCATCATCTGGTAGACGATAAGATTCATGCCCGTTCCACAGGTCCATACTCTCTGGTAACACAGCAGCCATTAGGCGGTAAGGCGCAGTTCGGCGGACAGAGATTTGGAGAAATGGAAGTGTGGGCACTTGAGGCTTATGGTGCTTCCTACACGCTTCAGGAGATTTTAACTGTAAAATCGGATGATGTAATTGGGCGTGTAAAAACCTATGAGGCGATTATCAAGGGCGAAAATATACCGGAACCGGGTATACCGGAGTCCTTTAAGGTGCTTTTGAAGGAGCTTCAGTCACTTGCGCTTGACGTCAAGGTATTAAGAGAAGACGACACAGAAGTGGAGTTAAAGGAAAACATTGATACTGGCGATACAGACTGGAATTCTATTATGTCAGGCGATGATTACAGACAAAACAAAGAGGAAAATCTTGGAGCTGCAGGCTATCAGCAGCAGGTCATTCAGGGAGATGAATTTATATCTGTCGGGGAAGAAGACGATGAAGAATTCAATAAGGAAGATGATGACGAGATTTTTGATAATGATGATTATATAGATGAAGATAATGAAGATTTTTCGGAAGAATAGTAGAAGGGAGTGCGTGGAATGACAGAAAATAACAAGTCAGCCTATGAACCGATGACGTTTGATAAAATCAAGATTGGTTTGGCTTCACCGGACAAAATCAGGGAATGGGCGCACAGAACACCGGAACCGGAAGATAAGACAAGTGAAGCATGGAAAAGATGGGAACAAGAAGGCATGGTATTAAAGCCGGAGACAATTAATTACCGGACATTAAAACCAGAAAGAGACGGTCTTTTCTGTGAAAAAATATTTGGACTAAGCAAGGAC
>CAJTOU010000188.1 GCA_910577835.1 uncultured Lachnospiraceae bacterium | reverse complement strand
ATCTGGCAGATTTGCTTATCGTGGGTGACTTGGAGCAGCGGGTAAAGGCAGTCGAGGCTCTGATGCGGGATGGTTCCATTAAAGAACTGGAAAAACGGCTGAAGCGACTGGAAAAGGAGGGAAAGCGTCATGCAGGAGAACAGGAACTCGAATAACCTCATTCTTCCTGATTGGTTTGATGGAAAGCATTTGAATGAGGTTTTGTTCTGCCAGCATTTTTCAACGTAGAGGGCAGAATCCGTGATGAAAACCAGCTTAAAAAGAAGATTTATGATTGGATAAAGCCATACCTTACAACAGGCATATCTAAAAGGGTGACAAATCTGCTGGATGTCATGCGGGTGGAAAGTTATTCGCCGGAGCTTCCGATTCACCGTGACAGGCTCCATGTAGCCAATGGGACATTTTTTTGGATGGAACTTTTACATCGGATAAGGATTACTGCCGGAACCGTCTGCCGGTTGCTTATTGCCCGTCTGCCCAACAGCCTGAAACATGGCTGTATTTTTTGTCACAGCTTTTGGAGCCGGAGGATATTCCAACTTTGCAGGAATTTATGGGATATTGCCTGATTCCATCCACAAAAGCACAAAAAATGCTGATGTTAATCGGGCGTGGCGGCGAGGGAAAGAGCCGGATCGGACTTGTACTCCGCGCCTTACTGGGTGGAAATATGGCAACGGGTAATCTTGCAAAAATTGAAACAAATAAATTTGCCCGTGCTGATTTGGAGCATGAGTTGTTAATGGTGGATGATGATATGAAGCTGGAAGCCTTGCCGCAGACCAATATTATCAAAGCAATTATCACTGCGGAACTTCCAATGGATTTGGAGAAAAAAGGGCATCAAAGTTATCAGGGTGATTTATATGTCCGGTTTCTTGGTTTCGGAAATGGTTCATTAAAAGCTCTGTATGACCGCAGTGAGGGGTTCTTCCGGCGGCAGATTATTTTGACGGTCAAAAAGAAATCTCCATGCCGGAGGGATGATCCTGATATTGCAGAGAAAATGTGTGCGGAAGCAGAGGGGATATTCCTTTGGTGTTTGGAAGGTCTGCACCGGCTGATGGAAAACCAGTATCATTTTACAATCAGCCAGCGGGCGCAGGAAAATATGGATGCCGCAGTGTCCGATGGCAATAACATGGTAGATTTTATGGATTCAGAGGGATATATCCGGTTAAAGCCAGATTGTGAAGCCAGTTCCAAAGAACTGTATGGCGTTTATAAGCTATGGTGTGATGATAATGCCTTGCATCCACTTTCAGCAAAGAGTTTCAGTTCCTATCTGATTGAAAATGCCGATTATTACAACTTGCAGCCAACCAATAACATCTATATCGGCGGCAATAAGCGAGCCAGAGGATTTATAGGAATTGAAGTCTTACAACGAGTGTTTTTGTAAGAACAACAAGTGGAATGTTCTGTACATGCGTACATGAGTACGGGACTGTACAAGTGTACGTATGTACATGAGTTTTGTACTGCTATTCATAAAACACATTTTTGAAGCTGTGTGGCGAATCCCTGATTTGCTGGTTGAATTTGTACGGGAATGAAAACCGCTAAAGAATTGACTGACCAGCAAAATTTGCTCATGTGAGATAAAGAA
>CAJTOU010000187.1 GCA_910577835.1 uncultured Lachnospiraceae bacterium | reverse complement strand
CGTAAAATATACAAGGTACTTTAGGTCATACATCTTCGATGTATGACATGATGTACGGTATAAACCGTTATAGGGCTGGTGCAGTCCGAATTTACGCCTGTCGAGATAGTAGGTTACGAGGTCGATGAAGCAGGAAGCCTATTGGCTTTAGACAATGGGTAGTTCACATAGCAAGAAGCAGTGGAATGGAACAGGTCATGGTGAAAAATATTGCAGATAAGATAGGATGTTCTGTACAGCCTATTTACAGCTATTGTAAAAATATGGAAGGTCTGCGGCAGGATGTAACAGAGCAGGTTTGCTGTTTTATACAGGAATATATAGCGGCGCATATTGATAAAGATGAATTGTTTCGCAGTACAGGCAGAGCATATGTCCAGTTAGCAAAAGAAGAACCTTATTTATTTAAAATATTTATCCTTCATGAAAGAAAAGGAATTTCTTCATTGAATGATTTATATCAGTCAGAAGCCAGTCCGCATATTGCTGAATTTATTGCAAGTAAATTAAATATCAGTATATTACAGGCGAAACAGCTTTATATGAATATGCTGATTTATACGATTGGCATCGGGACTGTTTTTTCAGTAACAATGCCGGGAATATCTACGGATGAAATATATATGCAGCAGGAAACTGCTTATAAGGCATTTTTAAATCAGGCGTTAAATGGTAAGGAAAAGCAATGCAGCAGAAAATGGAATAAAGAATTAAATAAAGAAACTGAATAAAAAGATTCAAGGAAGGATGTAATAAATGATACAAGGAATAATTATTTATCAGTCCAAATATGGAGCGACTAAAAAATATGCAGACTGGCTGTGTGAACAAACAGGTTTTAGCAGTGTTGAAACACCAAAGGCTGAATTAAATAAAGTTGCACAATATGAAACAATTATATTGTGCGGTGGTATATATGCTTCAGGTATTGCGGGTTTATCGTTTTTAAAAAAGAATATCAGTAAATTAAAAAATAAAACAATGGCGGTATTGTGTGTAGGTGCCTCTCCTTATGATGAAAATTCATTTCATGAAATTCAAACACGCAATCTGAAAGATGAATTAAAAGAAATACCACTTTTTTATGCAAGAGGAGCATGGGATGAAAGTAAAATGACATTTGCAGATAGAACTTTATGCAGGCTGCTGCAAAAATCTGTTGCGAAAAAAGACCCCAGTACATATGAACCGTGGATGAAAGCGCTTATGTGTGCAGTGGGGCAGACATGCGACTGGACAGATAAAAAGTATCTGGCTCCTTTGCTGAAGTATTTGGAAAATTTCCAATATTAGGAAAATGTGTCAAATTTATAATAATTTTCACATTTAATTTAACACATTTTTTGCAATCAGCACAATCAGATTTTATTGTCAGATGTTCTAACAATAAAAATTGTATTCATTTTATAGATTGAGTCAAACTTATAAAAGTATAAAGTATATTGCAAATTTGCAACAGTCACAATATGGAAATAAGTCGTTTACATAACGGCTTATTTTTATATATAAATCACTTGCAATTACAGCCTTATGTGTTATAATCTTACTCATTAAATAAAGTGTTTTCTGCTTAAAGAACAAGACTAAAAAATTTGAAAAATAGAAAAAAAACCAAGAAA
>CAJTOU010000186.1 GCA_910577835.1 uncultured Lachnospiraceae bacterium | reverse complement strand
GCGAGATAAAAGAGATTGTGAAAGAGAGGAAAAATGCGGTCATACCATATGACAGATACGGATTTAACGATCAGATTGAGAATATAGAAGTGATTCGAGATATCGGGTATATCAGAAAAATTTATCACGCATATCACTTTAATAAGACGGTCAGAGAAAAAGGAAATGAGATGATTACCCAGAAAGTGGGCAAGAGATATGCCGATGTCGTAAAACAGGTGCAGGATTGCATGATACATCAGCTTGTTATGCGGGGAATAGGCATAGAGTCAAACCCATCTTCGAATTATCTGATCGGTACCATTAAGAAATATGACGAGCATCCTATTTTAAGGTTTAATTCAAGAAAACTCGGAAATGCCTCAACAAATATGTCATTGAGCGTCTCGATCAATACGGACGATCAGGGTGTCTTTGATACACTGTTGGAAAATGAGTATGCACTTATGTTGCTGGCGTTAAAAAAGGCAAGGGATGATGAGGGGCAGTACAAATACGATATCGAAGATATTTACGAGTGGATTGATTATGTCAGAGACATGGGAATGCAGCAGGTGTTCAATCCGAAAGTATAAAAGGGTGGAATTGATATTTTGAAGGGAATCCTCTTCCTATTCTGCAGGAAACGTCCGGACCGCAGTAAGGGATTCTTATGGATGGGGACAGGGTTTCTGCACCTCTATAAGCGGATTTTCCAAGCAAAACAAAAATCAGTTTATTAAGGGTAGAAAGCTTGCTATGATGGATGTAAAAGAGCTGAAGATTGGAGATAAAATAATAGTGTAAACAGTGGTGTGATTGATAAAATTCTAATATGGAATTATAAGTAAAAAGGGGAATGAAATGAATTCTATTTGTTTACTAAACCATGCTCGCTGATCAAAATCAGGACTATTTAGTATTTCTTGAATTTGCCTAAAGGTGCATCCAAGTTCACGAAATAGCTTTATTAACCATAACTTTTCTATTGCGGCATCGTCATAATACCAATACCCTGATGTCTCGTCTATAAGTGTTGGTGGTAGCAAAGGTTCTTTTCGACCTTTTGCGGTGCCAATTCTTTGTAAAACGTGTCGATCTACGCCAACTATATTACAGACTTCTCGTAAACGCTTCATTAAAATCTCATCCTTCATATTTATACTATAAACTTGCCCGCTATGGGCAAGTCAAGAGTTTTATTTAAAAAATATAAAATTTTTAAAGACAATCAAGTAAGGCACAGGAGGCAACGCGGTTTAATATTGCATGAAGGGAACACATCCGTATTATCAAGGAAAATTCAATATGGAGCTATGCGGGCAAAAAATTCGTTCTGAGGAAACAGTAGGAATGATTTGATTTTCTGGAAGCGTATAAGATATTCTTGTGGATATATATTATTATCATGATAATATAAAGGTTTCTGTGCCGTTTACGGCATGGGGATTTTTTACTCTTTAACGAGGAGGGTTAAGACGATGGAAAGAATTAGAATGACAGGAGAAAGGGAGGCAAGGGCAGGATCAGACTGGATGATGAAAGATGTATCATAGGTTTCGATGACGGATATCAGCTAGGAAAGACAGCAAACTTCATATTTGACAACGGCGTACATATGCTCGGAAGTGCAGAGCCGACACTGAAAGAAAATGCCCTGTTCTATGATGGAGAATATTTTAAGGTAGGGGAAGGCAGGGCGGCGATTACGGAGGATAAGGTATCGGATGATACGGCAAGGCTGCGCACAATGGCTGGTATTGCTA
>CAJTOU010000185.1 GCA_910577835.1 uncultured Lachnospiraceae bacterium | reverse complement strand
AAGCAGAAGATTTTGTGAATAAAGCCATAGGCAGGGCAGCATAGCGCATAAGTTCTACAAAACGGTTATAGCTGACCAGTTTTTGGAAATAACTTTTATAATATTTGGTAATAAAGTTTGTATAATTTCCCTTAAAAGTCCGATAACCAGACAAATGAAAAGAAATACAGACAGTCATAATTTCACCAAGTGACAAAGAAGATAGGTACTTCATAAGATACAGGCCCGCCATCGCAGGATAAAAAATAATGCTGAAAACAGGAATTTAATTCTTTGCAAAAGCTGTCAACATCATAAAATACCGATGTAATTAATTCGTCTATAAATTTATTCTCCTTTGGTATGTTTGTATTTTCCGATTTAATTATACCATAAAAATAAATTTATGGACTTTTATTTTTCATCGAACTCACGTTATTTAGAAAAGATTAAGGAAATGGATAGCTGCCTTTATTTCTGGCTAAAATATGATTGCAGATAGGTGCTTGTAATGATATAATGTGAGATATAATAAATATAAAGACAAATAAAGGAGTAAAAGTAATCACAAATTTAGAAGGATATCAAATGGTAAATATAGAATAATCCTTCTGTGCTGTTGGAAAGAAGAATGACTGAGGTATAGATGATACTATTTTGTTATACTTTAGAATGATTTATATTTTGTTTGAGAACAGGAGGGATTCTTTATGACTACATTAAGGCAGAGTGCTATTGAAGAATTAAAAAGAGTACCGGAGGACAAATTGAGTTTTGTTATTCAGATTATGCAAGGTGTGAATAGTTTGTTTAATGATGAGCAATCGGAGAAAAAAAAGGCATTTGAAGAATTGGAATTGCTAAGAAAAAAAGGAACTATGACAGATTATAATGCAGAATTAGCTTCTTACAGAGAGGAGAAGTATGGAAGTTAGGATATTACTGGATACAAATATTTTATTGGATTATATTCTCACAAGAGAGCCTTTTTATGATAATGCAAAAAAGATAATACTTGCCTGTATAAATGGAACAGTAAAAGCGTGTATAGCAGCACATTCTATATCTAATATGTTTTTTATTCTCAGGAGAGAATATGAATCAAAGGAACGCAGAAAGTTATTGTTGAATATTTGTAAAATTTTTGATATAGAGGGGATTGATAAAGAAAAACTTATTTCAGGATTGGAAAATGATGATTTTTTTGATTTTGAAGATTGTTTACAGATGGAGTGTGCAAGAGCATATGAAGCAAAATATATTGTTACAAGGAATGTGTCTGATTATGATAATTCGGTGATTCAGGCAATTTTACCAGAGGATTTTTTGAAGATACTAGAGAGCTAGACAAGGTAATGCACAGAAAATATGCTTGACTAGCTTGCTTCTGGCTATGAAATATGGATGAATGAAAGGTTGGATAACTCTGACGACAAGACGAATAGACGTAGAGGAAAACGCCAAGAAAAACAGGGAAAATGCCCGATAATCTGTCAAAACTCCGACAAAAAATGTAGAAAAGATGGCCTACTCTGGCATACACCACGAAAAAACCGAATATCGAAATCACAAGCCGCGCAGTAACTGACAGATGTTCAGCTACTGTGTGGCTTTTTTTGTTTATAGATAACTCCCCCGCAGGAAGAAAACGGAGCTTTGGGAGGTCAGGAACAGCAGATGACAGAAAAGAATGTGGAGGATGAACAAGCCTGCAGAGACAAAGTGCCGGACGCCATGAGCATCAGGGACAGGCTCAGGCAGAAAGAATAGGTGGTAAAGATAAGAGAAACAGGCAGGGCTGTCTCTTATACAC
>CAJTOU010000184.1 GCA_910577835.1 uncultured Lachnospiraceae bacterium | reverse complement strand
AGAGACAGTCTCCAAAGTGTTCGCTGGAAAGTGAATTTTTTTCACCGCTTCTTCATAAGACAGCAGCTCATATTTTTGAAGAATCTGCTCTGGAAGAAATTCGCAAGTTTCAAAACAGTTTTCCAAAACCTGTTTTACCGATTTTGTAACAATTTTATTTGACAGTCCCTCCGTCAGACGATAAACAGGAAGCAGGGTTCCCTGTTTTTTTTCATATTCTTCCAGACCAAAAATTTCCGGCTGTTCCAGTGTGATTTCTCCATTATTTCCGTTTTGCCCATAAAAAGAATTTCTTGCCACTTTTCCACGAAAGACAAAATGCATGCCGATTCGGAATCTTCCTTTTAAAAAGGGCATATTGTACCATTTGAGTGTAATAGTATCCCCATTTTTATCTTTGGCATTCATCATAAGAATGGACAGTTTTTTTGCCTGACGAATCACAGGTGATGAAGTGATAACGCATAGAAAAGCAGCAATTCCCTCATTATCCAGCTCTCTTACTGTCGTTGGAACATTATAGCTGTCATAATTTCTCGGATAAAATTCCAGCAGTTCATCTGTCGAGTAAATCCCCAGCTTGTGAAACAGCTTTTCCGTCTTTTCTCCAATGCCCTTCACCTCAATAATTTTCATATCACGTCTCCTTTCCGATATGAAGCGAAAAAGCGGTGCAGTAATAGATTTACTACACCGCTTAACCGCATAATAATCATTAGCTATTCTATGGATACTATATAATAATAAACAGGCTGCCCGCCACAGTTTATTTCACAATCCACATCGGTATATTTTTCCCTTACTGCTTCTGCTATTTCACCGGCTTCTTTCTCTGTTATTTTGTCACCATAATATATGCTGACAATTTCACTTTCCTTCTCCATTAAGATATCTATCATTTCTAGTGTGGTATCCTTTATACTCTGTCCCACAGCTACAATTCCCTTATCTCCAATCCCCATAATATCATTTTCTTTTATTACCTTGCCATCAATCTGTGTATCACGTACTGCATAGGTAACCTCACCTGTTTTGACATGCTCCATTTCTGCGGTCATAGTTTCTATATTTGCCTCTATGTCCTGGCCTTCCACAAAGTTAATAAGTGCTGTTATACCTTGTGGAATTGTTTTTGACGGAATAACCACTACCTTTTTATCCTCTGTCAGAGCTGCCGCCTGATTGGCTGCCAGAATAATGTTTTTATTATTTGGAAATACATAGACAACTTCTGCATTGACCTTATCAACTGCTTCTATAATATCCTCTGTACTTGGATTCATTGTCTGACCACCCTCAATAATATAATCAACACCAAGTCCCTTGAATATCTCACTCAATCCCTCACCAACAGATACGGCTATAAATCCGTATGGCCGAGGAGGCTCCTTTTCTCTGCCTTCCTGTTTCTGCTGCTCTGCCACACGTTCTGCATCCTTAATCAGCCGTTCATGATGTTCTTCACGCATATTATCTATCTTTATCTTTGTCAGCGAACCATGGGTCAATGCTTTTTGAATCGCAAGACCTGGGTCATTGGTATGCACATGTACCTTCACAATGTCATCATCTGATACCACCACCAGAGAATCACCGATAGATTCCAGATATGCCTTAAATTCCTTTTCTGTTTTTTCGGTATATTCCTTCTCCAGCATAATAATAAATTCGGTACAGTAGCCAAATTTAATGTCTGCTTCGTTTAAAGTCTGAGACATACCAGAAGAAACAGACTCTGAAGGACCTTTCAATGACTGACTGTCAAGTGTAAAATTCAGCTCCTTTCCAAGAAATACATCAAACGCACCCTTTAAAACCTGCATAAGTCCCTG
>CAJTOU010000183.1 GCA_910577835.1 uncultured Lachnospiraceae bacterium | reverse complement strand
ACTCCTATGTTTCAGAAAAAAGGAGTATATTTTACAAAAAAAATACATGACTTTATAATGCATGTAGATAGGGAGCTGTTTCAGACAATGCTTTATAATTATCTGGATGATGCGGTAAGTGTTTCAAAAGAAGATGATATTGTGGAAATTAACGTCTATCAGACGGATATGGAAAATATTATTGAAATATCTGACCAGAGCAGTACCGTTACAGAACAGACCGGAGATAAAGAAACCGGCTGCTCTGAAAGCGTAAGAAGCAGACTGGGGATGACACTTGGCCAGAAAATCGCAGCGGCACATAATGGGGAGGTTATTGTTTTTAATAAGCTTCATAAAGGAACTACTGTAAGGATTATATTTCAGCAGAACAATGAAATACAAGTATAATATGCAGCCAACGCTTGATTGTGTTGATTGTTTAAACTGTACGCGAATGGAGAAGAAGAGATGCTAAGGATAGAGTTAAGACGTGCTTTTAAAAGCAAATCATTTTATGTGGCAATGTTTCTTGGGCTGGTGATTGCACTGGGACAGTATTTTGAGAATGTGTTACCCATGGTGAAATATCTGGATATGGATTTGAAAAAAAATGTGTATCCACATTCCATTTTCAATAAATGGCTTGGGGGTGAATATTATACAGTGTGGCCGATGCTGTTTTATTTTATTCTGCCGGTAATTGCAGTACTTCCTTATGGAGACAGTTTTTACAGGGATATCCAGACCGGATATATAAAAAATATCTTTATTCGTGTTGAGAGAAAAAAGTATTTAAAAGCAAAGCTGGCAGCAGTTTATTTAACTGGAATGACAACAGTTATGTTTCCTCTTGTATTAAATTTGCTGCTGTCAGCAGTCACGCTTCCGGCGCTTGTACCGGCACCGTCTACTGGATTTTTCTTTATTTTTGACCAGAATATGTGGTCGGAACTGTTTTTGACGCATCCATGGATATACAATATTATCTATATTCTTCTGGATGGCCTGTTTGGTGGATTATTTGCCTGTATTGCACTGGCGGGAACTTTATATGTATCAGGAAGGTTTGTAGCAGCCATTCTTCCTTTTACTGTCCAAATTACGGTTTATGTGATTGCGATGAACTTTCCTGAGCTGTCCCCTGTGGGATTTTTAAGCCCGACACAGCCTGTCGGTGCGGATATACGGATTATTCTTCTGGAAATAATCGCAATGACAGCGGCGGTTTATCTGCTTTATTACAGGAAAGGGATAAAGGATGAAATGCTGGAAATATAAACTGCTTTATCTAATCTATATGATACTTGCAGTCTGCTTTTATATAGGACAAAATTCAGGATATTCCCCAGACGGACTGAAAAGCTTTTCGGAGTTTACCGAACAGGTTTTGTATCGGGAACCCGGACTTGTCAGAGTGATTCTTCTTCCCGCTCTCTGTATTCTTGTACTGTTTCGCATACAATATTATTTCAGTGAGCAGTTTGTTATCCGGCAGAAAAACAGAAAGCAGCTTTATTTTAAACTTCTTCGGACATGCCTTGGAGACATTTTGTTGTTTTCTGTTATTTTTATATGTATCTCATTCTGTACCGGAAAAATATACGGCTGGAATAACGGGGCAGGGACCGGAAAGGAAATCGGAAGACTGCTTGTTATGACATTTCTTATTTTTCTTTGCATGACGGTTACGGCAATATCAGTTGTATGGATAATGCAAAGTAAAACAGCAGCAGTTTTACTGGTATGTCTGTTTGGCTTTTATGATACAGTAATGTGTTACAGTGGACTGCATTTTTGTTCTATGGCATGTCTTATGGGTTTTGTATTTCTGACAGCAGAAAAAAGGGAGTTT
>CAJTOU010000182.1 GCA_910577835.1 uncultured Lachnospiraceae bacterium | reverse complement strand
AAAGTGGAACTTCTTGCAAAGGCATATGACCATGCAAGAAGTTCCACTTTTTTGGAACGGTTACGTTCAAACATGGAATCGTCAATAATCAGTACGTTAGCACGGTCTGCTGAATCAAGCGGGGCAATGGCATCCCTGATGATTCGGCTGGATAAAATCGTTGTGAACCGGATCCAGTTAATCTGGAGCATCTTCATAAAACGATAAACCGTATCTTTTGCAAAATCCGGTGTATCTTTTCCAATCAACAGGTTCATATACATACTTCTGTTTGAAAATATCAAAAGAAACAGATACTGGAAAATCAGCGCTGCAGGAATCCCCTTCTTTTTGTATGCATTAGCAGATTTCAATGCAGAAGAAAGATGAAACCGTGTAAAAAATCTTCTGATAGATTTCGAAATCTGGTTATCATTTTGATTGTCTTGTGTTATACTTTTATTCATAGCATGAGCCTCCGGTGGTATGTTGTTTCTGAGCAATTCAATTATACCAAAACCAGAGTGTTTCATGCTATTTTATTGCCAGTTTTTATTGAATTTTCAAGGTGCATAGGCACTTATGCAAGTGCGAAGTTTGAGTATATTATAAAAATGGGGAGCGTATATTTGATGTTTCAGGCAAAGGAGTTTTAGTTGTAAGATTATTTTATTATCAAGAGAAAGATGATGATAGAATATATATGCAGATTCTACAGGAGTTACAAAAGAAAATAAAAATATATAATTCTTTAGGTGAAAATGTTGCAATGATAAGGATACCAAATAATTTGCATCAAGAACGGATTTGCAATCTTTTGTAACTGTAATAAAAATGGTATTGTAGGAGATAGATGAATAATGGACTATAATGAAACAGATTATTGGAACGACAGAGCAAATAAGATGTACAAGTATAGAAGAGAATAATTTTATACAATTACGCCTATACCATATTATTATAAACGTAGAAAAGTGATTGTTGGACTGTTGGCAGAGTGTATCATGAACAATAGGATTCGAAGTGTGTGTGATTATGGTTGTGGAGATGGGGAATATATACGATTATTAGTAAATTATTTGAAACATAGCAAGACAGATAAGCGGATTATAGAGTGGGGGGGGTGCGATCTTTCAAAAGAAATGATAAAACAGGCAGAGAGGGTTTGTCAATCTGTTGAGCACATTGAATTTGGGGTGTCGGCAACTGGAATACCAAAATGCAGATTATACGATATGGTATATTCGGTGGCTGTGTTTGCACACATAGATGATTTGCTTATGAAGAATCTTTTTGATAGTTTTAGAAACAATTTAACTAGAAATGGTAAACTTATTATATGTGAGCAGGTAGGGACAAAAAGGATAGAAGGTGAAACTTATACCAGGCGAACAATTGATGAGTATAAGAGCATATTGCAAAAGGCAGGTTTTGTGATTGAAGAAATAAAGTTGATTGATTTTTGGGTGCACAGGATTATTTTTGAAAGAAGACTTGCGAAATATTTTTATAAAAACATAAAGGCTTCAACTTATCATGACAGGCAGATTGAAGCGAATAGAAAGATAGGATTCAGAGTATGTAGTTCGATATTTACTAAACTATCTAAACCTTATTTATTTAATAAGGATACGGGTTGGGGATATGTATTTATTGTTGCTCAAAAGAGGTAAATGTAATGCATCGGAATGAGTTGATTTATAGGGAGGTAAGCTGACATCCTGGTTATGGACAGGCGGGACGAAGGAAGTTAGGATCCGGCAGAGATGCTGGTGATCCTGGTAGACACGGGAGGTACGCTGCCGTAGAAGGAGGGGCATACACAAGGCCATGTAGAGCGAAAACTAAGACGTTCTGCTTCGTGTACCCTACACCATCTATTTT
>CAJTOU010000181.1 GCA_910577835.1 uncultured Lachnospiraceae bacterium | reverse complement strand
TACCTATATCGACATAAGTAATATCCACAGTATCCACATATTTAAAACCGTATGACTGATACATTTTGACAGGTATATCATTCCCTTTCAGACAGTCTAACCGTATTGCCTTCCAACCTCTGCTTCTTGCTGTCTGGATTGCATGTTCGACAAGCTGCTTTGAATATCCACGCCCGCCATAATCCGGCAGAACACGAAGTGCGTGCATAATGACTACTTCATTTTTTGCGGCGTTGATTTGCCAGTGAACTGTATTATATGCACTGTCGCAATCATGGTTTAGAATATATGCTGCAACGATTTTATTATCTTCTATGCCGATAAATTGACATCTGCCTTTGATAGATTCCTCTACCATTGCTTGCGAGGGAAAACCACCTTTATCCCCGTTTGGAAGGAAACTTTTTTCACCAAGGACATCACACATTACACTGTAAAAAGACATTAGCTCTGTCAAATTGTCATTTGTAGCCTGTACAATTTTCATTTATTACACCACCTTAGTATACAGATTTTGATGAAAATAGTTTACCACAGAAAAAATAAAATTTCCACCATCAACTTGAACGATAAGCCTTGATATAAAAGTAAAAATATCATCCTCTATAAAGAAGCAGAAAAGACTGTACAGCCAGCCCCCGCCCTATGGTATAATAGACTTACGGAATAGTGGGGCTGGCTGTCGGAAACGGAGGACATTATGTTAAGACAGACCACCCAACAACTCATTACTGCCCTTTATCCGAGATTGTCGCACGAGGACGAGCTTTCCAGGGAATCCAATTCCATAAGCAACCAGAAGCGGATTCTGTAAGCCTACGCAAAACAGAATGGCTTTTCCAACCTCAAATGGTATACGTACCGCTGTAACCGTCATAAATGTAGAACTGACAGTTCAGAAAACCGTTGTACTTTGCATACTCTTTCAGCATGGTTTTCTGAGAGGTAATATGTAAAGGATGGATTCTCCCACCAAATACATATGACCAGCGGCTCATTTGTGGTGAATGGCACAGGCTGGAAGGGCGGTGATAGACCGACAGGAGAAAGCGAAAGCGGAGCGTCCGGGGTTGACTTAGATGTCTCTTTCTCTTTGCAGGCCCCGACAAAGGCGCATTTACTCACCACTCGCAAGCGGATGGCGGTACTGCCTGCGGCAGCCGTGCGTTCTCTGGCTCTCTGATGGGCGCAGCTCCTGCAATAGAGGTTGAACACTGGCTGGTTTTGTGCTATACTTTAACTTGACAAATCGGTTTATTTAAGGAGGAGATATCATGAGTAAACAACCAAATTTTCCTTTTGATATGACGGGCTACGATTGCTTCTCCATCATTAACTGCCCTATGGAGCAGGCAATTCAGCTTTTGAAGGAGTATCCCGACCTCTGCGCCGCAGAGGATAGGATTCCCTTTTCCTTTCAGGTTGCCACTCTCCCGGAAGATACAAGGTGGACTCTTCTGCGCTGGCCCCAGCCAGGAAGGTTTTACGACCTGATGAACTTGACCATGTGGTTAATGGGATATCGCGCTGGTTTAGGTGGAGAGAATCCCATTTTTGTAGCTCTCCCGCCCACAGAGCGAACCGCGGAAGGGCCGCTTTTGGCCCGACCAGACTACGACAACCAGTTTGGAGATTCTATGCTGGGCTTCTGGCAAAATTGGAGCTTCAATTACACAATACCAGGAGAGAGATTACGCTGGATTGGCGAGAATGTATTTCCGCAAGACTATTTCTTCAATGGTCGAGGTTATTCGTCCACCGGCTTTCAATTGGATTGGCTGAAACACCCGGAACGCATTCTGAGTTGGGTGGAATGTTTAATCTCTATGGAAAGATAACACATTCAACTTTCGGTTTATTGGGG
>CAJTOU010000180.1 GCA_910577835.1 uncultured Lachnospiraceae bacterium | reverse complement strand
ATGTTACCGATGTACTTCAGGATGGAACGAATACGGTGGCAGTGTTGGTAATGAAGTGGTGTGATGGTTCCTATTTGGAAGATCAGGACAAATTCCGTATGAGTGGTATTTTCCGGGATGTGTACATTTTGAAACGCCCAAAACAGGCAATCAGTGATTATCATATTAAAACAAGAATTGAGGATATGCTTGCGAAAGTAGAAATTGAAATGAAATTCTACTCTCCGTTAAATGTAAAAATTTCGATTGAAGATAGAAACGGAGCAGTTGTAGCACTAGGAAGTATTGCTGAAGAAGGAACAGCTGTATTAGAAATCGCAAGTCCGGAACTTTGGAATACAGAAAATCCATATCTATATAAACTGATTCTTGAAACAGAGAATGAAGTAATTGTAGATCACATTGCATTAAGAAAGATAGAGATTAAAGACCAGGTTATTTATTTAAATGGACAGAAGATTAAATTCCGTGGTGTCAATCGACATGATTCTGATCCGGTTACTGGATTTACAATCAATCCGGAACAGATTACAACCGATCTTACGTTAATGAAGCAGCATAATTTTAATGCGATCCGTTCCAGCCACTATCCGAACGCACCATTTTTCTATGAAATGTGTGACAAGTATGGATTCATGGTAATAGATGAAGCAGATATTGAAGCTCATGGTCCATTTATGATCTACAGAAAAGAAGACACTGATTACAATCGGTTCAAACGATGGAATGAGAAGATTGCAGATGATCCGGTATGGGAAGAGGCAATCGTTGATCGAGTAAAACTCATGGTGGAACGTGACAAAAACCGTTTCTGTATTGTTATGTGGTCAATGGGAAATGAGAGTGCTTATGGCTGCAACTTTGAAAAAGCACTGGAATGGACAAAGAATTTTGATCCAGACCGTATCACACAATATGAGAGTGCAAGATATCGTAATTATGATGAAACATATGATTACAGCAATCTGGATGTGTACAGCCGGATGTACCCAGCGCTTTCCGAAATTCAGGAATATCTGGATAAAGATGGAAGCAAACCCTTCCTTTTGGTAGAGTACTGTCACAGCATGGGAAACGGACCTGGAGATTTTGAAGATTACTTCCAGATGATTCAGGATAATGATAAAATGTGTGGCGGTTTTGTCTGGGAATGGTGTGACCATGCGATTGCTCATGGAACTGCTGAGAATGGAAAGACTATATATGCTTATGGGGGCGACCATGGCGAAGAAATTCATGATGGCAACTTCTGTATGGATGGATTAGTATATCCGGACAGAACGGTACATACAGGACTTTTCGAATACAAGAATGTTTATCGCCCGGCAAGAGTTATTTCCTATAACAAAGAAAGCGGAGAACTGGTGCTTCATAACTACATGGATTTTGATGACTTGAAAGATTATGTGAAGATTAGTTATGAGCTGACACAGGATGGTCTTGTGATCAGCAAAGGCATACTTCCGGAGTTTTCTGTGGCACCACACGGGGAAGGAAAAACAAACCTGAAGATCAATGTTCCAGAGAATGGGAAATGTTATTTAAAACTTATTTACCATCTGAAAAAAGAATTGCCACTGTTGGATGAAGACCATATTCTTGGATTTGATGAAATTGAGGTAAGTAAAGAGGATACAAAATGTAAACTTGCAGAGAAATGGATACCAAAAACAGTAGTGGACTCTGAATTACAGGTAAATGAAAATGATACACAGATTCATATCAAGGGGCGTGAATTTGCTTATACCATAGACAAACGTACTGCACTCTTTACAGAGATGAAATTCGCAGGGCGGGAATACTTGAACCATCCGATGGAATTAAATATTTGGAGAGCTCCAACAGATAACGATATGTACATCAAGTCTGAATGGAAGAAAGCCCATTATGATAAAGCTTATACAAGA
>CAJTOU010000179.1 GCA_910577835.1 uncultured Lachnospiraceae bacterium | reverse complement strand
TGGGATATATTTCTTCTTCTGTAATAGCACCGGAGAACGGACTGGCGGCACATATCTCATTCACATCAATTTCTAATTCGTTTGCCAACCGCAAGGCAAAGTCAAATCGGATATTGGAATCCTTTTGTATAATAGAATATAGTGTTGTAGCACTAATTCCCGTAGCCTTTGCAATCTGACGGACATTTGTATTCTTACTATCAAGTATTTCTTTCAGTTTCTTTCCATCGCCCATAGTGACCTCCTATTTTCATATGTTAAACTGTAACGATTTTAAAATTAGGTATGCTATAGGCGACGGTCTCTGACCGTCCTATAGCTTTAACGCTGTTAGATCATTTGGATTAAACTGCATTTTTTCACACAAGCGTTGAACGCTCTTTTTTATTGGATACACCACCCACTTTCCATCCATCTTTCCTGCCTTAATCTTTATTAGTGTCTGTGCCAGGTCCTTGTAGGATATGTTCTTTGATTCCCCGATGGAAGCAATTTCTTCGATTGCATTTACTCCAATGATGGTAGACAGATGGTTCAGAAACAGCCATGCTTCTTCGGTATAGTTGTTCCTCATATAGGACGCCTCATAGGACATGGTATCCCCATATGTTTTGAAAAACTGTTCAATCGCCTGCCTCTGTTTATATATGCTGTACACCTGGAAAGCATTTAAGTCTGTACGATTTGTTTTTAATGTGATTGTGCCCATTTCCTCTTTATCTGCATAAGCCTCCTGAATGGTGATGGGTTCCAGCGATTCCAGTTCTTCATCAGTAAGACGGCCCTTCCCTTTGTTCCGGCGTGCTATTTCCCTTTCCTTTTTCAACTCCATGGCACTGTTTTTCTTTTCTGTTCTTTTTGTGATGTCTGCGATTTCCTGTGCCAGCAGATCTGTATCAAGAAACAGATGGATGTTAAGGCCTTCCTTTGGAAGGGTCAGACTGTGTATTCCCCTCCCATTAAAGCTGAAGGCTTCTTCGTATCCAAATGGCGAAGCCGGGACATGGCCTTTTACAAAACGGTTCCCCCTTTTCAGCGGGATCACATAATTCAGCCCGCACTCCTCAAGCAGGCTGAAATCATCATCGCTCGCAAATCCCTTATCCGCTATAACGGTACAGTTATCTGCATAAACGGTAGATTCTTTCAGCATGTCAGAGAAAGCGGAGACATCCAGGGTGCTTCCAAGGTACTGCTTATAATAAACAGGATATCCAATGTCCCCTCCTAAGGTAAACATATACAGCAGATTGATCTGGGGCTTGTAACGCATTTTGGAATCATACCCGTATTCTGCATTGTCCACAGTGTTGGATGCAGACAGGAGCCTGTGTCCGTCAAAAAGAAGAAAACGTTCATGCTCAGCGACCATTTCCTGCATATAGCTGCGTATTGCGCCCCTCATCCTCCCCAGAGTGTTCAGGAACTCAGTAACAGCATTTGGCATGAAGGAAAGCCCCGGATAGAGATACGATAAAATGCTGTCTTCATAATGGAGCTGCAGCCGTCGGAAGCGGCAGTCATATATGGCGCGGATGACCGATGCCGCATAAATATGTTCCCACAGGTCAGGAAAATATTTTTGCAGTCTGCTGCGCATCCATTCAGTCCGCTGGTAAATATAATTTACAGCGCCGACTTCCACAACATCATTCAGAACCGGATTAACGCACTCCCTCCTTGCCCTGCTTGGAACCAACCCCTGTTCAGTTATGCTTCCAAGTATTTTCCCGGACTTTTTTCTTGACCGTCCGAGCCGGGGATCATAAACATTGCTCCGCTCATATAAATACCAATGCCCCCGGATATACTTGATTTCCGTGTTGGCAGGCCGTACAAAATTTAGAACATAATCGGGCTTTTCCACCATATCTTCCTCCTTATGGCATACCTAATTAGGTATGCCATAAGTATA
>CAJTOU010000178.1 GCA_910577835.1 uncultured Lachnospiraceae bacterium | reverse complement strand
TTAGTTGCCCCCATCGCAACAGAGGTTAAGATCAGAATGATAGGAGTGGAATTTGTCAAGGCGGCATAAGCCGTTTCTCCGAGCAAATTTCCGATCCACAGGCTGTCTACAAGGTTATACATCATATTGAGGAACATGGCGGCAATCATCGGAAGCGCCATCGCCATAAGGCAACGCTTCGTATTCCCGCCTATAAAATCAATTTTTGTTGGCATGATAAAAACTTCCTTTCTTTATTGAATGAATAACATTCATAAATAAGCTATAATGTAGGGCTACCAGAGCGGTAGCCAATTACCATATTAGTGGGAACAATCTCCACGAACGGAAACAATAATTCTTAAATTCTTCTCCAAAGCGTTCATATAATGCTTTTTCTTCCACCTTAATTCTTATTCCATAACAGATCGCCAAAATGAGCAAGACCAATAGCGGAGAAAAAACAGAGCGAAAGCAAAAGGCATTTCCGAGCATACTTAACATTGTTCCGGCATAAGCAGGATTTCTAATATATCGGTAAACGCCAGTTGTGACTAACCGTTGATTGCCGCCCGTTTTGACGGAAAGTGTGAAAGAATATCTTAGGCTCCAGACAGCAACAGCGCGCAGAGTTGTACCTACAAGAATAAAAGCTATACCCACATAGTAAAAAATATGGGGTAAAAGTATTTCTCCGGCTATCTGTATAAACTGTTGGCTTCTGAAATAGGTGCTGAAATAAAAACTCCCCCAACACCCCAGCATTACAATCAGAATTGTTCCATAATCATTGTTTTTCTTGTCCGGCCTTTTCAGCCAACCTTTGAAATTGTAAATCCATATACCAAGCTCTACTAACATCATGTAGCTTATGGCATAAATGAAAGTGTAATACTCATTTATGCTTGTAAAGCGTGATGGGTCATCCATTGTACGCCTCCATTGTTGAATGAAAACTATTCATTGTTTGCTTCTTGAAAATCCCCCGCCCCAAAGCGGGGGACTGTTTCAAAGATGAAGTGCAAATATAAGAAATTCACGAATCCTTTTCGACTTATCTTCTTGTGTCAGATCGTCTGCCAGCAGGATACCAAGCTGTCCATATACGCAGAACATCGCAGCGGCCTGAATATCGTCAAACTGGATTTCGTCTTTTTGCCGAGCTCGTAGCAATAATTTTTCTACAAGTGGAACCAGCTTCTCGCAAACTTTGAGAGAAAGCTGATCGTGGAATTTCTTGTTTTCTGCGCCGTGAAAGACTGAATAATATTTTGTGTCCCGTTCTTCCATAGTGGCAGGCATATCTTCAATGATCTGCCGCAAAGTCTTGTGATTGTCCTTTTCAGCACCGACAAACTGCTCCACCAGGACATCCGCATATTGTTCAATCGCGCTGTCAAACAGCGCCTCTTTAGACGGAAAATAGCGATAGCATAGACCCTGTGCCACACCGATTGCTTTTGCTATATCTGTAATCGAGGTCTTTTCATATCCATTTTCCCCGAACAATTTGAGTGCAGTATCTAAAATTTCTTGCTTGCGTACTTCCGGCTCCTTTGTAACCCGCATAGTCTGAGCCTCCTTTCTTTCTATAATAGCACGCCCACTCTAAAAAATCAATGAGTGAATATCAATCATTTTTCGCACATAGCAATACAAGCCGTGTTACCAACCTGCTCCCATGATACATTATGAAAATATGCTGAAAGCATGGAAACGAGTTCTGCTTCGGAGTAAATCTTCACATCCCCCTCTTTGCTATGACGCATATAAAAATTCATTATCACGCGACCTACAAAGGGTTGCCAGCAATCTCCCATCAGGAAAGTGCCGCCCGGCTTCAATACTCGGTTTACTTCTCTTAATACATTTTGCGGTGCAGGATAATGATGAAAAGAGTCGTTGCAGTACACAACATCAAAGGCGTTGTCCGGGAAAGGGAGTACCTCGCTGTCCCCCAACAGTAGCTTGACTTGTTCC
>CAJTOU010000177.1 GCA_910577835.1 uncultured Lachnospiraceae bacterium | reverse complement strand
ATAAAAGAACAGGTCAAAGATCTGTTTTTTTTATTACCTATATTATTCTTATTTTTGGGTATAAATGATACAATAGTATCACCAAATACTGTAAGGAGAACCGCCATATGAAATATAAAGAAATTACAGACTATTCTTTTTTTCTGGACAAGGATCATTATGTTTATGATTATTCAGAAACGAATTCTTTAGATATATTTATAAAATCAAGAGAACATAGCTGTGCCTGTCCGCAATGCGGGGAAGAAAGCCGGCATCTTCACGCAACCTATATGCGGAAGATCCAGGATATTCCGATCCGCTGCAAACCCACCTGCCTTCATATCAATGTTTATAAATATGAGTGTGATAATCCTGAATGCGGGACAAAAGTGTTTACAGAGCCGCTTTCTTTTGCGCGAACATCACAGGTAAGAACGGATGCCCTCAATACCCTGATACTTGGAATGGCCATGTTCATGAGTAACGAAGGCGCAAGCAGCGTGTTAAAGCTCCTGGGCGCTACTGTAAGTAATGATACCATACAGCGCCTGTACAACAGGATAAAGTTTGAAGATGATCCGGATGTTGAGGCAGTTGGCATCGATGATGTTGCAACCAGGAAAGGACAGACCTATGCAACTGCAGTTTATGATCTGAAAGACCACCACATGATTGCGCTTTTGGACGGAAGGGATGGCACGACATTAAAGGAATGGCTCAAAGAGCACAAAAAGATCAAAGTGGTTGCAAGAGACCGCGCCAGTTCATACGCGAAGGCGGTCAGCGAAGTCCTGCCGGAATGCGTGCAGGTTGCCGACCGTTTCCATCTGCTGCAGAATCTGATGGAACACCTGAAGGATATTTTTAAAAATGAGCTGCCACCGGAAATCTTTATCAGGGGCGGACAGGTGCTTGATACCCCTCCAAAGAAAATTTCAAGGGAAAAGAAAGCGGATGAATCTGTCATACAGCAGTTAAACTATGACAATACGCCGCCAACAGATGCATATGGAAATCCGGTTGATTACGACGATTCGGCAAATAACTACAACAGTGCCGAGAAAAAACGGCAGGCAGAAAACAGGAAAAAAAACAAAAGATGATACAGGAAATACAAAGCCAGTGGAATGAAATGCCGGAAAAAGACATTGCACTCATCTGCAGCAAATATAAAATAAGCAGACCGACTGCCCGAAGGTATATCCAAATGCTGGCAGAAGAAATACAGGGAATGGACAGGCCACGTAAATCAAAACATTCAGCCGGGCGGAGGGGGAATGCCTATGTAAATATCATTTATAAGATGATGCGTGACGGGCATGCTGACGATACCATCTATTTTTATCTGAGGCATACAGGCATCAAAGATCCCTCAACCACCATATGGTTTTATCTGTCATGTATAAGTCAGAATAATTTTCCGGGCAGAAAAAAGATACATTCCATGAAAATGCTGGAGGACTGTTATCTGGACGATGTTACTGTAATAAAAAGGGATGAGATATTAAAGTACATACTCACAAAAAATCCTAAGTCAAAAAGAAATAAAACAGTAGAAGAACATATAGACTTGATAAAGGAGCATTATCCCGCAGTCAGATGGACAGAGGATGTATTCCAAAGATTTCATTCTGCACTGATGGAAAAAGAACCATCTAAAATAGATGACTTTTTAGAAAAATATACAGATTCCTCTCTCAAAGGGTTTTGCGAATGTATAAAAAAAGATATCGCCCCGGTCAAGAACGCGATATCTTTAGAAGTAAGTTCAGGATTTGTTGAAGGAAACAACAACAAATTCAAACTCATCAAACGTATTGTATATGGCAGAGCGAAATTAGTCAACCTTTCAAAAAAATGTTTTCTTGCTTTTATGCCCAAGATGAAAGGATTTGAATTATCTAAACTGATATAGGCAAAAATTTAGGCTGAAATCAGATGTGATTTCAACCTATAATTTTTGTTGCCTATACCCAAAGTTCAGAAAGAACCTTTGCAGACGGGGTAGG
>CAJTOU010000176.1 GCA_910577835.1 uncultured Lachnospiraceae bacterium | reverse complement strand
AGCATATCGGGGAATGGCAGGAAGCCAGTTAAAAATTGGCTTATTCAAACGGCAGCATTTGGACTATCTGAAACAGCACCGCAGGGTTACATACACAAATCTTCTCACAAGCGGCAGGCTGGGCGTTTATCTTGCTGAAATTGACAGACAGGCGCAAAAACGCTCTCACCGGCTTATAAAGGGCATGAAACAGGCACAGGCATAACGGATGAAAACGCCTTAGAATAGACAGGACGACTAGGTGATATAAGGGCTTGTGCGCGGAGATTGTGAATAAGGAAATTATTTACACATAGCAACATGGCGGCAGAGGATAAAAGCTCTGTCGTTTTTCTTTTCGGAGAGTTATTGAAACATATTTTTTATTCGGATATACTGTATTCAAGTTTACAAAAGATAGCAGAAAAAGAGAGGAAATATAAAGCAGATTAAGCTATTCTTGTTTGCGAGGAGGTAAAAGGAAGATGTACAAAGTGTATTCAGACGTTTTTACATGGAATGGCTGCTGTTCTCTGGATATAAGTATGCAGAACTGCCAGATATTGAGGTGTATCCGATTTGTGACAGCCAGCCAGTACATGGACATTCCGAAATATGGATTGCAATCAAAAAGGAGGACAGATAAGAAATGTATCATTTAAGGCTAAAAGGTGACCATTATGAAATGGGTGTGAAGCGTGGGAAAATTTTTAACAAATGCCGAATGTCTTTTCCGCTCCAGTTAGATAATTTTCAACTGGAACACGGAAAACAAAGCGAGGAAATATTAAGAAAGTTTTTTCCGGAAGTTTGTGAGGAAATAAGAGGGGTAAGCGACACTATAGGGACGGATTATCTGCATTTTGCTTCATGGATGCTGTGCATGGGCTGCTGTATGTATAATTTGGAAAACAACTTCCCGGTTGAGATTCGAGGATGTACCGCTTTTGCCTATTCAACAAACGGAAAATGGATATATGGAAGAAATAATGATTTGCCGCCTTATCTGCGTGACGGATGCAAAAGTGAAATATATGCACCGAAAAATGGAAACAGATTTAACATCACTACCTCTTCTTTCATCAACGGAGAAGAGGGATTGAACGAACACGGACTTGCCGTGGCAATGACATTTGTTATGACCGAACTTAAAAAGATAAAGGCGGGGTTTAATTCATGTTTTACTGTAAGGTATTTGCTTGAAAAGGCAGATAATACAGAGCAGGCAGTTTCATTACTTACGAATCTGCCAATAGCTTCTAATTGTAACATTTTACTTGCGGATAAAAGCGGCAATATGGTAGTGGTCGAATGCACACCAACTATCAAAAAAATCCGTGAAGCAGAAATCTTTCATGGGGATAGGATAGTCTGTACGGTCAATAGCTTTATTTCTGATGAAATGAAGTCTTATGACGATGCAAATGGGAATGATTATGATTCCTACAAGCGTTATAAGGTTGTCATGGACAGCTTTTCTTCGGGGAAGATAAGAGAGGATTACATTGAGACTACCGAACAGCTTTTGAAAGGCAATTATGGCTTTATGTGCCAATATGACAATGAGCCGGATTTTGAAACTGTTTGGAGTTCTATATTTGACTTAGAGAGTTTAGCCATTTACCGTGCAGAGGGCGACCCAAGAAAGAAGAAATTTGTTAGCGATAACAGGCTGCATGATTTAAAATTTAAGTGAGCAGGGATAATTGAAACTTAACAAAGCAAAGCATAGAATATCAGGAAAAACCGTTGCTATTTTACTATACTATGGTTCAGACTGGAGGTAAAGAAAATGACAAGAAGTCAATTTGATGTTCTGAAAGAGGAATTTCAGAGCGAGTGTAAGGTTATCAATTTGAAATATGAGTATGAGGGATACATAGGTAAGGAATAAACCGAAGAATATGAAAAAATCAGAAATCGGTCATAAGCGTTTACATCATTTACATCAAATCGTACACATACCCGATTAAAAAGTGAGTCATATTATGACCTGATTGCAGATTAATAATTTTGAGAATTGAGAAAATAGGACAATAAATTAGGTTATAGAGGGACTTATCAATATGAGCGATTTCGTCCCGAAGATGAAGTCGTTTGACAAATAAAGCCAGTAAAATCAAGGGATT
>CAJTOU010000175.1 GCA_910577835.1 uncultured Lachnospiraceae bacterium | reverse complement strand
CTTAAGTTGTTGCTCCAATCTTTTACTTTTAATGGCTCGTCGAACCAATACTCTTTAAGTAATGGTATAAGCTCATATTCAACGATGCCAGATAGACTCTGTTCATCAATAGTCTCTGCTGATAAATTGCAGAAATAGCTATGTCCGATACAGAAGCCATCACCTAATGACTCGTCCGCAGAAATTGCATTATTGAGGTTCTCTACGCAGTTGATAAGCTTGTTGAACTTTTCATTATCAATAGCCATTCTGTATTCTCTAAAACCATCGGTTTCAAATCTCGGTTTGATTTCAAAGAAAGCAAAGCGACGTCTTAAAGCATACTCAAGCATCGCCAAACTTCTATCGGCGGTGTTCATCATACCAATAATATAGACATTCTTTGGAACTGCAAATTTCTCATCGGAATATAATAGCTGAAGTGAAATACCACGCTTATCATTTTCAATAAGCATAAACAGTTCACCAAAAATCTTACTCAGATTTCCACGGTTAATTTCATCAATAATAAAGAAATAGTCATTATCACTATCAATTTCAGCTTTCTTGCAGAAATTATAGAAGGCACCTTTCTTTAACTCAAAGCCTGCAGTAGAAGGTCTGAATCCCATAATAAAGTCTTCATAAGAATAACTTTGATGGAACTGAACCATCATTACTCGTTCAATATCCTTAACGCCCATTACAGAGTATGCGAGTCTCTTTGCTGCAAAAGTCTTTCCAACACCCGGAGTGCCCTGAAGAATGATATTCTTTTTCGTCTTTAGGATTCCAACCAGTCTGGAATATTCTTTTTCAGGCATAAAGACTTCATCCAAGAAATCTTCCGCTGTGTAGACAGGATAATTCTTAGCAGTTTCTTCAATATCATCTTTTACCTCATTTCCAAACAAGGCATTAAGCTTTTCTACATACTCCGTATAAGCAGTAATGTCAGTAAGAGTTTTCATAACTGCCTGACCCAGATGTGGCCATTCTCCATTATGAGTCCAGTTTACCTTTCTGTAATTGGCGTATTCATCAGTTCTTTCATCATCATACTCATAATCAGATGTAACTACTCCTCGTCCAACCAACTGATACATGCCTTTCTTAACAAAAATGATGTCTCAACATGGCTCGATACGATAGGCTGAATGTCTTTAATATTTTTACGAGCAAGGGAATATATCCACAGCCTTTTTCGTGATTGAGCCATTTGTGGGAATATGTCCAACTATTTATCTGTAGAATCCGATATTTGTCTTAAAATAACATTATAATAAGTTTTCATCAAGTTTCTTTCGATATCGTCAACATAGCTGTTATGTGCAATCTTATTTCGGCATTCAGCCATATCATTTAGCTTGGAGATTATAAAAGATTGGCTTGGAAAATAATCTTTGAAGATGTCCCAATTATTATCTATAACTGCTCCCAAATCTTTAAAATCCAAATAAAACAGCTCTGTTCCTCTCACACTCAACCATTTGTTGGATTCATCATTTTTCTGCCTTCCAGAAATGGTTCTTTGTAAACTACTTGGAATAGTGAGATGAGAAAAGTAAGTTTCACCGTATTTTTCCTTCGCCACCTTCTCAATAAACAATCTCAACGAGTTTTCAACCGAATATAGATAAGTGTATGCTTCTGCCATCTGATAGCCTTTTGTTCTAATATCCTCTGGAAGAAGTTCACCCATTATTTTATAGGCTTTAGAGTTAACAGTGTTTTCCAAATCAGAAATCAAATCATCTTCTAATTCGAAATCCTTCGTTAAATCCATGTTGAACGAAACACTTTTAATATCAAACCCAACATCAGGAGGTATTAAGCCACTACATATTTTGTCCAGCGTTTTTTTGTTCTCTTCAATATCCAAGATGTCTAAATATTCTGGATTCACAAAAAAAGTAATATAAGCTGCCAAAGCATTGCTTCTTCCCCAACCGCCATCATAATATGAATAAGTGCCCTTTTCTATCTGAACATTTGCACCTCTCAACAAATTGGCAAGGTCATATTTGTTTTCCTTTTTTAGCATCATAATAATGCCCTTCATAAATTTTTCGTTGGAGAAAGGTAAAGAATATGTGTAATCACTCATCGCATTTACCTCCCATTTTAACTCTTCTTAGGCA
>CAJTOU010000174.1 GCA_910577835.1 uncultured Lachnospiraceae bacterium | reverse complement strand
GCTTGGCCGCTCTCTTTCTGATTTTGAGGTATTCAGTTTTTCAAAATTGAATAATCAAAATAAATTTTTTCGATTGAAAAAATTTTATTTGTTATCATCTTCAATGCCATATTTTTTCTTTTGCCGAATCACATAATTACTGATTTTTTCATCATATAGTGGATACTGGTAATCCAACTGGCATGCCACTTCTGACGAAACCTCCCGGAACAATGCCATACATTGTTCAAAGGATTCCCACATATGGGGATAGGAATCCATATTATAAGTGGACATAAGTCGTTCCCACAATTCCTCTGGGACATATTGCTTCATAAATTTATAGTTTTTTCCCAAACTGAAATGAAATCCCTGTTTGATACCAATCAGCCAGGAAATCATGCGAAGCAATTCTTTTCGTACTATATCATTCATATGGTCAATAGCAAAAAGAATTTCTTTGCGGCATAAGCCCTTTACTACATATGTTGTAGTATTCCAAAATTCATTACAGCAATCGTCAAACATTCTTTGAGTAGGCTTCTGCAAGTGGTAGTCTATATCCGTTGGTATTGGCGGCTTTACGATACGGTTGTCTTTATCCAACAGTAACTTTACCAGTTTATCCCATGTAAAATACTCGTCTATCAGTTCCAGCGGCAGCAAAGTTAAATCTATCTTAACATCATCAGTAAACAGCATTAAATATGAAAATCCCTTTTCTACAGCTGGAAATAATTCCATATCTTCCGGCTTTTGCAGAATCAACCTTTCACCAAATATATCTAGCCATTTATCATCACTTGTGAAGCTGTCCATATCCGTAACAAAAAAAGTAATATCAAAATCCTGAAAATCATCAGGCGGAATATTTGTATTTGTTCTAGATCCTTCCAAAGTAACCATGCGAATGCGTTTGTCTGTTTTTGCAAAATTCAAAACAATATCATAAACTTCCTTTTCTGATCTCATTTTTATCTCCTCCAATTATTGAAATAGGTGTGAAGCCATTTTAGGGCTTTCCCGCCTTGATTACCCTTTAGCAAAGACGGGCGGGACTGTCAACGGCGGCGCATGAAATGCGCCGTTCATCTTGACCGTTGACTGGCTCGGCTGGCTTTGCTATCTTCCTGACAAATGGGAATGTCTAAGATAGTAAAGACGTCCCACATGCAACTCTTTCTTTTATTGCGGAAACCGTATCTTTAATTGTGAATGTAGTTGTGTCTATGACATTTGATTCATATACTCCCAAACCGGAAAATTGCTCCCACATTGTTTCCACTAATTCAATATTTGTTTTTCTATCTAATTTTGAGCGTTCCACAGCTCGCTTCATAGTTTCTTTTTTACTCGCTCTTAATACAATATAGTGTACCTCGTAATCTTCTTGGGCAAGAGCTTTCCATGGCTCCAAAAACCATGGCCCGACAATCCCATCTACAATTACATCATATCCGCCACGAGCATATCGCTTTGCAGCTTCTAAAAAGGCTTCAATGACAACCAGATTTTGCTCGTTGGATTCTGGCAAATGTGGTGGTATTGCGCCTTTGCTTAAGTAATGAAAAAAGTCATCGGTGTGCATATGCACTGATTTATCCATATCTGATTCCTTTGCGACAATTGACGCAGTTGTTGTTTTTCCTGTCCCCGGTGAGCCTGTAATCACAATAATTCTTCCTTGATTCATCTGTATTTTCCCTCACAATTCAAATTTATCACTTTGTTCCTGCCTGCTCAATCATCTTCTTCGCAAACTGCTGGAACATTTCAACAGTTTCTTTATCCATCGGTGTAAGCTGTCCGATCTGTCCAGCTATCATCGCCGTTACATCGTCAATGGAAAGTGGTTTTTGTTTCTGTTCCGCCAGTGCGTCCCGCATGGCTTGGAACATAGCGGCGGTCACAGCTTCTCCCGGCTGTTCCCCGTTGTCAATGTCTTTCTTAATGTCCCGCAGGATAGCCAGGAACACATTTTTGATTTTTTCAATCTCCGCTTCATGTTCCCCTATCTTTTGGGCGTTCAAAAGCTGTAAATCCTGCTTCGCTTCTGCCCGGTGTTCCGGGTGTTCTTTCATCAGGTCGGACAGGGAATCCGTCCGTGTGAGTAAACAAGATTAGAAAAGCCCGTAAAATCAGC
>CAJTOU010000173.1 GCA_910577835.1 uncultured Lachnospiraceae bacterium | reverse complement strand
GGAATATGTTTTAAAGCTGGAATATGAGCTGATGAACTTTAAAGATTTCAAATATAGAAAGATAGAAAAAACTGCTGATGATATTGCGGAAATGTTTTATGAAAAGTTTCCTGATATTCCGATTATGAAACGTATGGAAAGTATTGCAGAATATGTGATAGACGAAGCTGAAACCTTGGCCGGCAGAGATTTCAGGCCGGAGGAAAAAGAAGAAATCCTTGCAGGAATGAATAAAATGTACGGGACAGTCAGCCTTTTGGAGCTCTATCAGAGATTTCTGCAAAAATATCATTATGGACATATGGACAGGAAAGAGCAGAAAATCTTATATGAAGACGTGTATTCCATGCTGTATATGAAATACATGCTTTGGGGAACAAAGAATTTGAGACCGGTAAAGCATCTTGTGATTGATGAAATGCAGGATTACTCCTATCTTCATTTTTTGATTCTTGAAAAATTATTTCATTGTTCCATGACTATTCTGGGTGATGAAATGCAGTCAATGACAGAAGCAAACCATGATATCAGAAAATTTTTACCTGAAATACTGGGAAGAGATTTAAAGAAAATCGAACTTTGCAAAAGCTATCGTTCTACCTGTGAAATTATGGATTTTGCCTCAAAACTTGTTAAAAAAAGTCATGTGATTCCGTTTGAAAGACATGGAGAATATCCCTGCATTTTTAAATATAAAAATCAGACTGAAAAATATGATGCGCTTGCAGAAGCGATTCGTAAAAATACAGATGCAGAGACAATCGCGGTGCTTACATTAGATGAAGAAACTGCTGTTTTCGCAGGAACCCGCCTAAGGGAGCGGTTGGAAAACGACGTAAGTGTGTTGGATAAAAACAGTGTGAAATTTCATACGGGCGTAATCATCACTCCGTATTATCTGGCAAAGGGGCTGGAATTTGACTGTGTTTTTGTAGCAGACGGAGAAAATCCGGTTTATCAGACAGTATTTGGAAAACAGGCAATGTATGTATGTGCCACAAGGGCACTTCATTGTTTAAATATTTTTGTTTCTGTATAAATTTCAGGAAATCCGTTTTTCAAAGGTTATTTTTTGGAGGGCTTGTCTTTAGAAGCTGCTTTATTATGAATCATTTCATGAAGCTTGGCAAGCGCCTCCTTCATTCCGCCAACTTCACGGATAATCCCTTCATTAACTGCCTCGCTGCCCACAAGGATTGTACCAAGGTCTTTGGTGAGAAATCCTGTATTCAGCATAAGCTCCTCCATTCGTGATTTTGATATAGAGGAATGGCGCGAAACAAATCCGACGATACGGTCCTGAATGAGTTTAAAATAATCATATGTCTGTGGCGCACCGATAAACATGCCGTTCATTCTGACTGGATGAACTACCATGGTTCCGCTTGGAACGATAAAGGAATAGTTTGTGGATACTGCAATAGGGATTCCAATCGAATGAGAACCGCCAAGTACAAGAGAGACAGAAGGTTTGCTTAACGATGCAATCATTTCCGCGATAGCAAGTCCGCTTTCTACATCTCCTCCACAGGTCTGCATAAGAACAAGCAGCCCTTCCATACTTTCGTCATCCTCAAATGCGGCAAGCTGTGGAATAACATGTTCATATTTGGTAGTTTTACTGTTGCTGCTTAAAATATCATGACCTTCGATTTCACCAATAATGGTGAGAAGATGAATTTTTGATTTTTCTGAATTGTGGTCAAGTGTGACCTGACCATAATTTTCTATTTTTTCGTCACGTAACTTTTCAACTTCTTTTTTATCTTTTTCTTCCTGAGTATTTGCTGAATTTTTTTGTTTTGACATGGATAAAACCTCCGTGAATAAGATAGTAATTACTATAAAGTATGAGCGGAAACAGGCGAGGTTATTCAAAACCTGTGCACTTAATTGCGAATCAGAAGATTATTAAAAAAATGAATTAAGTATTGCATTTATAAGAGAATACTATTATAATAAAAAAAGCAATTGGAAAATATTTGCTGTATATATTACGGGGCTGTAGCTCAACTGGGTAGAGCAGTATTTTTTGTATCTTGCAAAAGATATATACCGCAAATTTTCACGTGTCTTAGGTTCGACTCCTAACAGCCCCGATTTATGCAATAAGGAGGGACCCGCGAAGCGGGAGGATTCCTTATTGCTTATGATAAGGAGGGA
>CAJTOU010000172.1 GCA_910577835.1 uncultured Lachnospiraceae bacterium | reverse complement strand
CTATTGGGATAAGTCTTCAAATATTTTTCATTCGTTGTATCTGTTCTGATTTCGACTCCCACTGAAACCAGTCTGCCAATAACATATTTTGCTATCTTCCTTTCATGGAATGATTCACTGTCAAAACGTGAAAGCATTATAAAATCTTCCACGATTCTATTTAGGCCTGTGTCCCCCATTCCTATGCCTTCTTTCCATTATTTTAGTTTGTCCCTATATTACATATTAATCTTATAGGTTTAATATGTTTTATATTTTAAACAATTATAATTCCTCATTGTATACCTGTCAATCCGTTTTCCCATTTACTTATTTTGTTTTACTTATAACTACCTATAACCATAGATTATAACTACAGCATATCTACTGTTTCATGTCGAATTGCATTTTTTAGCTGTTCCAATGCTTTTTTCAAAACCACTCTCGGACAAGCCACATTAAATCTCTCAAACCCATCTCCTGCTTTTCCAAAAATCGTACCAGAATCCAACCACAAATTCGCCTTTTTTACAATTATCCCTTCCAATTCCAGCCCAGATAACCCAAGCCCTCTGAAATCCACCCAGACAAGATAAGTTCCCTCCGGATCTATCATGATAAGCTGTGGCAGCTCTTTTTCCAGATACGACTTCATATACCGGATATTACCTGCCACATATTCCATCATTGCCCCATACCAATCGTCCCCATAATAATACGCAGCTTCACAGGCGGTAAGTCCTATGGTATTTAACTGACTGTATCCAGCTGCCGCCATCTGCTTTTTGAACTGCCCACGAAGCTCTTTATCAGGGATAAAAATATTTGATACCTGCAGTCCCGCAAGGTTAAATGTCTTTGCTGGGGATGTACAGATAATGGATATGTTTTCAAACTCCCTTCTTAAATTCGCAAAAACGATATGTCTCCTTTTCCCCCATACAAAATCCTGATGAATCTCATCACTCACAACAATAACATGATACTTCAGGCATATTTCTCCCATTTTTAACAGTTCCTTCTCTGTCCACACCCTGCCTACCGGATTGTGGGGGCTGCATAGCAAAAAAAGTGTTGTTGTCTCCTCCGCGGCTTTTCTTTCAAAGTCCTCAAAATCAATATGGTACTTCCCATCTTCTTCTAGAATTAAATCACTGCTGACTACTTTCCTACCATTATCTTCTATAACCTCCATAAATGGATAATATACTGGCTGCTGGATCAACACTCCATCCCCTTCTTTCGTGTATGCCTTTACCGCCATAGCCAGCGCAAATACCACGCCTGGCGTTTTTACAAGCCAATCCTCTTTTATTTTCCAACCATGCCTTCTGCCCATCCAGCTTGCAACAGCATCAAAATAGCTTCTGCTACTCTCAGTATAGCCAAAAATTCCATGCTCTGTCCTTTTATGGATGGCATTAAGTATCTTTTCTGATGTCTTAAAATCCATATCTGCCACCCAAAGGGGCAGTACATCCTTTGGCCTTCCACGCCTTAAAACAAAGTCATATTTTAAGCAGTTGGTGTTCCTTCTTTCTACCAATGTATCAAAATCATATTTTTCTTCCTGCATAAAAACACCCTCTTTATAAAAACGAACCTATTGCCTGCTTTAAATCCCTAATCAGGTCATTCTTATCTTCAATACCTACGGAAAGCCGCAGTATCCGGTCCGTAAGCCCATTCTTTATCCGTACCTCCTCCGGCACATCCACATGAGTCTGTGTCATCGGATAGGTAAGGAGCGTTTCTGTTCCGCCTAAGCTTTCAGCAAAAGGGATTAATTTGGTAGATTTTAAAATATGAAATGCCAATTCCCTGCTCTCCACTTCAAACGTCAGCATACTGCCAAACCCGCTTGCCTGTTTTTTACATACTTCATACCCTTTGCTGCCTGGTATCCCCGGATAGTAGACTTTTTTCACTCTCGGTTCGCTTAGAAAATATTCCACCAGAGCCTTTGCATTCTCCTGCGCTCTTTCCATACGGATCGGCAATGTTTTTATCCCCCTAATGATCAGCCAGCTGTCAAAAGGCGAGAGTCCCGAACCCACCGTCTTTATGAGAAAACGGAATTTATCTGATATTTCCTGTGAATTGGTCACAATAAACCCTGCAAGTGTATCATTATGCCCACCCAGAAATTTTGTACCGCTATGGATCACAATATCCGCACCAAGTTCAAAAGGCTT
>CAJTOU010000171.1 GCA_910577835.1 uncultured Lachnospiraceae bacterium | reverse complement strand
TAGCCACTCAAAACCGTCCTCTGACAGTGCAAATGCTTTCGGGTGCCCGAACGCCGCAAGGTTGTTTTTAATCTGCACCACAGCCCTTATATTTTCTTCTCCCTCTACCCTGCCGACTAAAAGAACGCTTCTTGCAACTGCAAAGAAATCAATCGAACCCATGCCCCGGTATGCCGCCTTATTTCCTGCCGCTTTGTTCATATGCCCGACAAGGACAATCGCGCACTGATATTTCTCTGCCAGTGCCGCCAACTTCTTTGTCATGTCCCTTGCTTCATTCGCACGGTTCATATCCATACCGCCGCCCAAATAGGCTTGTATCGGGTCTAAAATCAGCAGCTTTGCACCTGTCTTTATAACGGCTTCTTCCAGCCGTATATCTATCATAGAAAGGGATTTTATCCTTTCGTCAATGACAGAGATTTTCTCACAGTCTGCCCCTGCCTGTTCTAACCGGGGCTTTACCGTATCGGCAAGACCGTCCTCCGCACTCTGATAGATTACATTCAAAGGCTCTGTAAGTTCCATTCCACCGTCTAATCCCTCTCCCTTTGACAGCTTCGCCGCTATATTCAGTATAAATGTTGTCTTTCCGTCCCCCGGATCGCCTTGTACGATTGTCAGCTTGCCATAAGGGATAAAGGGAAACCACAGCCAAGAAACTTCCTGCGCCTGTATCTCCGACAACTTAATCAACTGTAATTCAATTTTTGTTTCTTCCATAATGCCCTCCATTTCTGAAAAATCGTTGCCACTGGAAGAAACCTCTGCTATACTGATATTGTGATTGTTGATAACAGAGGTTTTCCAGTTATCACAGCCCTAACAGTTGCCGCTGTCGGGGCTTTTTTCTTCTCCGTTGGTGCTTCCCTGCCACAGATATTTTGCTCCGTCCAACACCCACAGGATAGCTTTCAGCATATCCATACAGTTATTCCGCATATCTTCCAATCCCTCCGGCGTTAAATCAATCTCTGTCTTTTCAAACTGTTCTGTCACTTCCCGGATATTTCTTTGTACGCATGGTATTTTCACGCAGACGGTGTTCCATATCCTCATAATAGATTTGTACGAAGTTTTCAAAATTGATGTCTAAATTCCTCTGCTGCTGTTGCAGGAAGTCACGTTCCCACTGTTCCGCTTCCGCTTTTGTCTTAAATCCCCTCTTGTTCTTCTTGTGGCTTACGCCCTGCCAGTCCTTATAATAGAACTGGCAACGCCACATCTTTCCGTCCCTTGTCGCTGACATAAAACCTCTCCTTTCCTACATGGCTACGGTCAGACCGTAGAATTTTTCTTCAAAGTATTTTGTCGGGACTTTGCCGCAGATTGTCCGATAGCCCTTTGCTTTCAATTCCTCATTCAGTCCCCGGATAATCTTGTAGGCATAACCCGTTGATACACCAAGCATTTCAGCCGCTTCCTCCGCTGTTACATACATTTTCTTTCCATTCTCCATTCAATGTCCTCCTGTTTTTTAGTTAGGCACTTTTGTCCCTTGCCTATATTGGAATTATACAGGCTCATTTGTCCCTTGTCAATATATTTTTAATATTTATTTGCTTATTCTCAATGGATATGATAGAATACAAATGTCCCTATTATTTTCATTATCAATATTAAAGGAGTTGTCCTATGACAGTAGGAGAAAAAATCAAGACATTCCGAAATATTCGGGGAATTTCACAGAATACGTTAGGAGAACTGGCAGGAATTGACGGAACTACTATTCGCAAATATGAATTGGGAAGCAGAAACCCAAAACCCGACCAACTTTTAAAAATCGCTAATGCTTTGGGTGTGAGTATCAATGTTTTCACAGATTTTGATATAGAAACCGCTTCTGATGTGCTTACATTACTTTTTAAAATGGACGAGCAGATAGATATGGAGATTGACGGCGAAAAAGACAGTGAGGGCAACCTTATTCCCGACACGATATATATTCGTTTTAAAAACCCGGAAATCAATAACCGACTTGCCAAGTTTGCAAAAGCTAAGAAGTTGCAGGAAAATTTGATTGCTTCCAAAGACGCATTTCCAAGCGAAGCCGCTTTTCAGCATGAACTGGAACAGATGAATGAAACTTGCGAACAGATTAAACAGCATTTAGTTGATACGAACAGAATTGTGAAAAAAGGCACTTCCGGGATAGCTGTAAAAATCTATTCCGAAAATTAGCTGTAAAAAACAGGTATCATGATACCCGCC
>CAJTOU010000170.1 GCA_910577835.1 uncultured Lachnospiraceae bacterium | reverse complement strand
AACTGACAGGGGCAGTTCATGATTTTACTTGTCCGCAGACTGGAAAGGGATATATGTTTTTTCCGATTAAAAAGCTGTAAAGAGATAAGAGCTGAGAGATATGGATAATATCTTACTTCTGCAGGGTATTTATGCATGTCAGAAAACAGCCGGCGCTTATCGTTTAATAAAGGATATACGGAAAAGGGCTTTGCAGAGAAGGTTTTTCATCTGCATTTGCGCAGGGAAGGCGATAACGATGAACTGTATTTCCGTGATTATTTGAATCAATACCCTGATACAGCCAAAGAATATGAAAAGTTAAAACTTGGGTTATGGAAGCAATACGAGCATAACCGTGATAGCTATACGGATGCAAAAACAGATTTTGTAAAGAAATACACTTTAATAGCAAAGGATATTGCAGTTTTTAAAACAATGTAACTAGGACTGGAACTTGGAGGAAACAGATGGAATATATCCCTGCAAAGACAATCGTAACGAAAACGAAGGCTCCTGCAAAATGGTTTGGGATTGATTACAATATGAATATTTACAAGGGCTGCTGTCACGGCTGTATTTATTGCGACAGCCGTTCGGAGTGCTATGGAGTAGATGATTTTGACAAGGTGCGCGTTAAGGAGAATGCGCTGCGGATCATCAGGGATGATTTGCGCAGAAAAACAAGAAGCGGGGTGGTAGGAACCGGAGCCATGAGCGACCCATATAATCCCTTTGAACGGGAACTTGAACTTTCAAGGCATGCGTTGGAATTGTGTGATGCGTTTGGGTTTGGCGCGGCGATTGCGACAAAAAGTTCGCTGCTTTCCCGGGATATTGATATTCTGCAGAGTATCGCAGAACATTCTCCGGTGCTTTTGAAGATTACAATCACAACAGCAAAGGATGATTTGGCAGAGAAGATAGAACCGAACGTTTCACGCCCGACGGAGCGCTTTGAAATGATAGAAAAGCTTGCCAGAGCAGGGCTTTATACAGGCATTTTGCTTATGCCGGTTCTGCCTTTTATTGAGGACAACAGGGAAAATATCGGTGAGATTATCCGGAAGGCAGAGGATACAGGGGTTAAATTTATCTATCCTGCATTTGGCATGACTTTGCGGGGCAATCAGAGGGCATGGTATTTTCAGAAACTTAACGAACAGTTTCCAGGAGAGGGTCTGGTGGCAGCCTACCGAAAAAGGTATGGGGAATACTATGAATGCACCAGCCCACAGGCGAGAAAACTGTGGGAATATTTCTCGGAAGAATGTCAGAAAAGACAGATTGTATACCGCATGGAGGATATTATAAGCCAGTATAAAAGACCATATAAGGTTACGCAGATAACGCTTCCGTTTTAGGTAATATCCAAAACCTCCTAAGCAGACTTGGTCTTATGCCGGAGGATATGTCGGTACACTTGCCGTACAGCCGGATGGTGCGATGAACATGATCCACATGCTCTAAAGCTTGATTCTAATGACCATTCAGAAAGTCCTCCAAGCCATTTTCGATGACCCGGAAGAAATATATTCGGATCTAATTCAGATAGTATATTTCAAGCGAGTTAAGGCAAGGGTTCCTTTATGGGCTTCTAGCATTTTGGTAAAATCAACTCTGGTAGCTGATACACGTTCATTCCGAATTTTTACACAATAACTGTGACAACATATTTTGAAACTGCGCATTTTCCTTATTAGTACTAAAGAAAAAGGCTTTATCAATCCCTTCAACATCTATAACCGCTTGTTTCAAACAGTTTTTTCCTTCCTCAGTATTGGAAATGGAATTTGCCCTTGTATCTGTCTTATGCGGTAAACGATAGATCAGCCCTTTTTTCTCAAGCAGTCTAACGGTAGAAGATACAGTCATAACATCAATCATAGAAAAATCAGAAATCTTTTTTTGTGTAATACATACTTCCTGTTCAGAAAGTTCTTCTATTACAGCTAAAATTACAAACTGTGTATGTGTTAGATTGTATGGCTGTAATATCTGCTTAATTTTCCTTTGCCAAAGCATAGATGACTGCCAAAAGAGTAGTCCTATACTTTCTTTGTGGTTTTTACATTCTGCAAACTTCATAATAACATATTATGCGGAAAAGAGCTTGCGTAGACAACCAGGTATTCCTGCCGCGATGCCTTCCCCCATACCTTTCATTTGGTTTTCTTCTCCGCCCTCAATGGTAACGGTATGTGTAATCGTAACTCCATTTGTGTCCTCTTTC
>CAJTOU010000169.1 GCA_910577835.1 uncultured Lachnospiraceae bacterium | reverse complement strand
ATAAATTATCCTCTCTACTGCCCGAAATGTAGGCAGGAAAGATTGATAGAAGTGAGAAATTTACAAACAATAGTCATCACAGAGCCAGACACATTAGATGCAGAGCCGATGAACGTGTGAGCTGATATGCTCCCCTTATGGTAGACAGATGAAATAATAAAACTGTCACTATAAGGAGGAGCATATTTTATGGGACAACATTCAAAATACTCTTTTGAAATGAAATTAGATGCCGTTACAAAATATTTGGAGGGAAGCTGTTCAACAGAAAGTATCGCCCGAAGCCTGGGAACAAATGGAACACGTATCGTCGAGTGGGTGACCTTGTATCAGTCTTTAGGAATAGAGGGGTTAAAAACAACTCCAAAACTCCGTGTCTATTCCGCCGAAACAAAACAAAATGCTGTTGCCGATTACCTTTCCGGCAAAGGAACATTAAGGGAAATCCAGAAAAAGTATGGAATCCGCTCAGATAAGCAGCTTCGCAACTGGATTATGAAGTATAATGGTCATGAGAAGTTAAAGGCTTCTGGAACAGGAGGAACCAGCGTCATGACCAAAGGAAGAAAAACCTCATATGAGGAACGGGTGGAAATTGTAACATACTGCATAGAGCATGGAATGGATTATGCCCAGGCAGCAGAAAAATACCAGGTATCCTACCAACAGATTTACCAATGGACAAGGAAATACCAGTCAAACGGCGTAGAAGGGCTTATTGACAAAAGAGGGAAAAGAAAATCTGAAACAGAAATGTCGGAACTGGAGAAGCTGCGTGCGGAAAATAAGCTTCTTCAAGCGGAAAAGCGCAGAGCCCAGCTGGAGGTTGCTTTCTTAAAAAAACTCGACGAAATCGAAAGGAGGCGGTTCTAAGCCAGACACAAAATGAAACGGTTTATCTGGCGATACAGGAAATATATGACGAGCAGGGATGCTCAATATCAGAACTCTGCAGATTTGCGGGAATTTCGTGTTCTGCTTATTATAAATGGCTGAACCGAAAACCAAGTGAAAATGAGAAATTCAACCAGAAATTATGTGTCCTTATCAGAGATGCGTACGAGGAAAAAAGCGGGATTCTGGGTTACAGGCAGATGACGATTAAATTGAACCGTGAAAATGAATTTCAAGTCAACGCAAAGAGAATCTTGCGCCTTATGCGGATTTTACATCTGAAATCTGTGTGCCGGCGCAGGAGAAGAAACTATGTAAAATCAACGCCAGAGGTTACTGCTGAAAACATCTTAAACCGGGAGTTCCATGCGGAATGTTTTTGGGAAAAATGGCTTACGGATGTAACGGAGATGAAATATGGAGGCAGTGGGAAGGCATACCTGAGCGCCATTCTGGACTTGGCAGATAAAAGTATTGTTTCCTTTGTCATTGGACATTCCAATAATAATGCCCTTGTTTTTGAAACCTTTGACATTGCCCATGAAAACCATCCAGATGCAAAGCCTTTATTTCACAGTGACCGTGGATACCAATACACCTCAAAATCCTTGTGTAAAAAGCTTAACAAAGCGGGAATGACGCAAAGCATGTCAAGAGTGTCCAGATGTATTGATAACGGACCAATGGAAGCGTTCTGGGGGATGCTGAAATCAGAAATGTATTACCTGAAGAAATTTCAAACATATGAGGAGCTAAAGGAGGCCGTATCAGATTACATAGATTATTATAATAATCATCGGTATCAGAAGCGCTTGAATCGCTCCCCATGTCATAGCCAATATAATACCGCCAAAAGGAATTGGGCTTTCTTTTTTCAACAGAGTTTCAATCGCTTTTTGCCCGTATATTATGATTAGAATAACAAGCAGCACTTCAAATATATAGTATAAATATTGCGCGCAAAATTGGAATACAGTTTTACCCTGTGCTTCTCCGACAATCTTTAATGTATGCCAATCAATGAAAGTCATAATTTTGCAGCCAATGAAACAAGCAAGCGTTACGATCCAACTTTTCGAGGAAATCTTATCCCTTTTGCTTCCCCTTTCTGGAAAATGATAATGCTTCCTTGAAAAAAGCAGGAGAACACCAATGAAACCTGCTAAGAAAAGTCAAGACTTTTTAGCAGATTTTTTCATAAATTTTTGGATGAAATTTTTCCCACGACAATTAGACCGGTGGAAAATCCGGTCTGTCGTATTCTCTGCTTTAGTTCTTTTTAATTCTGGTATACTTCCATTACACGTGCATAATAAATCCTGA
>CAJTOU010000168.1 GCA_910577835.1 uncultured Lachnospiraceae bacterium | reverse complement strand
CCTTTTTCTACTTTCTTTTCTAAAATTGATGTGCTATAATAGCTTCATTCCAAAAAAGGAGTAAAAAATATGCGGCAAGGTATTCTTAAATAAAACTTCAATCAAATAGTGGGTTCAAAGAATTTTGAATGTCCCTAAATAAGGGGGCTTGGTTTTTTGTACCCAATTTAAGAATACTTTTGCCTTATCAATTTTGACATATCTGAAAAAGAACAGCAATCACCAGCAGGTGTATGCTGTATATGTGTATGTCCGCAAACTGTAATCCCCAGTGGTAAAAGTATTTTACTGCTGGGGATTTTTATGCCCTTTTGGGCTTGTAAAGGGAGGACAATCACATGAAAATAATCAATATTGGCATTCTTGCCCATGTAGACGCGGGAAAAACAACTTTAACAGAAAGCCTGTTGTACACCAGTGGAGCGATTGCAGAACAAGGAAGTGTAGATAAAGGAACCACAAGAACAGACACTATGGTTTTAGAGCAGCGGCGGGGAATTACCATTCAGACGGCAGTTACTTCTTTTTGCTGGAATGGTTATAAAATCAATATCGTGGACACTCCCGGTCATATGGATTTTTTAGCCGAAGTATATCGTTCTTTATCTGTCCTTGACGGAGCTGTTTTAGTTGTTTCGGCAAAAGACGGTGTACAGGCACAGACCCGAATATTATTCCATGCACTTCAGAAAATGAACATTCCGACAATTATCTATGTAAATAAGATAGACCAAAACGGAATTGATTTACGGCGTGTTTACCAAAACATCAGGGAAAAACTTACCAGTGATATAATCGTCATGCAAGAGGTTATCTTATCGCCCAAAATAGATATTACTGATATTGCTGATTTGGATAAATGGGATTCCGTTATTTCCGGGAATGATGAACTATTAGAAAAATATATTTCAGAGGATTCATTGGACATACAGGAATTACAACTTGAAAAGTGCCAGAGAACCAGATGTTGTTCTTTGTTTCCTGTATATCATGGAAGCGCAAAAGACAATTTAGGAACAGAAAAATTGATTGAGGTAATTACTGAAACTTTTGTTACAGAAACAAAAAATAATCAGTCTGAATTATGTGGGTATGTTTTTAAGGTTGAGTATACAGAAGGGAAAAAACGTCTTTCCTACTTACGCCTATATCATGGAACGCTCCATTTACGAGATACACTACTGCTGTCAAAAAAGAAAAAGGTAAAGATTACAGAAATGTACATTCCGGCAAATGGCGAAATTGTTTCGGCAGACCATGCCTGTCAGGGAGAAATTGTTGTCTTATCCGATGATACTTTAAAATTATATGACATTTTGGGAAATGAAGAACTTTTACCTCGCAAAGCATGGATTGACAATCCTATGCCTTTACTTCGGACAACCGTTGAGCCACAAGAGCCAGAACAAAGAGAAGCCTTGCTGAATGCTCTCATAGAAATTGCCGATACAGACCCACTTTTGCACTTTGAAATTGATACTGCCACCCGTGAGATTATTCTGTCTTTTTTAGGAAAGGTGCAATTAGAGGTTATTTGTTCATTGCTGGAAGAAAAGTATCATGTAAAAGTGGCTATGAAAGAGCCTACGGTTATTTATCTGGAAAGACCGTTAAAAAAGGCAGCCTACACGATTCATATTGAAGTACCACCAAATCCATTTTGGGCGTCTATTGGTTTAACTGTAACACCACTCCCTATCGGAAGCGGAACCCAGTATAAAAGCAAGGTATCTCTTGGCTATTTGAACCAAAGTTTTCAAAATGCCGTCATGGAGGGTGTGCATTATGGAATGGAGCAAGGCTTATATGGCTGGGAAGTGACAGATTGCAGCATTTGTTTTGACTATGGAGTTTATTACAGCCCGGTTAGTACCCCCGCAGATTTTCGCTTCCTTGCTCCTGTCGTATTGGAACAGGCATTGAAAAAAGCAGGAACACAGGTTTTGGAGCCATACCTTTCCTTTACCCTTTTTGCTCCACAGGAATATCTTTCACGGGCTTACAATGATGTGCCAAAATATTGTGCAGTGATTGAATCGGTTGTACTTGAAAATGATGAGGTTATTTTTAAAGGAGAAATCCCCGCCCGCTGTATCAATGAATATAAAAATGATTTAAATTTTTATACAAACGGGAGAAGTGTTTGTCTTACAGAATTAAAAGGGTATAAAGAAACTTCTGGGGAGTTTGTATCGCAGCCACGCCGCCCTAACAGTCGGTTAGATAAGATTC
>CAJTOU010000167.1 GCA_910577835.1 uncultured Lachnospiraceae bacterium | reverse complement strand
GCGGTCAGGTAACTGATTTTGCGGGAAATCCGCTTGATCCGAGGAAAGGTGGTAGCGTAGTGGCAACAAACGGATGTATCCATGATGAGTTATTAAGGCTGCTATGAGCCATGTAGTTCCTCTTTCGGGAAGAAACACAATAGAAAGGAAAATGACCTAATGAAAGAATTTAGCCGGGAAACCGAACAGATAATGATGGAGCGTTTCGGGAAAGACACAATTATCGCGTTGGCAACAACAGAAAACGGGACGCCTTATGTACGATATGTAAATGCCTATTACGAAAATGGGGCATTTTATATCATTACCCACGCGCTTTCAAATAAAATGCAACACATAAAGGACAATCCTGTTGTTGCAATCGCTGGTGAGTGGTTTACAGCGCACGGAAAAGGCATCAGCCTGGGTTATTTTAGGGGAAAAGAGAACTGTGTGATTGCTGAAAAGCTGAAAAAAGTCTTTGCTGAATGGATCGATAACGGCCATGCTTGGTCTTGAAAACTCAAACTTTTTGGCTCCGGATGGGTACGACACCGAAGGACAATACACAACGGCCTACGATCTTGCCATCATTGCAAAAGCGTGTTTGGATAATCCCTACATTTCAGAGATTGTAGCAAACTATAAGTCATACCAAAAGTGGGTTAGTGGCAGAGAGGTTACATACAATAACTCAAATGAACTGCTCAATCCCAACAGCCAATATTATCGTTCTGAAGTAATCGGTCTCAAGACAGGGGCGAGCGGTTTGGCAGGTGCTTGCATAGTCTCTGCGGCAGTTATTAACGGAGAAACATATGTCTGTGTAGTGATGGGATCGACCAATGATGCAAGATTCCAGAATAGCATTGCCATCTACGACAAGATAAAAACTCAATAAAACTGTATTTCAGAATAACGCAGGGCAAGCCCATAGAAACGACTTTGCTCTTGCTTGGAGAGGGTCAATCTGCCTTGCGTAGATTGACCCTCTGTTTTACCAATAACGTACCCCCACCAGACATAGAAAAATTTCTTTAAATTTTTCATCTCCCCTTTTCCGGTTTGCCCACACGAGATGTGTTTTAGATAAGCGAGGAGGCGCGAAAGCACAAACTCATATCTGCTGAAAAGGAGGGATGGGACTATGACACCTCCCTCTGATAGAGAAAAGATTCTCTGCGCAATGTTCGAGTCATTCTGTGTAGCAGCTATTCGCAACTTCAGCAGAAATTTACGGCGGGCCGCGAAAAACCGGCAAAAACATGATGGCACTGGTGAGGAGTCAGTGGAATATCTTATTGGTCTGCTCTCCTCAGAAGATGTGTATGCGTCAGAGCAGTTTGTACTGGATGCAGATGGACTGCCCTGTGCATTAGAGAGTGAACTTTTATACAATGCACTGCTAACCTTGTCTGATAGGGAGCGGAAAGTCATCCTATACGACTTTTGGCATGACTGGAAGGACAGGGAAATCTCAAAGAAATTGGAGGTCACGGTGCGCACGGTGTATAACCTCCGCCAACGTGCGTTTAAGAAAATCCGTACATATTATGAGCTACATGGGCAAGGACGAGACCCCTAAGTTGAACTATGCCCTAATCAAAAGGGCCGTCTGCGGGGATGAGACTGCTCTGGAGGTGATCCTCCACCACTTCGACGCATATATCAATGCTATTTCTACAGTGGAAAAGGCTATCTCCTCCGGGGAGATTATCGAAGAAGTGGACGAGGATATGAAAATTCAAATCCAGATGCACCTCATAAAAGTAATTCAAGAAAAATGGAGTGAATTGATATGACAATGCTGCCCGATCTATTCTCTTTCGCCTATGTACCAAACTGGTACATACAGTTGGACGAGCTGGCGGCGCTGGCACTTCCAGAACCCTGGCGGTTTCGGAACCCGGCCTATCTTACAAAAAATCCAGATAATCCAATTTTAGAGCGATATATTCATGCTATTTTCAAAAAACAAGTCATTGACTACAACACAGAAAAGCAGCCGGAAAAAGTACCGAATAGAAGAAACTTTGACCAGCTCCGAGCCGAAAGGCCGGGAGCTTACCGGGGCGACACGGTAATATGAAAAGGCCCGCAAGGAATGTATGTGGGCTGGGAAAACGGATGTCTAAACCGGGACATGGATCACTCGTTTGTTCGCGCATGATGCACGGAGGGGAGATTTCATTCCAACCACACGATCAATCCTCCATGATACCATCTGAAAATACGGTGGAGACGACATTGAGCCTGGCAAGCGGCACTTTTGTGCTGCTTGCCAGGGTGTGCTGGT
>CAJTOU010000166.1 GCA_910577835.1 uncultured Lachnospiraceae bacterium | reverse complement strand
CCGTACAGGACAGTGATTGGGTCAAACAACAGCAGCCTTTCCGTCTTATTGGCGAATACATTATAAGGATAAATATTTGGATTTATGACAATTTTGTCAGAAAACAAAAAACTGCTCAAATATATCATAACTTATACCTCTGCCCAGTTAAATTTACATTTTTCCCGACTGCAGACTGCCAGCCAGATACCATCCCTACGACTCGTTATCTCTCTTCTTCCGCACCGCTCCATATCCGTCCTCCTACTTTCCTATCCACGATTTTCAGCCCTGAAATCATTTTCATGCTTCAGGGACATCACCTTTCCTACGCATACGTTCCCATATCTGGGAATCTTCTGAAATGCTGAATCTTTTGTGGAACAGCTTATTGTTTATCAACTGCAGCAGAAATGTCGGAAGTTCCAATGGTATCAGATATGTCTATTGGCTGCGAGGATGTTTCTTTCAGATGATCTGTCATGATTTTGTTCCGAATCCTTTATGACGAAGTAATGATGGCGATAGCCGCCATTTTCATAATTTGATATAAGAGTCGCCTCATTAACGACAGAAAAATACTTTTCTTTTGGCCGCCCAGGCAGCGGCTCTTTTTTCATTTGCAGGCCTGCTTTCCCGGCGGAGCTTCAGTCCTTTTCCCTGAAAAAGTCCAGTACCTGCCCTACATATGCGGCCATGATCTCGTCTGTCCCCATATAGATTTCATGCTTCGCCCCCGCTATCCGCACCAGCGCCGCGCTTTCCGTCTGTCTCACGAACCGCTCCTGCGCTTTCCCATCCACGAAACCGTCCTCCCCGGCCTGGAACAGCAGGATTCTCGTATGTATTCTGCGGCAGTTGGCTTTTTTCAGCATATCGCAGGACATCCTGGCGGCCTGGGAAAGCCATCCGTAGGAAGCGCCGCTTGTCTGGAACAGCCTCTCCCCGCATTTTTTCCGATAATAATAGTCATAGCGCGCCTGGGAGGTGGCGGCGCTGTCCTCAAAGGTCTCGTCCGCCCGGAAGCCGTGATGACCGGCCACATACTGCTTCCCCTTTCCCGCCCTGACCTGAACCCAGGCAATCAGCCGCGCCGCCCCAAAGGGCACCTGCCCTGTCTGCGGCCGTATCATAGGCGAACTCAGAACCGCTCTGGAAAACGTCTCCGGATGCTTTTCCAGGAACGCAGCGCCGATGCCGCCTCCCATGGAATGGGCATACAGGAAGACAGAAAGGCCCTGGTTCTCCTTTCTGACAATCCTTTCCATAAAATATTCCAGATCCGACAGGTACTGTTCATAGCGCCCGATATGGACCATGGACAAATCCTCCACCGCCCGGGCGGAGCGCCCATGCCCCCGCAGGTCAAAGAGATACACCCGATATCCGGCCTGTCGAAAATAATATATCATCTCAACATACTTTTCCGCGGACTCCGAAAAGCCGTGGACTATCACTACCACTCCGTCTGCCGGCCTGCCGCCATATCTCTCATAGTACAGGCCCTCATCCCCATCCGGGCAGAATCTGCCGCTGTATCTGTCTTTTTGCAGAAAAGGAACCACCTCTCCGTCCATGCTGCTTCTGTACCCTTTTTCGGAAATCAGTTCCATCCTCTGTCCCTCCGTCTCTCTCCTACCTTTTCTCCTTTAAAGTTTCCCCTATCTCTTTCATCCTGTCGTCTGTCAGCACGAATTTCTTCCCAAAGAAGACAGCCGCAACAGCCAGCCCAATCACCGGCAGCACCGTCATGGTCAGCCGCAGCCCCATCACAGACTGTGCGGCAGCCACTGCTTCCGCCTCTGTGTTCTCGCTAATCTGGAATACCGCCAGACAGACGGACGCCAATAACGCCGCCACACCGGAGGCCAGCTTCACTACAAAGGTCTGCATGGAGAAAATCACGCTCTCATCCCTGGTGCCGTTCTTCCACTCTCCGTAATCCACGCTGTTCGCCAGAAATACAGTGGTCAATATGGTCAGAAGCCCATTGGCCCCGAAGATGAAGAAGCCGGGAATGAACAGCAGGAACACATTGGACATATTCGTGCAGGCCAGGACCAGCAGCACGCCATACCCCAATACCGCCATCCCCAGGCCAGTGCGGAATACCTGGACAGTGGACAGGAATTTCCGAATCAGAGGATACAGCAGCATCATGGACAGAATCTGCACCCCGCCGCCAAAGGTATTGAACAGCGTATAGGCATTCTGCCAGCCCTCGCCGCCGAAATCATATTTAAAGAAATAAATCACCAGATTGCTTGTCAGGTAAATAGAGCAGTTGATCAGCACGATGGAAACCACCACTGCCATGGCCTGGTCAT
>CAJTOU010000165.1 GCA_910577835.1 uncultured Lachnospiraceae bacterium | reverse complement strand
TTCATTGAAGGAAGAACAGGCAATATTCAGTGGAGATACTCTGTTTCGGGAAAGTGTCGGAAGATTTGATTTTCCTACCTCTGACGGCGATGCCTTATTTCGCTCTATAAAAGAAAAGCTTTTATGTCTGGAAACGGAACTTAAGGTTTATCCCGGACATGGACCTGCGACAAGTATTGGAGAAGAAAAGTCTCACTTTTTTCTTGATTAAACAAATATCTTCAACTAGCGATTAGTAACAAGAGAGACGTTAGAGATATGATGTAAAGTGAATTTTCCATTTATAAATATAATCAGAAAATCAGAAAGGGATTAACCTTTTATTATGAAAATAGAATTAAATATACAAAGTGAAGAATTTTTATATGAATCGCAGATTTTAATAAATGCTTTTTTGGCGGAATGTAATGGAAATAAGGAAAATACAGAATGGAATGAGAAAACGCTTTCTATCTGTATTGAGAAAGAGAATATCAAAGTATGCTGTGGGAATATCTATTTTACAGGAATATCAGAGAAACCGGAAAAAAAATATGTAAAGGCCGAATTGAAAAGACTTATTTATCAGACCTTAAAACAACTGACCGCAAAAGAGCTTCCTTGGGGTGCGCTTACCGGTATACGGCCGGTAAAGCTGGTAACAGGGCTGATAGAGAGCAATCCTGAGATATCAAATCAGGCAGTTTGCGGATATCTGAAAGAAAATTATCTGGTATCAGATAAAAAAGCAGCGCTCAGTGCTTCGATTGCAAGAAAAGAATATGAGCTTTTAAAATCCATAGATTACAGAAATGGTTATAGTCTGTACATAGGGATTCCCTTTTGTCCTACTACATGTTTATACTGTTCTTTTACTTCCTATCCCATCAAAGCATATCAGAAAAAAACAGAGCCTTATCTGGAGGCGCTGATAAAGGAAGTAGAATATGCGGCGAAAGAATTTCATCAGAAAAAGCTGAACAGTATTTATTTTGGCGGCGGAACGCCTACTACTTTAGAAGCCGACCAGCTTGACAGACTTCTTTCTGCTGTTCGGGAGAGGTTTGATTTAACATACTGTCAGGAGTTTACAGTGGAAGCAGGAAGACCGGACAGTATTACAGAAGAAAAGCTTAAGATATTAAAAAAACACGGGGTTACCCGCATTTCCATTAATCCACAGACAATGAATCAGAAAACGCTGGATTTGATAGGAAGATATCATACAGTAGAACAGGTGAGAGAAGCTTTCTTACTGGCAAGAGAGATAGGATTTGATAATATTAATATGGATTTTATTGTAGGTCTGCCGGAAGAAAATATCGAGGATATTGAATATTCCATGCAGGAGGCAGAAAAGCTTAATCCTGACAGTCTGACGATTCATTCACTTGCAATTAAACGGGCAGCACGGCTGAATATACAAAAAGAGCAGTATAAAGAGCTGACAATAAAAAACAATATGGAAATTATGGAGCTTTGTGAGCAGTATGCCAGAAAAATGGGAATGGAGCCATATTATCTGTATCGGCAGAAAAATATAGCGGGAAATATGGAGAATGTGGGATATGCCAGAAAGGCGGGTATTTACAATATACTTATTATGGAGGAGAAACAGACCATCGTGGCGTTAGGAGCAGGAAGCATCTCGAAAAGGGTTTATCCTGACGGACGGATAGAACGATGTGAGAATGTGAAGGATGTCAGCCAGTATATTGATAGAATCGAAGAAATGATTGAGCGAAAAAAGCATCTTTTAGGTAACTGGTGATTGGATTTCTAAAAGGAAACTCATTGAATAAAAGGTACAAGTGGGTATTAAAAAAATTCTAAAGTGCAACAAATTTCTGTTGAATCATAGGTAACGATATTTCATAATTACATTTTTCATTTGATGTGAAACAAATAATTTAGTGGTACCAGTAACACCATCCAAAGGACATTTCAAATAATAGTGAAATGTCCTTTTTTACATGCTTTTGACGGTTTTTAGGTGTAACAAAGATTTCAAAATATACCGTAAAAATTGCGATTGGTGCCAAACGGGTTGCTATTCTTGATTGATTTGCTATACTTATCCTACGTAAAATCTAAGTATAGCAATTTTTGCAATACGGAAAAATAAATCAAAGGAGGCAGCTAATATGAAGAAGCGAAAGAACAGATTATTACAACAAATGATAGTGATACTGCTTTCAATAGTGCTGACAGCGGAAATGGTATGCAATACTGTTCCTGACAATGTGTTCGCACAGGAGAATGCAGAATCGCAGGAAAATATTGACGGGAATACAAAAAAAGAACAGGAAGAGAAAACTGCGCAGTATGAAGAAAACGCAAAAAATGAACGGGCAGCAGATATTGAGGAAACTATCATATCCTCCGATGAGGAGTGGGACTCAAGGA
>CAJTOU010000164.1 GCA_910577835.1 uncultured Lachnospiraceae bacterium | reverse complement strand
CTGTATATAAGCACACATTGATTTTTTGAAAGCTTTTGCTCTAAAAGCCTGCTGTCTACTTTTTCTTCGGAAAAATTACCAGAAATCAGCTCATCTTCACGGAACAGCTGCATTTTATTTTTTCTATTATAAAATACTGACTTCACCGTGTCTTTAAGCTCTTCATCAGACAATACATCCAAGCCTCTGCTTAACTTTTCAGCAATAACAACCTGTACCAGAATTTCAGAAATATCTGTCTGATTCTTTATAATACTTTCTTTTTGATGTTCAAATGCATATTCAATGACTGTATGCTGCCATTTCACAATAAATACTGTTATAAGTAAAATAACCATCATAAAAATTATAATAAAATTCTTTACCCATAATTTTCTCAAAATACTGTATTTTTTCATCCCGTTTCTCCCTTTCTGAATTTAATTTATCCGAATTAATTTGTATCCCAGTTTATAAATAGTCATAAGACACTCCTGCCAGCCCAGTTTTTTTCTGATTTGCTTAACATGATTATCTATGGTTCTGGTTTCATCTATAAATTCACCGCCCCACACCGCATTATGAATTCGTTCTCTTGGCAGTGTCATATTTTGATTTTTTATAAAATACTCTGCCAGTTCAAATTCTTTCGGTGTCAACTCAATATTGTCTCCGTTTCTGCTGACACTATGAGCGACAGTGTCAAGACAGATATCTCCATAGCAATATTCTTTTTGTTCTTTTTTATTTCTCCGCAGGGCTACCTCTACTCTTGCTAACAATTCCATCATATCAAACGGCTTGATAATGTAATCCTCGGCTCCTAGCTGGAATCCATACAGCTTATCCACAAGGTCCTGTCTGGCTGTCACCAGAATTACAGGAACTTCCTTGTAACTGATTTTCTTTAAAATCTGAAAGCCATCTATTCCCGGCAGCATAATATCCATAAGAATCAAATCATATGAATTTTCCCTTATCCTCTCTATGGCCTCTGTACCAGAATCACAGATTTCAGAATCATAACCTTTAATCTTAAGAATTTCTTTTACCGCAAGCGCAATATATGTATCATCTTCCACAATCAATATCTTCACACTACATCCCTCCTTTTTATTTTCAGTGGTGTGAATTATTTTAATATTTGGCTTATAACTGCATGCAAAGAGACTATAAATTTAATCTAAATTCCCCAGCCATATATTTCTCCAGCCTGCAATCCAGCATTTGTATATCTTTTTTTTCTATTTTATCCCTCTGCTCCTCCACATAACTGACAGCCTTTGAAGCCTGTTTTAATGTCATGGCATCTGAATAAATATCACCTATTTTAAAATCCATATCCCCACTTTGACGGATTCCAAAGAAATCCCCCGGCCCTCGAAGCTTTAAATCCCAATCTGCGATTTCAAATCCGTCATTTGATTTATTTAAAATTTCCAGTCTTTCTTTTGTTTCTTTTTTACCAGAGGTACAGACAAAAATACAGTAAGACTGCGCATCACCTCTTCCCACCCGTCCTCTCAGCTGATGAAGAGAAGCAAGTCCGAAACGTTCGGCATTTTCCACCATCATAACCGTAGCATTCGGTACATTGACACCTACCTCAATCACAGTAGTAGACACAAGAATCTGAATTTTATTTGCCGCAAACCTGTCCATTTTTTCATTTTTTACACCGGCGTGCATTTTGCCATGAAGATAATCCACTGTAATATCTGGTGGCAGATGTTCTCTTAAAATATCTGTATAGCTTACGACATCCACAGCCTCCAGATTTTCATTTTCTTCTATCATCGGACAGATTACATAGCACTGATGCCCCTTTTTTACTTCATCTGCCATAAATTTATAAGCATTAAGCCGGTATTCTCTGCCCACTACACAATTTTTGATAGGAAGTCTTCCCTTTGGCAGTTCATCAATAATAGAAATATCCAAATCACCGTATAAAATAATGGCAAGTGTCCGCGGAATAGGAGTGGCACTCATTACCATAATATGAGGATACATGCCTTTGTCAGAAAGCTTCTCTCTCTGCTTTACTCCAAATCTGTGCTGCTCATCTGTAATGACAAGAGCAAGATTTTTATAAAGCACTCTGTCCTGAATCATGGCATGAGTTCCTACTATGATTTTTGAGAGTCCCAGTTCAATCCTCTCATATGCCTGCCTTTTTTCCTTTGCTGTCATGGAACCAGTCAAAAGCTCTGTTCTTATGGAAATACCACTCTCTTCCAGCATTTTGCAGATTCCTTCATAATGCTGAATCGCCAGCACTTCTGTGGGAGCCATCAAAGCACCCTGAAATCCTGCAAAAGCTGTATCCAGAAGACCTGCCAGAGCGACAATCGTTTTTCCAGAACCTACATCTCCCTGTACCAGACGGTTCATTACTCTTTTTCCCATAAAATCTCCACGCATTTCTTCCAATACTCTCTTTTGTGCATTTGTAAGCGTGTATGGAAGCTTTTTCAGAAATTCATCTGTCTGTCCGGAAGGTTCTAAGATGTGTA
>CAJTOU010000163.1 GCA_910577835.1 uncultured Lachnospiraceae bacterium | reverse complement strand
GCGAGGAACGGATTACAGCATTTTGACAGTTGGGCGTCCACGTTTGGCGAAACGGTCACGGCTCTGGAGATAGCACCAGAATTAGAGGTACATAAACAAATCCAGGGAGAAATACGCTAAAAAGAGCAACCATAAATGAATGGATTGCTCTTTTAACATATTTGGAAAGTATTGCATAAAAAACTCAGTTTGCTATAATAAAACGCAAGAATGAAAAATTGGTAAGCAGATATGAAAGGTCAGGAGAGATGCTTCATGTATTATATTGTAATCATAGATGATGATCTATCTGTTCAAAGAGAACTTAAGTTATTGTTGGAAAATGCCGGATATCGTGCAGATGTTGCGGAGGATTTTGCTAACATTCCAGAATATGTGCAGAAACTGCAGCCGGATTTGCTTCTTCTTGATGTTGCTCTGCCGGGAGCCGATGGAATTACTCTGTGTTCTAAAATACGGATGATATCGGATGTCCCTATTATTTTTATTACTTCACAAAGTTCCTCTTCCGCAGAATTAGAATGTATGATGACGGGTGGCGACGATTTTATAGAGAAACCTTACCGTCCTGCAGTATTACTGGCACACATAGCCGCAATATTGCGGAGAGTTTCTGGAAAATCACAGAATAAAGTGCTTGTCTTTGGAGGAATAGAGCTGAATCTGCTTAATGGTACAGTGCGGTGTGAAAAAAAGGAAGTTGAACTTTCCAAAAATGAAATGCATATACTGTCCTATTTTTTTATGCATAAAGATGAAATAATATCAAGAGAAGATTTAATGAATAATTTGTGGGATAATGAAAGCTTTGTAGATGATAATACATTGAGTGTCAACATCAGAAGAATCCGCCAGAAGTTAGAAGATATCGGAGTACAGGATCTGATACAGACAAAAAGGGGAATGGGCTATCAGTTAAAAGCAAGAGAGGGGACGGTATGAAACTGAAAGATTACTGTAAGGATAGAGTAACAAGGTTATTAGGGACACTGGTAGTTTTATTTATTTTATCTGAATTTTTATATATCGTAGGTAATACTTTTGCTTCTATTTTTTTGATTGATTTAACAATTATCAGCATACTATTCATAAAGAATCTGATAGAGTGGTACAGAAGAAAAGAATATTTCAAAACAATCCGGGAGCGGGTAGAAGGTATGGAGCATCCCTGGCTGATCGCTGAGCTTCTGCCCGTTTCTTATCGTGCCGAGGACAAATTATATCAGGAATTATTAAGGCTGGTGGGAAGTTCAGCTATAGAGCAGATTCATAAGATAGAGGATGAAGAAAGGGAGTATGAGGAATATATTGAAGAATGGATACATGAAGTAAAAGCGCCGATTACCTCAATGCAGCTTATGATAGAAAACAGGGCTGGAAATAATCCCGTCTTGAAAAAGGGGTTGAACATAGAATTGGGAAAAATTGAAAATGACGTAGAACGTGCGCTATATTATGCTCGTTCAGAACAGGTATATAAAGATTATTTGATTCAGAAGCTGAATTTACACCGTATCTTAGTCAGGGCAATTAACAGAAACCGTACTATAATTATGAATAGCTGTGTCGGAATAGAATTTGAATGTGAGGATGATATTTATATTTATGGGGACGAAAAGTGGCTTATCTTTCTTATAAGCCAGATCCTTTTAAACTCCGTAAAATACCGGCGCAAGGAGGGTGCAAAGATTATCCTGTCATCTGAAAAAAAGAGCAAAAAAGTTATACTGAAAATATGGGATAATGGGACAGGGATAAAGGAAGAGGAATTACCGAGGATTTTTGAGAAGGGGTTTACCGGGAGCAATGGAAGGGAAAACGAGCGTTCTACGGGAATAGGCTTATATCTGGTAAAAAAATTATGTCAAAAGCTGGATATGGAAGTATGGGCAGAATCTTTGTTCAAAGAATATACTTCTGTTTATCTATCGCTTCCGGCAAAACAAAACGTCTGATTCTAAAAGGCAAATTCATCACAAATGGATGTGGGGAGTTTGCCTTTTCAAATGGAGAACAGCATATTTCCGGATATATGACAAAATTGTAAGATTCAGGTAATGAAAATCAATAGGTAATCTGTAGGGAGCAGTGTTATACTGACTGCATCAGGAAGAGACATAAAGGAAGGATAAAAATGTTAAGCAAAAATCAGTTGGCCAGGAGAAATGTAAAGACTGCGATTATAAGAGAGCCAGTATATTTTTTTACAATGATATTGATTGCAGCGCTAATGTTTGCGTTTAATTCTCTGTTTTTTTCAGAAGATGTCAGGAGAGCCTGCGAAACGGCATCGGTTCTGGCGGTGTTTTTAGGAATAGCATCTGTACTGATTGTTATGATTACGGCGTGGCTGATCCAATATATGATGCGGCAATCGCTGAAAATCCGCAGCAGGGAATTCGGGCTGTATATGCTGTTTGGCATGAAAGGAACAGAGGTATTTCAGATTTTCCGAAAAGAAACGGTATTTATGGCTGGAATTGCATATATACCTGGAATCC
>CAJTOU010000162.1 GCA_910577835.1 uncultured Lachnospiraceae bacterium | reverse complement strand
GCACAACCTCATATATACAGTTATCAATGTCCATGTATGGATAAATTATAGCAGGAAATCCACGTTATGGCAACCGTTAGTTTTATGGCCTTAACCCATCATCTAAAGCTAATGGGATTGCGGCCACATTATTTCAATTTCATGATATTCATACCCCTTCTTATCAGAAAAAGACTTCTCTCCGCCAAGCAATAACGGCGCTTTTCCAGCTTTTTCATAATTTCCTATAAAATCAAGTACATTCAAATAAGCTTTATTTTTATATGTACGCAATCCTCTCCCAAGCTGCTGTAAAAAAACGACTGGTGACTCTGTTGGCCTTAAAAACATTACCATATCCAAAGAGGCAATATCCACTCCCTCATTAAACATATCTACTGAAAATATTACTCTAATTTCTTTATTTTTTAACTTTCGAACTCCCTCATCTCTATCCATGGAAAAATCACCATGTGAACCACTGTACACGGCAACCGACGCAATTCCTCTTTGACAAAACTCCCTTGTCATTTCTTCTGCATGAATTTTAGAACAGCAAAATCCCAATGCCCGTATTGATTTATATTTCATATAATACTTAAAAATTAATTCATACCGTTTTGCATTATTCTTATAAATTTCTGTCAGGTCATTTTCTGTATAATGTCCTTGAAACAAATGCAGACCAGAATAATCTGTCTCATCATAAATTCCATAATAGTGAAATGGAACAAGCATTCCTTTATTAATTGCCTCTTTCAGAGAAATTTCATATGGTACATTATAATCACAATTTTGCATAACAGCTTTCGAGTGTTTCAAATTCTTCATGCTTTCCATCAACCCATATCGGTCTGACTGTATGAATAATGTATTTTGCATTCAGAGCGTATGCACCTGTTACTGCAATATCACCACGTTCTATGAATCCTATCTTTTTTCGTTCCATAAGAAGTTCATCAGCTCCAGCCGCCTAATAAACTGCTAAATCTGTGCCACTTGCATATATTGGTTTAGGATTTGCAGTATTTACAATAACATCCACTTTGACATGAGTTATGTCATTGCGTACTATCTTAAATGGCATCTGGCACCTCCTTATTGCTCTAGATACTTTTCAGCATGATATTTCTCTAATAATGGCAAATTCTTAATGGCACAACTAATTCTCCATTCCGGTTTATTGGATTGTCCCGGCTTATCATATTTTCTATATGTCAAAGCTTCGCTAAGATTCTGCCATGCTGTTGCAGGTATTACATATGCATCCGGCAAGCGACCATCCACAAACTTCAGGAAACATACAAGTCTTTTACTATCATTGCAATCCATTAGCTTTTCTGGAATAAATGCATAATTCCCTTTTCGCAGGCTCTTTACCTGTATCTCATAGAAAATATCCGTTTTCACATCTCTTGCCACAAAATCAACGCCATGGTCATCTACTTCCGATGTATATATGTCATATCCATACGAAGTAAACTCCATTTTTGCATAATACTCTGCATATCGTCCTATTTGCAAGGAACTTAGCTCTGACCATTTCATTTTTGGCATATAAATCACACTCCAATCTACGAATACAGCTTATCCACTTCTTTTTCATACACTGATTCTGTCGCAGAATCAAACAAGACCCATTCTACAAGGTCAAAGCTATCCTCGTTATCCTCCAAAAATTCGCTTACCGTCTTTACCGCTATCTTTGCTGCAAGTTCTACCGGAAAGCTATATACTCCAGTTGAAATAGAAGGAAATGCGATACTTCTTATTCCATGCTCAAGTGCCACCTGCATAGAATGAAAGTAGCAACTTGCAAGTAGTTCCTCTTCCTTGTTTCTGCCACCATTCCAAATCGGACCCACGGTATGTATCACATAATCACATAGCAGATTATACGCCTTTGTAATCTTTGCCTGACCTGTTTCACAACCATGAAGAGTCCTGCACTCTGCTAAAAGTTTCGGTCCTGCTGCCCTGTGAATGGCACCATCAACTCCTCCGCCTCCTAAAAGAGAGTTGTTTGCAGCATTTACGATTGCCTGTATATCTGTAATTTTCGTAATATCACCTTTTACCGTCTTGATTAAATGCATCTTACCACCTGCCTGATTCTTATATTACTATTCCGTTGCAATGGTCAATCTCATGCTGAATAATCTGTGCTGTCCACCCTGAATACTTTTCATGCTGTCTCTTAAAGTTTTGATCAAGATAGTCTACTTCAATTTCCTGATATCTCGTGCATGGTCTTACGCCTTTCAGAGAAAGACATCCTTCCTCAGTCTGATACTCTCCAGATTTCTTTGTAATTATGGGATTTATCATTGCAAATTGAAATGGTCCGGCTGCTACTACAATAATATTCTTTTTTACCCCAATCATATTGGCAGCCATACCAACACAGTGTTCTAAATTTGCCCTAAGTATATCAAGCAAATCAGTCACAATCTGTTTATCTGCTTCTGTTGCATCCACTGACTTTTGTGCCAGAAATAGTGGATCACGTATTATCTTCTTTACCATCAATTCCATCCCTTCCATACATCAGGCTGATATCCAAGTGTAG
>CAJTOU010000161.1 GCA_910577835.1 uncultured Lachnospiraceae bacterium | reverse complement strand
AAGCAAAAATCCATCTATGTCATCTGTATACCAAAAAGTATAATATTCTTCCTGTAAAATCCTGAATTTAATCAGATAATATTTTTTCTGTAATTCTTCACTCATATCGCCATTGAACCTCACTTTTGTCAGCCTTTATCTGTTTCATACATATATAAAAATCTTAAAACATACTATTTTTTATGTATTAATTATCCATACCACTTAATGCAATTTTTACTGTCACTTTTAATCCATCTATTCCATTTTCAAGAAGAATATCTCCTGCCATTTCTTTCATAAAACTGTCTGAAATATATAATCCAAGTCCCGCGCCCTCAATATTCCCAGTATTACTTCCACGCATATATTTTTCCTTTAATACAGGCAATTCCTTCTCCTCCACTCCTTTTCCATAATCCTCTATACAAATGCAAAGGCTTTGACTTTCTCTTTTTGCTGATACTTTAATCTTTGTATTCGCATACTTATAAGAGTTGGCAAAGATATTATCAAATACCTGTTGAAGTCTTATTCTGTCAGCACACAAAAGGCAGCCCGGAATTGCAGGAAGCTCTGCACGGTACAGATAATCTGAGTTTTCAAGCATTTTTACCACCTCTTTGCTCTCCATAGCTTCTGATGTGACAGACAAATGCTTTAATTCTTTAAGTGTTGCCATAAATAAATTTGTAATAAGAGTATTAATCTGATTTGCCTTTTGAATAATCTTTTTATAATTTTCCTTGATTTTTTGATTTTCGGCAATTGCATAACCTAATTCTGATGCCGCCTTAATAGAAGCAACCGGAGTCTTAATATCATGTGAAAGCTTTGCTACCAGCTCTTTTTTATCTGCATTTGCTTTTGCCTCTGCAATCCTTGCTTTCTTCAATTCTGAACGCATAAGGTCAAAGCTTTCTGTAAAAGCACCAAAAACATTCTGCCTGTCTATTTCAAGAGGAATATCAAGATTTCCTCCCGCCACACGTTCCGCAAATCTTTTTAATTTCTGAAAGGGCTTTATAATTGTATGATTCAGATAAAAAACATATCCTGTCAGAATAATACCCTGAGCAAAAACTGTTGCTGTAAAAATTAAAAAAATTTTCTGTTGTTGCTGTGTAAAATTTTTACTGGTATCATTCCATATAATAATCTGTCCCTCCACCGTATTATTTATTTCAATATTCAATATAGTATCTCTGTGAGCAACCGCAGCATTTATGCTCTCACTTAACCCCGATTTTGTTCGGTATAAAATAATGCCCTTTTTATCCAGAATTACATAATCAGTATTTGTAGAATTAATATGATTCTTTATATCTTCCCAGTCGTTTTTTACAGATTGTACGATTTCATTGACCAGAACTGTATTTTGGGAAAAATCAGGAGTCTTTAATAAATAAATAATCAATACTGCTATTTCAGCAAAAAAGAAAGCCAGAATACAAACAAAAAATGTGCATTTTTTCATTCTGCCCCTCCCTGAAATTTATATCCGTCTCCCCATACTGTAATAATATAAACCGGATGTTCAGGATTTTTTTCAATTACAGTCCGCAGTCTTCGAATATGAACATTTAGTGTTCCATCTCCTGTAAATTTATCCTGCCATACCTTTTCAAACAATTCCTGCTTTGAAACTACTTTTCCCTTATTTTGAACAAGACAGGCAAGCAGTCGAAATTCCAGCGCTGTAAGCTTTACTGTTTTTTTATTTACAATTACCCGTTTTGCTTCAAAATCAATTTCCATCCATCCGTCGGAATAGAAAGCTTTTTCTTTTTGTCCATAACGTTTCAAAACCACTTTTACCTTTGCAAGCAAAACACCGAGGGAACAGGGTTTTTGTATATAATCATCTCCCCCTATATTAAGAGCAATTATTTTATCGTCATCGCTGCTTCGTGCGGAAATAAACAAAATAGGAATTTCTGTGTCTTTTCTTAGTTCTTTGCATAATGCAAAACCGCTTCCATCACCCAGATTAATATCAAGCAAAAGCAGGGCTGCTGTATTTTCCTGAAAAAATGAGCGACACTCATATGCGCTGTAAGCAACAGCCGTATTCACACCAAACAGATTAAAATATTCCGCTGTACTGTCTGCAAGCAGTTTTTCATCATCTATTATTAAACAATCATATTTCATTTTTTACCTCTTATTTTTTGTAAATTTGTTTTTCTTTCCTTCTAAATTGTTACCATTATAAACAAAAAATATTTGAAATACAACTCTTTCTATTTTATTCTGATAAAACCATTTTGAAAAACAGAAAATCCCTGACCATTTTTATAAAATCAAGCAGGAACATCCTTGCTTTTAGTTATAGAATAAATTGCAGCTTGCTTTTTCTTTTTATGCCTGCTATAATTACAGCAATGATTCGTACATTGAGCAGGCTGCACAAAGAAGCTTTGATTGGCTGTCTTTTCTTTCACAAATATTTATGGAGATATTATCATGAACAGATTTCACCATTATTTATTAAAAATATATAATATTCACAAAAAACTGAACTTGGGATATTTTCAGAAGCTCGGCTTGTCACAGGGGCAGCCAAAGCTTTTAGAAATATTATTATATAATGACGGATGCCCACAAAAAGAACTGGCAAGCGCCTGTGAACTGCAACCTGCGACAATATCCAGCCTTTTAAAAAAAATGGAAAAGGATGAACTGGTCCGCCGTATTCCGGAAACACAGAATAACGGTACACATATCGTAAGAATCTTTCTTACTCCCA
>CAJTOU010000160.1 GCA_910577835.1 uncultured Lachnospiraceae bacterium | reverse complement strand
AGTTAAGGAATGAACTATCTTTAGAACCCTGCGACTTTAGTCGTGGGAGGTTCAGGAACAATAAAGGTACAAAAACGATTGAAACTGACAGACTCATACTTCGGCAGTTTCGTCATGAGGATGCAGAAGACGTGTATAAAAACTGGGCATCAGATTCTGAAGTGACAAAATTTTTAACATGGCTACCACATCCAGATGTCGATTGTACAAGAGCTGTGCTGGATAGCTGGATTGACAGGTATACTGATTTATCCTGTTATAACTGGGCGATAGAGTGGAAGGAAACAGGAGAAATTATTGGAACTATTTCAGTTGTAAAGCTGAATGAAAAAATTGAAGCCGCTGATATAGGATATTGTATGAGCAAGGCATGGTGGGGACGGGGTATTATGCCGGAGGCTTTAAGAGCGGTAATCGCATATCTTTTTAACGAGGTAGGACTAAACCGCATAGCTGCATGCCATGACGTGAATAATCCAAAATCCGGAAGAGTAATGCAGAAAGCCGGAATGAAGCAGGAAGCAGTTTTACGGGCAGCAGGGATAAATAATCTTGGTGTCTGCGATGAGGTATGGTATTCGATTTTGAAAGAAGAATATGCATGTATTTGAAAATTATCATATAAATTTTTTAAATATTTTTTGTAAATCATGCAACCAGACTCAAAAAAAGTTGTCTATATAAATGATGGCACTTTTGAGAAAGGAGAAGTACCTATGGACGATAAAGAAATCGTCGAGCTGTATTGGCAGCGGAACGAGCAGGCCATCAAAGAAACCGCTGATAAATACGGAGCATATTGCAGAAAAATTTCACTGAATATTCTTTCTGATTTGTCTGACAGTGAAGAAAATGTGAACGATGCCTATATGCAGGCGTGGTTGTCCATACCGCCTCATAAGCCGGATTCACTTATGGCGTTTCTTGGGAAGCTGACCCGCAATCTTGCATTAAACAGATACAAAGCCATGCATGCAAAAAAACGCCTTTGGAATCAGTTCGCAATATCTCTTGATGAGCTTTCAGACTGTACACCATCAAACATTATGGTAGAGCAGAAGGCTGAGATTGCGGAGCTTGGCAAAAGCATTAACAGCTTTTTGTACAGCCAGAAGGAAGATATCCGCAATGTATTTATATGCAGATATTTTTATTGTGATTCTGTTGAGGAGATTTCTGACCGTTTTGGATACAGTCAGAGTAAAATCAAATCTATGCTTATGAGGGCAAGAATCCGTCTGAAATCTTATTTGAAGAAGGAGGGATATTATGAAGAATGAAGTATTTGCAAGAGCCATTACTGAAATTGATGATGAATTAGTTATTTCCGCGCATAAAAACATGGTTCCAAGAAGCAAAAGAAAGAAGTGGCCCCTTGCCGTGGCTGCCTGTTTTCTTCTAATCTGCGGAATAGCCCTGTATTTGGGAAACAGCAGCAGAATAGAAGTTTTTGTTTATGGAAATACTATTTCAGACCAGCCGGTTACCATAGACCTTCCTGCCCCATTGTCATCTGACCAGCGTTTATTGAGTTCTGATGCTATTACAGTTCCGCTTGAAATCAAAACAAAGCACAAAGTGGACATAAAAACGGAAGATGGCATATTAGAGGTATATTCACGGGAAACAGACCAGCTTTTGTGTGAAGGACAGACCTGTAAGGCATCAGATTTTGTGACAGTTTTCTGGACAATAGAGGCTCCAAATCCGAAGCAGATATATAAGCTTCATATAAACAGTGATACAGTTGTTCTCCTGCTTTCTTATAGCGGGGATACAAACAGCTGGATAGTAAACAAACAATAAACTGGAGGTTTTTAGAAGTGAAAAGAGTATTAATTATTTTATTGACAGGATTGCTTGTATGTTCTCTTGCTGCCTGCAAAAGCAAAGAGGATAACAAAGATGCGACAGAAAACAAGACACAGAATAAACAGACATCTTCCGATGAAAAAAAGCCTGACAAGGAAGAGACTTCTGTAAAGGATTCGCTGGAGCTTTTGGAAACTGTATGGAACAGCTATAAGGATGATGAGAAATTTGCCATTGGCGGCGGAGATATGACAGAAGAAAATATGAGAATGGATGCTCCGGGAAAATATGGACTTGGAGATACGGAAGCTCTGGATGCAGCACTTGGTTTTCCTGCCGGCTCTGTTGACAAGATAGATGATGCAGCAAGTATTATGCATATGATGAATGCAAATACTTTTACCTGTGGTGTGTTCCGTGTAAAAAACGCTGGTGACCTTGATTCGCTGACTGCTGAATTAAAGGAGCATATTATGCAGAGGCAGTGGATGTGTGGATTTCCGGACAAGCTGGTGATTCTTACAGTGGATAATTATATTGTATCTTTCTTTGGAGAAAATGAGCTGATTAATACCTTTAAGAGTAAGGTGACAGCAGCATATTCTTCCGCAAAAACTGTCTGTGAAGAATCACTTGCAGAGTAATTCTTTATATAGATATTTTCATCATATGTTTTAAATAATAAATTTATAATTCTGGCGGTTGAATAGAGGGGAAATTTTGTACAGAATAAGTTTCTTCAACATTTTACCGCTAAAATTATATCTGGAAGTGAGGTGGAATTATGTTATTTTCAAGTATTCCATTTTTATATTATTTTCTTCCCTGTGTTGTGATTTTGTATTTTGTATCAATAAAATCCATGAAAAATACAGTTCTGCTTCTGGCAAGTCTGTTTTTTTATGCATGGGGAGAGCCAAAATATCTTGTTTTTATGCTGATTTCCATTATAC
>CAJTOU010000159.1 GCA_910577835.1 uncultured Lachnospiraceae bacterium | reverse complement strand
CCATGTTTTCGGGAACAATTGCTGAAAATATGCGAAACGTCAAACCTGACGCCACAGACGAAGAGATTATACATGTACTGGAAATGGCATGTGCATGGGATTTTGTAAAAAAGCTACCGGACGGAATCCACAGCATAATCAGAGAACGCGGCGGCGGCTTCTCGGAAGGTCAGGCTCAGAGACTTTCCATTGCAAGAGCGCTTCTTCGAAAATCACCGCTGCTTTTGTTAGATGAAGCCACTTCTGCACTTGATGTGGCGACAGAGCGCCATGTACTGAAAAATATTATGCAGGATACTTATCCGAGAACCTGCATTGTCACCACTCACCGGCCTACTGTACTAAATATATGCAGCCGTGTATATGCGATTCGAAACAGACAGTGCTGTGTGTTAAGTGAGGAAGAAATTAATCACATGATGTGTGATTTTTAGAACCTTTCTCTAACGGGAAGAATATATTTCACAGCTTTTTTCCCGTTAGAGAAAATGTAAAACAGCTCCCCTTTCCCACTTCACTCTCACACCAAATCGCTCCTCCATGACGTTCCACAATTCCTTTCGCTATGGCAAGTCCAAGACCGCTGCCGCTGCCCTCATGCTCTGGTGTTCTTGAACGGCTTGCCCGATAGGACCTCTCAAAAATATGCTCTGAATCTTCCTTATGTATTCCTTCTCCGGTATCTCTCACATAAATGCGGATTTTTCCTTCATCCTTTTCACCTGCAATAAATCTTGCACCAAGAGCTATCTCTGCTCCTTCTCCGGAATAGCGGAGCGCATTTGTAAACAGATTATCCAATACACGTATCATTTTTTCCGCCTCAATTTCTGCCGTATATGGAAAGCTGTCGGGTACCTCAAGTTTTAACCGGCGCTTATGATATTTCGGGTCTGCCGTACAGGAATAAAAATAATCCTCCAGAAAAATTCCCATTTCCACAGGCTCTGTCTCAATCTTTGTAGATGGACTTTCAAGCAATGTCAGAAGAAAAATATCATTTAATATGGATTGCAGCGTATGGAGTCTGCGGTCCATTAATTTTAAAATATCCTGATATTTCTTTTCTCCAATCTCTTGCCCTGATTTTAACAGCTCCACAGCACTGAACAATGCTGTCATCGGGGCACGCAAATCATGGGAAAGATTGGAAAATAGCTCTGCTCTTGTCCGCTCCTCCGCCTCCAGTCTGCGATTCGCCATCCACAGCTCCTGATTTGCCTTTACAAGTGCTTTTTCCAGCTCTTCTCTGGAAATATCCGGTTTTGTATACTTTTTCTTTGACATATCCTTAACCCTTAAAGCAGTATCCCTTTCCCCATGCGGTTTCAATCATATTTTCCAGTCCCACATATCCTTCCAGCTTTTTTCTAAGCCTGCTGGCGCTGACCATAATATTTTTGCGGTCCGCATCGATATAATTTCCAAACAGCTCCCCGCCTATCTGCTGAAAAGTCATGATTTCCTGCGGATGTTTTGCAAGACACACCAGCAGTTCAAATTCTCTTTTTGATAAAGGTATTTCTTCCTTATTATAAAATGTTTTATGTGAAACCAGCTCGATTCTAAGCGGCGGAAACTCCAGCACGCCCGCCTCATTTCTTACCTTATTCTGCCTTCTGATATTGATTTTGATTCTTAAAGAAAGCTCCTCCAGACTACAAGGCTTTACAATATAATCATCTGCACCGAGCGTCAGTCCCCATATTCTGTCCTCCTGCTGTGTCTTTCCCGTAAGATAAAGAATCGGGGCATCCGAGCGTTTTCGTATCAGCTCAAACGCTTCAAAACCGTCTATGTCCGGCATCATAACATCCATCACAATACAATGTGGTAAAAAATGTTCCAGCTTTTTCAGAGCCGAAGCGGCCGAGGCGGCCGTACATACCTGAAATCCTTTTCCTCTCAGATATTCTCCATTAATATGCAAAACCTCTTTATCATCATCCACTAGCAATACACGATACATTTCTATTCCTCCAGTACGCCAAGTGAACGCAGCTTATTTAAAAATTCCTCTACATCCTCTCTGACAGTAGCCTCATCCACCTCATATTCACTTCTTAAAATCTGCTGCAGTTCTTCCCTTTTTGCCCCCTGCTCCAGTGATTTCCAAAGCAATATACCAGTTTCATTCAGTGAAAAAATATTTTCATAATTCACTTTGTTTTCAGACACTGAAACAATAATACTTGTACCCGATACATTGCGCAGCGCAATTCCTTTCTTTATTTTCATTTCCACTTCTCCTTTAAAAGTCCAACGACTTTTTCTCTATCTACTATTTTCCCCTTTATACCGGCTTTTGGTAATTCTGCTGTCAATCTGCAGTTTTCTTAATACTGCTATACCTGCTGCAAACAGCCAGTAGGCATGTATACTAAACAATACAGATGCCATGCGCATCACTATTTTCCATGACAGCGGCTGTATTTCTCTTACATATTTTCCCTTTGCAAGCGATAACATGGCGCGTTTTACAAAAGGATTTTTTCCATATTTCTTTAAGATTCGTGCTGCTTCCATAATTCCATGCCGTTTAAACTGAAGCTCTTGCTTCGCCAGAAAAAAACTGCCAAAAAAAATGTGAAACGCCATAAAATCCCAATACCTTTTTTGAATCCCTCTCTCTTTTAAAAAATCACGAAAATCTGTGGCAATTTCTATCCAGACAGGCATCAGATTTTCCTTATATTTATAGGTAACGGATTCCTCATTTACTCTATACAGATACACGCTGTCATCAAGAAACGCATAAACCGGGTCATATGCATAACAT
>CAJTOU010000158.1 GCA_910577835.1 uncultured Lachnospiraceae bacterium | reverse complement strand
AGTTCCGGAGCTGGCGGTAAGCGGCGGAGGCGTCCGTCTCCTCACGGGAGGGGGACTTCAGCTCCACGACCACCAGCGGCAGGCCGTTGACAAACAGGATCACGTCAGGCCGCTTTTCGGAGTTCTCTACCACCGTCCACTGATTGGCGATGGTGAAATCGTTGTTGTCGGGATTTTTGTAGTCCACAAGATAAACAAGGGTGGAGCGTTCCTCGCCGTTTACAAAAAACTTCACCGGCACACCGTTTTGCAGATAGTCCGTGAACACCATGTTCTTTTGCAGCAGCGTCCCGCTCTCGAAGTTTTTCAGCTTATAGACCGCCTCGTTGAGCGCATCCATGGGCAGGGCGGGGTTGACCCGGCGCAGGCAGGGAAGCAGAACGTCCTCGTATAGCGGGGAGCGGTAGTCCCGCGCCACGGAAGGGCCGTAGGTATAAGTGTAGCCTAACTGCTCCTGGAAGAGCTGGAGGACGGCGTTTTCGTAGTGGGATTCGGTGAAATGATTGGACACAAAAACACCTTCAATTATAATTGTTAATTTGTTGCGCTAGATTTATTAGCATTTGCTGGATAGTTTGGATTCGCTGAATATATGGAACTCCCGCATTCAAACTTGCTTGACTAACTTCAATTTTTTCTTTGGTAAAAATGCCCCAATTCGTATATTTCTGTGAAATATCCAGTGTCTGATTGACATATTGAATCCATGCGTCAAATTCTGCTTTGGACACATCTGAACGTATACTTTGCTGGTTAAAATAGTATTGCTGAAAGTAAGGAGTTGAACCACTTAAAGTTGGTGCAGAATTAGCTACTTTAAGCAAAGAATCAATAATCATTTTCACATTCTGAAAATCCATTAGTTATTTTCCTTTCTGTTTTCACTATCAGATGATACTAATTCTTGTATGAGTTTTATCTTATAATCCGAGTCTGCATTTTGAAAATCAGCTTGCATCTCTTTTCGCATTTCTGCTTGTACTTTTACGCCTTTCCCTTCAATCTCAAATCTAAAGAACGGGAGAACTATTAAAGCAATCCCAACAAGAAACAGTATATTATTACCGTCAAACTGACAAAAGAATTGCATGGAAACACACTTTTCCCAGTTGAAAATCAAATATCCCCAAAGTATAAGTACTATGGCAACATATAATATGCTGCGACGATGGCGAGAAATTCTATCCCCAATGCGCTTAATAAAATACTTTTTGGGCTTCTGCTGAATTGGAGTTTGCTTCTTCTGCTTACCTTTCATTGTCGCTCATCACTCCTAAATTTTGATTTGTTGGCCTAGAACTTAGCAGAGTCTACATCAATCTCGCCAGACATGAATTTTGGAAAAAGGGTATCCCGTAGCAAAGCGAGGTAATCATTTTCGATTCGATTATTCAGATATTGCCGTATTAGTGGTTTTACCATCTTCCACCAAGCCATTTGCTCGGAAAACGATGGATATGGAAATGAAATTTTCTTTAGATTGGTTGCTGGCTGTGCTATTGATGGAACCCCCGTCTGATTCGCATATGAAAGTAATTCATGCTGGCCGGCCACACTACGGAAGAACATAAGGAGAAACTCCGGCACAACCTTTGTTTCATCGCAACGCAGGTAAAATTGCCGTTGTGACAAAACGTATCGATCGTATCTACATCCATCAGGAATCATGGCTACTTGCCCAATATTCCCTGCATGGGTGAAAATAAGATCATGAGGAAGTACAATAGAATTTTTCAGGCGTCCTGCGTGTTCCTCGGTTATATAGTTGAACTCAGGCTCTTCCAAAAAGTAACCCCGCAGATGGTTTCCGCTGATAATAGGTACACCCTCTGGAACGAATGTGGAAACCTTTATATTGGAGCCAAAAGGCCCCATAGCTACTTTCTCTGCCACATCCAAAATTGTAGCTGTCGGCCACTCGGAGTCTTGAAGGAGATGTTCGTACAGAACGGTTGCTTGCTGAAGTAAATTCTCATTTATCTTCTGGTTTAGTCTGATTTTCTCATCAATCGGGCTGAGTACCTGAACAAGAAAATCTTGCTGTTCCCTTGCTGGCAATAAAATTTCCATATTCGCATAAGTTTGTGCGTTAATATTTCCTCGGGTACTGCCAGTATTAAAGGATTGCACCCAATCCCAGTATTGTGCTGATTGACAATAGTATTTAATATACCTTGGATTAACCTTCTTTCGGTCTAAACTGAACCTAATAAGGAACCCTGCATACACAAAGTTACCATCCGAACCATCATAAAAGTAATTGCGTCCCGTACTGTTACCCGTCCTGGCAAACACTATATCATTGGGTTTTAGCAAGTATTTTTCTGCATTTGCATCAGCTACTGACATTAAGCTATCCTTTTTTAGTGTTCCCTGGTCTGAAATATCTGTTATGCGAAGATACGTCAACAAATTTTCAGAATACGGAACAGCTGATGCCGCAATACCATAGTTCCCTTTTCCTCCAATAGAGAGCTGCCCCAGAGTTGTGCGTTCAAACCTCATACCCAATCGCCCCCAACTGCTTCCTGATCTCCGCCTCCAGTTCATGGGACTTCTGAAACAACTCCGACAGCTCCGCCGTCAGCCGCCCCATCTTCTCCTCAAACGGCTCCCCATCGTCCTCCTGCTCCTCAATGCCCACGTACCGCCCTGGCGTAAGAATGTAGTCCTGCTTTGCAATCTCCTGCATAGCGGCAACAGAGCAGAAGCCTTTTTCATCCTCCAGCGTTCCATCCACAAAGGTGTTATAAGTCGAAGCGATCTTCTGAATGTCCTCATCGGTCAGCTCCCGCAGCTTCCGGCTG
>CAJTOU010000157.1 GCA_910577835.1 uncultured Lachnospiraceae bacterium | reverse complement strand
TCAACACTGAAAATTTCCCCTGTGGAACAGGTTGAACTTTTAACAGCCCTCTATAACAACAGCTTTCATTTTATTCCAGCAAATATAAATGCAATAAAAGATTCCATTTGCCTATTTTCATCTGAAAACAGAAGCTTTTATGGAAAAACCGGAACCGGACGTGTAGACGGTCAGGATGTGAATGGCTGGTTTATAGGTTATATTGAAACCAATAATAACACCTATTTCTTTGCGGCTAATATTCAAAACAATTGTGATGCTACCGGAAGCAAGGCAACTGAAATCACAAAAACTGTCTTATCAGATTTGGATATCTGGAAATAAAAAAATCGGGTAAAGCATGCCTGCTGACCTTTACACGATTTTTTTATTCTTTTTCAATTAACTGTTAAATCTCTTTCCTTTTCTTTTATTTTGTTACTTTTGGCAGCTCCAGCTCCTTTTGTTCTATTATGTTGGATAAATACCTGAATGTCCCATCTTCAAATGGCTGAACCACAATCTGGTTTGTAAAGGCATAGTCTGAATCGTAATCTATCCAGACGCCATCCACATAAAGCGTAAGCGTTCCGTCTTCATTCTGTGTATAGTCCACTACTTCCCCAAAGGGTGGAAATTGTCTTGATAATATCATTTCATATTCATAGCTGTCTGTGTCCACATGGTAATTGCAATGTTTTCTCAACTGTTCAACTGACACAGGAAAACATGTTGTCATAATGCGTTCATAAGTTTCTGCTGATATCTGACCATTCTCTGCTTTGATTCTTTCCCCTGTATAAATCTGGTATATATCCTCAAACATGCATGGCATCAAAATATCTTCAACGTTACTGGAATCCCAATTTGTAACAAGCATATTATAATTCACAAAGCTCAACCCATATACATACTTATTTGTCAATTCCCTGCATTTATCTGACAATGGCTTTACCCTGTAATACTCCCGCAGATTTCCATGCATAACTATTATCATATTTGTATAGATAAAATACCCTTTTTCTGTCAGTCTTATTTCTTTTAAATCATTCGTTCCGGACCCTTTTATTTCTGGTACACCTCCTTCCTGCCAGTCGATTGAAACATAATAAGATTGTATTTTCCCGCTTCTGTGGATAAATGTCATTGCACATATATTTCCCTCTCTGTATACATCAAATACTGTAACCATCGCATCACCGCCAGAAGTGTAAACAGAATAAAATTCTTCCATTTTCTGATAATTTTCCATGTTGATGTTATCTGAAACACTTACAAGTCCCTGTTCTCCCAAACATTTCACTACATTTTTTCTCTGTTCATCAGAAAAATTTTCAATTCGGGAATAGCCTGTGTATGGATTAGAAATACTGATTCCCTGATAATGTTTTATACATTGCCTTGCTGCCGATATTGCTTCATCCTGTAAATTCTGTTCTTCCTGCGCTGTCAGAAGACTGACAGGTTCTGAATTTTCCCATACAGGCATTTCCTCAGAATCCTTCACAAAATCCTTTGTGGTATTTTCTGTTATCTTATCTTCTGTCTCCGTTTCCTGACTTTCAATTATAACTGGTGGCTCCCACACCACCTCTGTTCTCTGTTTAGACTCTTTTTTTCCAAAAATAATACTGCCTGCTATGGCAATCAGCACCAACAACACGATAAAGAAACTGTACTTTTTTAAAATCCATTTTACATCTTTCATCGCTGCATTTCTCCATAATATTCCTGCCACTGTTCATCTGTCAGCCTTTCTCTATACCATGTAATCTCCACATTATTCTCTGATGGAATTACATGATTGGAAACATATTGAAAACCCCCATTGTCTAATGGTCTTATTATCACTTCATGGAAAAATGCCTTCTCCAGACTTTTTTCTGCCCAAACAGCATTTACCATAAGTTTAACTGTTCCGTCCGGATTTTCTTCATACGAAATCACTTCGGGATATGGAATATAGGGTGTAGGCGCAAAATCAAACATTCCTCTTGTCCTGTATTGATACGTCCTGGTATCCTCATGGTATATTGTATATTGTTGCAGCACTTGTGCATCTATTCGAAAAAAAGTCTGAAAAACACTTTCAAACTCTGAACTTGGAATCTCATAGTTTTGGCCTTCCTTAAGAAATGACGCGGGATATCGTTCATTTTTTATCTGATACAGAACCTCATAAATGTCGTAAAAATTAAGCTCCAAAAAATCATCCTCACTCCAGTCCGAAGTAAATAAATTGTTCAGTTCATATCCTATCGTCCGCAGATATTTCCGGTTAAGTTCACGGCATGTTTCATCTAATGGCTCTACCCGAACTGCCGTATGTCCGGAAGGGCCGTCAAATCCCGGCATATGGTATTCTTCAAAAAATAAATACCCTTCATCGGAATACACCCATGTATACGCCGGATAAGTGTTGGTACCTGCTGTTTCCCAATAATCGCCTTCATACCGGCAATAGCTGTACTTCACTTTTACATTTCCATCTTTTGTCGTAAAAGCATATCTTATAAAACTGCTTTCTGAAATTACAACAACAAGCGTTTCTTCTGCTTCTTCCTGCGCTTTCACCTGTCTGCAAAACTGTTTAATCTGTTCTGCACAAACCATATCAATCTGGTTTTCACTGTCAACTGCCGCATATCCATTCCTGCCCAACTGATTTACAATGCTGCGTATTTCCTCCAGACTGTCTGATGTATTTTCTGTTTTATCACAAATATCACCATAAATTGCTTCTATGTTTTCTATATCATCAAAATCTTTTTTATCCACTGTTGTTATCTCAATATCTGATATCTTGGGAGTTTTATCACTACAACCGGTTAACATAAGCGCCATTATATTAATCATTATTAACTGGAGAGACTTTCTGACTTTTTCTGTCAAACCAATTTTCCAAAATCTGT
>CAJTOU010000156.1 GCA_910577835.1 uncultured Lachnospiraceae bacterium | reverse complement strand
TTTAGTCAAATAGAATACTTATTAAGAATGAAAGATGAGGTGGAGATATGATTGGGAAAGTATCAGAAAGTTCTGCATTAGAAATTACGACACGCATGGAGTTTGAAGACTTTGAAAAGAATAAAGATAATTTGAAAATAGGAAAATACCTTCAAATTTCTATTGGAAATCATGAGTCTTTGATTGCTTCTATAAAAGGAATTAAAGCTATTGCAGATAATGATAATAAAGAAAAATATATAATGACAGCGGAACCGATAGGAATAATTGATGATAATGGTTTTTCACCGGGTAGTACATTATTACCATCACCAACAGAACTTGTTGATATTGCAGGACAAGATATATTGGATAAAATATTTCAAGACAACAAAAAATATTCTTTTCCGTTAGGTTATTTGGTTCAAAATAAGGAAGTTCAATTGAATATTGATGGAAATACTTTTTTTAGTAAACATATAGGCGTCGTTGGATCCACAGGCTCTGGTAAGTCGTGTACGGTTGCAAAAATTTTGCAGGAAGTAGTGGGAATACAAGAAGCAGGTAATGTAAATATTATGCGGCAGAAAAATGCACATATTATAATTTTTGATATTCATTCAGAATATAAATCTGCGTTTACGTTAGCAGATGAACAAAAATTTTCACTGAATTATTTAGATGTAGAAAAATTAAAATTGCCATATTGGTTAATGAACAGTGAAGAATTGGAGTCTATTTTTATAGAAAGTAATGAATCAAATTCACATAATCAAATTTCACAGTTCAGACGAGCAGTAATTCTGAATAAAGAAAAATATAATCCATTATTATCGAAAGTCACATATGATACTCCTGTCTATTTTAGCATAGAAGAAGTGTACAATTACATCAGCAACATGAATGATGAGGTTATTAGTAAGGTCGCCAACGAAGAACAGGTTCCGAAGATAATTAATGATAATGGAGAAATAGAGGTAATTAAAGATAAAAGACTCTATTTTCAGAAAAAACAAAAATTTATTCCAGTATCACAAACAAAGGATACAAAGGCATCAGGTGGACCGTTTAATGGAGAATTTAATAGGTTTATTTCCAGATTAGATAATAAGATTAATGACCGAAGATTAGAGTTTTTAATGAAACCACAAAAAGAGAATGGGGATGATTATACATCCGATGATTTTGATGAAATATTAAAACAATTTTTAGGATATTTAAATAAAGCAAATGTTAGTATTATTGATTTGAGTGGGGTACCATTTGAGGTATTATCTATTACAATTAGTTTGATTTCACGTATTATTTTTGATTTTTGTTTTCATTTTTCAAAACTGAAACATGAGAGAAATGAAGTAAATGATGTTCCATTTATGATTGTGTGTGAAGAAGCACATAATTATGTGCCTAGAAGTGGAAGTGTTGACTATGCTGCATCTAAAAAGTCTATTGAACGTATTGCCAAGGAAGGAAGAAAATACGGAATCAGCTTGATGGTGGTTAGTCAAAGACCTAGTGAAGTATCTGATACAATTTTTGCACAATGTAATAATTTTATAGCTTTACGACTTACCAATACATCAGATCAGTCTTATATAAAGAGTTTGTTACCCAATAATACTAGTGCAGTTGCTGATATTCTACCTACATTACAACCAGGACAATGCCTTATGGTGGGAGATGCCAGCCCAATACCAGCGATTGTTCAATTAGAGAAACCTAATCCAGAACCTCAATCGAAAAATGTTGATGTTTATGATGTTTGGAAAGAAGATTGGAAAGAAATTGATAAGAATGAACCAATCACATTAAACGATGTTTTGAAAAGGTGGAGAAAATAAAAATATTGAGCAAGTTTGTAGTGGGTAATAATGATAGGAAGTGAAACAGGATATGGAGGTGAATATAATGGCGAAAAAAACAGAGATAGTTATGGAGGGATATATTGATGTTTTGGAAAAAATAAAAGAGAGAATTACGCAAGCACAGTATCAGGTAATGACAAATGCAAATGTTGAACGAAATTTCTTGTTTTGGAACATAGGGAACGTGCTTCTCCAATATAGTCAATGGGGGAATAAATTTGTTGAAACATTATCAAAAGATTTGAGAATGACTTATCCTAGTAGAGAAGGATATTCTGTTAGAAATCTTAACTATATGAAACAATTTGCACGTCGAATACCATCTGAAGAAATTTTGCATCAGGCTGGTGCAAAAATTAGTTGGCGAGCAATAAAGCTTCTGATAGATAAGACGGATAATTTAGAAGAACATATGTGGTATACACAGCAATGTTTGGAAAACGGATGGTCTAGTACAGTGCTTTCGCATCAGATAGAAAGTGGTCTGTATTACAGACAGGCATTAGCAGATAAAACAACAAATTTTAAGGAACAGTTAGCTAATCCATTAAGTGAGCAGGCAGAAGAAATTATTAAAGACCCATATATTTTTGACTTTATACCGAATGCGAAAAAACTTAGAGAGATTGAGTTGGAAGATGCACTTGTCCAACAAATAACAAAATTGTTGTTGGAATTTGGGTCAGGTTTTGCTTTTATGGGGCGGCAATATCCTATCCAAGTTGGAAAAAGAGAATTTTTTATCGACTTATTATTTTATAATGTAAAGTTACATTGTTATTTTGTGGTAGAATTAAAAACTGTGGAATTTGAACCAGAATTTGCAGGAAAGTTATCTTTTTATTTATCAGCAGTTGATGGAGAATTGAAATCAGCAAATGATAATCCTACAATTGGTTTGCTATTATGTAAGGGTAAAGATAAAATGGTGGCAGAGTATGCTTTGAAAGATGTAAATAAACCAATGGGAGTAAGTGAATACAAACTATCCAATCATATTTCAGAAGAATTGCAGGATAAGTTGCCATCAATTGAAGATATTGAAAAAAGAATCAATTGAAATTTTGCATCAGGGTGGTGCAAAATTTGCGGAGC
>CAJTOU010000155.1 GCA_910577835.1 uncultured Lachnospiraceae bacterium | reverse complement strand
CAACTATGGTAAAGATGGAAAATCATTTTCCGGTGAAAAAAAGGAATACAGACCGAGAAATAATAATCAGGAAAATGGTGAGAGAAAAAACACAGGGGATAACAGACAAAAAACAAATAAAAACGCAGGCGGCTTCAGAAAAGGCAATGACCAGAACAGTAATAACAGAGATTACAGGCATAACAATGACCGAAGCGGCGGTGAAAACAGGCCAAAGACGGCCTATAAAGGCGGAAACGGCAGCAGGGGCGGTTATGACAAGGGATTTGACAAAGATAGTGATGAGGAAAAGGAAGTAAGAAGAAAGCCGGTTCAGAAGGATACCAAGCCAAAAGAGCAGCAGACAGATAAGGCAGAGATTAAGAGTCGTCTGGAAAAAGAAAAGAAAGCTATGAAAAAGAAGCAGGCATCACAGAAGGATAACCGCTCTGCAAAACATCAGACAAGACCGAAGCGAAGCGGAAATATTGACTGGACCAGAGAATATGAAAATGATTCTTATGATGATGATGATTTAGACATGTATTACTGATAAAATAGAGAAGTTGCACACAGATTGCAGGAAAGGAGGAAAGCATGAAATTAGAAATTTTGCAAAAAGAAATGGTAGCAGCCATGAAGGCAAGAAATAAAGAAAGAAAAGAAACGCTTTCTTCTCTTGTGTCAGCGGTAAAAAAGCTTGCCATTGATGAAGGAAAAAGAGATGATGTCCCGGAAGAACTGGTAGACAGGGCAATACTGAAAGAATTAAAAACTGTAAGAGAACAGCTTGACACATGTCCGGATGAAAGGGTGGAATTAAAGACAGAATATCAGAACCGATATGATGTAATCAGTGAATTTGCACCAAAAATGATGACAGAGGACGAGATTAAAGAGGTTCTTACCACACAGTTTGCAGAGCTTGTGGCAACTAAAAATAAAGGTCAGATTATGAAGGAAGTCATATTTGAGCTGAAAGGCAAGGCAGATGGAAAAACCATCAGCAAGGTAGTCGCAGAACTTTGTAAGTAATAAAAGGATTCAGTATGGGACCTGACAAACCGGATATTTTCCGGCTTGTCAGGTCCTGTTTTTCTTTTATGCCGCCATTTGGAGAACAATTATAATCATTAATTATAAAAATCAGGAGAAATAAAATGGAAAAAATATATGAAACAGCATTGCAGCCGGAAAAGGTAGTTTTGGTTGCGGTAAATGACTGCGATAATGAACAGGCAGTCAGAGAGTCTTTGGATGAGCTGGCAGAGCTTGTAAAAACTGCCGGCGCAGAGACAGTAGGACATTTAATCCAGAACAGGGAAAAGATTCATTCTGCCACCTATATTGGAAGCGGAAAGCTGGTGGAGCTTAAAAATGCAGTCGAAGTGCTTCATGCTACGGGAATTGTCTGTGATGATGAGCTTTCTCCGGCACAGCTTAAAAATCTGGAAAAGGAATTAAATACAAAAATCATGGACAGAACCATGGTGATTCTTGATATTTTTGCAAAGAGAGCACTTACAAAAGAAGGGAAAATACAGGTAGAGCTTGCGCAGTTAAAATATCGGGCAGCAAGGCTTGTGGGACTTGGAAGCTCGCTGTCAAGATTAGGCGGCGGCATCGGTACAAGAGGACCCGGTGAAAAAAAGCTTGAAGTAGACAGACGGGTTATTAATGACCGAATCGCTGTTTTAAGGCATGAGGTAAATGATTTACAGAACCACAGAAATCTTGCAAGAGAAAAAAGAAGCAGAAATCCAATTCCTGTCGTTGCAATTGTAGGATATACAAATGCAGGAAAGTCAACGCTTTTAAATACATTGACAAACGCAGGAATTTTGGAGGAGGATAAATTGTTTGCCACCTTGGACCCGACGACCAGAAACTATAAGCTGCCAAGCGGACAGGAAATTCTTCTGACAGATACCGTAGGGTTTATCAGAAAACTTCCTCATCATCTGATAGATGCATTTCGCTCTACCTTGGAAGAGGCCAGATATGCGGATATTATTTTGCATATTGTAGATTCTTCCAGTGAGCAGATGGATTCCCATCTGGAGATTGTATATGAAACTTTGAAAAATCTTCAGGTAACAGATAAACCCGTGATTACTTTTTTCAATAAGCAGGATAAACTTTTGCCGGGTTGTACAAAGATTTTTAAGGATATAAATGCTGATTATACCATAGCCGGTTCTATTAAGAAACAAGACGGACTGGATAGACTGACGGAAATATTGGAAAAGGTTATCAGCGAACAGAATATTTATATTGAAAAGCTTCTTCCTTACAGTGAGGCGGGCAAGCTGCAGATGATACGTCAGTACGGGCAGTTAATCAGCGAGGAGTATGTTGAACAGGGAATTGCTGTTCAGGCAAATATTCCAAAAGAGCTGGAGGGAAAGATATAAAATAGAAAGACCAGTAAATGAGGAAAGCGATGAAATTAATAGCAGCAGTAGACAAAAATTGGGCAATTGGATATAAAAATCAACTGTTAGTGCGGATTCCAAAGGACATGCAGAGATTTAAAAATTTAACACAAAATCAGATTGTTTTTATGGGAAAAAATACTCTGCTGAGTCTTCCAAATGCCAGTCCTCTTCCTGACAGAAAAAATATTATTCTGACTTCGGACAAAAGCTTTCAGGCAGGGCAGGCAGTAATCGTGCATAATGCAGAGGAAGCGTTAGGGGAATTAAAAAAGTATTCTTCTGACAGTATCTATATAATAGGAGGCTCCAGTATTTACCACCAGTTTCTTTCCTGTGCAAAGGAAGCTCTTATCACCTATATTCAGCACGAATATACAGCAGATGCGTGGTTTCCAAAGCTTGACGGCAATACAGAATGGGAGCTGAAGCAGATAAGTGAAAAATTTGATTATTGTGGAATAAAATATGAATTTCGACAATATATCAGAAACAAAAGCGGCTCCTGTCTGTAATTTTACAGCAG
>CAJTOU010000154.1 GCA_910577835.1 uncultured Lachnospiraceae bacterium | reverse complement strand
GCCATATTCTTTAAACAAGGCTGACATCGCCCGATTTGGATTTTTTAAAAGAGAGAGGAAGAGATGCTCTACGGAAACATACTCGTCTCCCATTGCCTTCGATTCATCCTCAGCGGAAATTAAAACCTTGTTTAAATCATTGCTGATTCGCAACTCTCCGCCCTGAACCTTTACTTTTTTGTTCAGGTATTCTCGCACTTTATTGGAAAAATGTTCTTTGCTGAAAGATTCATTGTGAAGTTCCATTTTCTCAATCAGTTTGGGAATCAGACCATCTTCCTGTGTAATCAGAGCTTCCATCAAATGTTCCTGGTCAATTTCCTGATTTCCATATTCATAGGCCAGTTTTTCACAGGCCTGAACTGCTTCAATAGATTTTTGTGTAAATTTACTGATATTCATAATATACACCTCATTTCTGCACACTTTCTTGTAATGGTTCATATTAATAGTGCGCCATGTAATTTGCCAAAAATTAATTACCTGATAACACAACTAGAGAATAGTTGATTTAAAAAGATATATGAACCAAAGTTTTTGTTCTTCGATTCGTATCATACTCTAAATTGTTAGCAATGTCAATAGGTGAGTGCTAATAAATTTAAAATCTTTTTATGGAAATTATTTACAGGTTTAAAATGCTGTATCTTTATTATGTGAGCAGAAGTGGTTTTCTATTATATCTGCAAATAGTCAGTCAGCAAAGAAAACAATGAGCAGCAGTTTAATTTTTAAAAGGAGAAGAAAAAGCTGTCACATTAAGCAGAACACATACAAAATATAGTATCTATAAATAAGTCACTATATCCTGTACTGTCTTCTTAGTGTGACAGCCCCTTTCTATATTTTGTAATATTTTATATACTGTTTTCTTCCGCTGAGTTATTCTTTATTTTGAGAGATATTACTGGCATTAATACATGTTTTTGCATTTATACTATTACAGGTGATATCAGCAGCATTAATATGAGCTCCTGAGCAAATGTTATCACAATTATAAATATCAGCGCAGGTAATATGAGCTCCTGAGCAAATGCTATCACAATCATAAATATCAGCGCAGGTAATATGTGTTCCGGATTCAATCTTGGAATCTGTGATATCAGCGCAGGTAATATGTGTTCCAGATTGAATAGTAGAATCTGTAATATTTTCGGTTACTGTAACACTGAAATAAGATTTTATAGTTATTCCCTGCATATTTCCATCATATTTCAGCTCAATCTGTGATAAATCATCGGTTATTTCTTCTTTTTTCAAAATTCGATGTCCCTGAAAAATAACCGCATACAAATTATTGTCATTTGGCCACTCTGTTGAGTGTTTCTCTATTGTCTTTTTTTCTTCTTGCCCAAACAAAAAATCAATTGATACCTGAAATATTTCCGCAATCTTGGGAATCAGCGCAATATCCGGACAGGACAACTGGTTTTCCCATTTCGACACCGCCTGAAAGGTTATGTCGAGCATACATGCAAGCTCTTCTTGAGAAAGTCCCCGTTTTTTTCTTAACTCTGCAATATTACAACATATAACTTCATTTACTGTCATAAAAACCTCCATTTGTATATTTTAAGTAGCTACTGTAAACAAAGTATAACATAGCAGATAATAAAATAAAATAAACTATTGGTGGAAACAGGAAAAAATGAGTATTCAACCGATAGTTGAAAAAGTCAAAAAGAAAAAAATAAATATTCAATCAACAGTTGAAAAGATAAAAATTCAGAAGGTGTCAGCCTTCACATAATACAGGCAAAACAGAATGAAATTTCTGATAATATTCTATAATTTCATATTTACAGCCTTTAAACAAATTACAAACCTCATACCTAATTGCTCCTGTCTCCTGCATAATTTTATTCAGAGTATAATCAAAGCGAAGCTGTGTATATTCTGTATATTCATAATATAAATTGTCAAATTCCTCTATTATCTGGCACATCTGAGCATAAATGGAAATTTTATCACCGGAAAGTCTGTGTGGAAATCCGGTACCATTATTTTTTTCATGATGCTGCGCACAGATATCAGAACATATCTGTACAAAATATTTGCAGTTTTCGGAATAATTCAGTTTTACAATATCAGCTCCCAAAAGAGCATGGTCCATATATATATCTTTGCTCTGCTTATTATCTGCTCGAAAAACCTTTAAAACTCCCATATCGCCTATATTACAGAAGTAAACGGCTTTGCTGATGAGTTCTATATGAATTGGCTGCAGCTTGACTTCTTTAGACACAGAAGCATACCTTTTCAAAAGAATCTCCATTATCTGAGTCATGCGTTCATAATGTCCCTTATCTTTTCCAAAATTATCAAGATACAGATTATATATTTTTTCTAAATCTTCAATATACTGTCTTGTTTCCACAATATTTATATCTGAAAGCTCATTATCATCAGGAAGCTGTTTTTTAGTTATAAGGTCATGAGTAATTCTTTTCAAAACATCCAGATGGTCAAATGGTTTTTTGATAAATTCAAAAACATTATATTGTGCCGCCTCCTCTACATTATTAGATGTAGCTTCACTGGAAATCATAAAAACAGGAATTCCGAAAATATTATTTTTTTTCATTGTCTCAAGTACACCAAATCCATTCATGCCCGGCATGGAAACATCCAAAAGAATTGCAGCCAGTTCCTCTGATTTTGACTGAATAATATCGATTGCTGAATAGCCATTATCTTCTTCAATAATATCAAATTTATCTGATAAAATATTTTTCAGAAGTTCACGTGTGATTTCAGAATCATCCACAATTAACAATGTATTCTTATTTGTCTTCATAACTAAATTTATAGCCTTAATCAGGCAAATCCTCCTTAATATATTAATTGTATGTATTTTAGAAAATAAGATTTCTTTTCAAACACAGAATATTTTAATTATAACGTAAAAATCTTTATGGTGCAACCAGAATTTTCTGTCAAAAAGATATAAAAATGACCACTTTGCCAAGTGGCAGTCACTTTATGGACAGCAGCTGTTTATCAGCTTCATAGGGGGG
>CAJTOU010000153.1 GCA_910577835.1 uncultured Lachnospiraceae bacterium | reverse complement strand
AAGGACGAAAAAATATGAGGTTTATTCATGCAACATATAATATGCTACATAACAGTATTGATGTAACCACTTTTGACGGATATATTTGACGGATAGAATGCGGAAAAGCGGAAAAAGGATTGAAAACAACGCCATGCTCTGAATGCGCCTTAAATGCTTTGGCAATAGACAATCCCCTTGAATACGCAACACTGTATCTTGAGGGCGGTATGCAGAAATGGGTAGATGCGGAAGATTCATTAGAATTGTGGTAACATATTTTTCTTTGTACGGAGGACTGGTCAAAATATAAACCAGTTCTCTCTTTATTTGTAAAAAGAAGAATGTTATAATTTCATTAATCTAAATACATGAAAAGGAATACTTATGAAAACCGATATTCAAGAACACTACGATTCCATACAGTTCAAAAAAGCCTTGCAGGAGTTACATATTACTAATGTTTCAGAACTGAAAGAGTATAATTGCGTTACATTAGCGAATAAACTCCGAACAGGTTACAATAAGCTGATGATTATAAGGAAACTGAATGATTTAGGTTATCTGCCTTCCGCCGAAAGCGCAATATCAATCCATGACATTCCCATGTCAAGGAAAATGCGGAATATTTTTTTAAGAAATGGTATCGTATACCTTGCACAGCTTTCTGCATATCCAAGGGAAGAAATATTACAGTTTCGAAACGTAGGTGAACTTACTATGTCAGAAATTGATACTCTTTGTGATAAATATGGGATTCAGATACGCTCCCTTTCTCCCATTAAAGAGACATTCAGTGAATTTCAATTTCGCAAAAAAATATACCCGCTATTCTTTAGAGGCGATATATTCAGTGTAGATGATATCCGAAATAAATCTGCCCATGATTTATATAATATATGCGAACAGGATTACTGCCTTACCATGAAAACATACCATGCACTAAGGAAAAATGGAGTGACACTCTGCGGCTGGAATGACCAGTATCTGTTTGAAATTTTACCCCAATATAAATCTGTTCAGTTATTTAAACAATATGGGATTATTGCGGTTTCGCAGCTTTCAGATTGCAGTGAACAGCAGCTCAAAGCAATATCCGACAGTGTTCCGGCACTGTCATCATTAATAGAAAAATTATTGGCAAATACAAATATGGATACGGACATACACGAATTAGTTATTAAATAAATTTTTTTACCATTCCATTCCAAACTATTTCGATACTTTTCTTTATTCTGTGAGGAAAAAGTGCTATACTGTAACCCATATGGTTCAATAAATACGAAAGGAGTAGGATATGGAGCAATATATTGACAAATTAGCTTTTTTTCAAAAATTAAATTGACCTTACAGAATATACATACCACAAAAGTTTCAGACATTGATGGACTTAATTGTTTACGCTGGCAGAAAAGTTTCCAAAAGGTTATAACATAACAGTCATAGCAAATGAACTGAACTTGTTAGGGTATTTGTACCCACCAGAAAGCGAAATGTCCGTTTATGATGTCCCCATTCAAAAAGGCTGTAAAACTACCTGATAGAGAATAATATACTATATCTGTCATCGTTATCTATACATACATTAAGAGAAATGGAGTTATATATAATAACTGACAGGACAATAGCGAATCAATATAGCAAAGCACAACTTAAAACAAACTTATATATTTCCGGTTTAATTTTGAATGGAAAATATATTTAGTCAACTATGAATATTTGGAGGTAATATGAGAGACAAAAAAAATGAGTTTATACAATTAAGCGACGTAGAGCAAGAAATTATGATGATTGTCTGGAATGCCAAAACAGAAAAGATTACATCTATATATATACGAAATAATTTTTCACGTGAATGGGCAATCCAACCTATTACAACAGTACTCAATCGATTAATTAAAAAGGGATATATTCAATGTGAAAAAGATATAGACATCAACAGGAATGTATACACAGCTATAATAACAAAAGATGAGTATAAAAAAAGTGTAAGTAAATCATTTTTAGAAAAAATTTTTGGCAACTCCTTAAGTGATTTATTAACCAGTCTATATAATTGTAATTGTATTAGTCAAAAAGATATTGATGAACTGCAATCATTTATAAATAATACAAAAAATTTGGAGGAATAATAATGTTAAAGATTTTTTTGACATATCTAAATGTATCATTTAACTTTATTTTTATGACAATTATCCTTTTTGTATTATCCGTATATTTAAGACATAAATATAACACAAGAATTCTTTGTCGAATATGGGGAGTATTATGTATTTTTATGCTTTTTCCAATTAAATGGATTTTTATTTTTACTAAAAGAGTTAATGAAATTAGTATTATATCAAATACAATGTTTCATAGCATAATAAGCACTAGAGGCTCCACAACAAATACACCTGTAGATTCCGCTTATAATTTTGGAACCAAATTTAATCTTTCATACTTACAGATACTTCTTACAATGTGTTCAATCTGGCTGGTCGGCATTGTATTACTGACAATAAAACAAGTTATTCTATATCAAAAAAGTAAAATGATACTAAATTCCTATAGTTCTGAAATTAAAGAGTTAAATATATTACAAATATTTAATGAAGAAAAAGAAAATTTAAACATTAAGGCTAAAATACAGCTTTTTAATAACAATAGGATTCCATCACCTACAGTTATTGGAATTTTTAGTAAAACCATTATTCTACCTACAATCGAAATGAGCGATTCATCAATAAGATTCATATTAAGACACGAACTTATTCATATCAAACATTGGGATATACTATTAAAACTAATTTGTTTATTAATGAAAATAATTCATTGGTATAATCCAGTTGCCCATTTCATTTACTATGAAGTTAATATGTTAATAGAATTTTCTTGTGATGAAGAAGTTCTTTTAAATTGTAAATTCGATCAAAAAAAGCAGTATGCCACAACGATATTAAATGAAATACGCTTAACCAAAAAAATCAGAACCATTAATCCCAATTTTGCAAATACACAAAAAAATTGCTTAAAAAAAAGAATAGGAAATATTTTGACACCAAAAAACAAAGCCAATAAATTTGTAACACTATGCCTTATTTGTAATATTTTAATTGGCATAGGATTTTATA
>CAJTOU010000152.1 GCA_910577835.1 uncultured Lachnospiraceae bacterium | reverse complement strand
TGGTATTATGGGAAAACAAAAATATATTATGCAGATCATCTTATGTTACATGGAAAATTCATTCAAGCATTACAAATTTTTGAAGAGTACACGCAAGAACTTGAAATGTATCCACAAAAAAAAGGTGATTATTTTGAAGCCAGAAAGCAGTCGGCTCATTGTAGAAGATTTAATATGTTGCTAGATGAAGCAATATCCATATATCAAGAATTAGTGAATGATTATGTTAATAGCAAAGGCCTCATAGTATATGTGCTAACTAACCTTTGTGAAACTAATTGCTATTTTCATCCAAATATTGTTTTTGATATCGCTACAGAGGCAATAAGATTAAGTGAGTATCTTAACCGTCCTAAAGAAAAGGCAAAGATTTATTATTCGTTGGCTATTGCAAATCTGCATGATAGGAATTATGATATTGCAAAAATTTGCATTGATAAAAGTATAGCTCTTAATGAAGAAGTACATTATCCATCAGGTATTTTATTTGCATATATGGCTAAAGCTTTTTGGGAATATGCACAAACTGAACATATTTCAACATTACTTCAAGACCAGATCAATGCTATTTTAACTCAAAATTTAGTTTATCAATATTTTGAGTTACCGCTATGCATTATGAAAAAGAATACTGATATGCTTAACCAGTTACAATATAAATATGAATGGATAGATTTCTGGTATACAGTTAGGCAGTATGAGAATTTTTTATCATCTATATCTTCTCATCTGCATGATTCATAGATATTATCTGTTTGTTGCTTTTTAAAGAACATTTTTTATCAAATACTTGCTGAATTTGTGATATGGGAAAAATCTCCATTACTTCGTCAAAATTAGGATGCCAATATTGATGTATAATCTGTGTTGCTAAATGGATGTTATTTCTATTTCCATTACGAAGCGGAAATATGGGTTTGATTTCCTTTTGACACATCGTTTCATAGATAAATGATGTGTCAAGTCCATACAAATGACTCATCATACAGTACTTTTGAGAAAACCTAGAAATATCAAGACAGAAATTAGCACCAGTAATGCTATTTGTTGCATCAATGATAAAGTCATATTTTTGAGAGTTGTCCATATTCATTTCTATACATTTGAAAAGTTTAATAATACGTCTTTTCTTTTCAGTTATAGAATCGTGTACAAAAACTTTTTGCATTTTAACGACTAATTTAAGATAAAATGCAAATAGCATGCCAATATTACCTAATCCAACAATTAGTATACATTGAGGTTTACATATGCTAAGTATTTCTTCATATGCATGAATAACACAAGATAAAGGTTCTATTAATGTAGCATTAGTAATATTTTTTAAAATTTTTACATTATATAGATAATTTTTATGTATATCTGCATATTCTGCAAAAGCACGATTTGTAAAGTAACCAACATTGTTTTGTATACATAAATGATCTTTCCCTTTTAAGCAATATAAGCATTTACCGCAACGATAATTAAAATCTGAGATTACAAAATCATTTACACTAAAAGTATCTACTTCTTTCCCTATATCTATTACTTTGGCGACAAATTCATGTCCTAACGAATAAGGATAAGACGTTCTTCGCCCTAAAAAACAAGAATAATCACCACCACAGATTCCACAATATAAAAATTGTACACGTACATAGTTAGGCTTGAGCACATCTAAATCATTTCTTGATAATTGAAACTTTCCTTTTTTTATTAAGTAATAAACATCATTTTTCATAATTTTTTCTCTTTATTCTTTTGATAAGCTTATTGCAACTTTCTTTTAATTCATCCGAATATCCATTTTCTATTGCAATAGCGATAACATGAGCTAATTCAGGGATGTCTCCTTCACATAACCCACAAAATGTAGCAGCAGATAATCCCAATCTTAATCCATATCCTAAGTGATATGGTAATTTTCTGTAATTTACAAGTATACCTATTCTTTCTAAAATTAAGTACCAATTAAATGCTTCCTCCTTACTATTAGCCTGAATCCATAGGTGATGTGTATGAAGGTGCTGTAAATTTGGAGAGTATGCTTGAATAACTCTAAGATTATTTTTATATAACTCTTGTTCTAATTTAATGGCATTATTAATCATGTTTTTTGATAATGCCATCAATGCTTCATAATCTTTTAATATAATTCCAGCGGAATAAATTGAAAAAACATGCATATTAGATACATAAGTGCTAATTCCAGACTTAATTTTATGCCAATTCTTGTCTTTTATTTTAGTACATATCATTGCTCTTTGAGGACCAGGTAAATTTTTATGCAAAGTCGAAAGTATTAAATCAAATCCCCAACGAAATGGATTAGGATAATCTTTGCAAATTATATTTGTTAAATACTGTGAGGCATCAAAAATTTTATAAGCAGATATATCTTCTAACCATGAAAAATCTTCATAAATTAATCCCTCACTACGATCAATAAATATTACTTGAGGCGAATATTTTTTAATCATGAGTAATGACGCATTTTTATCAACTTTCTGATTTGCATAATCAATTTCTAATTCATGTACAATAAGACCTAATCGTTCCAATATAGCTTTAGTAGCCATATGACCACCTGCTATTTCAGGCAATATCATTACATGGTCTCCTATTGATGTTAATGCCATAAATACTACAGTATGGGCATGTAAACCAGATAATAAACGCATGCTTACAGCATCGCCTTCCAGTAAATTTGCCCATTCATCATAAACTTTATTTACATCATTGGATATTGTATCTCTACCACTAAATTGTATTTTTGTGTTTATTTTTTCTTTGGAACTTCTAATAGAATCTGTGTTATAAAGACCATGTAAATATGATACACACGGTTTTAAAACTTCTATTTCTGGTACATTTTCTACAGGATTTAGTATTAATGTATTTTGAAAATATTTTTCACCATCATTAAGAGAATTTGACAATTCATCATATAGTTTCTGATATTTAGGCTTTAATGGCATTTCATAAAATAGGTCTGCAAAACTTGCACGATACTTTTGTATTTGGTAAAATCCTTTTTTGTGTAATAGATGAATCATTATGGTACGATCAAAAGATGTTGTAACACGCAATTTTTCAAAAAAATTTAATTTCGC
>CAJTOU010000151.1:2465-3149 GCA_910577835.1 uncultured Lachnospiraceae bacterium | reverse complement strand
CTCTCGGCTAGTGAGCTGTTACGCACTCTTTGAATGAATGGCTGCTTCCAAGCCAACATCCTAGCTGTCTGTGAATCCCCACATCCTTTCCCACTTAACATGCACTTTGGGACCTTAGCTGGAGGTCTGGGCTCTTTCCCTTTTGACTGCCCGACTTGTCTCGTGCAGTCTGACTCCCGTGCATCATCAAATGTCATCAATCAAAGATTGACGACCTACGCCATTCGGAGTTTGATATCCCTTGGTAAGCTTTGACGCCCCCTTGGGAATTCAGTGCTCTACCTGCGTATGATTAACACGGGGCTAGCCCTAAAGCTATTTCGAGGAGAACCAGCTATCTCCGGGTTCGATTGGAATTTCTCCCCTATCCACACCTCATCCCCACCCTTTTCAACGGATGTGGGTTCGGTCCTCCACCGCCTTTTACAGCAGCTTCAACCTGGACATGGATAGATCACCCGGTTTCGGGCCTGCACTGTCTGACTAATGTCATGCCCTGTTAAGGGTATGACCGCGCCCTGTTCAGACTTGGTGTCCCTTCGGCTCCACACTTTGTGTGCTTAACCTTGCCGGACAGTGCAGCTCGCCGGACCGTTCTACAAAAAGTACGCGGTTCCACCTTTAACGTGGTTCCACAGTTTGTAAACACAGGGTTTCAGGTTCTCTTTCACTCCCCTCCCGGGG
>CAJTOU010000151.1:0-282 GCA_910577835.1 uncultured Lachnospiraceae bacterium | reverse complement strand
TATTCACCGCAGCATTCTGATCTGCGATTACTAGCGATTCCAGCTTCATACAGCCGGGTTGCAGGCTGTAATCCGAACTGGGACGCCTTTTTTGTGCTTTGCTCCCCCTCGCAGGTTCGCCTCACTCTGTTGGCGCCATTGTAGCACGTGTGTAGCCCAGCCCATAAGGGGCATGATGATTTGACGTCGTCCCCGCCTTCCTCCGGGTTATCCCCGGCAGTCCTTACAGAGTGCCCAGCCTTGCTGCTGGCTACTGTAAGCAGGGGTTGCGCTCGTTGCGGG
>CAJTOU010000150.1:2955-3172 GCA_910577835.1 uncultured Lachnospiraceae bacterium | reverse complement strand
ACCTTTACACATATGAGCGGTAGGCAGCAGACGCGGGAAGAATATTTTGCGGATGTGGAGGATGACAGTCTCCGGTATTTTACGATTGGTATTGACTCCCCGGTGGTGGAGGTAGATGGAGATACTGCCTCTGTCACTTATACTTCGGTATTGAACGCCAATGCTTACGGTGCAAGAGGAACTTACCGCATGAGTGGAACGCACTGGTTCGAAAAAC
>CAJTOU010000150.1:0-143 GCA_910577835.1 uncultured Lachnospiraceae bacterium | reverse complement strand
AACAATTCGGAGTACCAATTCAATACACTCTGTATTTCCCTCAAAGCATTTTGTGAGTTAGGCCGACAAATAAAATAAACCGAGGATTTATGGAAATCTCCTCTAAACAGAAGTATATCACAAAAAATCCTCGGCATAAATAT
>CAJTOU010000149.1 GCA_910577835.1 uncultured Lachnospiraceae bacterium | reverse complement strand
CATTCCGCCAGCTCCGAAGTCCTGCAGATCCACTCTCCAGGTCCCACCAGGTAGGAGATGCCCTCTATCCGGCGGTAGGAGGAGCGGAAGTTGGCATAGGAGCAGAGTGTCATGTAATAAAAAAGATAGGAGCTTCCGTTGGTACGGATGTCCCTATCTTCCATAAGGCTGCGGAGGAACTCACGGTAGATGCGGCACCGTGGGTAGTCTACGATTTGTTTCACTTCTAATTGATAATCCATAGTAATCTCCTCTGAAATTGTGTTTTGTCTTGTACTGTAAATCCTATTGTGTTATGATTTAGAAGGAACATTGAAAAAGCGTTGCGAGGGGAGCGACCGCTCTTTCTTTGTATACTGAGCTTGCTAATAAAAAGGTAGCTTCCCACCATACGATTCTCTTCCTTGCTAATGGCCTGCTAATTGGAAGGACAGGAACAAAACAATATTAGCTGGAAGAAGTAACATTTGATGGAAAACTACCCTTAAAAAAGTTCAAACTGCAAGGAAACTAAGGACAACAGAGAGTTTGTTGGATTCTGTAAACTGCACCTTTTTAACTCCTAAGCGGAAGGCCAGCGGTTCGAATCCGCTCAGAAACGTTCGAGAGAGTAGTCAAGCCCTTGATTTACAAGGTGTTTGGCTATTTTCTTTTTCCCTGATTGGAGTAAAGAAATCAAATGAGAATATAAAACTTCGTGCTGCAGTGGAAGCTCATGAGAAATATTCCGTAGAGGATTTTAAAAAGTGGTTGATTAACTATCCTCCAAAGGTTCATAATGGAAAAATAGAAAAGAATGATTTATTCTGATAGTATGAGAATTTTCTAATATTTGAGTAAATACTGTCTGAAGATACGATAAAGGCGTGTACACGTTTTATTAATGACAGGCATAGAAGATTACCATATCGCCCATACAGAACCATAAAAGTACCTCATACAGCGTGTACACAAGTTTTAAAAGGAAGTTCATCATAAACAAACAGGAAAGGGAAAGAAAAATGGAAGAAATGAAAAAAATAGATGAAGTCCACAAAGCATATGAAATCTGCAAAGAGGTATTTTCTCCCACGGTGGGAATCATAGAGGCCGGTTCGGAGATTGAGGACAAAGAGGAGTATGAGTTTTATAAAATGGCGCATGAGTTCTTTTTCCAGAAAAGGCAGAAAGAACTGATTGCAAAGGGGATATACTGATGAAAAAAGTCTATACCCTGATTGCAGGAGTAAATGGAGCGGGAAAATCTACATTTTATAATTTGGGAACCATACTGCCCCGAGACCAGAAAAGAATCAATTCTGATGAAATCCTAAGAGAGAACAAGGGGGACTGGAAGAATTTGCGTGACCAGTCCAAATGAAAGAAGCGGTAAAAAGGATAAAAACGTATTTGCAGGAAGGCATTTCGCTCAATCAGGAAACCACGTTGACAGGAAACAGTATTATCAATAATATCCGAAAAGCAAAGAATCTGGGATTTACTGTAAGAATGTACTATGTGGGACTGGAAAGCGCAGATTTGGCTGTGGCAAGGGTCGCTGACAGGGTAAGGGTCGGCGGTCATGGAATTGAGGAAAAGGATATACGAAAAAGGTATGAGAGTTCATTGCAAAATCTGAAAACAGCCATACAGTTATGTGACGAAGTTTATGTATATGATAACACTGTAAGTTTCCGACAGGTGGCTATCTTTAAGGACGGGGTAAAGATAACGGATACGGAAATGTGCGGTTGGTTAGAACATGCCCTTGCAGAATGAACAAATGTTTACTATACTGGTAATCTTGTAAGAGGGATTTCCTGATGTATGTACAAATTGCCTGAATTTCCTGCCGCACTTTCCCCTGAGAATCTGATGGGGGCGCTTTCCGACTTCACTGGTATGGATTGGACTTTAGGTAAGCCTGATGATGTCTCTGATACATCAACTTATTACCAGTTTTCTGTTGATGAGATAATAATAGACCGAAAGGGGTACAGTGTGGGAGAAAATTCCTATACTGGGCCCCATGCAGTGTTTGACTCCTCGTATATGGCAATCAGTGTTCCATTTCGTTTGGGTGCCAGCAAGGATACGGTTTCGTCTTTCGATTTTATTTCCTCTGAACAGGCAAAAACATTGTGTAATGCAGATTTATTGGCACAGGTAGATTTCCCGATGCGTCAGCGATTGGGTATTGCCCAGGCTATTATGGAAGACCCGGCACTGCTTCTGTTAGATGAACCTATGAATGGCTTGGACAAAAGAGGATGCGAAGATATGAGAGCGCTTTTTTCGGGATTACGGGACGCTGGAAAGACGATTGTTTTGGCTTCCCATATTGCAGAGGATATACGAGTGCTTTGTGACACTGTGTGCGAAATGGAAAACGGTGTATTGTCAAAGATTAAGGGGTGGGATATAGAAGATATGTGAGAATGTAAAAAAGTTCTCTATTGTCAAGGGTCGCAAGTCAAGTATGTTGCTCTGCAGTAGAGAAGAAAGAGATTTATGCTACCTAAGATTGGGAACTGCTTCTCAAAGGTGTCACAGGGAAGCTACATCTGAAAACCCCGGTATCAGATTTTAGGTGCCTAATGTCTCATAGCAAAATGAAGCAACAGAGATAAAGAGTCCGCTCTTATATTCATTACGCAGGAATCCGCTGTATTTGTCTGTAATATCGCGGATATTCTTCAACCCTAAGCCATGCTGTGCGGAGGTATCTGTCTTTGTGCTGGACAAAGAGCTGTTATTTTCAAAAGGATCATGGTCTACAGTGTTCTCCACCCGGAAGAATACAAAGTTCTCGACCTGCTTGATTATAATATTGACTTCGCGGAGATCAGAGGGAGACATTTGCCTGCAGGCATCGAATGCGTTGTCAATCTGGTTGGCCAGTACACCGCATATATCCACAGGGGCGATATTAGCCGATACAGGGAAGTTCACAGCAAAACGGAAAGCGATTCCAAGATGCTCTGCTTCAGCGGCTTTACAGTTGATGATGGCATCTATAATGTCACTTCCGCTATGGCACAATGCCGTTTCCTGGTATGTGGTGGAGAGAAGGGATTCCATATAGGCTAAAGCCTCCTCGTGCTTACCCAGGGCGGCCAATCCTTTGAGTGCGGTGAGATGGTGGTTAAAGTCATGTATCTGTTTTGCGTGGTCCTGCTGGTAGGCATGGAGCTGTTGGTAATTATCCGTCAGC
>CAJTOU010000148.1:2822-3281 GCA_910577835.1 uncultured Lachnospiraceae bacterium | reverse complement strand
CACATCTGAATAAGTTGGAAACGAAAGTGAGGAAGGCTGGATAATGTTAGTAGAGACTAACAGGTTTGAAAAATTTTCCCGATTTAATTTGTACTAAAACTTGACATAGTACCAGTTTGCCATGCAAAAAAATCAGAAAAAATGTATAGGATCCGCCATGCTGGTTACACTATAATAGAAGAAATAATTCGACAGCCCAAAGAACATAAAACCGACAAAATACTCTTACATATCTAATTCTTATCAGGAAAGTCTAAAGTTCATAGACACAAGATTTTTTACAGCCTCGTAAACATTAAAAATTCCTATTTGTCTATCAACAAAATATCCCCTGTCGGCATTTTCGCCACAGGGGATTTACACTTTTATTTCCGTCCCATCTTTAAAAGTAAAACGGATATCTTCTTTATTAAAAACTGTGACAAAATCAACCAGGCTGTACCATTGCTCTTCATCAAA
>CAJTOU010000148.1:0-223 GCA_910577835.1 uncultured Lachnospiraceae bacterium | reverse complement strand
CTCTTCCTGTGCAAAAGAGGCAAGGAGCGAAAGCATAAGCTCTCCGTCCTCTGACAGCGAATTGATGTGTTCCTTTTCAAAACGGACTTCTATGCCGAGTTCCTTTAAGTGCCTTACTGTTTCCAAAAGGTCTACGGTATTCCTTGCAAACCTTGATATGCTCTTGCATAAAATGATGTCGATCTTTCCCGCCTCACAGTCTGCGAGCATACGGATAAATTCA
>CAJTOU010000147.1 GCA_910577835.1 uncultured Lachnospiraceae bacterium | reverse complement strand
TTTTATGAAACCCTGTTAAAATGCCTGTTAAAATGGAATTACCCGATACATTTAAATGTAAGGGAAATAAAAATAAGGCAGGTGTTTTATAATGTACAACAAAAATGAGTTTGAAAAACTCACAAGCAACACAAGGAAGAAAATGATTGATTTCGGTGCCGTATCAAGAACTTCTTTAATGCGTTATGACAAATGCATTGATCTACTTAAAGAATTCCTGTTCCGTTTGGATCAGGAGTTTTCATTAGAATGTGGCCAGGAGTGGCTAGATTCTATCGAACACAGATGTTCAAAAATCCACGATTCAAGTTATACGATATGGGTCGCTTATAAACGTATTGTATATCTGCTGGCTGATAACCAACAGGGGAATTTAAAAGAATGGAAGATGTATAAAGATTTTGATGTTCCATATCCGACCAATGATTCCTTTATCGAACTCTGCTCAAGCTACAGGCATTACCTGGAATTGCAGAATTATGCGGCTGCGACAATACGGCTTAGGATATCATTTGTTGAAAAGCTTCTCGTATATTTGGAACAAAGAGGCCGGACAACATTTGCTGCAGTTACAAATGAAGATGTAGCCAAGTATTTCCTTACAGACCATTTCAAGGACAGGAAACCCGCAGGGATAAAAACGGAAGCAAACATTCTGAAACTCTTTTTGGAATATACAGAAGAACAGAAAATCGCTGGGACAGATTTACTGCATTATGCTGTTCCTGTCTGTAATGTCAAGGAAAGCCGAATCGTAACAACTATCAGCCCACAAGGTGAAAAAGCATTATTGGATGATCACCCTGGTTTTGTTGCGGATAAAAGGGAGAAGGCCACTTATCTGCTGGCGTTGCGGTTAGGACTGCGTAGCTGCGATATATATAATCTTCGTTTTCAGGACATTGACTGGGAACGGGGATTTCTTAATATTACACAGCAGAAAACATCCGTGGAACTCCACATGCGGATGGATAACGAAACGCAGAATGCATTGATAGACTATATCCTGAATGAAAGGCGGGAACTTCAAAGTGAATATATTTTTGTGACGGCATTCGGCCATCTGGCAAGAAAAACCGGCCATTGCAGGTCTCTAAGAACACGCATGAACGGTGAACATATAGAAAATCATCTCCCGCATGATGGGCTTCATATCCTGCGCAGAACTTTCGCAAGCAGACTTTTAGAAGACGGCGCTGCCCTGCCAGTCATTGCCGCAGCGCTTGGCCAGATCAGTCCGGAGTCAACCCGGCCCTATTTATCTACGAACGAAAAAATGATGTGCAAGTGTGCTCTTAGTTTATCGGGAATCCCTTGTAGAAGGGAGGAGTTCTAATGCAGGACATCTTGATGACCCATTATGATGACATGACACAAATGTACCATGCCATTGGTCTGAAGCTTGAATATCTGAGAAGATTTCGTGATGAATTTAAAACGTATAAACAGCAGTATTTCCCGCAAGATACTGTTCTCACTTACAGTCTGGCGGAGGGCTGGATACATAATACCATGACCAGATCAAAAGTAATGCTGGGCAAACGTGTCCAGGCAATGAAACGGCTGGGGATGTACCAACGGTCGCTGGGAAAAGAGGCATATATTCCTGATTACTGTATCCGGCAGGATCCGTCTCCAGAGCCATATTTATTTAATGATGAGCAGCTTATTGAGTTTTTTGTAATGGCGGACAGCATCCCCTATGATTATCGTTCTCCCAACCGTGAAATCTTGTTTCCCGTTATCTTCCGTCTAATGTATTGTTGTGGCCTTCGTTCATCAGAGGTATGCTGCCTTTCTGTTAATGATGTTGATTTTTCTTCTGGAGTCCTGTCCATTTATCATAGTAAGGGGAATAAAGACCGTATTGTATATATGAATGATGAGGTTACGGAACTTTGTCTGAATTTTCATCGGTATTATAGTGGGATTATGCCGGACAGGGAATATTTTTTTCAGCCAAGCCGGGAGAAAAAGCATTACACGTCATTGGATGTCGGCAATACGTTCCGAAGTATCCTACAGCGGACAAGCTTTTTCAAGGAACTTGGAAAAATGCCAACTCCCCACGGTTTGCGTCATCTTTTTGCAGTAAAAAATCTCCAAGCGTGTTTGGAACAAAACGATGATTTTAATCATTGGATACAATACCTTGGACAATACATGGGGCACAGCCTGCTCCGGGATACACTTTACTATGTACATATGGTTTCACAGCTTTTTCCTGTCTATCAGGATAAACTCGCAAAACTGACAGAAGGGATAGGTATTGTGTATGTCGAGGAATAAGAAAGAAACTATATTTTTCTTTTATTATGTAAAAGAATATATTGAAAACATGCAGATTGAGTTAAAAAGCCAGAAGACCATTGAGACCTACCGAACAGGGCTGAATGACTTTCGGAAATATTTTTTTACAGAACACGGAAAATCTGTGGATCGGATCATGGTGAGTGATATAAGCGCAGATATGGTAAACGAATACCTCTATTGGCTGGTTAAAAATGGATGCAGCATAAACACAAGAAATATAAGGCTTGCCGCCATAAAATCTTATCTTAATTATGCGTCATTCAGAAATATAGATTTTGTCACTGCCAAGCTGTCAATATCGAAGATAAAGTCAAAAAAAGTCCAACCAAAGACACATAACTGGCTGAACAAACCACAGATAGAAACCTTGCTGGAACAACCATCTAAAACCAGAATGGGGATCAGAGACAGGTTTATCATGATATTCATGTATTCCACCGGCGCACGGTTAAATGAACTGCTGGGCGTCCGACTGAAAGACATTGTGTGTGCAGGAGAATATCCTTATGTGTATTTACATGGAAAAGGAAATAAGACAAGAATTGTCCCAGTGCCTGAGGGAGGATTTACAGACAATTTGAATTATTATCTTTCCCTATATCATACGAATAGAAATCCTGACTGTTATCTTTTTTATACAGTCATTAAAGATAGGAAAGATGCCATGTCTGAAGATAATATTCAGCGTATCATTAAAAAATATGGGGTTCTTGCCCAGGTGAAAGATGAAACATTCCCCTCCATACACCCTCATCTCCTGCGTCACTCATATGGTGCGCAGTTATACCGCCTTGGAGCTACACTTCCAGAGATTGCAAAGTTAATGGGACATTCTGACATTAAAACAACGGAAATTTATGCAGAAACAGATATGGATATGGTATCAAAAGCTGTCAGCAATACAATTGAAAAACAGCCAGTCAGAGTGTGGGATTCGTTATCTGAGGATGAAAAGCTCAAAGTTCTGGGATTCAAAAAATG
>CAJTOU010000146.1:3191-3296 GCA_910577835.1 uncultured Lachnospiraceae bacterium | reverse complement strand
GGGAACAGTGCATTTGGAAATTTCAGAAAGCGGAAACAGAACTTTGGAAACAGCCACCCAATCCATTACTGGAAGCAATCAACGAATTTCTGACAGGGGAAATGC
>CAJTOU010000146.1:0-295 GCA_910577835.1 uncultured Lachnospiraceae bacterium | reverse complement strand
ACGATAAGAAATGCGGGGTGTGGCGATTGCTATGCCCTGTATTTTAAGGTTGAAGATAGAGGATAAAAGTGGTATAACTAAAATGTGAAAAATATAGACAAAGTGATTTGTCGGAAAATTTTAGCAGTGATTTATTGGAGGGTATGTATATGAACAGATGTAAAAAGATAGCAATATCTGTATGTGTTTTTATGACAGCATTAAATGTTGTTGCTTGTGGACAAGCAACAGGAGATGAAGTTGTCAATACGGATGAACCTTCTACAAGACAGCAAGAAAGCAGTGTGCAGACAGT
>CAJTOU010000145.1 GCA_910577835.1 uncultured Lachnospiraceae bacterium | reverse complement strand
ATTATCAATGAAGAGGAGGCAGAAGAGGGAGAGGAAGCTGATGATTCGTCAGAAAATGCAGATTCAAAAAATGAAAAAGAAGAAAAAACAGAATAAATAATGCAACCAACCGAAGGTTGATTGCTCATAATGATGCAGGCAGGAGATGATTGGCCGAGCATTTAAGTACGAAAGGTCATAGTATGAATGATATTGAAAAATCAAAATTGTGGGAAGAATATGACAAAACAAAAAATCCCCAGTTAAGAGAAAAAATAATACTTGAATATGCTTCACTGGTCAAAATCGTTGCAGGGCGTTTAAGCATGTATCTTGGATACACCGTGGAGTATGATGATTTGGTAGGTTATGGGATTTTTGGACTTATCGATGCAATCGATAAGTTTGATTATAATAAAGAAGTAAAGTTTGAAACATATGCAAGTCTTAGAATAAGAGGAGCAATCCTTGACCAGATAAGAAAGATGGACTGGATTCCAAGGTCGTTGCGTCAGAAACAAAGAAAGATAGAGGCAGCAATTTCCAAATTGGAAACAGAACTGGGAAGAACAGCCACCAATGAAGAGATTGCCGCTGAACTGGGTATCAGTCAGGAGGAATATCTGAACTGGCAGGGACAGTCAAATATATCAAATATCGTTTCACTTGATGAATTTATGGAAGCAAGCGGCGAAAAAGAAATAGAACCTATTAAAGCAAATTCTTATGACCAGCCAGAGCAGGTCTTAGAAAAAAAAGAATTAAAAAAGCTTATCATAGAGTCATTAGATTCACTTACGGAAAAGGAACGAAAAGTAATTCTTCTTTATTACTATGAGGAATTTACTTTAAAGGAAATCAGCAGTATTCTGGAGGTATCAGAATCCAGAGTGTCACAGCTTCATACCAAGGCGTTGGGAAAAATGAAGAAAAAGCTTGGAAGTGAGTCAGGATATGTCTTTAGGGTATAAACTATAGGAGAAGGATATGCAGTACACAAATAGTTATTTTACACTTGATATTGAAGGTGGTCAGGTATATATGAATTTTTACCCGGCTGTTTCAGGCGGTGAAGAATTAAAGATTGCAGAAATCAATCAAGTCCTTGAGAAAAATAAGGTAAAAGATTTCGATATCCAATATATTGGTGATACCATTCGGATGGCGGAACAGCCGGCAAGATTTAGGATTTCCACTCAGGTGGCTTTGCAGTTTAATGAATCCATGAGTGTGAAAATTACACCCGACGGCATGTATGCAATCGCAAGATTTTTTCCTCCGAGCAACAAGGGAAAACGAATGACTGAGGCAGAAATCAAAAATGATCTGGCATATGCAAAGATAAGATATGGCGTTAAAGAAAGCGAGATACAGAAACATTTGATGGAGCCGGAATATTTTAAAAATATACTGATTGCCGTAGGTACAAAACCGATACAGGGAAGAGATGGATTTATCACATATAATTTTAATACGGACAGAAAAGCAAAGCCAAGACTGAAAGAGGATGGAACAGTTGACTTTCATCAGCTTGATAATATTGCACATGTGAAAAAAGGAGATGTGCTTGCAGTGCTTACGCCGGTTGACAGAGGCACGCCGGGCTGTAATGTATATGGAAATGAAGTCCGTCCGGATAAAGTAAGAAAAGTGATTTTCAGTAAAGGAAATAATATTACCACTTCTGAGGATGGTCTGCGTTTGATTAGTGATGTTGACGGATTTGCGACTCTGGAAGGAGATAAGGTTTTTGTATCCAATCTTTATGAGGTTCCGGCAGATGTGGATAATTCTACCGGCGATATTGAATTTAACGGCGGCGTGATTGTAAAGGGCAATGTCAGAACAGGATTTAAGGTGAAGGCAGCCGGAAATATAGAGGTATTCGGTGTAGTGGAAGGCGCAGACTTGGATGCCGGAGGCGATGTAATATTGCACAGAGGTATTCAGGGTATGAGCCGATGCAGAATAAAAGCTCATGGAAACCTTGTCTCAAAATTTATTGAAAGCGCAAATGTCTATGTAGATGGAAATATCAATGCGGACTCTATTTTGAACAGTCAGGTATCTGCTCATGGAGATATTGTAGTTACCGGAAAAGGTGGCAATATTATCGGTGGTAATGTGCGTTCTACTACATTAATAGAAGCGACTACGATAGGAACTGCCATGGGTGTGGCAACAACCGTCGAGGTTGGTATTGACCCGACGATTAAGGACAGACTGAAAGAAATCGATGAGGATATAAAAAATAAGACAGCAGAGGTGAATAAATTAGACCAGCTTGTCACTGTATTCAGAAAAAAACAGAGTATGGGGACATTAGAGCCGGATAAACTGAAGATGATTAGTCAGTTTACAAAAACCATTATCTTAAATAAAGCCGAGATAAAAGAGCTGAATAAGGAACGCGAGATAAAGATGTCTCTGGCATCAGAGAATGAAAACGCAAGAATAAAAGTACTTAAGGATATTCATCAGGGAACAAGAGTGACGGTTTCTGGTGAACTGCTTATACTGAAGGATAAATACAGTCATTGTCAGTATATGAAAAAAGATGGTGAAGTAGTGTCCAGTATCTGGTAAAAGTGAACAACATTGAAAAAAAGCGAAGCAGAATGTCATGTTATATGGCTCAAGCTTCGCTCATATTTCATTTTCAGTATTATAATTTAGCGTGAGACAGGTTCTGTTTTAATGCAGAATAATTTGGTTTAACAAGTTGAGTGTAAAATCTACATGGATTAGAAAGGAGAGTTTTTATGATAAGACCAGTTGAGTTTCAGGGAGTCGTACAACGCAATCAGGATGTAGCGTCTATAAATCAAAATGAACATGAAAAACCTTTCATAAATCAGGAAAATATTTTGTCAGAAACAAAAAGAGAAATAGAAGTAAAAGTCAGAGATGTAACAAATAAGGATAATGCGGAAAATAATGCTAAGAATCCTGACGCAAAGGAAAAAGGCAGCAACGAATATTTTGGAGATGGTGGAAAACACAGAAAGAAATGGAAAAATGTAGAGGGGACTGTAAAAATAAAAGAAAGACAAAATTTTGATGTAAAAATATAAGAATAGAGAAATTGGAAATATGGAAATTAAGAATATGAAAAATAAGAATATCAAAATATAGGGGAAATATATAGAATAGATATATGCAGAGTAAATATATGAAAAATAAATAAACACGAGGTAAATAGTACAAGGCAGGTATTGATAATGGAAGTTGTTTTAATCATGGTTGCAATTACAATAATAGTGGTAAGTTTTTTGATAGCAGATAAAAAGGAATCCGTTACAGAACAGATAAGTGGTGAAGATATCAAAAATCTG
>CAJTOU010000144.1:2927-3317 GCA_910577835.1 uncultured Lachnospiraceae bacterium | reverse complement strand
CTGCCACGGGCATGGCGGTTCTGCATCAGCAATTTCGATTAGTGCAGGCAATCGAAGAATGGATAAGGGCATTGAAAGAAGAACTGCTGTAAATGTGGATGATTTAAAACATAGCAAGAATGATGAAAAGATAGAAAACTCCTTGTGCTACAATATCTCGTTGAACCCCTGATTTGACATTTCGTAATGTTAAAAAAATGAGGGTGAAAACGAGGAAAGGAGGTCGCAAAATGCAAGGTCAGACAGTACGCATTGTTTCACAAGCTATCCACTATATCGAAGAACATCTGCATGAAAAGATGGATTTAGATATGGTGGCATCGGCACTGCACTATTCCAAATACCACCTGCATCGGATTTTTACAAAGACAGTCGGCTTGACTATCCACG
>CAJTOU010000144.1:0-141 GCA_910577835.1 uncultured Lachnospiraceae bacterium | reverse complement strand
GCAAGAAATTGAAACAGACAGAATGGATATTATGCCCTGTCTGCGGGAGCAAAACCCGCAGCAGAATTAGGGAGGATACTATTCTGATAAATTATCCTCTCTACTGCCCAAAATGCAGGCAGGAAAGATTGATAGAAGTGA
>CAJTOU010000143.1:3081-3318 GCA_910577835.1 uncultured Lachnospiraceae bacterium | reverse complement strand
GAATATTACAAGATTTTATGGATGCCTGAAACTTTTATTATATACAGGAGAAAATATGACCAAAATCTTAGAGAACGACTTGCTGAAAAATACACGGCACGTTCTGAGGAAGATTGTGATTTGGCAAATGAATGGTGGAACAAATTTCGTGCGCTTTCGGATGAAAAATTAGAAAGAGCTAAATCAATTATTTCCCTGAATAAATTTAAAGAGGAAGATTATGAGTGTACTGACCCA
>CAJTOU010000143.1:0-303 GCA_910577835.1 uncultured Lachnospiraceae bacterium | reverse complement strand
CCAATCAGTTCTTTCTGCCCTGTTCATTTCATGTTATAATTTGTTACAGGTTTTTCTTTCCCTTATTTTTGCCCTTATGAGGGTTCGTAACATGAGGGAAAAGGATATAACACAAGGGAAAGCATAAGGGCAAACTCACTTGCTATAAATTTAGCGTTTTCAAGTATTTGCGGATTTTTTGAAGATAAGATATAACAGTTATTAAATGCTATAAAAAGTGTCTTATCAGAATTTCAGTTTATGGAGGTGTATTAGTGGAGATTATAACTTTCAAATCTGATATGCAGCAATCGGTGGATGCTT
>CAJTOU010000142.1 GCA_910577835.1 uncultured Lachnospiraceae bacterium | reverse complement strand
GAGGTATCTTTTTATCAACCACCTTTCTTGGAATTCCCTATGTTTGTATTATACAGGAAGCTCCTTTTTCCGGCCAATATCCTCTCGGAATTCCCCGATTGCTCATAAGGGCAAAAACAAGGGCAGGAAAATCTCATAACAAGATATAACAAAGTGTGGCAATCGGGAAACCGTGACATATGTGCGAATATATTATAGCGGAGGATTTCAAGATGGACAAGTACATTTATGATAAAAATAACGGGCTTTGGTACGAACTGCAAGGCGAATACTATTTGCCGTGTCTTACCTTACCATCCGAAGAAGAAAAGCCTATCGGGATATGGGGACAGCAGCATTTGCGCTATCTGAAAGAGTATCACAGGGTCACATACACCAATCTGCTTACGAACGGAAGTCTCAACGCTTACCTTGCTGACATAGATGAACAAGCAAAGAATATGTTCTTTCGATTGAAAGAGGAATACGCCGACAGACGAGATGTAACAGAGCAGTTAAAAGCCGATAAGCCGCTTTATGGGTACAGAAATTGAACAATATCTGTAATGCTGTAGAGGAAGTTGTTAATACGGAACTAATTTACGCATAAGGCACTGTAACACTGAATTAGGGGCAAGGGCGCAAACGCCTTGCCCCTAATATTAACTTATAGTTAAAAAAATCACTTCGCAGTTAACAACTGCTCAATTGTTTTTTGGAAAATACACAAGTATAATAAAGTCAACAAAAGCTTTTGTGCTATTCTCAATAAGGAGGCTTCTATTATGCCTATGAACTTAGTTATACAAGAAAGAAGAAAAGAATTAGGACTCACGCAGGAACAAGTTGCAGAATATCTCAATGTGTCTATTCCGGCAGTCAGTAAATGGGAAAAAGGAACAACCAGTCCAGATATTTCGCTTTTGGCACCGTTAGCCCGATTGTTAAAAATTGACTTAAACACTCTTTTTTGTTTTCACGCAGATATAACACAACAAGAAATTGGTTTGCTCAGCAAGGAGGTCGGAAAGATTTTTGGAGATAAAGGACTTGGAGAAGCGTTTGCAGTAGTAGGGGAAAAACTCCACGAGTATCCTCACAATGAGAGACTCATGCATGTTCTTACATTCCAACTGGATGGACTTCTTTCCATGTCCGACTTGACTGCAAATGAAATGCGCCCCTATGAGGAGCAGATTCTTGAATGGTATCATCGACTTGCCGGGAGCACAGACGTAACAATTAGCAACAGCGCAAATTTTATGTTGGCAAGCAAATATCTTCGCAGTGGAGAATATGAAAAAGCCCAGGAAACATTAGACTTAATGCCTGACAGAAACGATATTGTCGGCAGCATGGCTGATAAGTTTTGGTTACAAGTTGAAATTGATAAACATCAAGGCAAATCAGAGAAAGCGGCAGAGGATTTGCAGAGAGAATTACAGTTGGCTCTCAACAAAGTTCAACTGCTGCTATACAAAATGATGAGTATTGAGTTAGAGTGCGGTGAATTTCTCACTGCAAAAAAGATAGCAGATAAATCAGCACAGATGGTCACACTTTTTGAAATGTGGAAGTATAGCGCATTCACTGCACCATTAGAAATTGCCTTTGCGGAAAAGGATGCCAATAAATGTATTTCTGTTTTGAAAGAAATGCTTGCAGCAATGCGTGAACCATGGAATATAGATAAAACCTTATTATTTAATCGCATACCTGCACAAGCGACTCAACCAGAGCAAATGATTCCTGTAATCCTTTCTGCAATGGAAAAAGAACCTCTGTTGCAAAACTCGTCAGAGTTTCAAGAACTACTCGCAGAGTATGAGCGATTCAAAGATAGGAAATAAACCGTATGATAATGAAAACAGAATGGATAATCTGTCCCATCTGTGGCAGGAAAACGCACAATAAAATACGGGAAGATATCGTATTGATAAACGCAAAGGATTTGCAGATAACCGTCATCCAAAAGCAGGAACACTAATCAAACTATGTAAGCCGCCGATTATGGGTAACACCATAGCGGCGGTTGCTCACGATACTGCGGAACAGATTGGGCAGCCAGCCGCTTTTGCGGATAGACCGGCTTACTTTGTCGTGTATCTCGGCTTGTTTGATTTCCAGTATCTTTGTCTCATCAATCCCCGATATGAGTGCCATATCCGCCGTCCTGTTCCATTCCTGCCTTGCTGCATTGTCGGCTTTGATTTCTTCCTCTCTTGGATTGTGCTTGCCGATTTTCTTTGTCGGCAGATACACGCTGTTTTTATCAAAGACCTTCAAATGCTGTTCGGGGTCGGAAATGTGGCAGTTGATAAGGTCTGTATAAACCTCTTTTACCTCCTGAAGAAAAGGCTCGCTCTTGAAACGGTCGTTCTTTACCGAAAACAGATGGCTTTCGTAAACCTCTTGGTGCGTGCCCGCTTGCCTGTTTGGCCAAAGAATACACTTCGTGTGGCAATCTTGATTTCGGGTTCAGCAAGCAGCGTCCTTTCACTGAAAATCAGATGGATGCGGTAGTTGGTCTTGCGTTTGTTGTGGTGCAGAGCCGATACACATTCCACGCCATACCGCTTGTGAAATTCCTCGGTGAACTCTTCAAGTACCTGCTGCTCATACTGCGTATAGACTTCGGGCAGGGCAATAATCAGCTCCCTTGCTTCGATACACTTTCCCCCTGCGCCGCTCCGCTTAAATTCCTGCTGGCTCTCCCTTGCGAGATTGCTCCAAAATTCATTGTCTGCGGTGCGGTAGTACTTCAGAAAGCACTTCTTTCCAAAATACAGACATAATGTCTAAGCAGCCTCCCCGGTTTCACCTATTTGATATGCCGCCCCTGGATAGCCATCAGACACTCCTTTTCCCTCAGTTTGTCCCCTCTCGTCGGAACATAATAGGGAAACGGACGCCCGCAGCATGGGCGCCGCCAGAAAAGCCTGGGCGCAAACCCAATGGGGACAATATCACACAGATTTTTTATGAATGCCATCCGCTCCCAGCGGGTCATGTCGTAAAAGAATTCCTGCAGCGCACGGACTGGCTCCTGCAGTTCGGGACTGTCCAGCGGAATCCTGTTTTTCATGGTTTTGTAGGCGCGGGCATCCTCGTATGCCTTGCGCTCCGTCTCTGTGAACAGCCCCGCCAGCCCCTCTTCATCCTGGCTGTCGGTATCGCTGACCCGCAGCTTGTCCCTCCAGGCAATGGCCAGCAGCCCCTGAGGAGTGACATGATGGCAGGCGGCTATGTAGAGATTCTCCAGTTTTTCGATCCGGGCGGCCTGCGCCAGCCCCTCATCGTCCAGGGCAGTCCGCTGCAAAAACAGGTCTTTCAGCGGAAAGT
>CAJTOU010000141.1 GCA_910577835.1 uncultured Lachnospiraceae bacterium | reverse complement strand
CATGGATAACTTCCAAAGGCGTCTCGTCTTATGAAAAGTTCTGCATTATGTAGAGTTGACAGAAAAAACCACTTATTAAGGGACTTTCTGCCAACATAACTTTACATAATCAAATATTGTGTTTTAACCACTCCAATAAAGTTTCTTTCTCTTTTTCTGAGAATTTATTTACTGAAATATCAATGTTTGATGCTGCACTTTCAAGATATTTGCGCTTAATTTCTGGATTTGCTTTTGCATATATTTCCGTAGTTATAACGGATGAATGTCCCAAAAAATCACGGATATATATGAGATTAACACCACTTTCAAGAAGGTGCATTGCCTTTGAATGTCTTAATACATGTGGGTGAATAGCAGCAGTTCCAAATATCTGTGGATTTTTAACCCGTGCGGAATCAGAATGTTTTCTTAATATGTAGGCTATTCCTGATCTGGTAAGTGGTCTGGATTGCTTGTTTGTAAATAACATTTCCGTGCTGTCAAAGATTTTATATACAGCAGTATATTTGTTCAGGATTGATACCGCCTTGCTGCTGATAGGGATAATCCGTGTTTTATTTCCCTTGCCGGTCACCATAATTGTTGCAGGTGAGGCAGGTGATAAATCACCATATTTTAGATTAATCAGTTCCTGTACCCTACAACCCGATTCGTAAAGCAATGAAAGGATTGCCAAATCCCGTATGCCACTATAACTGTCAAAGTCCGGTTCCTTTAATAATAGTGTAATTGCTTCGACGGTTAGATAATCTACAGTTTTTGAAGATCCTTTCTTGGGCGGAATATCCAATACTGCTTGAAAAGTATCAATGTATTCTACAGCGCTTAATGACATATACCGGCTAAAGGATTTCAATGCTGCCAGACGCTGATTTCTGGTTGCGACTGAGACTCCCCGTTTTGATTCAAGCCACTCAAGAAATGCTGTGATGGTGTCCTTGTGAAACAGCTCGATAGAGATTTTCCCGCGCTTTATGAGATGTTCTTCCTCTGCGTATGAAAAAAGCAGAACAAAAGTATCCCTATAAGATTTAATTGTATTTTCTGAGTATCCAACTGTGTTTGAAAGATAGCTGGTAAAAAACATCGTGATATTGGACGTTAAAGAATTCATCATCACACCTCCGGAAAAATAGTATTAGCTTGTTCCTGTGTATAATTCAGTACATTGATAAAGTATTGCCTGGTTAATCTAAGATAGTATTCCGTAGACTCTATTCCTTTATGTCCCATGTAAGTGCTAAGAGCCGGCAACGAACAATACGGATCCATTCCTTTACTTATTGACAATTCAAGGGCATGAACTGCATATGTGTGTCTTAAATCGTGTATACGAGGATAGTTTCCGTTGGATAATTGACGAATACCTGCCTGTTGTAAGATTTTTCGGAAGGTATTTCGGATTGTTGTGGGAGAATAATGTTCACCATGACGAGCCGGAAAAAAGAAAGGGTTACCGTCTGTACGGTCTACTCTATGGTTATACATTCTTAAGTATTTAGTAAGCGAATCAGACATTGGAATCATACGTGAAACCTTATTTTTTCCATTATATAAAGTGATAATGCCTTCTTCCAGATCGACATCCCCTGTTTTTAGTGACAGAGTTTCACCAACTCTGGTTCCGCACGCATAAAGAAGCCTGAAAACAGCGGGATAAATGAATGGTGTGTTTATAAATTTATTCTTATTTGGTCCTATCTGATCCGAAAACATAAGAATACGATAGATTTCTTCTTTAGTAAAAATATATGGTATAAAATCTTTGGGGCATTGTATGAGCCTGTCCGGATAGACATATGAAGCATAACCATTTAATTGGAGGTATAACCCGTACTGACGTATAAAGGATTGATTTGCATGAAGTGTACGGGGCTTGCTGCCATTTGACTGGGACAGAAATGAGTCAACAACCTCTTTTGTCAGATGAGTAACATCATTATAATTATGGATGTATATGTAGTTCAACATGTATGACAGCTTTCGCTGATCATCAATGGAAAAACTGAATCCAAGGGAACGTTTATAAGATATGTATTCTTCAGCTTCGGTTTTGAATGCATCCGGAAAAATAAAATCAGTAGTTGTTTTCATAAGGAACCTCCAATGCAAAATTTAACAAAGTGTTGAAATCAATATTTAAATACATGCGCGTGGTGTTAAGATTTGTGTGTCCCAGTACATCTTTTATGACGTACATAGGAGTATTGTTCATTAAGAGATTACTGGCTAAAGAGTGTCTGAGTGCATGCGGACCATGTTTACGTCTTGAAATGTCAATGCCAGCAAGGGTAAAATATTTTGATACTACAGAGTGCATTTGGCTCGCACCAATCATTTGATAGTTGTTTTTTATACCTACGAATAGTAAATCCGATTCACATGCGGGTCTGGCATTTTTTAGATAATCAATTAAAGCAAACTTTATATTTTCCAGTAAAGGAAGCTGATTGAAAACCTTGGTTTTGAATTGAATGAACTCAATAGTATTGCGTTCCCAGTGAATATCCAAAATCTTGAGCCGGCAAATATCACCTGAACGTATTCCAAGTTCGGCTGCCAGTAATACAATAAGCAGATCCCTTTTTCCTTTGGCTGTATGATTACTGACATACGATATGAGTTTTTTGATTTCTGCTTCTGAATAGAATGACAGAATGCGCTCTCGTTTATTTGAAACAATAACGGGAAAAAGCTCTTTCCCGGAGAAAATGATGTATTTTTCATCATACAGATAATTGAAGAAGTGCCGAAGAATAAAAAGCTTTCCGCTTTTTGTAGACGATGAAAGTTCAGAAAGACTATCCAGAAATCCTGTTACATTTTTGGGGCGGCAATCTTGAAAAGATGTAACTCCTAAATCCCCAAGGTAGTTACATAGGGAAGTTATGGTGACACGTTTGCCACGCATGGTTTCAACTGCTTTTTCTTGGAATTCTGGTAACGAAAGATAGGTGTCAAGAATTGGTTTGTACTGTGAATAGCGTAAAATTATTTTTGAATTATGAAACATAATGCTATCCTCCTTTCACAGAGGATATCGCCATTAGATTATGTAGAGTTTAGAGGTGCAAAAAGGCTAAGAAACAAGGCATATGTGAAATAACTCTACATAATGCAAAGCTTTTCATAAGATGAATTATGTGAAGCTTCACATAATTCGTCCGCCTGCAGCACATGGTAGCCGTACATCTTTTCATGCAGGTAATCATAGAGGACCGCAAGGTAGCGGTCCGCACACTGGATCGTCCAGTTCGCCATGTTCTGTCTGGAAATATGCAGGCCGTAACGTTCAAACTCCTGTTCCTGCCGGTAGAGC
>CAJTOU010000140.1 GCA_910577835.1 uncultured Lachnospiraceae bacterium | reverse complement strand
TATACACATCTTTTTATATTTATAATAAAAGACAAGTTATCCATAATAACCAGCGATTCACGAATTCCCTTTTCGTCTGCCTTCCTTGCGCCTTCTGCAAGCCTTCCGAGCTGGTCTTCTGTCAAAAAGATATTTCTGTCTGCCAGTCTTTCGTCTGCATGCTTTGAAAATTTAAGGGATTGTATTTCACTGTCCAATCCGGTTTTCTGACTCAGGATATCCTCAAATGTCCGGGATTCTCCCTTTCTGGCTCTGGAAGCAGTCCCATTGTTTTTTAAATAGGTTTCCTGTATCTGCCGGATAGAAGTATAATTATTATTTACATTCATACTTTTCTCCGCCTTTACCAAGTTTTATTTTTGCCATCTACTGCATTTATTGCTTTGTTTTATCTGGCTTCATTCCGTCTATTTTGTCTTATCCGGTTTTTCTTCGTCCTTATTATCACTGTCTGATGGCTTATCTGTCTTATCTGTATCATCCTCCGATGGTTTATCTGTATCGCTGTCTGATGGTTTATCTGGTTTTATGCTATCCAAAATGTCAGACAGATAACCATTATCCACTACTGAATCCAAATCTGCATAATCATATAACTTTCCATTAATAGAGAGCTTCGCTTTGCCGTCTACAATCTGAACAAAATCTACACGTCCACCAATTGTCGTTGTATTCTCGCTGCCCAGTGATTTTCCGACTTCAATAATTACATTCTTGCCTGCCAGTGAAAACGCCTGTGTATTACTAATGGTAGTTGCAATTGTTGCAAGATTCGACATCTGTTCCAACGCGGAAAACTGTGCCAACTGGCTGACCATCTGCGTATTATCCACAGGGTTAAGCGGGTCCTGATATTGCAATTGTGTTACAAGAAGCTGTAAAAAGGCATCCTTTCCAAGCTCGTTTTTATTCGTGTTTTTATTTTGATAGGTTTCGGTCTTTCCTGTCTGAAGGATGCCATCCACCACATCATTTGTTACCATATCACTCATATTGCCTCCTGTCCGGTTATGCAGTATAACTTACTGTATTACCAAGTGCTGATTTCAAATCCTCTTCCTCAGGTTCTTCCTCTCTTCCATCCAGCTCTTCCAAAAGACTTTTTCGAATTCTTCTTCCCTGCTTCTGATTGTCTGAAGAACCGCTGTTAGTATCTGTATTCTGGTCAAATCCTCTGCTGGATACCATAACCTCAACAGACTGAACCTTCAGTCCCTGATTATCAAAGCTTTCCTTCAAAATATTCAACTGTGATTCCAGAGCTGCTTTTGCACTCTCGTTTTCCGTGGCAATCTGCGCAGTAAGAACGCCGTTCTTTGAAACCACCTGAATGGCCACCTTGCCTAAATGTTCTGGATATAACTGCATTTGAACACTGGTGACATCTGTCTTAATATTGAACTTCACCTGTTCTAACACCTGCTTGACAATGCTTTCAGATGTCTGCACATCCATTCTTTCTGCCAAAAGCTCCTGTACTCTGTCATTGAAATTCATCTGCTGTACAAGAATGGGATTTTCTGTACTATGATTCTGAACCAGATTTGAAGAAAAAACCCGTTCTGAAGAATCTGAAGCCTTCTGTTCTTTACTGCCGGTTTCTCCGTCATTGTTTTCTGTCATTACCTGAGATACTTTTGTATTTACAGAAACTTCATCTTGACGGACAGAAGAATCATATTCCTGATTAACCGGTTCTGTCTGGTCCTTTAAAATATCTTTCAGCTCAGTATTCAGTTCTTTAAAAGTTTCTGAAAGTCCAGTAACTGTAAGCAGCTCCTCTGGTCCTTTCAAATCTTTTACATCCACAATAAGTTTTAAAAGATTTTGTGGCTCCTGCAAATCATTAATATCCATATTCAAGTTTTTCATAGAAGTCTGAAGGTCTTCTGTACTCACCTGAAGACTTTCTGACAGCCGGTTCAAAACCTGTTTTACCACCTGCCATGCTCCATCTTCCACGGTATTGACAGTTTCATCAGCTATGTTGTCCAAAACTGTCTCACCTTCATTCTCAACTTGAACTGGAACCTGAAACTGAACAAGATTTTCAGCAGCTTTTGTAAAATCTTCTGATTTTATATTGTTGTCTGCTTCTGCTTCGGTTTCAGTTTCTGTTTTTACAGTATCAGCAGATGGCTTCTCATTCTCTGCCGGCTTTGTTTCAGAAGCTTCTGAACCCTGTGTTTTGTTTTCCTGTACAGAAACATCCTTTTCAGATTCTTCCTTGGAAACCTTCTGGCTTGTATCTGTCTTTGAATTTGTATCAGAAGACTTTTGTGTACTTTTTACAGAATTATTCTGATGATTTTCTCCTGCTTTTTCCATCACATTGGCAAAATCATCCTGACTTTTATTCTGTGTCTTCGTCGTTGCATTTGATGACAGATACATATAGCCAGTAGCCTTTATACTGTTTGTTACCATATTGCACCTCCTTTTTATAAATTTTCTGACAAAAAATTCTTTGAAAATTTTCTGTCTCTATTGCATCACCCTTATCAGAATTTGACAATGATGGTGTTGCCCTGATTTAATCATTATTTTATTTATTATGATATTCATCATAATATTTACTATGACAGTTATCTGCTATGGTGCAAGCAAAACTGTAATTTTTGCACAGTATACGGCATCAATATCACTTAACGCGTTTAATATTGCGGCTCTGTCTTCGCTTTCCATCATTTTCAAAATGGCCACAATAACTTCCATATTACCTGTCATTTCATACATTGCCGCAGCCGCTTTTGCCGGCTTCATTGCAGTATAGGCATCTGCCAGTTCTTTATACTGTTCATCATACAAATACTTTTCTGCTACCTGCTTATACAGCTCCGCAGCATAATCCGGCTCTATTTCCTCATAGAAACGCTTGTAATTGTCATAAGGCAGCGCAGAATCACCCAGTACCACTTCATCATAGTACTCCTTCTTCTGGTTCTCAAATTCAGCCATGGCCTCCTCAAAGGTTTTCAGCCTTGCAATTTCTGCTTCCAAATCCGCAATCTGTGTGCCGGAGTCTGTCTGTGAATTTTTTAAATTATCAAGCTGTCTTTCCAAGTCCTTGATATAATCAATCGCTTCTGCCAAATTCTTATATGGATAGTCATCTGAACTTATTTCATCGTCTCCTGCTTCCGGCAGAATTTTATTGATAACCGGTACATCCTTAAAAATCGGTCTCATAACAGAACTTCCGAAACCACCCACATCAAATTTTATCAATGCGGCAAAAATCACAAGCCATACAACTATAATCAATATTCCAATCAATATGGATACCAGTTTATTTCCCTTTTTTTCTTCTAATGCAGCGTCACCCG
>CAJTOU010000139.1:3057-3342 GCA_910577835.1 uncultured Lachnospiraceae bacterium | reverse complement strand
AGTGGATTAGTAGAGGGAGATGTTTCAACGTTACTATTTACAGAGATACCACCATGTTATAGAGATTCTGATGGAAAATTAAAGTTTGCGGAAAGTATGGGATTAGGTCATTTGGAGATTGCTCTTGCTCATTGGCAAGATGATAGGTGGGCAAATCGTATAACTACTGGGTATATAGATGCAGATGAAAAGAATACATATACTTTAGAAAATACAAAAATGTATCAATTAAGAGTTGATTTTACAGATGGAAGTTTTGAAGACCATCTTTTTATACCTGCAAAT
>CAJTOU010000139.1:0-81 GCA_910577835.1 uncultured Lachnospiraceae bacterium | reverse complement strand
AGTTACTCCTTTTACATAAAGGATTTGAATAATGGAGCTGTATTTAGCTATCATGATACATCAAAAATATTTTGTGCAAGC
>CAJTOU010000138.1 GCA_910577835.1 uncultured Lachnospiraceae bacterium | reverse complement strand
CTTCTACACCGAGCTCACCACCGGCTTGCGCCGGGGCGAGATCTGCGGCCTCATGTGGTCTGACTTCGATACGCGCGGTGGTACCCTCAAAATTAGGCGCACTCTCCACAGGGAAAAGGGCGGCAGGCTGGTAGCGGGCGACACCAAGACCTATGCCGGAACGCGGAAAATTGTCCTGCCGCCCAGCACAGCAGAGTTGCTGCGGGAGCGGAAGAAAAAGTCCTTCTCTCCCTGGATTTTTCACGATCCGCTTCGTCCAGAGGCTCCTGTCAGCCCTGACAGTGCCTACCGGCAGTTGAAAAAATTTCTGACTGAGGCCGGTCTGCCCAGCATCCGCTTCCACGATCTACGTCACCCAAATGTCAAGCCCAAGACACAATATTTTATTAATTAGTAAACTAATTTAACATCTATCAGATATTCGGGCTAGACCACATTATCGGTTTCATGCTATTACCATAATGTCTTACTTTTTCATATAATGGCAAAGATGCAATACGCTGGAGTAAAGGATCACGGAAATAATACCAATAATTAGTTGTACATTAAAACGGTAAATCCAAATATCGTTTAATATTATATACAATAAAAAAGATGCGAGAAATAATATAACTAAACAAATTATGCCGGATGCAAATCGGTGCCTGCTAATCCATATATTCAATTTGTAAGGAGCCAAGTAAGATAAAAACAACGCTACTATTGGTATTGCAATTACATATAACTCAAAGAATATCGCAGGAACTCTAAAAGTATCAAGGAAAAAGTAACTTAGATTTCTCATAACATCCGACTGGAAAATAAGTAGCAAAAGTATAGCGAATCCACCTAAAAGCACACTATACGGAATATTAGTGCGAATGGATACGTTTTCCCTAGCCACATCAGTTCCTGTTATTTCATGACATTGCAGATCGCACATTGCGCAAGAAAAATCCAGAGGTTGTTGCGGGTTAGCACTCATAAAAAAACTTGCACGTAATTTTTGCTTTGGATTTATTAAGGAGGCAGAAACTTTACATGAGACAGGACTGTCAGACTCAATACGCCATATGTAGCCTGTTGGGATGTTCTCTACTTCCAGCGGAATCATTTCAATATTTTCTTTATTACTGACGAGAATGGGGGGATTCTCGATTCCCTTGTTACCAGTGTTAATAATTTCAAGTGAAACTAAGCAAGGATTGGTTAATACCACATTATTGTACGTAATTCTAATATTTTGCCAAGAGGCGTGTTCTTTAGCTGGAAACTTGCTATTTAGAATAGGGTAAATTTTCAAACTGTATGAAAGAGATCTTTCGTTAGCATTTGCCTTTGCAGCTTTCCACGTAACTATAGCTGTGATTAATCCGACTAAAATAGTCACTACGATATTGGTTGCACTCCAGAACGAAGCCGTAATAGTTGGTTGATTTGTTACAGTTTCTGCAACACTTTCGGTTGCTGATAACAAATGTATGTTCATTTTACCTCCACGTTTTATCTATTCGTATCTATTGTCCTTCAAACCTGCCGTATTTAACTTGGGCTTGTATTCTGTCGGTTGAAAAACTCACATAAACTTTTGTGTTTAAAACTATCTCCCAACCTCCTTCCCTGTACAAATGTAGAATATATATGTCGTAACAACTATCTAAAAATCCTTAATTGCTAATCTGATGCCATTTTACCACAATCTTCCCCCCGCCGTCTACTACAACTTCATCAATACAGTCCACAATCTCACTGAGCGGAACATCTTTACTGCTAGCAGAAAGGAGTTTGCGGAACGTGACGTATTGCTTTTCATAGGCGATCTTGTCTTCTGTAGCCTGAATAAGAACTTCTTTTGCCTGATTTGCAATATCTTGTACTGTATGAAACTCTTCCTTACTGATTTCTCCCTGCACATACTGTTCATAGTGCTCCATTGCGTTGATCCAAGCAGTTGTCTTACGCTGCGCAAGATCAGCAATTTGTCCTGTGTACTCTTGAATCTGCTGCTTATATGCTGAATTTGTGATATAGTGTTCATTCACATAGTCTTTCAACTGGCGATAGATGGCACTGAGAACATCTTCCTCTCGGGCATACATCCCAGTACATTTACCGACTCCCTGACGATTCTTTGTAATGCAGGTGAAAAAGTGCCAATTGGCATGGTCAGTGCCGCGCTTGCGTTGCATCTTTCCGCCGCAGTACCCACAGATCACCTTGCCCTTCAAAATATTGTCTGCCGACTGCCCCTGCGGCACCACATTGTATGCCCTGCTCTGGAATGCCTTTTGAATGGCATCGAACGTGCCGGAATCGACTAGCGCTTCATGGGTGGCCTCCACTACCCGCTTTTCCTTCCCTTGTACCAGCATCCCCGTGTATGTACGATTGGTAAGGATGTACTTCACGGATCTACTGTTCCAACTGCCGTTGCCATCGTCAAAGTTCCCAGCCAAACCTTGCGCTCTAGCATACTGAATCGGTGTGGGGAGGCCCCGCTCATTCAAATATCGGACGATACCGGTCACACCAGTGCCGCTTGCTGCCATCTCGAAAATCTTCCGAACGATGACAGCAGCTACTAGATCAGGGACAAGCTGGCTGGGATTATCTTTGGATTTCTGATAGCCAAATGGGGCTCTTGGCCCAATAAACTCACCATGCTGTGCTTTCATGTCTAAAACATCCTCAACTTTCATTTTTGTTTCAATGGATACCTGCTCATTAAACAGATTGATGAGCGGTGTGCGTGTTCTGGATTGGATAAATCCCGATTTATCTCTGTTGGTTATGCCATCGGTGGTATCGAACTGGTCGTTGATTGAGACAAATCGGACGTTATTGCTCGGAAAGAACATTTCAAGGTAATAACCCACAATAATGTAGTCCCGGCCCAAACGGGAAAGGTCTTTTACAACAATGCAGTCAATCCTGCCCTTCTGTATATCTTGGATCATTCCTTGAAATGCCGGACGGTCAAAGCGTTTACCGCTGAAACCGTTATCGATGTAATAACGCATAATGGGGATTTGGTGTTGGTGTCCCCATTCTTCGATCATAAGCCTCTGATTTTCTACAGACCCGTGGGGATCTCTGTTAAGAACAGACAATCGGATGTAGCCTACGGTATCTTTACTGACCGGGATAGCCAATTCAGGATGCTTTCTGCTTTTTCGCGCCATGATAACATCTCCCTTATACGAAAAGGGCTATGGCGCAAACCATAGCCCTTGAGGGGATTATATCATGTTCTGTTTTCCGCTTCCACGAGGATACCCTCATTTTCCGCTTCCACGAGCTTAGACACACATTTTCAACCCATGCGCTGGCCAGCGGTGTGGATGCCAAAACCCTGTCCGGCATCCTC
>CAJTOU010000137.1 GCA_910577835.1 uncultured Lachnospiraceae bacterium | reverse complement strand
CCGCCCCGGAGTGAAATCTGGGGCGGGTTTTGTTTGGTTGATGAAGAATAGCCTGTCCCGCACGTCCCGCAAATGTCCCGCAAACTTCCGAAAAATCGGATTTTTCGGTTGTGCTTGGAAATTCTTGCTGCGCCTGTTTTTTGAGTATCGAAACCGCTAAAACCGTTGTGCCGCAACGGTTTCAAGAGCTTTTGACAGTGAACGCCACAACACGAGCCGATAAGTTTTGATACACTTTATCACGCAAAAAACACATTCCAGTTCTGTCGATATAAATCATAGGCTGCCTGATACACAGAGACAGATTTTCCACAGCCTGTCTCCCCTTGTACAATAACATAATCTACAAGCATTAACTGCGCTGCTATTTTTTCAACTTGCGGAAATCGAGGACACACTTCAACATCTGCTGGCGTTAAACGGTAGCCCATGATGGCATGTGAAATGTTGCGCTGATATGAGAAATCCAACTCTTCCCAGGCAGATGTGTCTATTGGCGAGTAAAAAAACTCTCCGGTACCGTCTTTTTGTTTGCTGATTTGTTGTAGTATTTCCTCTGTATGTGCTCTTGCTTTTTCATGAAGAAAACGCAAAGTAGCCGCTGAATAAACGTGATTGCTCTTGCTAATGTTACACGCAGGGCAGAATGGAAGGTAATTTTCAATAGAATCTGATATAAAGCCGGAATTTTCCAGTTCCATAAGATATTGCTTCACTTCATCATCATTGCATATCCCAACATTAGAGGGAAGAACATGATCCACATGCATATCGCGCTGTTGAATTTTGCGGCCGCAATAAACGCACTTTTCTTTATAAACGGAGAATAGAGCTGTCCGCAAATAAGAACTATCTTTCCTATATGGATGAAACATGTTTTGTTCCTCCACACAAAGAAACGGTATTGAAATTTCGTATTGTTTCAAAATTTCTTTGTGCTTGATATTATACCAAATCTGTTCTTTGTGTGCAACCATTTGACAAGGTGACCAACGCTACAGGCAGTGCAATGAATAAATATACTCTGGCAGTCCTATTGCAATAATGTATTATAATAGGCTCATTATCCATAAAGGAGTTGATTCTATGCCAACAGCCTACCCCACTGAGTTCAAAATTAAAACTATCCGCCGTTATGAAAAGGGTGCGTCTATCAAAGCCTTGAGTCAAGAACTACATATTGCCCAAAGTACACTCTATCAATGGCGTAACACCTACTGCTCCATCCAGACACCTGATCGTACATACACTCCAGCCGAGTTTGACGCTATTTCCCGCCGGTTGCAAAGATTAGAGCATGAAATGCAGATTATCCGGCATACTGGATTTTTGGATAGGATTCCACTACAAGAGAAGCTTGCCTCATTGGAACAGATATATCATCAAACAGATGGACAGTACAGCGTTTATGAGCTGTGCAGTGCACTTCATGTAGCAATGGTGTGGGAAGCATAGTGTTCGCCACCTGGCGTCAGAAAAAATGCTACCTCATCTTTTCTGTGTTTGCCAACATTTGAAACATATTGGGAGCAGCGGAACGTTAACGACTCGGACATCGGAACCAAGCGTTCTTTGCCAAACTTGCTGTTTCGTATATGCAGGACGCCCTGATCCAAATCGACATCTGCCATAACAAGATTCAATGCCTCTGAAATCCGCAGACCGCAACCATAAAGCATTTGGAACAGTAAGCTCATCACATAAACGCGCTGCGGAGAAATCGGCGTGTATGGAAGGCCATCTGCTGCTGCAAATAACCGAACAATCTCACCATGGCTAAAAATATATGGTACAAAGCTGGATTGAACCATTCGGATATCTCTGTCAACATATGCGTCTATGCCAACCTTCTCTAAGTACTGCATGAATCGCCGGATTTCCGTAGCGCGGTAATAATGGTTGCGAGGAGTTTCATTGATATCCTTTTCATTCCAACACTCTACCGCGCTTTTGGAGGCATAATCCAATGGCTCCCCGTTTGCAAAACACATTCGCAGGAAGCGGAGCAACATACCCATCGGTTTTTGAGTCTGGACTCCAATCGTTTCCTTTTCAACCAAGTATTCATGGCACCTTTCAGATAAAACATTTTGAAATCCGGCCTTTTCACAAAACTCAACCAGCCCAATCATAGCAACACCTCCACATCCAATGCACAGTCCCGAAGATGATGCATATCGACCTGCAAATACTTCTTTACTGTATCGGTTGAGGTATGCCCCAAAATGTTTGCAATAGTTGAAATGGGGATGTTTTCTTCCATGAGTCTCGTTGCTAAGGTGTGCCGTAACGAGTGCATACCATGCTTGCGCTTGGATAAATCAATTTTTGCCATCTGCGCATAGCGAACAATGATGTTGCTCAGAGAGGATGTATCTGAAAATGCCATGATTGGAGTCCGCCCCGTCAAGAAAACATTCTGTATCGTAGTTTTGGGCCGTCCATATTTTAAGTAATCAATGATTGCCCAACCAAGATCATCAGGCAGTGGCAAATCGACACGTTTTTGCGTTTTAGACTGTATAAAAGACAGCCTGCTGTTCTCCCAATCGATATCTCCAAGACACAACGCACGGATATCTCCGACTCGAAGTCCAAGTTTTGTTACAAGCAGCAAAATTGCGTAATCCCTTTTCCCCATAGGATTTGCCCGGTCCACCGCAGACAGTAGTTGATCTACATCTTCACGTTCCCACACGGATGGCAGCGGATTCTTCCGCAAAGATCGTTTTGCTGGCATATTGAGGGAATAATCTTCACTTACATATCCATTATGAAACAGAAACTGTAAGAAAAGGCTTACCGTGCGTCTGTGATGTTCTACTGCATAATCGCTCAATGTGATAATAGTACCTAAAAATCCGATTACCGTTTTATGAGAAATCTTAGATATGGCAATTTTGTTTGAGTGCAGGTAGTTGAAAAATTTGCGCAAATCTGCTTGTCGCCTGTACACAGTGGCCTCTGAAGTACCTTTGCTCCGGCAGTCATCACCAAATTCATCACTGAGGTTCTGGAACTCTGATGTGAGTTGGAGGTTCCCCACTAACCGTCTGGCGCGGAAAAACGCACCATGTGTATTAAAGTCATTCAGCAGTGCTATTGTCCTCCATGCGTACTGTGTGGTACATGGTAGCTCGTGGACAAAGCGCCCATAAGAGCTTTTGCGTCATCTCCGAAGACAGGAAGTATTTGGCCGGCGCATCGGGGATCAAGATAGCAGATAAGGAACACCCGCTTCCTTGATTGGGGGACGTGGAAATTGGCGCTTAATGTAAAGTAAAAAATAATGTAAAGTCACCTCCTAAGGCACAGCAAAGCCAGCAAGATTGCTCCTGCTGGCTTTACATTATTTTTGTGCAATTTTTGAGAAAGCAAGAAGCCTACCATCATAGTGATG
>CAJTOU010000136.1 GCA_910577835.1 uncultured Lachnospiraceae bacterium | reverse complement strand
TAATCTCTGACATTGTATTATAGAAGAAAGAAAAACTCCCGCTAAAAAAGGGGAGTTTTTCAGTGCCCTCGAAAACAAGGGGTTCCGGCACATTGGTTGTTGCTGGAATCTCTTATTTGCTTTTTGGCCGATTTGAGAATCTGCGGCAGTCGGCAGAGGGGTGTTAATTTTTGAACCCTCCCCAAAGGGCATTTGAACCCCGTGGTCACTTTGGGAGGAGGCTCTGATATGCTTGAAAAAAAGTAGTTCCTTTAGTATAATGGAACCATAGCAGTGTGGGAAATCTGACAGGTATAATGCCTGCCATAAATTTTATACAGAAAGGCAGTGGGAGCCGTTGAAAGTGGATACAATCACAAAAGATTATGTAAAAGATGCCGATATATTTGCCGACATCTTTAATTACTATATTTATGGCGGGCGGCAGGTGATTCTGCCAGAGCAGCTTGCAGAACGAGATTCCACTAAGATTGCGTTGCCATATGGTGCAGACAGTGCCATAGTTCCTGTCCAGAAATTCCGTGATGTGCAGAAGTTGTATGCCGCAATGACGGACGGGAAGATGGAATACATCCTTTATGGTGCGGAGAACCAGGCGTAGATCCATTATGCAATGGCAGTGAAGAACAATCTGTATGATGCACTGGAATACGCAGGACAGGTGGAAGAAGCGGCAAAGTCACATCGGCAGGAGATGAGGCGGAAAAGGGAACAGGGAGAGGAAGTTGTCAGCGAAGGCAGGAAAACTCCAAGCACAGGTGAGTTCTTAAGTGGTTTTTGGCGGGAGGACAGACTGATACCATCCATCACAGTGACAATTTTTTTCGGCTCAGAAAAATGGGATGGACCGTTGAGCCTGTTTGACATGATGGATATTTCAGACCAAGATGTGCTTGCCTGTATGGATAATTACCATGTGCGGCTGATTGCCCCAGCTCAGATGACGGATGAGGAGATCATGAAATTCCAGTCTAGTCTGCGAGAGGTGATGCTTTTTATCAAATATTCAAAAGATAGTGAGAATTTAAGCAGAATACTAAAAGTCAATGAAAAGCGTTTTCGGGAAGTGGAGCGCCGGGCGGCGGATGTGATTGAGGTGGTTACAAATTCAGGAATAAAATATGATGAAGACGAGGAGGTGGTTGATGTGTGTCAGGCAATCCAGGAAATGAGGAAAGAGTCTGAGCAGAAAAAAGCTCAGGAAGTAGCTGGAAACTTGTATAAGATGGGACTTGATATTGAAAAGATAGCTCAGGCGGTTGGTTATGCTGTGGAAACGGTAAAAGGATGGCTTGGGCTTGAGGAAAGTGCTCCTTAAGGCATCTTCCTTGTAAACAGGAATAGAATTAGTCCATTGAGAGAGGCTGATATTGATGTACATTAAGAATAGAGCAGAATACTGTAAGATTCCGATATCTACACTGAATTTTTCCACAAGAACGTTCAATTGTTTAATGCGAGCTAACATTAGTACGCTTTATTTGCTTATTGAGAATATTGAAAATTTAGACAAAATCCGCAATATGGGATCAAAGAGTATTGCCGAAATCGAAGAACTTCTCCATGTAATAGAGGCAGACGGGATATTACAACTTGATGATTTTAAAGATAAAATGAAAATATCTGGATTAGCTGTTGGGAAAAGACCATCATTTCCAGAAGAAATATTACGTCGTCCCGCATCAGATTTGGATGTTTCGGTACGGATTTGTAATTGTTTTATCATAGAGCATATTGAGACAATAGGTCAAGTATTAGATTTAGACCCTGCAGATATTCTACACTTGAAGAATATGGGAACCCTTTCGCAGCAACAGCTTCTGGAACAGATAGATCTTCTTTATAAACTGGGAGAAGACTATTTTAAGCCTGCTCATATTAAGTCCGAATCGGATGAAGATGCGATGATAGAACATCAATTTGCCGAAAAGGGATTTGATTTCCCGGTAATTGACAAACTTGTTGAGCAGTTTGCTTTTAAAATTGGACATATGACAGAGTGGTTCGCTCTGTCTCGTCAAAGCATATATAATGCAATTGATAAAAGGTCACCAAAACGCCGAGAAATCTGGACGGGCAAAAGACTGACTGAAAGTGAGAGGGATATCCTACTCAAATTAATTTCTGTCAGAAAATTTGATTACAATAATGAAAATGTAATCTGTTATTGCATGAATGATCGGCAGGGTGACTTAAGCTGTATCTTTGTGTATGAAAATGAGATTAAGTGCTTCTTCCTTGCGGACTTGCCAGAAAGCTTACAGCAGATGATAATGGATATTAATTTCCACAGATTTTCAGAACGCGAACTTTCGGGCGAAGCAGATGGAGATATTGTTTATTGCATTAAAAAACCTTATTTTATGCCCAAATATTCTGAAAACTTCAGAATGAATGCACAGCTTAGAGGGCTTTCTGCTGATGAATATGCAATTTATTTGTCAGGTTATCCCATAGGTGATGCAAGAGCTGTTAATGATAATCAGATAGTGGCGTTCTTTCAGGAAAATCTTATTGATGGAAAAGTATACATATCTTCTGATCCTAAAAATCAGTGGATTAGATCCCTGGCATCCAGAAATGGATATGCAATTAAGGACTTTATTGAACTTTATGGTTTTGAATCTAAATTAGATGGGACAGAGCTTACATCAGATGGTGCCAGAGAACGTCATATTGAGGAACTGAAGCAGTATATCGTCTGTGACAATGTGGTTTATTTTCCTACGGATTCCAAGATTTACAAGATTCTTAATACATACTGCTATAATAAAGGTTACTCCCTGGGTGAATATATAAAAGTGCTTGGTTTTGAGCGCTCAATGGAACGGTCAGGGCTTGTTCAGGACATTCTTGAACAGGATATGATGGAACGCCATAGCGACGGAAAATTTGAAGATAAGGTGTTTGCACATTATCCGCTTCTCGGAAGCAAGATTCTTAAGCAGGAAACATTGGATAAGTTGAATGAAAACACTAGAAAGTATATTGATACAGTTCTGAGAGATCCGCTTGCAAAGATGACTTTGCGTGCAGAAATGCAGATAACATTAGCTCTTATCAATCATGCAAAAAATTGGAAGAATGAAGAGAACAGTAACTTTTGGAATTTTATTTCACTACAATTTGGGTATCGTGATACAAACGGTGCTGTGGTTCGCCTTTTGCAGGCTTCGCTTGAAAGTGCAATGAAGAAGAATCACAGACTTTTCGTCGAAGATGCCAATGGTCGTGCATTTAAATCCACGGCTGTTATCCATGCTCTCAGTACAAGAAAATCGTGGATGGCTTTATTCGATTTTTTGTTTGATTTTTATAAGAATAATCTGAATTGGAAGATGATTCCGGGAGATCCTTTGCTTGAAGTAATGATTCGATCGCTACAGCAAAAATTAAGTGGAGAAAATACTAAGGATACAGAACTTACAATCAGTTCTCGTGTATATTTGCTCATGTAAGATAAAGAAGTAAAAGAAGTGTAAAAAATTTTGCCGTTCCCTGTCCGGCTG
>CAJTOU010000135.1:3145-3513 GCA_910577835.1 uncultured Lachnospiraceae bacterium | reverse complement strand
GAAGCTGTTAGGCGAGGCGGAGAGGTGCCGGGAGCTGCGTATGATGCTTTATGAGGACATGAAGGACGGGGTGATCACGAAGGAGGATTATGTGGAGCTCCATGCCGCGTATGAGGCCAGGGGGAAGGAGGCGCAGGAGGCGGCAGGGAAGGCGGAGAGGGAGATCCGGGCTGTCCTGGAAGGGCATGAGGACAAGTACCGGTGGATTTCTTATTTTAAGGAGTATCGGGATATCGGGGAGCTGACCAGGAATGTGGTGGTGGCCCTGATTTCGGAAGTGCGGGTGTATGACAGGGAGAATATTGAGGTGGTGTTTGATTTTGCGGACCAGTACCGGCAGGCTTTGGAATATGTGGAGGGCAGGGAGT
>CAJTOU010000135.1:0-2786 GCA_910577835.1 uncultured Lachnospiraceae bacterium | reverse complement strand
GGCTTCCGGTGACGGGGCATAAGGGGTGTGTGGAATGGACGGGGATCGTGGTGAAGCGGCTGTTGTCGAATGAGTATTATACGGGGGATTCTGTCCATGGGAAGACCGGCGGGAAGCTGTTTGGGGGCGGCTCCGGCGGGGGAGCGGACGCCGGCGGGTATGTGGTAAGGGATACCCATGAGGCGCTGGTCTCTAGGGCTGATTTTGACAGGGTGCAGGAGATGAAGGCGGAGCAGGCGCGGGTTTATAACGGGAAACGTGCGGAGGGCAGGCGCTGTGCGGCGGGGAGGAATAAGTTTAAGAAGAAGGTGGTGTGCAGTGACTGTGGAAAGACGATGTATCTGTTCCGGGCGGTATCGCAGGAGGGGGATAAGTTTTTTTATGGCTGCAGTTCCCATAACAGGAGCCGGAAGGTGTGTCCGTACCGGCATAAGGTCATGCTGGAGGATCTGGAGGCTGCGGTGTTCGGGGTTATCAGGAGCCATATGGATGCCTGTCTGGATGCGGAACGGCTGGTCCGGAAGCTGAATGCCGGGAGGCAGGGGATGGAGCGGTACAGGCTGATATCCAGGCAGGCGGAACGTATCCGGGAGAGGATGCGGCAGGCTGCTGGGAAGAAGGCGGGGCTGTATGCGGATTTTGCGGAGCGGCTGATTGACGGGGAGGAATATGCGGCGCTGTCGGAGCGGTATACGAAGGAGGCGGAGGCGCTTTCTGCGGAGCTGGAGCGGCTGCTGGAGGAGCGGAAGAGGTATGAGAGGGATTTTCATATAGAGGAAGGCTGGGAGAAGACGGTGCGCGGGTCCCTGGGGGAGCGGGAGTTGACCCAGGGGATGGTGGACGCTTTTGTGACGAGGGTTTCTGTGGACAGGGATGGGAACTGTGAGGTGGTCCTGGCCTATGATGATATGCTTGCGGAGCTTTTGGGAGCTGTGAGGGAAAGGGAGGCGGAGAAGGATGAAGGTTGATGTGGTGGCTAAGTATATCCGGCTGTCGGATGAGGATGTGGATACCGGGAGGAGCGTGAAGCAGGAGAGCAACAGTGTTGTGTCCCAGAGGCGGCTTCTGGACGGGTTTATTGAGGGGGATGCGGGGCTTAGAAGGTGCCGGGTGCTGGAATTTTGTGATGACGGGTTCAGCGGGACCGATTTCCGGCGCCCCGGTTTTGAGGGCATGATGGAGGCGGCGAAGCGTGGGGAGATTGGCTGTGTCATTGTGAAGGATTTTTCCCGTCTGGGGAGGGATTATATTGAGGTGGGGAGTTATCTGGAACAGATTTTCCCGCTGATGGAGGTGCGGTGTATTTCGGTGAATGACCATTATGACAGTGAGGGTGTGCTGGGGACGGCTGGCGGTCTGAATGTGGCGTTTAAGAACCTGATTAATATGCTGTACAGCAGGGATTTGTCTAAGAAGATACGGTCTGCGCAGATGGCGCGGGCGCGGAAAGGGGAGTATCTGGGCGGGTTTGCCAGGTATGGGTATGAGAAGTCCCCGGAGGATAAGCACCGGTTGGTGGTTGACTCGGAGGCGGCGGAGGTGGTGAGGAAGATTTTTACCATGGCGGCGGAAGGGGTTACGGTTTCGGGGATTGCGCGTTATCTGAATGATAATGGTGTGCTTACCTGCGTGGAGTATAAGCAGGGGAAGAACAGCCGGTATCAGCATCCGGGCGGCGGGGTGAAGAAGCTGTGGGGGCCCCAGTCGGTGCGCTCTATTTTGTCGGATGAGACTTATATCGGGAAGGTGGTGTGGAACCGTTCGGAAAAGTCTATCACTACGGGGAAGCGGATGCTGTGGCATGACCGTTCGGAGTGGGTGGTTGTGGACGGGCAGCATGAGCCGCTGGTGTCGGAGGAATTGTTTGCTTTGGCGAATGAGAGGGCGAAGCCGAAGAAGAGGGACAGGAGCGGCGTGGATATGAGCGGCTTTAAGCGGGAGGTGCTGTTTGGGAGGCTGTGTTGGAAGGGATAGCGGCTCTGCGGGAGTTTGATAAGGGGGTGCTGCGGAAGGGGATTGAGAGAATCAGGGTGTTTGGAGAAGGGCGGATTGAGGTGGTTTGGAAGGGCGGGGATATGTTCGGCGGGGGAGATTCGTAAAAATTTGTAGGAAGATTGACGGAGCCATGAGCGGGGTGCTTGTGGCTTTGGTGGTTTTGGGGTATAATGGCTGTGGATGCGAAGAATGTAATTGTTTTTGTCTGGAAAGATGTTGGATTAAAGAGAGAGGTGGGACAGTGACAAAAACAGAATTGATAGATATGCTGGACGAGTATAAGATGGGGTTATTGTCAAAGGCGACAGACGGAACGATTGACGATAAATATTATATTCAGACAAGAAACGCATTGCTGGAAAACGTAAGCATTAAAGAACAGATTCCCCAATTTATCAGAAGCTGCAGGACAGCAGATGAATTTAGAAGATATATGCAGAATGAGTCCGGCAATTATGCGGGAAGAAGGACGTTGATCACGGATTCCATAAATCGTCTGATTGAATATATAGAGGAACATTCTGATGAAGAAGCAGATCCGTTTTCACAGATAAAGCAGTATAAAAGAGTGGAACAGATAGGATATGGGGGCTTTGGCTCTGTTTTTAAATATCACAATGCTTGTTTGGATATGGATTTTGCTGTGAAGGTATATTCACCTATTTTTGTATCATCGGATGAGCAGAGAGAGGGGGAGAGGCGTTTTTTCAGAGAGGCTAAAATGCTGTTTCAGTTGAATCATATGAATATTGTTAAAATATATGATGCGGGGAGGATTTCAGAAGGACCGT
>CAJTOU010000134.1 GCA_910577835.1 uncultured Lachnospiraceae bacterium | reverse complement strand
ACCGAAAAGCGTCTGGAAGAAATTTTTAACTATGCACAGAAAAGCAATGTGATTTTATTTTTTGATGAGGCAGATGCGATTTTCGGAAAGAGAACAGAGGTAAAAGAAACAAAGGACCGATACGCAAATACGGAGGTTTCTTATATTTTGCAGAGAATTGAGCAGTATGACGGAATTATTCTTTTGGCGACCAATTTTCGGAACAATATTGACGAAGCATTTATGAGGCGTATGAAATATGTGCTGGAATTTGAGCTGCCAAGTGTGGAGATAAGAAAAAAAATTTGGCAAAACGGTTTTTCAAAAGAAGTGCCATTAACGGATATTGACTTTGATTATCTGGCAGAGCATATTGAGCTGTCGGGAGGATATATTAAAAACATTATTTTAAATGCGGTCTTTCTGGGAGCAAAGGAAGGAAACAGAATAAACATGAAGCATATTCTGTCTGCTGTTTGCAGTGAATATTTTAAGCTTGGCAGGATACTAAAGCCACAGGATTTTGAAAAATATGCCTATTATTTTTATGAGGAAGAAAAGGAGCTGTAAAAACAGAAAATGGCAGATTATACAATTATTGCGGATGTAAGTGAAAAACTGATAGAACTATTACAGCATGAGTTTGTTCCTGAATTTATATCCGGAAAAGACGGAATTGCTCTGTGCAGTCCGGCAGATAAAAGTGATGTGACACTGGGACTTTTTCTGTTTGATATCAGAGAGAGTGAAGAAATACGGCGCAGCAGCGCAGTAATCAACGGAATGAACAAAATGCAATATCCTCCTATTTTTTTAAATTTGTATTATATGGTTACTGCATATACTGCCGGAGATGTCCGGTTTCGCATGAGCTCGGAGGAGAGGATTCTGGGCAGAGTGATTCAGTATTTTCATGATTACCCTTTGATTTCTATTGATGATATAGACCCTGCTGATATAAACGGGGTGGATTTAAGAATTGAGATGCTGCGTCTGGATATGGAGCAGAAATCAAAGATATGGAATTTTCCCAATATTCCTTACAAAACTTCTGTTTTTTACAAGGTTTCTCCTGTTTCTATTGATTCGGCAAGAAAGAAGGAAATAATAAGAGTAAGACAGGCACAAATTAATATAGGAGAAAGCAATATAAAATAACATAAGGTAATATAACACAAGGTAACATAACACAAGGTAACATAATACAAAAAGGGGGAAACTGTTTGAGAAGTGTTTATCAGACAATAAAATGTATTCTGCTCTTATATGATGAAATCACCGGCAGAGCCGCTGCGCAGAATATATTTCGAATATATAACACAAGAGGAACTCCGGCGATTTATAAAGGAAACGGAATTTATCTTTTTCTTCTGGATTCTGAGGAAGAGGATACCATAACTGTTGAAGGAGAGGGGTATCAAACACAGAAGATTTTTCTTTCCAAAAATGAAAGGGAAACAATACACAGACTGTGGATGATGCCTTCAAAAAATAATGAAAGAGCAACACAGATGGTTTCTCTTTCAGGAAAGGCGAAACAAGGGCAGCTAATAACTTTTATCTTTGACTATTCCACGCAGTGCAGACTGTTGCGTGGACTCAATCCATATGATTGTTCTGTGTGTTTCTGTCATTCTCAACACAACATTGTAGAGGGACAGATGCTTTATTTTCAAAATACGGAAAACGGATATTACGAAAGTATTTTACCGGAAGAGATGTACGCAGCACTGGAGGGCAGTCATGAATATCGTCTTTCCATTCCTCTAAAACATGGATATTCCATTCGGCATACCATGATTTACAGAAGTATTTCGGTTTCAGCAGATGAAAAAGGTGAGTTTTTTGTTGTTTTCAGGGGATTTGAGAGTGTTCCGGAAAGCAGGCGTAAATGCAGAATAGAAATGGAACAGGGTATATGTTATGAAACAATAATTTCACAGCAAATGAGGTGATACAGTGAAAAATAATCAAATACTTCCTTTTGAGCGCAACCGGTATTACAGCGGAAAAATGCTGTCTTCTTCTGATTTTCTAATCGAACAGACTTATCAGAACAATAAGCGCAGATTTATCAATCAGATGATGTTTGGAAGCGGAATTGTGTGTGGTCTTGGTGTATATAATCTGGACGACCTTTCTCTGATGGTGGAGAGCGGGGCTGCTATCGATGCCGGTGGACGGGAAATTGTCGTTGATAATACAGTGATTAAAAAATTGTCTGCAATCAAAGGATATGACGAGCTGGAAACAAATGAAGCCTCCCTCTGTATTCGGTATGCGGAGGAGCCGGTACATAATGTTTACGTTCCTTCAAAAGAGGGGAACGAAAATGAATTTAACCATGTAGATGAGCTTTTTGAACTGTATTTAACAGACAAAGAAAAGTTAGATACCGGATTTTTGCTGGAATCAGAATTTTTATTAAAGGGAGAGCTTGTACATACAGAAGATTATATACTGGAGATGTCTGTTCCAGCCGTAGTCTGTATGGGAAAATGGTTTAAAATACTTTTTATTCTGACAAAGCACTCTCAAAATCCAACAGAGTTTCTTTATCGGACAATTTTACAGATGCCGCTGTTTTTGACTGCCGATGGAAAACATGAAGCAGAAATCTACCTTGAGGATAATCGTCTGGAAAGGGGAGAGAGTACGGTTTTGGAAATCTGGGTTCAGGCACAGAATCTTCCTTCAGAGGAGGCAAAAATTATTATAAAACCAGATTCAGCAAAGGCATCTCTAAATAGAAAAGAGATACAGACAGAAGCGAATTTTTTTCTGACACTGGTTGTGGCAGATATTAACCCACGGGAGCTGGTAGACAGAGAGCTTGGCAAAACCAGTCTGGAAATGCGTATTATGACAGAACAGCAGGATTTTGTAAAACTGGCGGATATTGTTTTTCAGAGGACAGAAAGTGGAGGTGTCATTCAAAGTATTGAAGAAAAGAAGGCGAAGAAATATATTGAAGTGCCCTCCGACGGAGCAGTAAGAAACGAATATCTCGGTTATTATGCAATGTACACTCCTGCTGAGAAAAAGGAGACAAATATACAGCCAAAAAACAGCGTGGAGAACACTGATAAAAGTATCATATGCAACGGCGGATATTTTGAGATTCCACTTGGAAAAGGAGCAAAAAAGGGAGAGATATTTTACAGCGGAGAGATTATTCATTCCCTTGGAACAGGAGATGTGTATGTAGAAATCGGATATGAGAACAGAGAAAAAGATGCTTTGATAAACGGTGAGATAAGCACAGTGGTATATGGTTCTTCCGGTATTTTTTCCGGTAAGGATAAAAATGAAACTCCGGTAATAGAATGTGCAGTAAAAATTTTAAAAGATAAGGGAAGCTTTATTGGAGGAGTACGTTTTTTAAAAAATTATGACAAAATGGTACTGCGCTGCAGATGGTCCGCGATACAGATATCGACGGGTTCTGGAAACAGCGGGTTTGAAGCCGGTTCCTCTATCGCTCCGGAAAAGCCGACGATACAGCTTGCACCGGGAGATACCTGTTTTTTTCCTGTAAAATTTATAAATATGGAGCCATGCCGTCTTTGTTATGAGCTGTCAGAGACGGGAAGCGGAGT
>CAJTOU010000133.1 GCA_910577835.1 uncultured Lachnospiraceae bacterium | reverse complement strand
GGAGCCGCAACAGCGGAAGCTATTATGGACAGAACGAATGGAGATACCGGCTTGATTTGCTCCGGCTTGATTTGGCCTGTTTTTCAGGAGATAAAAAACAGGTGAATGAATATATCGCCGTGGCAAAGAAGATTCTGGCAGACAGCAAAGAAAACAGTACAGTGATGCAGCAGCTTGGAGATATCTATCTGTTTTATGACAATAATCGGAGAAAGGCAGTGAAAGCCTATGAATCAGCATATCTTCTGGCGGCGGAGGAGGATTCTTTAGAGTGGAATAAAGAGATTCTGTTGAGTCTTATGCTGTTTTATAAAGAAGACAACAATAAAAAGCTGCTTGCCAAATATAGAAAAATCTTTCTGGAGCTGCTCTGTGAAAAATACGATACAAGAGACAAGGCGCTGGCAGAGAAAAAATATACAGAGGCTTTGTATGATACCATGGAGAATTTATTTGAAATGGGAAAATACTGGCTTTGTATGGGAAATATAGAAAAGGCGAAGCAGTACTGTGAGAAAATGGAAGGCGAAAATCTATGTGCTTACTGTGTCAAAATGGGCTGTACAGATTATTATGAGCTGAAAGGTATGATTTATGAGGAAGAACAGAATCTTCACGAAGCGCTGAAATGTTATGAAATGGCAGTACAGCTTGACAGATTTAATGGATATTCGTCATGGAAGGTGAGAAGTCTGAAAAAAAAGCTATAATGAAATGAGAGGTAGAAAGCAGGATGATAGTAGGAATTGACTTGGGAACGACAAACAGTCTGATTGCATATTACAGTGATGAGGGAGCAAAGATTATCCCAAACAGGCTTGGAAAACATCTGACTCCTTCTGTGGTGGGAATTGACGGTGATACAGTGCTGGTAGGAGAAACGGCAAAGGAATACGGAATGCTTTATCCGGACAGGGTAGCTGATGTATTTAAGAGAAGCATGGGAACAGAGAGAAAATACCGTTTGGGAGAAAAGGAGCTTATGGCAGAGGAGCTTTCTGCGTTTGTACTGAAATTTTTAAAAGAGGATGCGGAAAAATATCTGGATGAGCCTATTACAGAAGCAGTAATTAGTGTGCCGGCATATTTTGACGAGAAGCGGAGAAAGGCGACCAAACGGGCAGGGGAGCTGGCAGGGCTTACAGTGGAGCGTATTATCAGTGAGCCTACGGCAGCCGCCATTGCCTATGGCCTGTATGAGAAAAATAAAAATACAAAGTTTCTTGTCTTTGACCTTGGTGGAGGAACCTTTGATGTATCTATTCTGGAATTGTTTCAGAATATTCTTGAGGTACGGGCAGTAGCAGGAGATAATTATCTTGGAGGAGAGGACTTTACCCATGTGCTGGAACGAAAATTTTTGGAGAAAAATGAAATAGAAGAAGAAAAGCTTACCCAGAAGGAATTATCTGCGATTCATTTTGAAGCAGAAAAGGGTAAGAGAAAATTTATAGAAGCGGATGCGATTGATATGAAATGTACGATTGGAAGTGAAGAAAAGCTGCTTCATATTTCATTAAGAGAATATGAGATTCTCTGTGCTTCTCTTTTGGAAAAAATCAGAAAGCCGGTACAGAGAAGCCTTGCAGATGCCCATATCCGTCTGTCGGAAATTGATGAAATCGTACTGGTAGGCGGCGGAACAAGACTTCCGGTAATTCGCAGCTTTATTGTAAAGCTCTTTAAAAAGTTTCCATCTGCCAATATCAATCCGGATGAGGCTGTGGCGCTAGGAGCGGCAATTCAGGCCGCGATGAAGGAGCGGCGGGAAGAGGTAAAGGAGGTAATTCTCACGGATGTCTGTTCTTTTACTCTGGGAACAGAGGTGTCAATTCCAAGAGGGAACGGGCAGTTTGAGTCCGGTCACTTTTTCCCAATTATTGAGAGAAATACCGTGATTCCTGCCAGCAGGACAGAACGGCTTTATACACTGCATGACAATCAGGAAATGATTCATGTCAATGTTTTGCAGGGAGAAAGCCGGTTTGCAGAAAATAATCTGCTGCTCGGCGCGCTGGATATCAGAGTTCCAAAAAACAAGGCAGGAGAGGAGGCGGTAGACGTTACTTATACTTATGATATTAATTCACTGCTGGAAGTTGAGGTAAAAGTAGTTTCTAATGGAGAGAAAAAAAAGGTATATATCAAGGGAAATGAAAATGAGATGAGCATGGAGCAGATGAAGGAAAGAATGGAAGAACTGTCTTACTTAAAGATTCAGCCAAAGGACCAGGAGGAAAACAGACTTTTGCTCTTAAAGGGTGACCGGCTCTATGAGGAAAGCACAGGAGATGAAAGAAAACTCCTGGAAATATGGATGAATGAATTTGAAGCTGCACTTGCCACCAGAGAACATGGCGTAATTGCGGATGCAAGAAGAGTTTTTGCAAAAAGACTTCAGGAAATTATAGATAGAATGGATTAAAATAAATTGACAGAAAGGCGGAGATGTGCTATGGAGTTAAAAAAACTGGGATTTGGAATGATGAGAATGCCGTTAGTGGAAAAAAAGGACCAGACAAAGGTAGATATTGAACAGGTCTGCCGGATGGTGGATGCATTTTTGGAGCAGGGCTTTACTTATTTTGATACGGCATATATGTATCATGAGTATGCCAGCGAAAGAGTAGTAAAAAAGGTTCTGGTGGACAGGCATCCGAGAGAAAGTTTTCTGCTTGCCACCAAGCTGCCAACCATGATGTTAAGCAAAAAAGAGGATATGGAGCGGATTTTTAATGAGCAGCTTGAAAAATGCGGAGTAGAGTATTTTGATTATTATCTTTTGCATTGTCTGGACACAAGAAATTATGATATCTGTAAAAGGCTTGGCTGTTTTGAGTTTGCGATGCAGAAAAAAAAGGAGGGAAAAATCAGAAAACTTGGATTTTCCTTTCATGACAAGGCAGATATTTTAGATATGATTTTAAAAGAACATCCGGAAGTGGAGTTTGTTCAGCTTCAGATTAATTATCTGGATTGGGAGAATGAAAATGTTCAGTCACGCAAATGTCATGAAACTGCGGTAAAACACGGGAAGGATATTATTGTAATGGAGCCTGTCAAAGGTGGTATGCTGGCACAGATACCAGATAAGGCGGAAGAACTTTTGAAAGAATATAATGCAGACAGTTCCATGGCATCGTGGGCAATCCGGTATGCGGCAAGTCTTGAAAATGTATTTATGGTGCTTTCGGGCATGTCCAGTTATGAGCAGATGATGGATAACCTTTCTTATATGAAGGAATTTCAGCCATTTACAGAGGAAGAAAGCAGACTGGTAGAGCAGGCAGTGGATATTATCAATACAAGTATTGCCATTCCATGTACAAACTGCAGATATTGTGTAGAGGGATGTCCAAAGAAGATTCCGATTCCCGAGTTCTTTAAAATCTATAACCAGTATGCGAGATTTAAGGAGGGCTCCCGTACAAGAGGGCGTTATCGTAATCTGACAAAGGAATATGGAAAAGCGTCGGAATGTGTGGCATGTGGAAATTGTGAAAGACATTGTCCGCAGAGCTTGAAAATCAGTGATTATATGAAGGAAATATCAGCAGTATACGACAATAAAATATCTGTCTCTTATA
>CAJTOU010000132.1 GCA_910577835.1 uncultured Lachnospiraceae bacterium | reverse complement strand
GCCTTTTGTTTTAAATTTTAGATTAAGATCGCTAAAAATAGAAAATTATGATATAATACCAATTAATATTCCCTATTTTCTTGTACCTATAAAGTATATAATACCTATGCCGTTCTTACGGCGGAAAGAGAGATCCGTATGGAAAATACAAAAAAAGAATTTTTCCCTGATGGAACCCCTATTGATCATTGGTTCTACAATACCAAAGTCCCTTCTCTTGAAGAGCTTGGAAAACAATATATTCTAACTCAATACCATATTTTTGATAATGGGAAAACCTACACAAAAGAAATCCAAGGCTTAATTGATATGGCAGCAGAACAAGGAGGCGGCGTAATTGTAGTGCCTGCTGGAACTTACCTTACAGGTTCCCTTTTTTTCAAGCAAGGCGTAAATCTTTATATATCAAAAGGAGGGACACTAAAAGGAAGCGATGACATATCCGATTATAAAATTTGTGAAACCCGCATTGAAGGAGAAACATGCCTTTATTTTTCAGCTTTAATTAATGCTGATAATGTAGATGGTTTTACCATATGTGGTCCTGGCACAATTGATGGCAATGGTTTAAAATCTTGGAAAGCATTTTGGTTAAGGAGGGAATGGAACCCCCAGTGCACCAATAAAGACGAACAGAGGCCCCGCCTTATCTATATCTCCAACTCCAAAAATATACTCGTTGCAGATTTACACTTACAAAATGCCCATTTCTGGACAAACCATATTTATAAAAGCCATCATATAAAATATTTAAACTGCCATATTTTTTCTCCTGCCAAACCAATAAAAGCACCTAGCACAGATGCTATTGACATTGACGTATGTTCCGATTTCCTAATAAAAAATTGTTATATGGAAGTAAATGATGACTCAGTAGTTTTAAAAGGCGGTAAGGGCCCTTGGGCAGACACTTTGCCAGAAAATGGCTCCAATGAAAGAATTATTGTAGAAGACTGCTGCTATGGGTTTTGCCATGGCTGCCTAACCTGCGGCTCTGAATCTATCCATAACCGCAATATTATTATCCGCAGGCTGCATGTAAACAATGCTGCTAACTTTTTATGGCTAAAAATGCGCCCAGATACTCCCCAACATTACGAATATATTACAGTGGAGGATGTAAATGCCAATATCATAAATTTTATCTCTATTAATCCATGGGCACAATTTTTTGATCTAAAAGATAGGGACGATATGCCAAAATCCAGTATTAACCATATTGTTATGAAAAACTGTGAGTGTGAATGTAATACATACTTTAATGTTACTGCCCAAAAAGAACAATATGACATGGAAGATTTTACTTTTGAAAACCTTTCTATTACTACTAAACATAATGGTTATACAGATGGTATTGTAAAAAATATGGTTATAAAAAATGTCCATATAAAAAATGTAGTATGTGGGGAACCGTAGACATAAGCATTTCCGGCAAACGCATTTTAACAATCAATAACAATCATAACGGCAGCAATAAGTGGAGCGAAAACGGTATCCTCTGCTGCCATAAGGCAACCCGTATAATTCTCCTAACCGCTACAAGTGGATTAAAACAAGGAACATGGTGTTTAAGATGATAAACAACAACTATGTTACTATGGATGTACTGGTAGAGATCTGTAATGGTTCTTCGCCGCGGAATGGATAACATAGTGGAAATTAAAAAGTAATAATGGAGGGATTAAAATGGCGGAACCAGAAAACAGCAGGAACCTGATCAGTGTATTGTGGAGTGGTGCAGATATCCTGCGTTCCAAAATGGATGCAAATGAGTATAAGGATTATCTGCTTGGCATTGTATTTTACAAATATCTGTCAGACTCTTTTCTAATCAAGGCATATGATTTGATTTATGATGAAAAACCGCAAAACTTAAAGGCGGCTCTAGAAGCATACAGGGAAGCGCTGGAGGATGAGAGTGCAGAAGAACTGAAAGAACAGATCAGGGAGGAATGTCATTATATTATTGAGCCTGATCTGACCTACACTTGTTTTGCGGACGCGGCTAGGAATAACACATTCAGCCGTGAGCAGCTTCAGAAAGCCTTTAATAACATTGAGCAGAGCGATCCGTTGTTTGCGGATCTGTTTACTGATATTGACCTTTATTCTAACCGTCTTGGAACAGGGGACCAGAAACAGAGCGATACTATATCAAGTTTGATCCGTGAAATCGACAGAGCTGACCTTCTGAATACAGATTCAGACATTCTTGGAAATGCCTATGAATATTTAATTGGGCAGTTTGCCTCTGAAACAGGCAAGAAGGCGGGGGAATTTTATACGCCCCAGGCAGTATCAAAAATCCTGACTAGGATTGCGATTGCAGGACAGGAGAAAAAGAGGGGATTGTCCGTGTATGACCCCTGCATGGGTTCTGGTTCCCTTCTGCTAAATGCAAAGAAATATGCCGCAGAGCCAGACTACATTAAATATTATGGGCAGGAACTAATGACATCTACCTATAACCTTGCAAGAATGAATATGTTTTTGCATGGCATCGTGCCCGAAAACCAGAATCTTCGCAACGGCGATACTCTTGATGGGGACTGGCCTACGGATGAGGAAACCGATTTTAACATGGTGCTTATGAACCCGCCGTATTCGGCAAACTGGAGCGCAGCCGCCGGATTTCTTCAGGATGAAAGGTTTAGCGATTACGGCGTATTAGCGCCAAAGTCAAAAGCCGATTACGCATTTTTGTTGCATGGCCTGTACCACCTGAAAAGCAGCGGAACAATGGCAATCGTACTCCCCCACGGGGTTTTGTTCCGGGGCGCGGCGGAAGGGAAAATAAGGGAAAAACTTCTCCGGGCTGGGAATATCTATGCAGTCATCGGGCTTCCAGCGAATTTATTCTACAACACGTCCATTCCCACCTGCATTATCGTACTGAAAAAACACAGAGATGGGCGGGATGTATTATTTATAGACGCATCCCGAAAATTTGAAAAAGGGAAAAAACAGAATACAATGATGGACAAGCATATTGATTCTGTTATAGAATTATACAACAGGAGGGAAACCGTAGAAAAAGAGTCCTTTCTTGCAGAATTTGAGGATATTGAAAAGAATGACTTCAATCTGAATATTCCCAGATATGTGGACAATTTTGAGAAAGAGGAAGAAATAGACCTGAAAGCCCTTCTGACCGACATGAAACAGACTGACATAGAAATAAGCCGAGTTCAAGGAGAGTTTGTATCTTTGCTGAAAGACCTAACTTCCTCTGATGAAAACATCAATCAAACATTAAATGATTTGATTCAGATGATTGAGAGGTGATGGATATGGATAAACCAAGTATTAGGTTCAAGGAGTACACAGAGGCTTGGGAACAGCGTAAGCTGGGGGAGTTGGTAGGTGTATATGATGGTGTACATCAAACTCCAGAATATCAAGATGAAGGAATTATGTTTTTATCAGTAGAAAATATTTCCACATTACAGTCGGAGAAATATATATCGAAAGAAGCCTTTGAGAGAGATTATAAAGTATATCCTGAAAAGGGTGATATACTGATGACTAGAATAGGTGATGTGGGAACAACTAATGTAGTTGAAACCAGCGAAAAATTAGCATTTTATGTAAGTTTAGCATTGTTGAAACCTAATGGTATTGATCCGTATTTTTTGAGTAATGCTATGAAAAATTATGAATTTCAAAAGGGATTAAGAGAGCGTACATTAGTAACAGCTATACCACAAAAAATAAATAAAGACGAGATAGGAAAAGTTCCAATTTTTATTACGGTAAATATTGACGAACA
>CAJTOU010000131.1 GCA_910577835.1 uncultured Lachnospiraceae bacterium | reverse complement strand
GAACCCGTGTTACCGCCGTGAAAGGGCGATGTCTTAACCGCTTGACCACGGAGCCCTTTTATAAAAAATCAAAATGCTCTATATTAAAACACCTGCTGCAAAGTACTTTAGTATATTACCATATCTGACTATATTTTGCAAGCATTTTATTTTTTATTTTAGAGGAGAATAATTTCCTGTGAAATAAAAAATATATGCTCACAGTGGCAGTTCATTTTTTACTGAATCGCCACTGCGGCATAAAATATATAAAATACTATTTTAATCCCAATATAAGAATTACAATAATAATACAGGGAATTACATATGTAACATATCCTTTCAGTATTCTTGGGAATTTTATACCCTCACCACTGTTTGCCTCTTCCAGATACTTGTCAAATCCCCATCCCCATTTTGTAACGCAAAACAGCAAAAAGATAAGTGAACCAATCGGCAGCAGCAGATTGCTGACAATAAAATCTTCCAAATCCAGTACTGTACTGCCCTCACCTCTCGGCTGAAAACTGCTCCACACATTATAACCCAGTACGCATGGCATGGATGCGGCCAGTAAAATAATACCATTTATCAAAGAAGCCTTTTTTCTGCTAAGTTTCCACTTATCCATACAGCAGGCAATAATATTTTCAAATACTGCAATAATTGTTGAAAACGAAGCAAAGGTCATAAACAGGAAAAACAGACTTCCCCAGAAACGGCCACCCGGCATGGCACTGAATACATTTGGCAGCGTAATAAAGATTAATTCCGGTCCTGCCTTTGGGTCCACTCCATAGGCAAAACATGCAGGAAAGATAATCAAACCGGAAACAATTGCCACAAAGGTATCCAATATGCTGATTCTTAAAGATTCTCCCAAAAGAGTACGGTCTCTGCTCATATAGCTTCCAAAGATTTCCATAGCTCCAATACCAAGACTTAGCGTAAAAAAGGATTGATTTAATGCGGCAATAATTACATTAAAAAGCCCTACCTCCTCTACCTTCTTCCAGTCAGGAATCAGATAAAATTTTAATCCTTCGGCTCCTCCTTCAAGCATAACACTGTTTACTGCTAGAATAACAATTAAAGCAAGAAGTCCAATCATCATCGGCTTGCTGATTTTTTCCACTCCACCCTGAAGTCCAAAGGAACAGATAAGAAATCCGCCTATTACAATTACCACCATCCAGAATGTCATACCAGCAGGGTCCTCCAGCATATGAGAAAATTTCCCGGCTGTTTCGTCCGGTGTTACTCCGGCAAAATCATTTTTTACAAAACGATAAAAATAACTGAGCATCCACCCTGCCACAGTAGTATAAAACATCATCAACATATAATTTCCAATCATGGCAACATATCCGTGTAAATGCCATTTACTCCCCGGCTTTTCCAACGTCTGGTAACATTCAATAACACTCTTTCTGCTTGCACGCCCAACAGCAAATTCCATAGTCATTACCGGAACCCCCAGCGCAATCAGGAACACAAGATAAAATAATACAAAAATTCCTCCTCCATTTTGTCCTGTTACATATGGAAACTTCCATACATTTCCAATTCCAATGGCACATCCTGCGGAAATCAGAATAAAGCCAAGCCTTGATTTAAAATTTTCTCTTTTCATAACCTTTTCCTTCCATTTAAATTTGTATTTATTTTATAAACTTTTCCATGAAAAATTTATTTTTATATAGGTTTATTTTTATATTTTTATTTCTGCCTATTTAACAAGTTCTTTTTGAAGAATTTGTTTTCCATATAATTCATAGTAAAAAATATACTGCTGCATAACTCCCTGAAAGCCCTCATATTTGTCTGTGGGAAAGCCCTGCCCATAGTGCTGTTCCAGAGCCTGACGAATATGTGTGTCAACCGGAAACGCCTCAAACTTATGCAGTGCATACAGACAGATACAATCCGCCACTTTCTCACCCACCCCGTAAAGTTTTAACAGTTCTTCTCTGGCCGTGAGATAAGGCATTTTTGAAATCTCTTCCAAATCCAGTTCATGGCCTGCAATACTTTTAGCAGTCCGGACTACATATTTACTGCGATATCCCAGATTGCACGCTTTCAAATCATCCTCACCAAGCATGGCTAATACCTCCGGTTCAGGAAAAGAATAATAAGTTCCCTGTCTGTTTTTCTGCTTCTTTCCATATGCTTCACATATATTTTGAATACACCGTCTGATTCGCGGAATATTATTCTGCTGTGAAATTAAAAAAGAGACAATCATCTCCCATAAATCCTGCCGCAGAATACGGATTCCACTTCCAAAATCTGCTGCTGTCTTTAAATAGACATCTTCTGTCGATATTTGTTTTATATAATTCTCATAATCCTCTTCCAAATCAAAATAATGCTTCCAGAATATTTCAAACTCTGTATCCTCACAGTCAAAATAACACTGTTCTTTGTCCTGCCATACCTCAAGATAACGGTTTCCCGCAATCACTGCATATCTGCCGTCTTCTCTCTCATTCATACGAAAACACTGCCCTGAGCGGCAGATTTGACTGAAATTAAAATTGCGAACTATTTTTGTCACCATATATTAATGTATCCTTTACTGCTTTTTTCTCTTTTGACATTCTCTATTTTAACATATATATTGTCATTTGACTACATGAAATATCATATCAGTATATAAAAACCTGAAAATCTATTTACTTATGGCAAACAGAGCAACATTATTATTGTATAAAAAACAAAAAACAGAGAAAAATTTACAACCTTCTCTGTTCTTCTTTTTGTTATTTTTAATAATACAAAAGCAGATTTTTTTGCTTACAAAAATTTTGTTTCCTGCATTTCTTATCCTGCAATCAGCGCATCTTCGATTCCGGTTTCAATATTTCCACCAACAATAATGACATGTCCCCAGAACATATCATCATCATTATAATATACCTCATAGTCTCCATTTGGAAATATAACGATTTCACCAATCCAGATTCGTTCGGCAAAGGTTTCTTTTGTAATCAAGTTTTCATCATTGTTATTTTCATCATTATTGTTATTTTCATCATTCTCGTCATATTCATTATCCTCATCAAAATCTTCTCTGTCTGCCAGCCAGTCATTTGCAAGCTCTGTCAACTGCTCTGCAGCAAATTTGCGGAATTTTTCATCCCATCCCTTTCTATCTTTATAAAGAATATGCAATGTATGCAATGCGTGCTCAGCAGTTTCTTTTCCTTCTTCCATATGTTCTTTGTCATATATCAGCATTGTCAAACACTCATGTCCAAGCCAGTCAGTTGTCCCTGAAAACCATCCATATTTTCTTTCAATAGAAAAGGTGCCACACAGCTCGTCTTCAATCAACATTGGTGTTTTATACTCCTCCAATATCTTGTTCAAATCTGAATGTGTAATATCTCTTTTAACTACCTCTACCAGCAGAAAATCCTGATTTTTCACATTCTGTTTCTTCTGTTTTCTTTTGCGCACCTTTAAATGATAAATTTTATTATTTTCTAAATGATAAATCCAGCCATTTCTATCTTTTTCCTCCGCCAGCCATGAAATTGTCCCTTTACACTTTATAAGCTCCTGCGTAGATAAATCAATATAAGCAAGCATATCTACAGACGGTTCCCAGATGCCCTTGGTCACTCCGCCTGCACCTCCGCCCATATCACCCAAAAGTACAAGAATATCCATAATTTCCTGCTCATAATTTTGTTCCAATTTTTTCTGTTCCTGTTTTAATCCCATTCTGTTTCCGTTACTGAAAACTTATAAAAAGCTATAAACTTTTATGTTTCATTCCTGCTT
>CAJTOU010000130.1:3550-3877 GCA_910577835.1 uncultured Lachnospiraceae bacterium | reverse complement strand
TTATAATAGCTGCCGCCGTTATTTTGGGACTGGATATTTTTTTTAAAACCGGAATTGTTCATAAAATTACAAGAGACAACAGTATACTGCGAATAGTGGCAGGTTGTCTGTTGTTTATAATAGTCTGTGCATTTGGCAAGGAACAGCCGCACAGGTCCTTTATGCATTCTTTTCTGGCGTTGCTTCTGCTTGACTGTGTGCTTGGTCTGGTTTGACCAAAACTGATAGCATATTTTACAGTTGGATTTTTATCACATCTGATATTGGATATCTTGAATAAAAAAGCTCAGTTTGCTATATCCTTTGAGAGGCGGGTTTTGTATGGGA
>CAJTOU010000130.1:0-1836 GCA_910577835.1 uncultured Lachnospiraceae bacterium | reverse complement strand
ATATGCAGGCCAGATATTATTAATTTAAGTCTGGGAACACTGAAAAATGACAGTAGACTTTGGCAGGCATGTGAAGAGCTGAATAAGTTGGGCTGTATTTTAGTTGCTGCTGCCAGTGAGGATTTATTTATAGAAACCTGGCCGGCAAATTATAAAAGTGTGATTAAGGTAATCGGAACTATTGAAAAAAAAGATATGCAATATGCAGTACAGGAAGAAAATCAACTGGAATTATTTTTATATTCTGGGCCTCAGAGAGTGGCATGGAAAAATGGAAACTATAATATTGCATATGGAAACAGCTTTGCATGCGCAAAGGCAACCGGAGAAATTGCGCGGATTATAAATGCAGTCAAATCAAAAGACAGGCAGACGCTGTTGGAATACATTAAAGAAAACTGTGAAAAAAAAGTAAAAGTGGAACGTGTTTTGGACAAAAAAATAGATTACTCAAAATTAAAAAAAGCTGCAATCTATCCATTTAATAAAGAGATGCACAGTATATTCAGATTCAGAGAATATTTACCGTTTAAAATACAAAAAATAATAGACCTGCCGTTTCTGGGCAACATAAACAAAGATGCCGGTCAGGTAATTGGAGAGGAAAACAGCGGAGTTATCATAGAATCAAATTTTGATGCGGCCATTAACGACACTGTAGATACTGTAATTCTGGGAGATTTAAGCGAACTGTCCAGAATATATAAAAAAGATTTGGTAAAAAAATATGCAAAGATTGCATTGGAAAAGAAAAAACATGTGATTTCCATCGAACTGTTGAAGGAAGATACCTATCAGGAGCTGAAAAAAATTTCGGAAGAATTTAATTGCATATTTCAATGCCTGAATGATTTTATACAAAAACAGGCAACAGATATAAAATATGGAATGGGAACAGATAAGCCGGTTATTTCTGTTCTGGGTACAGGTCCCAAGGCGGGTAAATTTACTGTTCAGCTGCAATTAAAGTATGTATTGGAAAAGATAGGATATCGTGTTTCAAATATAGCAACGGAACCACATGGATTTCTGTTTGGATTACATACAATTCCTCTGGGAAATTATAACTTGCTGGAATATATACCGGTTGACAGACAAATAGACGTGATAAAAGCTTTGATTATGCAGGTTACACAAACAGAGAAGCCTGATATTATCTTTACGGGAGGACAGTCGGGAGTAGTTCCGTTTAGCAGTGAAATTAACGTTGATTTTAATGTTTTGTCTTCTATTATTACCATTTTGGCTGCCAAGCCGGATTTAGTGATTCTTTGTATTCGTCCGGAGGATGATATTCCTTATATTATGAGAACCATTCAGGGGATAGAAGCCTTTGGATATGGAAAGGTTGCTGTGTGTGCAATGACGTCTTTATCGAGAGAGGTGAAAAAAAAGAAAGGAATTTCCTACGAAATAAAAAGATATTACAAAGGACTTGAAATATCGGACAGGCTTCAATATTTTGAACAAAAGCTTCAGATTCCGGTTGTCAATATTTTGCAGGAAGCGGACGTGGTGAAATGCATAAAAGTGATTCAGAAAGAGCTTTCCTGAATCTGGTAATGGAGGGAGTTGTGATAAATGGATTCAATTAATATTATAATACCTGACAGCATTACTTCAAATAATATTTACAGTTTTTCAGAAGTAATATATATGGCTGGGTATTTAAAAAAGAACGGAGTAATGCCGGAAGTTCATGTTGCAGATACAGATTATTTAGAAGTAAACAGGTCTGTGCTATCTGGCAAGAAAAATATACTGGTTCTTATGTGGGACGGTGAAGAATTAATCAGGTGGTTAGACACTTATGGCAAATATATTGCTGCTGACAGA
>CAJTOU010000129.1 GCA_910577835.1 uncultured Lachnospiraceae bacterium | reverse complement strand
ACATCATTAACAGCGTCACTAATATAATAACTTTAGAAATATGTTTCTTTATTTTTATTTTCATTCCATCCCTCCTTCTTTGTTAATTCAATAATAATTTCCATTAAATATTAGCCATAATAATCACTTAAAAACTATATTATTTAAATATAATAGTATCCCCCAAATTTTTTGTATTGTTATTTATCATAAACAAGTAAATTTAAAAATTTTATGCAAGGAAAAGTATATTCTCTTGTTTGATATCATGTATTACATAAAGTTTAAATACTATCTTGGTTTTTAATAATCATTTTCACTGTCAGTTTTAAATATAAAAAATTTTTAATATTTTAGATTAACATAGTATCAAATGATATCCGCTAACTTTTTTAGTTTTACAATCTAAATAAAGAAAAACAAAATAATCTGTTTTGGTCTCAGATATGTATATTAGTACGACATTTCCATTCTCTTCATTAATAACTGGTTTTTTTCTTAAGTCTATATTTTGATAAAATAATGTTGTATCCAAATTCTTATATTTTGTCAATTTTTCACTTACAGTCTTAACATAAAAATTTCTGTTATCTATAAAACTACTATATTCTTCCTCTAATGAATGATAATTTTTATCATCCTTAAAGCTCTCTCTTACATACCGAATCGCCTCCGTCTCGTCACACTCCATATCCGTCACATAATGAAATGAAAAAATATCCCCGTTCATACTAACCATTGAAAACAGATAAACCCCCTCAACCTGAATCTGATTCCACACATAATACTCTTTATCATCATCAGTCAATAATCTGCGGGCTTGGGTATACAACAGCGATACGGCACTTTCCTTATCCTTGATAAGAACCCCATCATAATTCACCATATCCACCATACATTCCGCTACTCTTTTTCCCTGTAAAAACTCCCCCTGCTCCTGTGACAGCTCACGTGTACTGTACTTATGATACTCATTCCATGGATAAATCAACAAATCAGGCACTCTCTCCCATAATTCCGGTGAAGATGAAATTGTAAAATCTTCAAAAAACTTTGTTTCAGCTTTCTCAAAATCATGTTGAAGTATAGCCATTAAAGCAACTGCTGATGTAATTATAACTACTAATGTTATCACAACAACAGTAATCGCTGTATTGAATTTATCCTGCCCCGCATAATCAACCTCCTTTTCTTTTTCTTTGTTTTTCATACAAATCTCCTTTCCTGTTTTTACAGACTTCTATCAAAAGCATATCTGTATAACACATTATAAATCAAAAACAGAAAAAAGTTGTCAGGAAATTGTGAACATTTCATTTTTCAGACATTTTCGTCACTTTGCACAATTAATTACCAATAATTTCCAAAAAATACCACTATTTTAACCAAAAAATCTTTATAACCTATCCAATCAAAACTGTTCTTTCCATATTACACCTTTTATATCTCATCATTTAAAGTGTTCCACACTATATTTTTCATGCTCTCCTTTAATTCCTTTATCATAATTGTAAATACATATTCCTTCATTCTTCTTCTGCCCTGCCATTTCATAAAACTTTTTATAATTTCCTCTTTTTTTTCATATTCTCCAGCCATATCCATAATTACAATCTCCCTCTCTTCCTCTCCTGTAATTACAAATCCTGTTACCTTCCCGTTTTGACTTCTTATTAGATACATTCCGCCACCCTCTATTTTAGCACGGCAAATTCTGTCAACAAGATACTCCCTGTCACGAAGTGGATATATACAAGAAAACGCATGTAGTTCCAAAGACTTTTTTATACTCTTTTCTAGCCCGTTTATTTCCTGATAAAGCTTATCACCAAACTCAAAAACCGACTCAAAATTATATTGCATCATTTCTGTACTTTCTTTCTCTGACAGTTGCCATATTCGTACTTCTCCCTGTTTAACTGTATGAAAACCATATTTGTCATACAGAGCAGTACTGACAGGAATAAGATAAAGAAGCTCTGTGCTGCTTTCTTTGGCATAATAAAGAGCCTCCTTCATCAGCCTGTCCATACAGCCCTGTCCACGGTATTGCGTTTTTGTTGCCACTCCATACACATATAAAGCCTCTATGATTTTATTATTACAAATCAGATGTTTTGGAATCAGAAAAAGTTCAGATATTACTTCATTATTCTCTTCGGCTGCAAAAGCAGTTCCCTCTCTTTGAACCTTTTCATAAAAATAATCCGTATATTCTCTGGAATCCTGAAATACTTCTTCATATAATGCACGTGTTTTTCCAATTTCTTTTCCTTTTAAAACTTCTATCTTCACAAGCTGTCCCTCTGACCTCTATTCTATTTACCACATATATTTTTTCTTATATATCTGTTTTTCATATACTACTTCTCATATATATTAAATTTCTTTGCCATATAACAGGGATTATATGACATTTTTGCCTTTCTCAATCCTTCCAGACCCATATCATCCTCCCTGTTGACAAGCTTCGCCGTTGGAAAACATTGTATCAAAAATTGCTGATTCACAAATGGATACAATCCTCTGATTTCAGGATTTGCCTTTTCCACATGAATATAGGCAGTTTCTTCTCTTTTCAGATAAGTTCCAAGCGTAAATGCCTCCAGTTTTCCATCAATAAAAACACCAAACATATCCATATTTATATTTCCACTGTGAGTAACCAGCTCTTTAATCCCTTGAAGCTCATATTCGTCTCTGTGATATTCGTCATCAATCTCCCTCATGCTATGCCATTTATCAAGATATTTGCTGATAAGCTTTGCATCACTTTCCGTCATGATTCTGCACTGATACCTACCATCATATTCCTTGTGAAATGCATTGATATGATTCTTCTTTTTATGATATTTTTTTCCTGCCAGCTTGCGAAGAGCCTCCGCATCATAAATATAATCAAAATACCGCCTGTCTTCCTCCACTGTATACTGACTTTCTGAAAGTTTCAGCTGTTCTACCAGTTTTTCATCTACCGTATACATCACAAGTTTTTTCTTTAATTCCTGATTAAAATATTCTTTTGCCATTAAAAAGTATTTTTCCACATTTCTATCACTGCATACCGGCGATGCCGTAAAATATTCACCCTGAAGCTGATAAATCCAGAACAGTCCTTCTCCATCTGTTACATATCTTGCCTTATAATAATCCTTCCAAATATAGCTGTTTGTAATAATATTTTCACAGGTTTGGGCATATCTCAATGAAAACAGTTTTCGAAGCTCCCAGTAATCTTCATACTTTACTTCCTTTAATTCATATCTGCTCATAACTCACTTTCAACCTTTCTTGTACAGCCTGAACAATTTATGCAGTTTCTTTTTGTGGCTTCTTCATTATCAGCCGTAATCTCCGGTATATTATAATCATAAATATAATTTTCCACTGTATTCAAAAGAGCTATTGCCTGAGCAGCAATTCCTTCTCCTCTTCCTGTAAATCCAAGTCCCTCCTCTGTGGTAGCCTTGACACAAATTTGATTTTCTGATATTTTTAACGCTTTTGCGATATTTTTTGTCATCTGCTCTCTGTAAGGAGCAAGCTTTGGTTTCTGCGCAATCACCGTTGCATCGATATTCCCTATAATATAGAAATGGTCCTCCAGCAATTTTCCCACATGTTCCAAAAGCCGAATACTTGATATTCCCTTATACTGCGGGTCCGTATCAGGAAAATGTTGTCCGATATCTCCCAGCGCAGCAGCTCCCAAAAGAGCATCCATAATCGCATGAATCAGCACATCTGCATCTGAATGTCCCAAAAGTCCCTTTTCATAAGGAATCTCCACTCCTCCCAAAATCAGTTTTCTGTCCTCTGTCAGTTTATGGACATCATATCCCATTCCAATTCTCATAATTACCTCTTTTCTATAAACTATTATAATTTATGAAAGTCTTTCTTATTTATTTTATCCAGAAGATAATACAAAAAGCTCCCGGGAACAACACTGTTCCGGGAGCTTTAAACGTGGCTAAGAAGGGAGTCGAACCCCTGACACCACGGGTATGAACCGTGTGCTCTAGCCATCTGAGCTACTTAGCCATATTTGTCCATCGAAGAAAAAAGGAATGGGACCTATAGGGCTCGAACCTATGACCCTCTG
>CAJTOU010000128.1 GCA_910577835.1 uncultured Lachnospiraceae bacterium | reverse complement strand
GAAAATATGAGAAAAATAAGAAAGGAGAATGTTACTGCAAAACAGGCGGCATTCGAAAAAGCGAGAAAAAACTTTTAAAATTAAATCACAGACTCACAAATATTCGTCAAAATTATTTACATCAGACAACGTCTGAAATCATAAAACGAGAGCCAAGTTTTATCTGTATGGAAGACTTAAATGTAAGTGGTATGATGAAGAACAGGCATCTTTCAAAAGCAGTGCAGCAGCAATGTTTTGGAGAATTTAGACGTCAGATAGAATACAAAGCAAAGTGGAATCATATTCCAATCATGATTGCAGACAGATTCTTTCCAAGCTCCAAATTATGTAGCTGCTGTGGGAACATTAAGAAAGATTTGAAGCTGTCAGACCGTATTTATAAGTGTAAATGTGGAAATATGATTGACAGGGATTATCAGGCAGCATTCAATCTAAAAAGATATGGGAAGATGGCTTTGGAATCATCCATAGTATAATAATGAAAAGTTGATACGGATATGTACGGATACGTTAGTCAGGAATTTACGTCTGTGGAGTGTAAAGGAACTTGTGAGTAGTGTGCTGCCTGCAGCCACCAAAGCATACACGATAAAGCAGGAATGAAACATAAAAGTTTATAGCTTTTTATAAGTTTTCAGTAACGGAATAAATGTCTGCTGTTTTAACCGAAGAGTTGATTTATCAAATATTATCAGCAATAGAAGAAATACCAAAGGGAAAAGTTGCTTCTTATGGACAAATTGCAAAATTGATTGGGAGAGAAAAAAATGCAAGACTGGTAGGAAAGGTCCTGAGTATGGCAGAATACTATGGAAAATATCCCTGTCACCGTGTTGTAAATCACGCAGGCAGACTGGCACCGCACTTTTATGAACAAAAGCGGCTGTTAATGAAAGAAGGGGTGGTATTTCTTGAAAACAATCATGTTGATATGAAAAAATGCGGTTGGGACTGCTAGATGCATATCCTGACCGCAAAAATAATACATAAAATATATTTATACTAATAACAATTTATAGTATTTTTATACATTTTCTAAATTTATTTATTTTTTAGAAAACTTTTTAAATTTACATAAACTGCTTATTTACATTTCTCCTTCCATCATAAAGCACATAAATCAAGGTATAACACGCCATAATTCCCGAAACAAACGGTGCTATCATTCCCAACCTGCCAAGATTATCCGCAAAATGATTTCCAAAATACCAGACCAGAGGGATTCTCAGCAAAAGTGCTCCGGCGCTGCAACTTAACATAGTCCATACCGTTTTTTGGCGCCCGTTTAAATAGCCGTTCAGACAAAATACAATCGTAACCATAATATAATCATAGCTGCATGACCGGAAGAATGGTTCTCCCGCTGCTATAATTGCTTTATCATCTGCAAAAACCCGAATCATAGAAGCCGGATTTATCTGTGCCCATAACCAGAACAAAAAGGAAACTGCCAGTGCAAAACCAAGTCCACACCAGAGAGCCTGTCTTGCGCGCTTTGGTTTTCCAGCACCGATATTGTGCGCAGTAATCGCGGCAAGGGCATTTGCCATGGAAGTAGCGGAAAGCATCGCAAATACATCATACTTGCTGCTGATTCCGACCACAGCCGCAGCCTCCACACCACAACTGTTCATTACTGCCATCAGATATAAAAAGGAAATACGAACCATCAATTCCTGAAAAGATATCGGTATTCCTATATATGCAAGTTTTCCCGCAAGCCTTCGGTCAGGAAGAAAACTTTTTAATTTGAAATCAAAGATAAAATCACTGCGCTTTAGATAAAAAATTGAAATTCCCATACTGCATGCCTGAGAAAGAATCGTAGCCAAAGCAGTTCCGGCGACACCTAAATCGCAGTATTTCACAAATACAAAGTCCAGAATAATATTAATCACGCAGGCAATTCCTACAAATATCATAGGTCTTTCAGAATCGCCATAGCCTCTTAAAATCGCACTAATTGCATTATATCCACAGATAAATACAGTTCCAAGAGCACAGATTGACACATACTCCATAGTAAGGTCAAAGGATTCCCTTGGAGTTTTTAAAACAGTCAGAAGCGGTTTCTGAAATATCAGCAAAAAAATAGTAATAACCATAGCCGCAGCAAAAAAAACAGTCAGCAAAGTTCCTATGGTTTTTCTGACTGCCTCAAACTCTTTCTTTCCTGTATACTCTCCAATTAAAATTGTACCACCTAACGTCAACCCTGTTATAAGACTGGTTACTATCTGTGTAATCTGTGTTCCTGTGGATATGGCCGCTACACTTTCCGCTGAACAATAACGCCCTACCACAAATAAATCAACTGCTCCATAAAGAGATTGAAGAATATTTGCTATTAAAAAAGGGACTGCAAATAAAATCAGTGTTTTAAAAATATTTCCTTGTGTCAAATCATTTTGCTTTATGGAATTTTCTCTTATAGAATTTTTTCTTATGGACTCTTCCTTTGTACAATTTTCTTTCATGTAATTGTCCGCCTTTATATTTTTTTATCACATTAATCTTAATGATTATATCATTTTTCTATATTTTTTTCATTATAAAAATCACATGAAATTTCTCGTTATTTTTAGAGATTTTTAATTCTTTATAGATACTGTATTTTTTATGTGTTCTGCTTCATGCGACAGTCCCTTTATTTATAAATTACTTTGTTATGTTGTATGAAACATATCATTTATCATGGACAAAACTTTTTCCATACCATTTTCCTTCGAACCGGAAGTTTTGTATGCATCTTTCCACACCTGTGCCAGCTTTTTCATTTTCTGCCCGATTGTTTCCTGTATATCCTTATCTGCTGTCTGTGGTTTTTTATAGGAGTCTGTAAAAGATGTTTTCTTGTTTTCCGCCTTGGATGCCAGCCTTTTAAACTCACCTGAAATCATTTCTTCTGTCTTTGTTCTGTCCGCTGCCCTCTGAAATGCTTTATCCAATCTACTTAATTCTTCTTCCATTGTCATTTTCCGATAACCTGTTTCAGAAGTTTTATCTTCCACATAGCGCTCCCTTGTGCCATTCTTATAACCCTGCACGATTTCATCATAAAGATTTCCATACGCCCTGACATAATCCTCTGCTTTGTTTGAAAAAGTATACGTACTGCTGTTTTCCCTTTGCGCTTTTAATTTCTGAGCTTCTTTGGCTAATACATTGTCATAATTATTTGCAGCTAAAGCGTTTGTCGCCTGCCTTACCTGTTTTATAATGTTACTCTTGTTCTCTTTTACAATAACTTTGCCATTTGTTTCGTTTACTCCGCTTTCATAAAGCTTCTTTTGACAACTTTGCAGTCCCTCCTGAGAAATTGAAATCTTTATAGCATTATCTTCTTTTGGAGGCAATGTGTTTTTTTCCTCTTTTTTGGAATTTTCAGATTTCATATTCTGAAACCAATTATTTCCTGCACTTGCCTTATTTACATTTCCTTCAATATTATTTACAGACATATCTCTTCCTCCTAATACCAAAAATCTTATAAATAAATTTATCTTTACCGGTTTTCTCTATTTTTTCACCATAATCTTATACGATGTAACTGATAACCTATCTTCTTTTCTATATCTTTAAATCCAGATTAGCTCCAACCTGCGTCTGCTGCTTTGTATTCACTTTATCTGCATTATCCTCTTTCATCGCTTCCACAATCATTTTAAACTCTGCGTCATCCATATAAATCATGCCGTCTTTAGAGACCTCCATTTTTTTCTCCAAAAGCTGCTGAGCTTTATTATAATCTGATTTTTCCTCTGTCTTCTCCACTTTTTTCTCATCTAATGCCTGTTCCAGTTCTTCTTTCTTTTTTGCTGCCTTTTCTTTTGCCTTTTCAATGAATTTTTCAGAGTTTTTTCGTCTTTCTTCACGAAGTTCTTCGCTCATTTTATAGCCATGTTCATTTCGGATAAGAGCAATATGACAATACTTTCCATTTTCGTCTATATAACTGTGCCGAAATACAGTTTTCCAACCGCTTGCTCTGTTCAGTCCCTCTGACAGCCTTGTCATTGATTCAACACCTCGAATCAATTCCTTCATTTCCTGTTCTTTCGCCGGGTCATTCTGCATTTTTTCCAAAAGTTTCGGATTGATAGTCAGTGTTAAGCCGTTTTTGGCTGACGAAA
>CAJTOU010000127.1 GCA_910577835.1 uncultured Lachnospiraceae bacterium | reverse complement strand
AAGAGACAGCCTTTGGCTTTGACATTTCATATATTGATGTGGACAACAAAGGAATGATTCGGCTCGACCAGCTAGAACGGGCAATTAGAAAAGAGACAACTCTTATCAGTGTTATGACTGCAAATAATGAAATCGGGACTATACAGCCGATAGAGGAAATCGGAAGAATTGCCCGCAAACATCAGATTTTATTTCATACAGATGCAGTGCAGGCATTTTGTCATATTCCGATTGATGTCAGAAAAGCAGGAATAGATATGCTGAGTGTCAGCTCACACAAGTTTGGAGGACCAAAGGGTGTCGGCTTTTTGTATATAAAAAAGGGAACAGAAATCCTTCCGTTTATGAATGGCGGACATCAGGAAAACAATATGCGCGCCGGTACAGGAAATGTTCCGGGAGTGGCCGGAATGACAGAGGCGGCGGGATATGCCTCGGAAAATCTCGGAAATCTTATGAGATATGAGATAATGTTGAGAAACTATATGATTCGGAGAATTTTTCAGGAAATACCTTTCTGCAGGCTGAATGGCCATGAGAGCAAAAGGCTTCCGGGAAACATTAATATCAGCTTTGAATATGCAGACGGAGGCGCTCTGCTAGGGCTTTTGGATTTAAGGGGAATATGTGTTTCTACCGGTTCTGCATGTTCAGCAAAGACCAGCACTCCGTCAGAGGTGTTAAAGGCAATTGGTCTTTCAGACGAAATGGCGCACAGTTCTATCCGTATTTCATTATCGGCATTAAATACAAGAGAAGAAATTGATTATGTTATTCAGTCGTTAAAAGAAGATGTTCAGGAATTACGTCAAAAATCATCCAAATATCAGGAAAAAATGGAAATGAGAAGGAAAATGCATTAAATTCTGTCATTTTTTGTTGAATTTATCCTCAAATTTTGCTATGATATACAAGTATGTTATTGAATATCTGATAAGAAAAGGGGATAACAAATGAAATTAGTTAAGGATTATTATGTAACAATTATTATTATAGCTTCTGTAATTGTAATTAATATTACTGCCTTTGCCGTATATATATCCAATATCAATAAAGATATAGAAAAGCAGACAGAAGACCATCTTTCAGAAATTATGGAGGAAGCCTCCACCTGTGTGGAGCTTAAGGTGGAGGAAACCATTCATGAGCTTGAAATGACTGCTTATTATATTGGAATGAATATGGCTTATGAGCATGAGGTTATCAGCCGTAATATTGAAAAAATGACAGAAAAAGCAGGATTTAGAAGCTTTGATATTATAAATGCAGAAGGAATAGGGCTTGACAAAAACGGAGGTCAGGATTATTCTGAAGCAAAATTTTTTGAAAAAGTAATGCAAGGGGATATCTCGATTACAGATATCAGTGATGAAAAAGGGACCGTGAATGGCATCCGTTTTTCGATTCCTGTGAAAAACGAAGATAAAAAAATTATAGGCGTTTATCTTACGGAATGCAGTCTGGATGAATTTTCAGAACTTTTGGACCTTGATTCTGTAAGTACAAAGGGCAAGGCGTTTATTATTAAAAGTGATGGTACTGTATTATCCAAAAAATCCGACAGCAGTATTCAAAATGTCAGTGATATCCTGAACAATGACAATCATGTGAAAACCTTAAAAAGTTATATGAAATCAAAAAAATCAGGTGTGGTTGGCTTTGAGAATGGAAAGAATTCAAAAAGATATATTTGTTATTCGCAGACAGAGTTTAACAGTTGGGAAATTATTATGGTAGTTTCTTCGAGCATTGTAGAGGCAAATATCAGTGATTTGACAGGAAATTTTGTATTTTTGGGAATTATTATTGTAATAATGCTGATTCTTTTAATCGGATATTTTATCTATACCTTAGTAGTGGTAAAATCAAAGAGTAATATTAATCTGCGAAGATATTATATGGTGTCAAAATATATAGAGGATATTATTTTTGATTACAGTTGTGTGAAAGATACACTTTACTGTAATGAAAACTGGAATAAGATATTTGGATATGAACTTCCAAAGGAAAATGTAAAGGCAGAAATTGGCAGATATGTTGCTGAAAAGGATAAAGCACAATATACCGCCTGTATTGCAGGACTGGAAAATTCAGAGGATATCGTACAGTTTAAATGCCATGTTCTGGATAAAAATCAGAAAGAAATAGAATGTATTTGCAAAATATTTGGCATTAGAGACAATATGAATAAGCTGATAAAAATTGTAGGTGTAATCTCAAAGAGTATGTAAGACAAGGAGTCAGCAAATGAAAAAGAAAAAAATTACAGCGGTGATTCTAATATTTTTAATAATGTTAAATTGTATTCCCGTATATGCTACGGAAGATACATCTTCAGAACAGACTTCTTCAGGGCAAGAACAGCCGGTCAAACCGCCTGTTGCAAAGAAAAGTCTGGTAAAAACAGGTTTTATTCCGGCAAATTTAAGCGCACCGCCTGAAATAGTAGCAGAGGCGGGGATTGTCATAGATATGACAACTGGATATACTTTGTATGAAAAAAATATACAGCAGCAGCATTATCCGGCAAGTATTACAAAGATTATGACAGCAATTTTGTCACTGGAAAATCTGAAAATGGAAGATGTAATTACCTTTTCTCATGATGCAGTTTATACAATAGAACCGGGAAGCAGTTCAGCATATGCGGAGGAGGGGGAACAGCTTACTGTGGAGCAGTGTCTTTATGGTCTTATGCTGATATCGGGAAATGATGTTGCAAATGCGCTTGGAGAAGCAGTATCCGGTTCTATGGACGCGTTTGCTCAGAAAATGACAGAAAAGGCAGTGGAACTTGGCTGTATTGGAACACAGTTTAAAAATGCGCATGGTCTGCATGATGAGGGACATTATACTACTGCGTATGATATGGCGGTGATAGCAAGTTATGCATATACAAATTTTGAAGCCTTCAGAACTTTGTGCTCCACAATCAGATATGATGTTCCTCCTACAAATTTATATAACGAAACAAGATACTGGCTGAACAGCAATCGAATGTTACGGGAAGGGGAGGAATATTATTATGAGGCATGTAATGGCGGGAAAACAGGCTTTACCAATGAGGCAGGAGGAACGTTTGTATCTTATGCAAATCTGGATGGTCGACAGGTTTTATCTGTGATTATGAAAAGTACCAATTCTGCAAGTGCCTATTCAGATACAATTCATCTGTATGATTATATCCGGCAGAATGTAAAACCGGAGGATTATGCGGCTCTGGATGCAAAGGCAGCAGAAGACGAGTCGATTGCAGCTTCAATTGCCAACTCAGCTCTGGAAACAACAGGTTCGAAAAATACTTCGGAAGAATCCAACGATTCGAAAGAGGAAAATGAAAAAAATGATGAAAAAGAATCCAAGGTTTTTAATGTTTTTGTAAAAATTGCTCTTGCTCTGGTTGTTTTATTTTTATTGGCATATTTTTATGTGAATTATAAACGTATTCAGGCAAAGAAGAGAAGAATTGCGAGAAGGCGGCAGTGGGAGAGAGAAGAGAACGAGCGCAGCATACAAAGGCGACAGCTTGATAAGGAACTGGCGGAACGACGGAGAAAATACAGGAATATTGATTTTTCGGATAAAAAATAAAAACAGTTATTAAGAAACAGCTATATTGAGTAGTTTTAGACTTGATGTAGCTGTTTTTGGTTTATTATTTTATCAAAAAACAGAGATTATAATGTTTAATTTATAAATATTATTGACAATAAAATAGTATAAAAGTATAATAAGATTATATTTATAATTATTTATATTAATTTTAAAAAGGAGGAAAAAGGATGAAATTAGGAAAGAAGATTGTAACATTAGGACTGGTTGGTATGCTGACAATTGGGCAAAGTATAAGTGCGTTAGCGGGAATTAATTTCACATTGTCAACTCCAACTGTACAGCTATCAGCAACAGCATCTGGATATCGTGCCGTATCAAAATGTGGCCTTGATGCAGGATATGCAAATTATTATTTAAGAATATCACATTGCTTGGGCTATATTGATAAAAATGGAAATACAGTAGAAACATATCGGGTAAGTGAAACAAGCCGTTCAGTAACTTCGAGCTTTGTATCAGAGGTGACTTTAACTGGTTCTGAAACATTGGCATCAAACATTAATTCTGTAATAGCAAGAGGCTATTATGGC
>CAJTOU010000126.1 GCA_910577835.1 uncultured Lachnospiraceae bacterium | reverse complement strand
TCGCCTGAACCATCCCGTACCCGCCGATTTTCTTAGAAATCCCTCTTCTTCACATATATCATAAATTTCCAAAAATAAATTTTTAATCTCTTCATTTTGAATATAATTAGAATCATCCTTCTCCGCTGCATAAACAACCATTGTAGCAATGAAGCGTTTATTGCTTGAAGTCCTGATCCCTTCTGCTGTAGACATACGGTTATATCCTGCATCCAAAAAAATGCATCCTAAAAATATACAAGCAACACATAAAAATGATATTAAGAGTCCTCTGCAATATTGTTTGTCATGCAAATAAATACCTAAAACACATATTACAAGTAAAATCAAAGAAATTATCATCTGCCTTCTTGTTGATACCAGGATAGAAACTATAACACAACAAATCAAAAAACTCTTTCTGGTCTTCCGAGTAACAAATTCCATAAGGTAACGAAAATAGAGAGTGTAACATGAAACCGTAATACCTTCTGTCAAAATACAATTTGAAAACATTGTTCCTCGAATGACAAACCGAGTCAAAAGAGAAACTGCTAGTATTATCGAAAGAATAACCATTGATAAAGTTTGATCTGTAACCACGTTTTTGAAAATATAAATAACCAAAGACCACGAAGCAATTGCTGCCAAAACACTTTGTAATAATACAACAATCATCAGATATATATCTATTCCAAATTTCTCACACACCATTCTGGACAGAGCCAAAAAAACAGAATAGAATGGCTCTCGTGTTGTGTTCATATTTATATAGTCTACTGAATCCGGTGCAATTACTACGCCATCATAGCAGGCAAAAAAAAGATAAACTCCCAAACTAATTACTAATATCAAAACAGAAAATAATTTAATATGCACTTGTCTAACTCTAAGCAAACTGATACCCCCAGCTTTCTACCCTGCAAACTGTGCATTCACAGCAGGTTGTACTTCACATCTGATTCGACAAGCAATCAAATGTCATATTCATAACATCTCAATAAACGCTCTGCTCATCACTCCACAAAATTGCATGATCCTCCTTGAATCTTACTATATTTTCTCTCAATATATCAATTTTTTCCTCGATATTATCTGAGTTTACAATAAACTCACTGTATGGATTTGCAAACTGCTCAATCATCCAGTCATTAACATCCGGCCCATAATGTCCAAGGTCACAATAATTATTCAAATCCAAAGTAACATCTGCATATTGAAAATCATAAATTAAACTATTATCTGGAACATGATCTACAAAATATTTTTTCAATTCATAATATTGCCCATCTGTTCCATTATCTTCTGTGTTACACCACCACAAGGCTGAATAAGGTGAAAAAAAGAATACATATTTCTCCCCATCCCCCAACCCACTAACAAAATTTTCTATATTCGCTTTCATCAGCGTCATGGAGCACTCTTTATCAACTTGATCTGATACAGAAGTGATATTTCTGTTTTTTAAAAAGTCCTCGATGACAGTATCCTCACTAAAATTCACTCTATTGCTCCAATCAGCAAATTTATCAATATTCATTTTATCTGTAAATTCTGGTTTAAGCTCAATTCCAACGGCCTTCGCGGTTTTTACGCCAAAATCCATGGGTATAAATCGAAACCACACCTCATAACTCGTCATATATTTACCTCTTGAAATAGTATCTTCATCATATAAATAATCCGGAACTAATTGCCTGTCATCTATAAACATACTCAAATCAATACATATATAATAGGTTTTTGCTCTCCCCACAGAATTGGCTTTCTCCACCAATCTGGTAAGATCATTGATCTGTAATCCTCCAATTCCAATTAGAAGAGGTTTTACATTCAGTTTTTCCCTAAACAAATCCATATCAAAATTCTGTACTCTTGATGATCCAATAACGAGCGTATCATAATCATAATTAGAAATTAATCCAGGTCCAACATATCTCTCAAAGAAAAATAGAGAGTTATTTTTTACTCTATATTGAAAACATGGATCTATTAGAAATATAACCAATGCGGAAGACATAGCAATTATCGCTATACAGGATATAAAATAAATAAACCACTTCCAACCTAATATCGGCTTTTTGCATTCTTTTATCATTCATTCTCCAAACTGTTGATTATAATAGTTCCAACATATCTACACAATTATAAAATATATCAAGTCTGTATCAACAAATTTATTAATTTTCCAGCCTTCGATCCAGCATTTGCCTGTGCTTTCTTTGATGCATTATAGGCATAAATTTTCATTTGCTGCGGATGTCCCAAAATATCCAATATATTTTCGGCCAATGCCTTAGGTTCACATTTGCAAATCTTCCCATCTATTCCGTCTTCAACTTGTTCTTGCACTCCAGCATAGTCTGATACCAGCATAACGCATCCTAAAACCTGTGCCTCTTCCACAGCAATACTCTTGCCCTCATAATTAGCAGTATGAACATATAAATCACACTGCGAAAAATACGGATAGGGATTTTCCACCGTACCAAGAAGATAAAAGTACTTTTCCAACCCAAGCACATGAATCTTCTCTTCCAATTTATTCCTTAACTCTCCTTCTCCTAACACATACCAACGAAATTCTCTCCCTGTTTCCTGTAAAATCTTCATAGTATCAATTGCAACATCGATAGCTTTCTGTGGAACTAATCTTCCGACTGTTAATATCCTGAATCCATCATAATCATCAGAAAATCCCCCTTCTTCCAAGGATCTACGTTTTATTTTTTCCGCATTGATCAAATTATAAAAAACTGTAGTACAGTCTTTACATTCAGGATAAACTGATAAAAACGTTTTTTTCACGCTTTCTGACACAGTATATATATGATCAAAGTTCAGGTAACACTCTTCATCCAACTTTCTGGTATAACCTGCATATATATAATCTATATGTATAAATGCTGCCTTTCTTTTTGCCTTTACGTAAGAAGCTACATAATATGCCGCTCCTCCCTCCAAATAAGCTATCGCCAGATCATATCCCTGCTTTGGTCTTTGTGCTCCATCCGAAAGTATTTTCCACATAAGCTTATCTTTTCGAACATCTCCCGCCTTTATCATCTCTTTCAGATTATTTATAATATAACCCATTCTTTTGAAAGCGGTTCCCCGGATAATCATAGCTTTCATTACGGTTTTAAAAAGCCGCATTCTTCCTGGCCTGTCAAGTACCGAAATGGGAAAATATTTTTTATTTAATATTTTCACCTTCTCCGGTATCTGATTTATCAACTCTCCCTGTCCTGTAAGTATAAACAAATGTACCTCATATTTATCTAAATCCATCTGGCTGAGTAATTCCAGCAATGCCTTTTCTCCACCACCGCCTGCCCCCAGCGTATTAATTACAAATAAGATCGACTGCACTTTAACTCCCCTCGTTAGATGCAAAACAAACTCTTCAACTGTAAACGTCCGCCATGCAAACATAAGAATCCATGAATTAACTACCACTTATCTGTCTTTTAAATAAAACATATACCTTATTTTGATACTCTACACAATATTCTTCTTCAAGGCGTTCTAATATCTTATTATTATGTATATCATCATAGTTTTCTACAACAACATATTGCGGAGGGTTTTGTTCAAACATAGCATCTATCTCCTCCTTTATCTGTGGAGACACAGATATAAACGATTCTTGCGTTTGACAATATTTATGATATGGCAGTAACCCTGATACTCGAAGCCAATATGGTTTTGTGTTATAATTATATACTTCTTCATATGCATCATCAGGAATCCGTTCTAAAATATCATAGACCAGTTCCGCAGCCCTATACCCATAAGACTCTGACCAATCAGGAGCATATTCTGTTTCAATTACATATGCAAGGTACCCAAATACAGTTCTCTCCGTACCGGGAGTATTAGACCCCAATGCGAATATCGTCCTTAAACCCTGATAAACAAATGTCCGAATATTAAGAATTACCATAATAGAAAGCACTAAGCCCAAATATATTTTTTTATGAGAAATACGTATTTTATCATAACCTCTCATGACCAACCATATATTCGCTAATACAGGCGGAATGATCAATTGATAATAATGCAGGTATGCATGGCCTAACAGCAGTGTACTTACAGTGCTTATCAAGCTCACAAGTGAAAAAAAAGCATAACCCCGCTCATGTCTGTTTATCCATACAGCCAAAAAAGTCATCACGAATAAAACAGAAATGATATCGTATCTTATCGTACCCGCATGGAACGTCCCATAAAAATAATTAAACGTAAATGTTGCGTACAACATCTCAGGAAAAATGTTATTATATATACAGTAGATGCTGTCTCTTATACACAGCAAAGTTGTATCTGCATTCCGAGAGGTTGC
>CAJTOU010000125.1 GCA_910577835.1 uncultured Lachnospiraceae bacterium | reverse complement strand
TGTGTATAAGAGACAGGTTTTATAATCAATTTTTACGACCGTTCCGTGATTTGTAGCTGGTTTTAAATAAGTTTCAGGTACAGGCGTCAATGACTTCATTTTTTTATCCTCCTTTGCTTGTTTATAAAAATCATATGAAATCAAGTTAGAAATCTAATATAGTTATTATATTAGATTTCTAACTTGATTTCAAGCAGATAATAAAATTATTTTCAAAATACCTGATTTTCAATTTCAAAAAATATCCGATAATACCTGATTTTTCAAAGCGTTTTTTATCCGCAGTAATACACCGTTAACAGAACCGGAAAAAACTTCCATTAATTCTTGTGCCTTCTCATAAGTAATAGATGTACTTTCAAAGGATGTATACTTATCTGCAAGTGTTCCCACAATGAGAAGTAATTCTTCCATTTTATAATTCATAAATTTTCATCTCCTATAATTCATAAATAATTTTTGTGGTAATCCCCAGGCCAAATTCTACTCTTCTCTGTTGCTGCAAGGCATGGTTTCGCTCCTTTAAAATAATCTCTGAATCCTGTCTGCTTAGCACAAGCCCAAATCGTGCTATTTTCTGATTTGTTTCCATAATCTCTGCCAAGTACGTCTGCTGCTGTAATAAAACAATCCAATTATTATCCATAAACTTTCCTCCTCATTGTTCGGTTTGGAAGATGATTATAGCATTGTACAGATATGATTACCAGTCTTGTATTTTAGGGTATTTTATAGTATAATATTATTAGAAAAGGAACAGCTTTTGTATCTGTTCCTTTTAATCAGAAAAGTTTATTTTTTAATTTTAAACTTTGACACTCTGATACCATTTTGCCTGTTCATTCCAGAGAAAAGAAAAATGTCCTTTTTGTTTTATAAGCTGTTCAAAACTTCCTTCTTCAACAATATTCCCATTGTCCAACACAATAATGTTATCAACATTTCTGACCGCTCCCAATCTATGTGTTACCAAAATAACCGTTCGTTCTTCTGCAAGTTCGTCCAGCTTCTTATAAATTTCCATTTCTTCCAATGGGTCAATCGAAGCCGTAGGTTCATCAAGAAAAATCACCGGTCTCTGCCTGTAATAACTTCTTGCCAGCGCCAGTCTTTGCCACTGACCACCTGATATTTCTATTCCACCAAATTCTTTTCCCAGAAGCAGATGTTCTGGTTGTTCCGAAAATAAAAGTCCCGCCCATTCAAGAGAATCTTTGATTTTCCCAAAGTCTATTTTCTTCATACTGTCACCAAGATAAACATTTTCTGCCAAAGTCAGTTTATAATGTCCAAATTCCTGATATACAGCACTGATTTGTTCAAAAACACTGTTTTCCTTCAATTGTTCACGAGATGTTTCTCCTATCTTCATACTTCCCTTTGTTGGAAGAACAAATCCTGACAACAACTTTGCCAGTGTTGTTTTACCAGCTCCATTTTCTCCTACAATGGCAATTTTCTCTCCTTTTCGAACAGATAGCGAAATATCTTTCAGTGCAAAATTCTCTGTATTAGGATAATGAAAAAACACATGTTCCAGTTTTGCATATTCTCTGTTGTCCTTCATGTCCTCTATGCCATCCTTTGTCTCAAAATCCATCAAAACAAAGAAAGAATCTGTCATGATACCTAACTGCAAAACCTCTCCTGCATGATTAAAAAGCTGGACAAACGCATCGGTAAGCACGGAAAAACTAGTCAAAAGTACAGAAAAGCCTCCTATTGTAATTTTTTTTGTTATCAGCAGATAAACCATAATAAAAATAGACAACGCATGAAACAGGGCTTTTATTCCTGCAAAAATAACACCAATTTTTCCGTTCTGTCGGATATGTTTCCATTCTTTTTCATCAATCTCTTTGCATGCCATCAGATATTTTTGTGCTATATAACTGCTGGCCCCATAATGAGCAGGCTCCTTCTTGGAATCGCTTTGTGAAAGAAGCTCAAAAGCATATTTTTTCCTGCGTGCTGCCTGTACTGTATCCTGCATAAGTCCAAACTGATATTTTGCACTTATCAATCTTTCCAAAATAACTGGTGCACTTACAAACACTACAAAGATAATCAAAACTGGATGCAATGTAATCAGATAGCTGCTCACAGACAGCAGATTGAGTACCACAATCAGAGACATAATTACCAGATTAGCGGTAAAAACTAAAAACATAGAAGACTGTTTTGCATTTTGTATTATTTTATAATACTCTACATTATCATAATACTCCAGTGAAATCTGTCCGCTTTTTTCATGAATTTTGGCATCCAGTCCCATAACTACATAACTGAAATACCCAAACTCCATATATTGTTTTGAAAGCAGACTAAATAATTTCAAAATCATATAAGTTCCAATTAACAATAAAACTGGTTTTATATAATAAAACAGAGGCAGCACCTGATTTAAATCTGATGCATTATCCATAATCTCCTTCTGCAAATATAATAGAACTGCCGGCAGCACCGCACCAGGCAACGAAAGCAGCAAATAAAACAGCATACGGAAAGGGTGGATAGGAATGACCAGTTTTAAAGCTCTTACAATATGTTTCATAGATACATTCCTTTCTGGGCTTCAAACATTCTGTGGTACATCCCGTTTATTTTTTGCATTAATTCATTATGTTTTCCCTGTTCCACAAACTGCCCGTTTTCCATTACACAAATTTCATCCGCATTGACAGCCGCCCCCAGACGATGAGTGACAAAAATATTGGCACAGCTCTTGGAACGCTTTTGTAGAAAATTTGTATAAAGCTGTGACTCCGCCAATGGGTCAAAAGCCGCTGTTGGCTCATCCCAAATATAGATTCCTGCTTCCCGGTAGAGCATTCTAGCAATGGAAAGACGTTGCCATTGACCTCCTGAAAGATGAGTGCCTTCCTCCCAAAGATTCCCCAACATGGTATCATATCCCTTTGGAAAATCAGACTGCCATGCCCCGAAACCTGCTTGTTGCACTGCACTTTCCATATTTAAGTCCTGTTTCTCTGCTGCCAGATTTGATAAAATAATGTTCTCTTTTATTGTGTAATTGTAATGGTTAAAGTCCTGAAAAATTGCTGAATAAAAGCTTTGCAACTCTCCAAAATCCATCTCCTGTATATTTTTTCCATCTATTGTAATCGTACCGCTTTCTGGCCGATAAAATCCCATCAGCAACTTTATCAATGTTGTTTTTCCACAGCCATTTTCTCCCACCAAGGCATAATTTTTTCCTGCCTGAAATGTAAAGTTTAACCCGTTTAAAACTGGTGTTTGCTGTCCTGGATAACGAAAAACAATATTTTCTCCCTTTAATTCATGAAAATTATGTTTTGTGTTTTCTTTTTTATAAGTATAATACTGTTCGGGTAATTCACTTAATTTCTCCATATCGACAAAACATGCTCTGTATTCCTGATATGTAGGAAGATAGTTGCTTCCAACCGACACAAAAAAATTTCCAATTCTTGCCAATGCGGGAATAATAGCCATATATAACTCAATATTGATTTCCCCTTTATATAATGGTATCAGAAAAAGCAGATATGCAGAGGCAGAAAAAAGATATGTAAGGTTATCATACAGCCATAAAATCAAATTACAGAAAAATATACTTCGAAATAGTCTCCTTCCTGATTGAATTGTTTCTTCTTCATAGAGCTTCTGAATATACGGAGTATATCCAAACAGTTTTTTCTCCTGAGCCAGACTCCTGTCAAACAACAAATCTGCCAGATAGTCACCCCGTCTGCAAATTTCCTGTCTTGCTTGATATAAAGCGACTCTGTTTTTTCCAATCAGCCGGAATACTCCTGCTGTCAATCCTGCAATCAACAATATAACTGGTAAAAAGAAGGAAACATTCTGCAAAATTAATACAAAAATACCTGCTGTTCCCAATGCCCCACCAAATATTTGCAATATGGAAAAAAATCCATTTGCATAACGCTTTTCTGGTTTATCTTGCAATCGTGCAAGAAGAGCTTGATTTTCCTGATTTTCCAGCGCTTCTACCGAAATACATGCTGTTTTCTCTATCACTGCGCGCTCTAAATAACCATGTAACTGCAGGCTGATTTTCTGATTCAAATAATTGGAAAGCGGCGTCTGGATATAATAAAATGCACAAATTCCAGAAAAAAGTACTGCAAAACAAAGAGACTGTTTCCAGTGAAAAGCTGAAAAATTTTCAATAAAACGCTCCAGCACAAGTACTTCAATTACATTTAAAACAGCCGATATTAGAATACATGTCATAGCAGACAAGGCCGCACCAGGTTTCTGAATAATCAAATTCCAGGCAGTTTTTGGTTTTTCTCTCATAATAGTCCTCCTTTGGTATAATTAAATAAAAAAATATTTTGCATCCGTCTTCCTCTTATAATTTTCGGGCTCTTATAATAAATGCACTATTTAACAGTCTTGCTC
>CAJTOU010000124.1 GCA_910577835.1 uncultured Lachnospiraceae bacterium | reverse complement strand
GGGACAGCGGAGCTTTACAGAGGAAAAACGGCTGTCAGAGTGGGAGAAACGGCATCACAGACCTTGCACAGGAGCTGGCCTTTGGAACCATTGTTCCTGTATAAAAAAGGCTTTGGGGCATCGCACCGCGGGCAGGTACAGTCATCGGGGATGTCACATTCCGAGCACCGTCTGACAGGACGGATCTTTTTACCATAACGGTTTTCGAAGTAAGGGATGAGGTTCTTATAAGTCCATTCCTGGCGGAAGTCAGTAATGAGAGGTAGGGAATCAACTTTAAACTTCTGGTATTTAGGGGAGTGGGAATCATCAAAAGCCCACTGTTTAAGAGGGACATATCTACAGATATAGACTTGACACTACCCGGAGAAACATAAGGGAGATGTAAATGACAGACCAGATATGCAGGATCGTTTATTATATATTATATACAGTGGAGATGTTTTTGGTCGGGGAAGCGATATTCCATGACAGGGTGCGGGAGAAGAGCCGGTATGCGGCAATGGCGGTAATGTATGTGGGCGTGATTATTCCGACCGTGCTGTATGTGGAAGATCACTTCTGGATCGAGATTGGGCTGAATATAGCGATCTATATATTCCTGTTTCAGGGAAGGATCGCGCGGCGGCTGGCGCGTTTTTGGGGAGTGTACCTGTTTGTCAGTGTCACAGAAAGTATCGTCAGTGCGATCGGTTATTTTTTGCTGCGCCTTCCCTTACAAAGTATCAATGTCAGTGCGGTCAGGTCAGAGATCGTCAGGCTTTTGTTTGCGGCTGCAAATTTTGGTTTGACGTTATATATCGTCCGCAGGAAGTGGGTACAAAAACTGATCGCATCTTTTCGCGAATTGAAATGGTATCAGTATGTGGCTGTTGTTCTGATGGCACTGAGCAGCATGTGTCTGTTGGTGATCATTGAGCTTCTCTTAGAGTATGTCCGCAATAGCAGTGAGATCGGAACGATGGTATTGATCTTGCTCATCGTACTGCTGGGGACTACTTTTGCCACTTTCTTCTGGCTGGCATCCAGCATCTACAGCAGAAATCATTATCTGAGGCAGAACCAGATCAAAGAGGAAGTGATCAATGCCCAGCGGAAGTACTATCAGAGTATATATGAGAATGATAATGAATTGAGGAAATTCCGCCATGATATCCGTTCGCAGCTGGGGTGCTTACAGCTGCTGCTGACAGAGGGAAAGACAGAACAGGCAGTGGTATATTTGGAAAGCATGGGGCATCATCTGGAAGAAATGACCATTCAAAAAATCCATACGGGAAATGATATACTGGATGCCGTCGTACAGCAAAAATGGCTGGAAGCGAAAAAGAAAGGTATCAGTATAGACATAGCAGGCAGCATGACAAAGCCGGATTTCATGGACGTATATGAATTGTGCATACTGTTTTCTAATGCGCTGGACAATGGCATAGAGGCGTGTGAAAATCTGCAGGATCAAAAGAAAGTGATCACGGTGTCGATCGTGGAGCATCGGAAAGTGATATTTTTTCAGATCACCAATCCGGCGACACCTGAGATGTACGAGGCGCTGCGGCAGGGAAGGACAAGCAAGGCGGACAGCCAGCGGCACGGATTTGGGGTGAAAAGTATACAGGACGTCGTGCAGAAGAACGGAGGAGAGATGGACTATCGATGGGAGGAGGGGATTCTGACATTGGAGATTTATCTTGCAATCTAAAAAGTTGGATTGCATTTCACGACAAAATCCTGCACTTTGCGACATTAAGGTTGCATGTGTAGAAGCAATAACATATTCTGGTTTTAGGGAGGTGGGCATAGTGATTCAGCCGTATTTATTTAACACAACATTTTTGGAGTGGATTAAGGGTTTTTTAAGTGATGGTATTTTATTTCATTCTGGTGATTCTCCTATAGTTAGTGAAAGGTATTTATCAAAATGGTGGATGACTGCTATAGAGAGTTGCTGGAAGCGATTCATAGGCTGGCAGTTGCCAGGTATACGAATAGGATTCTGGTACTACAGGGCGGAGTGCTTATTGAGGAGGGGGATCATGACTCACTCATGAAGAAGAATGGTGTGTATGCGTCAATGTACCATGCACAGAGTCATTGGTATGCTCAGGATGAGATTGGTATAAGGGAAGGGATTCGATAGATGGTAAAGATAAAGAAAATAGTGAACAACAATTTTTTTATGCTTGGATTATTGATGGAATATGCGCCCAAATATGTTATTTTTTCCTTTATGATCAATCTATCGAAGATATACGATACACTTGTGTCTGTTTTTTTGATCAGATATCTGGTCAATGCTGTCATGTATCATAATGAAACCATATTTCAGATCTTGGGAAAACTTCTGATTTTATGTTTGATCACAATAGGAATTACCGCGTTAGAGTCTTACTATAACAATTTGTTTTTGCCGACAGAGCAGATTGCCTTTCGACAAAAATTTCACGAACAATTATTTCGAAAGATACAGAAACGGGAGTATGCACAGTATGACAGACCAGATTATTATGACCAGTACAGCCTCGTCATCAGCGACGCTGAAAACCGGATTTTTTCGGTATATGATTCTATCAGGGATTTTTGTATTGAAATCATACAGATGCTCCTCCTCTTATGGAGTGTGTTCTATATCTTTAAAGAGCCATTGATTATCGCATTCCCATTGATCATTATAGCGCTGAACACGATCTTTTATAATAAAGCCAGTGGAATGATCTTTGAGAGAAATCAGGAAAATATTCCATTAAACAGAAAAATAGGATATATCAAAAGAGTTTTTTATCTTAAAGAGTATGCGAAATCACTGCGTTTGACAAACGTGTCTGCCATTTTGATGAATAAGATGAGAAAAGCCTCGGATGAGAGTTCGGAGGTATTTCGAAAATATGCAGGCGGCATTATAAAGCAGAATCTCATTTTAACAGTATCATATAATATCTTTAACCAGTTTGGTCTGCTTTTTTATCTTTTTGTGAAAGCTTATTCGGGGCACATTTCAGTAGCAGATTTTACGGGCTTATATAGCTCAGCGAGAAGTTTGCTGGAGTCTTTTGAACAGAGTACATATGTGGTAAAGAGATTTTATGAAAATGATCTGTATATTCAAAAGTTTAAAGAATTTTATTTGGATGAAAGCAATGATTGCGCTTCTGCTGCGCGGGATATTGTTCTGCAAGGAAGCCCGGATTATGAGATCTGTTTTAACCACGTATCTTACCGGTATAGCGGTACACAGAGAAACGCACTGAATGATATTTGTTTCAAAATAAAAAAAGGGGAAAAGATTGCGATCGTCGGAGAGAACGGGGCTGGCAAATCGACACTGATAGATATTCTTTTGCGATTGTATGAACCAACGGAAGGCACAGTAACCATTGGGGGTGTGGACATAAAAGAATACCGCCAGGATTCTTTCATAAAAAATTTTAGTGTTGTTCCACAATTTTTTAATATTTTTGCAGCATCCGTGTCGGAAAATATTTTGCTGGATTTTGGACAGGCAGATTCGGAATCCGCCATAAAGGAAGCGTTGAAAAAAGTTGAACTGTCGGATAAAATAAAGGATTTGAAAGATGGTTTGGATTGTCAGATGACAAAGGAATTTGATGAGAATGGTCTCGTATTGTCTGGCGGGGAAATGCAGAAAATTGCTATTGCAAGAATTTTTGTCAATCATAGACCGGTCATCATCATGGACGAGCCGTCAAGTGCGCTGGATCCTGTAAGTGAATATCATATTTTTAAAAATGTATTTGAATTTTTCAAAGGTGACACCATTATCTTTATCTCGCACAGATTATATGTGAGTGCTTTATCAGATCGGGTTGTCGTTATGGAAAATGGTAGAATCATAGAAGAGGGAACACATAAAGAACTATTGGCAATGCATGGGAGATATGAGACTTTGTATAAGGTTTCGACTGAAAATTATAAGATGGAGTAGTAGAATAGATGAAGCATCTACTTAGGGTTGATGAGCCATATACAAGAACAATTCAAGAAAATATCAGTAAGGCGTTTTTTAGTAGTTTGCCATTTTCCCGGCATGTTGTCAGCACCCTGCAGCATTTCCACTTCATTCAGGACAGTGTATGCGCTGTGTTTATGCGGACGGAGAAAGTTATAGTAAACAACCCACAGAGTCAGGTCATAACTGGCACCATCAATGCCTGCGGCTGTTTTACAATAGTCGGCGATCTGCTGGCGGGAAATGCTGATGTTGTACAGATCCCTGAGTGCCTGTGAGGTTTTACGCAGGGAGAGCCCAAGGTTGACATGGAGTGTCAGGCACAGTGCCATGACATGTGCACTGTGTCTGCTGAATTTCAGGGAAGAAGCGTTTTTGGGCAGGGTAAGCAGATCCATGCTGAAAAAATCCATCGTGAATTCACGATAGATGTAGTGCAGCTTATATTTATTTTTTTTCGTAATCTTCGTCCAGGTCCTGTTTATCAACCTTTTTAAGGTTATGGAGATCGTACGGGCATTTTGGATTCACGCATTTGCGGATGATAAAGTGTTTGCGTTCCTTTTTGGGAACAAGGGCACTGCTGCAGTGG
>CAJTOU010000123.1 GCA_910577835.1 uncultured Lachnospiraceae bacterium | reverse complement strand
TGGTTTTCGCATAATATTTCCCAGCACAACCATATATATACAGTTATCAATGTTCGTGTATGAATAAATCATAGCATAAAGTGAAAATTATGGCAAGAGTTAATAATGTGGTCTTAACCCACCGTCTAAAGCCAGTGGGTTAAGACCACATTATTTCAAAAGTAAATATTTATTATAGGAAAATACATTCCAAATAAACGTATGTAAATTCTGCCAATATACAGCATCCGGAGAGAGTGAGAGGTTCTCTGGTTCCCTGCGGAACAGTTTTAGAAACTCTTATTGCCGAAAATTCTGTGTTATTTGTGGCAGAGATATTGTCTGAGCCACACAAACACAGCAAACCTTAAAAATCATCAAGGCGAGTTATATCTCTGACACAAATGTTTTTAGCAGAATTTTCGACGATTAGAGCTTCTTAAACTGTGCAACGGGAATCAGAGAACCTCTCACTCTCTCCGGCTGTGTCATTTTCCCATATCACCCCTCGTAAACATAATATCTCCCACTCTTTTCTCAAATATTTTTTCTTATTTACCTATCCTTCAAAAACTTCCAAATCAGCTTAAACAGCCTTGGCGTATCCAGTGGCTTCGCCAAATGTGCATTCATTCCACTCTCCATCGCTATCTTTTTATCTTCCTCCGACGTATTCGCCGACACCGCAATAATCGGAATTCCCGCCAGTGCCGGATTCTCAATTCTCCGTATCGCCCGTGTCGCACGATACCCATTCATAATCGGCATCTGAATATCCATCAAAATCAAGTCATAATCCCCCGGCTGAGACTTCTTCACCTTTTCAACCGCAACACTTCCATCCGTTGCAATATCCACCTGAAATCCCGCATCCTTCAACACTTCATTTTCAAGCATCAAGTTAATCTCGTTATCATCCACAATCAAAATCTTCTTTGCTTCTGAAAACTGCATAAATACATTCTCTGTTTCACCAAAACTTTCCTTTTTGCGTTCCTGTATCCGCAGTGGAAGCGTAATTGTAAACCTGCTGCCTTTCCCAACAACACTGTACACATCAATTGTTCCCCCTATCATCTCCACAAGATTTTTTGTAATCGTAAGGCTCAGCCCCAATCCATGTATTCCTGACAGTGTGGTATTTCTCTCCCTTTCAAACGGCTCAAAAATATGATTGATAAACTTCTGACTAATACCGATTCCCGAATCCTGTATCTCAAACTGATAAACAGTAAAATCTCTGTGTTGTTTTTCTTTTTCCGCAATCATAATAGAAATCTGCCCATTCCGCAAAGTGTATTTTACAGCATTATCCACCAGATAAAAAAGAATCTGCGCAATTTTCTGCCTGTCAATATAAACCATATCGTGCTTCAGATTAGAAATATCTAAAGACAAAGAGATATTTTTTTCCGCCGCCCGTGGAAGCATATCCATCTGTATTTGATGTGCTATCTCCATCAGGCTGCATTCACTTTCCTCCACATGAACGTCACCGGATTCCAACATTGATAATTCCAAAATGGCATTAAGAAGCTGTAAAAGCTGCTCACTGGAGGAAGATATCAAATCCAGATAACCGGCAATTTTCTCTTTCTCATGAATATGCTTCTGCGCAAGTTCTGTAAAACCAACTATCGCATTCATAGGTGTCCGTATATCATGAGACATATTTGAGAGAAACAGATTCTTTGCCTTATTTGCAAGATTTGCTTTATCCAACGCATCCGCCAAAAGCTGCTTCTGTTTCACTTCCTGTATAATCTCTTCATCAATATTTCGATATCCCAAAACCACCTGCGAAATACGCCTGCCACTGCCTACATTTACCACCCGAAGCTGTATGTATGCAGGCTTTCCATCTCTTAAAATCCGATAATTTATATGAAAAGACTGATTTTCTGACAGTTTTCTGCGAATATATTCCGGAGTGGTAACTCCTAAAAGCATTGCACGGTCGTCAGGATGTACCCAGGTTTTGATATACTCATAATCAAAACCTGTAAACTGACAAAGCTGATTCACTTTCGGAAACTTTTTCTCAAATCTTTCGCTTACACGATATGCTTTAATCCGATTTGCATCCAGATTTACATAAAAAATCGATTCATAATCAATACTAAGCCCCTCTATCATTTCCAGACGTCTCAAATGCTCCTGCTGTATAATCTCCAGCTTTTGATGAAAATTCTCTCTTTCTTTCAGATGAAGTTGTTTTTTCTCTGTTGCATCCCCTGCAAATACATAAAAAACATTTCCCGCCGCTTCTGTATGGATAAAGTGTCCATAATCCTCAATCCAGCGCACTTCTCCACCCTTTTGTATAATACGGTATTCTACATAATCCAAGTCATAGCGACTCTGTGCAATCTGCTCTCTGATGCTCTGTTCTACCGCTTCCAAATCCTCCGGATGCACAATTCCCCGAAAAGAATTGCCCGTTAAAGCCCGAAATTCCTCTATGGAATTGCATTGAAACATTCTTACCATTGCCTGATTTGCATAAATAATTTCTTCTGTTTCATCTGCGCGATAAATAAAGAAGCCTCCCGGCATTCCGTCTGCAAAGGCCTTCAGATAAACAGCAGCTTGCGCTTTGTCCGTGTTCTGGTTTTCCTTTTTTAAATCATTCACTAGAAATAACAAAGATTCAATGATATTATGGTTTATTTTTGTCTGATTATTCAAAGACCTGTCCCTCCAGTATATTTTTATTTTTATAGGAAATTTGTTCTCTGCTCTGCCAATGCAGAAAAGAAAGCCCTGAAAAACAGTTTCCTTTATGCCTGCCATACAGCATAAAGGAATTGTGGAGCTTATAGATATGTTTTAATATACCATGATGTACGTCATCAAACTACGCTTTGCTTCGCTTGGTGACATTATAACCATATGCAGGTCATCAAACTACACCTTGCTTCGTCTGATGACATTATATCATAATAATTAGAAAATTTCTACAAAAATTTCCTCTAAATTGTAATAAATTTTATACGAATCTGCTGTTTGTTTAATAAAATTCATTATTTATATATCAGGTGAATTTTCGGAAATATTTTTTATAAGTAAAGAAAAATAATGCCGTCGCAAGTATTACAGATAAATAATCTGTCACAGGCTGCGCACCTGCAAGCATTTTTGCCGAATCAAAAATTCTGCTGAAAGCAAAAAGAATCGGCAGATATAAAAGTCCCTGCCTGCTGACAGATAAAATAAGTGCCGGCAAAGCTGCACCTGTGGACTGAATGGCATTCATCAATACAAATAAAATCCCCATAATCGGTCCGGAATAAATATAAATTCTGGCAAAAGACATTCCATATTCAAATGCACTGGAATCTTCTAAAAACGCTTTGACTAAAGGTCCCGCACCGCAATAGCAGACTACTGTCATAATAAGACTCAGCCCAAAAGCAAGACAGAGCGAAAATTTCAGCACATCCATATAGCGCTTTTTATTTCCCGCGCCATAGCAATAGCCAAGTAACGGCTGAATACCGCTCCCAAGGCCGATTAACAGCATAACTACTATCATATTTACCTTCATGGCAACGCCAAGACCCGCTACTGCCATATCCCCATAGTTTCTCATTAAATTGTTTACCACAATATTAGAAGTACTCATAAGAATGCTGTTTAGAGATGCCGGAATTCCTATGGCAAACACTCCCATGGCGATACCCCGCCCTGCTCGATAATCTCGAAGATGAATGGAAAGCATAGTGTTTTTGGAAAGCAGATGATAACCGTAAAAAAGAGCCGCTCCGATATTTCCGATTACAGTAGCAACAGCGGCTCCTGCCACATTCCAGCCAAAGCCAAGAATCATTACGGGGTCTAAAATAATATTCATCATATTTCCGATAATCATACCCATCATGGCCGTCTTTGCGTGTCCCTCGGCGCGAATAATATTGCTGAAGCTGTTTCCGACAATAAGAAACGGAATTCCTATCGCTACAATTCGAAGATACTGTGTGGCATAATCCAGAGTGTCATCACTGGCTCCAATTACTCTGCAAATCGGAGTAACAAATATCCAGATAAGAATCATTGCAAAAATTCCAATAGAAAGACCTGTCCAAAAGCAAAAGGAAGAAGTGTTTTTTGCCTTGTCACTATTTCCCTCGCCTAACATTCTGGATATCAGCGAAGTCCCTCCGATTCCAAAAAGCATACCCACTGCCATAAAAAATAAAAATGCCGGAGTAGCAACTGAAACCGCCGCCACCATATAGGCATTTTTAGTCTGTCCGATAAAAAATGTATCTGCAAGGTTATATACCAGCACCATAATCATACTTACAATTGATGGAATAATATTACTGATAACCGCCTTTGGAACAGGGGCATTTTTAAAAATTTCTGTTGTATTATCTTTCATGATATGTCTCCTTTGTATAGATTTTTGTGTAAAAACTGGTAAAAACAGGTTTTGACTTTTGATATTATACTAAAAAGTAATTTATTTTTCAATATTGATAATGGCAGAAAACCGGATAAATATTAAGAAATAAGAAAATACCAAGAATACGCTGAAATCTGTCAGACGATTTAAGCCTAATAATTACCCCCCCTATGAAGCCTGTCT
>CAJTOU010000122.1:2312-4681 GCA_910577835.1 uncultured Lachnospiraceae bacterium | reverse complement strand
TATACCGTGGCTTCGATTGATAGCAGAATTGACACCGGGAGTATCTACAATACAAACACGATTTTGCACATCCAAAAAAGTGCGAAAACCAGAGGCAATTTGGCAGTCTCCAATATTTTCGGATGCAAGCAAGGTATCTGCGTCAGCATCAAAAATTAATTGAGTTGTTTTGATCGCATTTTCTCCGTCTTCAAAAGGCTTGTTATATAACCGGCAAATATGCCCAGTGCAGGCCTCTTGGGCTGTTCGCATTAACCGCTTTCCCACAATCGCATTGATAAGTGTGGACTTTCCAGCACTCATAGTAGCGGTCACTAAAACGGTTTTTATAGGCAGCTCAAAAAATTTCTGCTCTCTAATCCAGAAGGAAACCAACTCCGCAGCATTGTCCATCCCCTTCTCCAATGGGCTTCCATGGTACAGAGCCGAAAATAAAACTTCAAGCCTTCTATGGTAGCGCGTATTGAAAAGAGCTTTCAACTCATGAAGAATCTTCTTAGCTGTATCTTCATCAGAAAAGGCGCACAAGAAAAGGCAGTCGGTCATAAACACAAAGCGGTAAGTAAATAGCTTGAACCGTTTAATTTTTAACGCTGCTACCTTTCCTATTGCGGGCCGTATCTCTGATTCATCAAGCGGAGTAAAAACTGTCGGCACATAGTCCACTCCTAAAAGGGAGCGGCAGTAATGCTCCAGCATTGAAAACGCGAACATATCGCTACCAGTATAATACTTTCTGACAAAATAGGCAAGAGCCCGACAATAGTTCTCTTTATAGGCGAGCTTTTCCTGTAGGACAGGATGCTGTTTCAAATAGTATGATCTGCATAAATATGTAAGCACATCTTGATTCATAGCAACTCCACACTTTCGACTATTTGCTGCAGCTTACAGTTCAACTATGGAAATATCAGAAATCCATGAGCCTTGACTGTTCAGCCACATTTCAATTCCTTTTCCGAACACTTCCGCTTCTATGCTCCATCCGTCTCCATCGGCATTCACTACATCTGCCGTAGGCAAACGATCCAGCACCGCTTCCAAAGATGGACCGTTGTAGCGGAAACGGATGCGTTCTAATTTTCCACCATACATGAATTGAACTCGTTTCCGAAATTCGCCTTCTTCAAAGCGGTCTCTGTAAGGCACACGAAAATGTTCATCCAGCACTTTGAAAGAGCAGATGCGGTCAATACGGTAAATGGTCGGGAACAAATCGTCTGGATTATCAAAGCTTGCTTTGTCCTCCAGAAATGCAGTCAAATAAAAATAGTATTCGGAAAACATGATCCCTACCGGCTGAACCCGCCTCGTCACGACCTTCGGTTCCTTCAACCGCTCATATTTGATTTCCATTACCTGATGCCTTTGGACTGCTTGTCCAATTTCCCAAAGGCCACTTAGGATTTGTTTGTTATGATGTGGCTCTATGTAATGGTATTTTTCATTTGCAATCAGTTCCCGGACTGCTTTCTTGTTTTGTTCCGGCACACAGCGAGAAATTAGCTTGTCCAATACGGGAAGCATTTCATCTTTCCGCATAGAGCGGCTCTCCAAGAGAATTTTGCAGACAGCTAAGATTTCGCTGTTGCTCAAAGCCTGCGGTGCAACATCCTGAATGCGGTATCCACAGGATACTTTGTCATAAACAATTTCCTGACCTGCGTCCAGCTCGTTTAGAAAACACCTCAACGCTCCAAGATCGCGCTGAATGCTTCGCTCTGTGACATGAAATTCCTGGGCAAGTTCTTTTTTAGTAAAAGCTTCACCTTGCACCAGCTTGAAATAAATGCGCAGTACCCGGTCGGATTTAACGGCAGATGCTTTTTCCATACGCTATTCTCCTGAATATGTGCTGGTAGACACATATTTATATCTGTTGATTATAATACTATATCTGTTCGCTCATGTCAATTCCTGTCGCGATTGTTTACCATATAAAAGAGTGGAGGAATTGCCAATGAAACAAATTTATGCAGATAAGTACCGCCAAATCGGACTAAAGATAGCTTATTATCGCAAGCTTCGAGGTCTAACACAAGAGGAACTTGCTGAACAGGCAGGGTTAGCCCCAGCCTTTATTGGACATCTAGAGGCTCCAAACATCACAAAGGCATTATCGTTAGACACTCTGTTTGACTTGGCTGCCATACTTGAGGTAGCTCCGCACAAATTTCTTATGTTCGAAGAAAACTGATAGATTTATTATAACATATCAGGTGGACAATGACTGTCCTTGTGGAGAATTTTTTGAAAAAATATTATGTGGCAACAAACATCTCTGGATTTATGGACAACGAAAGTGGCCTGGGTTAAATTGACCCAGGCCACTTTCACTGCATTTCTCATGCTAAACATATCAAGTGGCA
>CAJTOU010000122.1:0-728 GCA_910577835.1 uncultured Lachnospiraceae bacterium | reverse complement strand
GATATACAGCCTTTGCCTTGCCGGGAACGGACCGACCAAGATAGCCCGTATGCTTGCGGAACAGCAAATCCCCACGCCGGGAACGCTGGAATACCGCCGGACGGGAAGCACCCGCCGCTACCACCCCGGCTATGAGTGCAGGTGGGCGACAAACACCGTGGCGCATATCCTTGAAAACCGGGAATACACGGGCTGCCTTGTGAACTTCAAGACCGAGAAAGTGTCCTACAAGGTGAAGCAGAGCAAAGAGAACCCCGTGGAGAAACAGGCAATCTTTGAGAACCACCACGAAGCAATCATTGACCGGGAAACATGGGAGCGTGTGCAGGAGCTACGCAAGCAGCGCAAACGCCCCAACCGCTATGATGAAGTGGGTTTGTTCTCCGGCATACTCTTTTGTGCCGATTGCGGCAGCGTCATGTACCAGCAGAGATACCAGACGGACAAACGGCGGCAGGACTGCTACATATGCGGCAGCTACAAGAAGCGCACGGCAGACTGTACGGCGCACTTTATCCGCACCGACCTCTTGACCGAGGGAGTGACCGAGAACCTACGGAAAGTCACCAGCTACGCCGCCAAGCATGAAGCCCGGTTTATGAAGCTGTTGACCGAGCAGACCGAGGACGGGAGCAAACGCCGGAACGCCGCAAGGAAGAAAGAGCTGGAAGCGGCTGAAAAAAGGATTGCGGAACTCTCCGCTATCTTTAAGCGGCTGTATGAGGACA
>CAJTOU010000121.1:4464-4696 GCA_910577835.1 uncultured Lachnospiraceae bacterium | reverse complement strand
GCGGATGGACAGGATCAGCGAGGATCATGGGCTGGGCGATTACCGCGCTGCGCTGACAGAGGAGGAGCGATCCTTTGTGGAATTGACGACATGGCTTTCCAACATGGAAAATGCGGAGTATGTCAGAAGCATTACAAAGAACGAACCAGAGCAGGATATCTGCACCAACGTTTATCTGTCCGGCAGAGAGGAATCTGCACAGAACGGTTACGGTATGGCATGGTGTTCGCTG
>CAJTOU010000121.1:0-2295 GCA_910577835.1 uncultured Lachnospiraceae bacterium | reverse complement strand
TGCTATGAGGAATCCATGACACCGGAACAATTCATAGAAAAGGGATATGATTTTGTCCAGTACCGTTATCTGTTTTCTACCAGCGATAAAACTTACATTCTCTGCTATCCAGGTGACGTACAGTGGAATCCCGAAAATTCAGAACAGGAAACGGAATATCTGGGAATGGAGGGAGAAATAAAAGATATTAAGTTTGTGGTTGACAATATCCTTGCGGACTGAAAATGTTTTGAATCTTGAAACAGGCATGGTGGGAATGCTGAACGTAAGGTATTTTTGTTCATAACCATATAGCTTTAACAGAAAAGTAAGTTTTAGTATCACAATTACATGGAGGTTAAAAATGAGAAACACAAAACAGAAACTATGGAAAAATATTTTGGTAATTGGCATTTTATCCGCAATATTACTTTCCGGGTGCGGCAAAGAAAATGTGCCAAAGGAAGAACCACTTATGGGCAGCGGCAGTGAAAGTATAGTGGCAGAAAAAGACAGTGTGCCGGAAGAAAATAATGCAGAAGCCGAAAAGCCGACAGAAGATACTGCACCCAGTGAAAAGGTTCTGGAGCAGGCTATAAGCGAATGGAAAGAAATGTACGCTTCGTTTTATGAGTATAAGGATTGCTCCGCAGTTCTTGTGGAACGTAAAGAAAATGACGGAACGGTGGACGAGATATTCACACTGGATATTACATACTTGTCCGGGCAGCCGGAAAGCGATGAGCCGGAGCATTTCATTGCGGATATGAAAGCAAGCTATCCGGCGGATAATCCAGAGGATATTACTTTATGGATGGATAACAGCGGCGGGGCAATGACTGATTTCATACTGTTTAAAGAGTGTGGTCCCGGTTGACAGGTAATATCCCACTGATATTTCCAAAGATACCTTATGTTCAGCATTCCCATCATATTTGAATGTTTAATCGGTATATATAAAAACTGCAGTTGTGTCTGCTAAGGAAGCCGTAACATTGCTTTTGCATTGGCAAACTGGAAATATAATATTCAAAATTTGTAATGGGTAACATTATGGAACATGATTTGCAGAAGAAACAGGAAGTACCGACCCGAAATTACCAAACCATTTCCCGTTCAAAAAAAACAGCACAGGCAGTTAGACGAAAAAAGGCACGAAAGCGCCGGATACGCTTTTATAGGTTAATGGCAATCATAAGGATAATATTATGCCTTATAGGAGCGCACACAGTAGCAGACACCATATACGGATGGGTGCATAAACCGCCGGAAAAGGAAGAAGCAGTTGTCCAGGTAGTGTCTCTCCCGGCGCAAAATGATGAAATAGCTTTTGAAGAACACGATATTACGCTCATGGCAGTCGGTGATAATTTATTACATATGGGGATTGTAAATGCCGGAAAGCAGTCTGACGGAAGCCGGAATTATGACTTTTTATTTGACGGAATAGGCGCATTTCTGGAAAAAGCAGATATAAGGATAATCAATCAAGAAACAATATTTGGAGGTAATGATCTTGATTTTCATGGTTATCCCAAATTTAACTCCCCAACAGAAGCGGGGGATGCCATAGCCGGGGCAGGATTTAATGTTGTCCTTCAAGCCACAAACCATACGGCAGACCAAGGAATGAGCGGAATATCATTTCATTTGGACAACTGCTTAAAATGGAGTGACGAAATATTAGGCGACTGGGTACATTCTGCTGATGAAGTCCTTAGCCCAGAGTCTATGATAATAATCAGTATAAAATTGCAACTATAAACCAAGCACCGCCCCATGTGGGAGAAAAAAGCTATAAATAGCTTGGGAAATTTCTATGGATTGCACGCAAAGCTACAAGGAACACATCATGTATTCTTTCAACGGTTTCTGCAAAGTCGTCATACGCTATGCCGCTATCAACGCATGGCGCGACAGGAACAGGCGGCGGCAAAGAGAAATATCCTTTGAATACCTCACAGAAGAAAAGTTCTACCCTCTAAGCACATCAGACGAATATCTCAAATCACCCTACGAACAATACCCCGTTACAATCTGCGGTCAGACAATCATACTCACCAATGGCGAGCTTGCTGCAGCCCTGTTATCCCTGCCGAAAAAAAAAGAGGGAAATCATCTACCTTTACTTTTTCGGGAATTACACACAACAGGAAATCGCGGATTTATACGGGCATTGCAAGAGTACAGCGTGGCATTATATTCACAGCGCATTACAGATGTTGCAGAAAGAAATGGAGGGATTTTCACATGGGGAATACTAACCTTGTGCCATATGAAACCATTGTTCGGGCGACAAACGGCGAGCCGGAAGCC
>CAJTOU010000120.1 GCA_910577835.1 uncultured Lachnospiraceae bacterium | reverse complement strand
GCCGGATGCTCGATTTTTGAAGTAATAATATGGTTTCCTTTTTCATAATTTGCAAATGCCGAGCCTGTGATTGCCCAATTGTCACTTTCTGTGCCTCCGCTTGTATAATAAATTTCATCAGGATTACAGTGAATCACCTCTGACAAAACTTTCCTTCCTGTTTCCATGACATTGTCTGATATCATGCCAAATTCATAGGAACTAGAAGGATTTCCATAATACTGACTGAAATAAGGCTCCATTGCCAAAACTGCTTCCTTCCGTACTCTGGTAGTCGCTGCATTGTCCAGATATATGATATTTTTTGTTTGCATATTTCCTATTTGCATATTTCCTCCAATCTGCCGCATATAAATGTGACGAATACTAATATTTTCCTGCCCTTCTGAATATACTTAATAAAAAAATACATGAAGGTAAAAATTGAAAAATCAAATCATAAAAGGAACATTCATACTGTCAGCCGCCGGAATACTGACGCGTATGATTGGCTTCTATTATAGAATATTCCTTTCCAATACAATCGGTGCAACAGGGATTGGATTATATCAGATGATTTTTCCTATGTATGGATTATGTATCTCATTTGCTGTTACAGGAATCCAGATGGCCATATCAAAATATGTTGCCGCGGGCTATGCCAGAAAGGATTATCGGGGAATCCTGCAGATTTTAAAGGCGGGACTCTCTATCTCTTTGTACCTGTCCATATTTATTTCTTTTGTTCTTTCTCTTTTCAGCGGATTTATTGCCGGAGAAATTATAGGCGATGTGCGATGCCAGCATCTTCTAAAGCTTGCTGCCTATGCCATTCCATGCTGTGCCATACATGGATGTATCATAGGATATTTCCTCGGAAAAAGTCAGACTGTCATTCCGGCCGCTGCGCAGCTTTTTGAACAAATCAGCCGTGTAGGTGTTGTCTATATTATTGCGCTGCTCACAGCAAAAGAGGGCGAATATCTGTCTCCTAATGCCGCTATGGCAGGACTGTTTGTAGGTGAACTTGTTTCCACTCTTATCTGTCTGTGTGCGCTTGGAAGGGAAGTATATTCAATAAAAGGATTATTGAAAAATATAGATTCTTCAGATACAGCGTCTCATAAAAAGAGTGATATTATTACAGAGACAAATTATCATAAAAAGATTTTGTTACTTTCCTATCCAATCACGCTCAGCAGGGTAATCACCTCCATTATTATGAGTTTCGAAGCGGTTCTTATTTTGTACTGTCTGAAAAAATACGGTTTGGGACATGAAGAATCTATTCGTATTTATGGAGTGCTAACCGGAATGGCTATGCCTTTTATCTTTTTTCCGTCTACAATTACAGGAGCTATCTCGGCCATGATTCTTCCCTCTGTCTCAGAATCGGAATCGGCTGGAGATTATGTAAAAATAGCAAAAACAACAACCACAGTCGTGAAATATTGTTTCTCTATTGGTATTTTCTTTGCTACATTATTTTACATATATGGATATGGAATCGGTACTACATTATTTCATAATACAGATGCCGGAACCTTTATTTCCATTCTCTCATGGCTGTGTCCTTTTATGTATCTGGGTTCTACATTATCAAGCATATTAAATGGACTTGGACATACAAAAATTACCTTTGGTGTCAATCTGTCGGTAGCCTTTTCCAAGGTGGCTTTTATCTGGCTTCTGATTCCGGTTTATGGTATAAAAGGATATTTGTGGGGACTTTTAATCAGCGAAATACTGTCGGCATTTTTATTGCTTTTTTTTGTAAAAAAATATACGCATTTTAAGTATGATATTCGGGACTGTATTGTACTGCCATGTTTTACTACTGTATTGTGCGTACTGCCTTCTATTGCCGTACATTATCTTCTGAACAGTTATTTTTCCGCTCCTCTTTTTACCCTGTGTGCAAGTATCTGTCTTGCCGCCGGATTATTTGGATTTATGCTTTTAAAGCCAAATATCACTTAAATATTTAATATAATGAGCTTCGTGGGCTGTATGATTTTATTTCACAGGACAATTTCTGTAAATATATACTACAAGGCATTTTTTTCGAGTTTTAAAGTTTTTTAAAATAAAATCATATTGATAATCATTTCTGACTATGCTATGATAAGTAACATTAAGGAGGAATCAGATTATGCCGATTAAAGTACAAAGCGACCTTCCAGCAAAGGCCGTTATAGAAAGTGAAAATATATTTATTATGGATGAAACCCGTGCTATTAAACAGGATATTCGTCCTTTAAAAATAGCGATTTTAAATCTTATGCCAATAAAACATGAAACAGAAATACAGCTTCTCAGAACTCTTTCTAATACACCAATTCAAGTAGATATCACCTTTGTGTGTGTGGAAAGCCACGTATCAAAAAATACTCCTGCAAGCCATTTAAACCAGTTTTATTCTAAATTTTCCGAAATTAAAAACCAGAAGTTTGATGGTCTGATTATTACTGGAGCTCCTGTGGAACATATGCCTTATGAAGAGGTAAATTACTGGGAGGAATTAAAGGAAATTATGGACTGGTCTGATAAAAATGTTACATCCACCTTTCATTCCTGTTGGGGTGCTTATGCTGGACTTTATTACCGATATGGAATTGATAAAATTCCTTTGGACAAAAAAATGTTTGGAATTTTTGAACATCAGGTGATTCATAGAAAGGTGCCGCTGGTGCGAGGATTTGATGATGTGTTTCTTGCTCCGCACTCAAGACATGTGGGAATATCCAGAGAAGAAATAAAGAAAAATTCTGTTCTGACAATTCTGGCAGATTCAGAGACAGCCGGACCTTTTATTATTATTGGCGAGGAAGGAAAACATATTTTTGTAACAGGACATCCGGAATATGACAGAAATACGCTGGATAATGAATATAAAAGGGATTTGGGAAAGGGGCTGTCGATTCAGATTCCATATAATTATTATCCGAAAGATAATCCTGAGAATGGTCCGGTTTTAACATGGAGAGGACATGGAAATCTGCTGTATACAAATTGGCTTAATTATTATGTATATCAGGTGACGCCGTATGAATTGTAGGAAAACTGCTGTATTCCTTGATTTTCAAGGGGTGCGGCTGTTTTTTATGTTCACGTAAATTCACGTATTTTAACGGTAAAATGGTGTAGTAAAATACCAGAATAGCCTTTACTTTAGACTGATTATAATCTTTTATATTTCTTGTAACAATATAATCAATTTTGTTGTGATTTGCACAACATGAAATAACTGCCTCCTCATAGTCCTTTATATCTATTAGTAATGCATCCCTGCAATCAATCGCAGTTACATCTAAAATATAAAACAAACTATATAACTTTTTCATTGCTTCTTTTGCTTTTTCTGTACTTTTCAGATGTTTTCTTATTTGATTTGTATAAATTGAAGTTTAAGGTCACTGGCAATTACCTTAATTTTTTATCAGAATTAACGTTCCCTTGTTTTGGCGAACGTTAATTTCTAGCTCTTATCATGATATTTTTGGGTTCGACAGTTTTGTCGAAGCTCATATTTTGTTAAATATTAATTTATATCTTCATTTTTTATAAAACACTTTATTCACCTATTTTGGCAAATCAAGTTTTGAATATGGTTTCATTTTTAAAAAATTGTTCTGTTTAAATTTATTTTGTTGTAATGGTCACTAAATTGCTTGTTTTGAAGGTGAAAATTATGAAAAATGCTGTATTATAAGGGGTTTGATGTGGTCCCATTAAGGAAGTGTTGGTATTTCGATAAGGAATGGGTGTTTTCTATATAAAAATGTGTTATTTTCGTTGGAATTGGTCACAATCGAGATATTATGTCTAATCCTTATACTGCTTCCATTTTTCATAAGTCAAGTTCAATATGTCTTTCAAAGCTTTTATATCAACTCTTGGTGAACCTTGTTTAATCTCTTTAGGAATACTTGAAAAGTGGTGTATTTCCTCTTCGGTAATATCGCTAATATTAAAAATTGTCTCAGGATAAAAGTTCAAATATCCCTTATATATCCCAATATCCTTTTTTCTCTATGGTACATTACTCCGCATCCTACCCCTCTACTACTATACCAGAATATAACTAATATATCTTTTTTATCTTCTTTGTCTGCCACTACTCCATTCTTTCTATACCAATATCTGCCTTCATAATCTTTTGGCAAAGTATACCTCAAATATTCTCTAATGTCATCTTCTGTTTCAAACTCTAATTCCGAACTTGTTGTAAGTATTCTAATTTCTTTAATATTATATTTTTCAAACAATATATTCTTTTATGTTATTATTAAATTTAGGAGCTGATTCATATTAATATTGAAATTACACCACGCAAGAAGTCAAAAGAACTCATTCACCGCCTACACAGCAGAGCGGAGGATATCTTATTCACTATCTTTGGCAAGATACCTGAAAATTGCTTCCCTCTTTCCTTATGGACTGGATGGAAAGATACACAGATAAACGTCTACAAGAGCTAAAACAAGCAACAATTCAGCTTGAATGGAAAAGAGTATATATGCAAAAAGCTGTTCAGGAAATGAAGAGGCAGCAGAGCATGACAAAAGCACAGTAGGGAAATTGATTTCTCTTTGCTGTGCTTTACTCATCGTTTCACAAAAATAATATTTTGCTTGAGCCGTTGCTTCATATCTGATATAATAGCTTTATATAATTGAAAAGAAAGCTGGATGCGATTTTCCGATAATTAGATGCCCTCTAGTTTACAAAGGAGGGTGATGCCCATGAACACAATGGAAGTA
>CAJTOU010000119.1 GCA_910577835.1 uncultured Lachnospiraceae bacterium | reverse complement strand
GATTCAGGCAATGGAAGTAATGAAAAAATTTCCAAATATGCCTATGTATATCTGCCATATGGTTACGACAAATCAAAAAAGTATGATATAATTTATTGCCTTCATGGGGGAGGGGGAGAGATTGAAGTGTATTTTGGCACTGACGAACAGCCTGCTGATATCAGACTGACATTGGATTCCATGATTGCAAATGGGGATATTCCGCCTGTTATCGCAGTTTCACCGACTTATTATTCCAATCGTCAGGACCATGATTTCTCCATGGCTGTTTCAGAAATCGAGCATTTCTGTAAAAATGAGCTGATTTATGATTTGATACCGGCTGTTGAAGGAGCTTATAGTACCTATGCAAAAACTGTTGATAAAGAGGGATTGAGAGCTTCCAGAAATCATCGCGCTTATACCGGTTATTCCATGGGTTCTCTGTCCACATGGTATACCTTTATAAACTGTCTGGATTATTTTCGCTATTTTATGCCAATGAGCGGTGATTGCTGGATAGACGGAGTATCCAATGCACAGGCGGCGGCAAATCTTTTGGAAAACACTTTCAAAAATTCCGGCTATCATAAAGAGGACTTCTTTATCTATGCGGTAACTGGAGATAAAGATATCGCTTATGAGAGAATGAGAGCGCAGATAGAAGCCATGAAATCCTGTGATTCTTTCCAGTTTGTTACAGAGGATTGTCCAAAAGGCAATATCTGTTTTCAGACAGAGCCGGATGCAACACATGATTATATTTATATGCCGCTTTATTTTTATAATGCGCTTCCAATTTTCTGGAAAAAGTAATCTGTCTTAGACTAAATTTGAAATATTATCTTGCAATTAGAATGTGGAACAGGTATACTAATACTTTATAAGACAAGAATAGAGTGCTTCGGCGCTCTTTCTTCTTTTATTTTTTAATATTATTATGAAAGTGTAACTTTTATTTAAGTGATGTCTGAAAACAAGAAAGATAATTTGTTATGGAAATGTGATTTTCGTTTATGGTAGTGCCTGAAAATTAGATATGATAGTTTTATTAAGAAATTGTCAGTATAGTTTCCAGAATAATATTTTGTAATTTAGAAAGAGGTATGATTATGTATATAGGCAGTATGATTTCAGTTTCAAAAGGGTATGAGGCGATGGGAAAGCAGGCATTGAAGCTTGGAGCAAATACAATGGCATTTTTTACCAGAAATCCCCGCGGCGGAAAGGCAAGGGATATTAACGAGGAAGATATACAAAACTTTTTAAAATTTGCGAAAGAAAATGGTTTTGGTACTCTGGTTGCCCATGCTTCCTATACAATGAATTTATGTGCTGCCAGACCAGAGATTCAAAAGTTTGCAAAAGAAGCGTTTGCGGACGATTTAAAAAGAATGGAATATATTCCCGGAAATTATTATAATTTTCATCCGGGCTCGCATGTAGGTCAGGGCGTAGAACAGGCCATTCCACTTATTGCAAATGCAATGAATGAGTGCATAAGCGCAGGGCAGACCACTACTGTACTGCTTGAAACCATGGCCGGAAAAGGCAGCGAGGTGGGACAGAGCTTTGAGGAATTAAAGCAAATCATTGACCTTATTCGACCTGAGCTTTTGGATAAAGTCGGAGTTTGCTTGGATACCTGTCATACATGGGATGCGGGATATGATATTGTGGGAAACTTAGAAGGAGTGTTGACTACCTTTGATAAACTTATCGGTCTGGATAAATTAAAGGCAGTTCATTTAAACAACAGCGCAAATGAAAGAGGAAGCCATAAGGACAGACATGAAACAATAGAAAACGGCAAAATAGGGATAAAGGCGTTTGAGACAATTATTAATCATCCGGCATTAAAAAACCTTCCTTTTATTCTGGAAACACCAAATGATGACAATGGCTGGAAGCAGGAAATTAAAATGCTGCGGGAGCTGCAAAAATAGACAGAGTCACAGAAAAATTTACAGAAAATTTATTTGTTTTATCTTGACATAAAGATTGGTTTAGCTGTTATATTAACAGATAAAAAATCCATTGTGATAAAAAAAACAGGAAGCGAGGCATTTCTTTATGGAATACAGGAAAAATAAAAAAACAGGTGATAATATAAGCATAATCGGTTTGGGAACCAGCTATATATCAGAGACTTCTGAAAAAGAAGCAGTGGAAGCGCTGCTTCTTGCCTACGAAAATGGAATTAATTATGCAGACCTCGCAACTGCCGGAGCAAAAACATTTGCATATTATGGCAGGGCATTTGCAGATTTGAGAAAAAATATGCTTTATCAGGTTCATTTTGGTGCAAATTATGAAACTGGTCAATATGGGTGGACAACAGATTTAGATAAGGTAAAGCGGCAGGTGGACAAAATGCTTTGTGATTTAAAAACGGATTATGTAGATTATGGATTTATTCATTGCATTGATACCGCCTCTGACTGGCAGGCATATCAGAAAAACGGTGTGCTGGAATATCTGTTAAAGATGAAGCAGCAGGGGGTAGTCAGACATATCGGCCTTTCCACACATAATCCCTGTCTGGCCAATATGGTGTTAGATAATGAATTTGTGGAACAGCTTATGTTTTCTATTAATCCGGGCTATGATTATTGTCATGGAGAATATGCAAATGGCAGTACAGATGAACGAATGAAGCTTTACAGACGATGTGAAGCGGAAGGAATAGGAATCACGGTTATGAAACCGTTTTCCGGCGGGCAGTTATTAGACGAAAAAACTTCGCCTTTTGGAAAAGCGCTTACGATGTATCAGTGTATTCAATATGCTCTCGATAAAGCAGGTGTGCTGACCGTACTGCCCGGAATAAGAAATGCAAAAGATGTAAGAAATTTACTGAGATTTTTTGAAATACCGCCGGAGGAAAAGGATTATGAAATTCTTGGCAGTTTTACGCCAAAGGAGGCAGTAGGAAACTGCGTATATTGTAATCACTGTCAGCCATGTACATCAGAGTTAAATGTAGGATTGATTAATAAGTATTATGATTTGTCAATGGCAGGTGATACTATGGCAAAAGACCATTATAAAAAGCTTGGACAGCACGCTTCTGACTGCATTGCCTGCGGTCATTGTGATAACCGCTGTCCATTTCAGGTAAAGCAGTCTGAGAAAATGAAACAGATAGCAGAATACTTTGGAGTATAACAAAGTGTTTGTGGAATATGCAGCTAGTCAAAGGCCGATTGCTCATTATAGATTTGTAAGAATTTTCCTGTACTTTGTTTGAAATAAATATTTGAAGGAGCTGCATGGTTTATGGCAGCCCCTTTTTTCTATCCTATAAAAATTCGCACAAAAAGTGAAAAAGGCTTTCTGTATTTAATGTACGGAAAGTTTTTTGAATATATTTTTTTCTACTATATTTTTACAGGACTCTTGATAATGAATGTATAAATATGGTAAAATATGACGCAGAAAAGTAATAAGATTTCTGAAAGGATGGTAAAAAGAAATGATGATTTCAGATATATACAAAAAAGGAAAAAGAAGCTTGTCTTTTGAAATTTTTCCACCAAAAAAAGATAGTGAGCTGAAAAACATTGATGAAACATTATCGGTTTTATGTGAATTAAATCCTGATTTTATCAGTGTAACATTTGGAGCAGGTGGCAGTTCAAACTGTAACCGCACGATAGAGCTTGCAAAGAAAATTAAATATAAATATCAGGTAGAACCTGTGGTGCATTTAACATGTCTTTGTTACAGTAAATCGGAAATAGATGAATTTTCAGATATATTAAAAAAGGAGGGAATTCAAAATGTTCTTGCATTAAGGGGAGATAAAAATCCGGATATTCAGGAAAAAGAGGATTTTAAACATGCCTCTGATTTAATAGAATATCTGAGGAAAAAAGAAAGCTTTTGTATTGCGGGTGCATGTTATCCAGAGTGTCATCCAGAGTCAGAAAACAGAGTAAGTGAAATGAAATATTTAAGAAAGAAAATAGATTCAGGAGCAGAGGTATTGCTTTCACAACTTTTTTTTGACAATGACTATTTCTTTCGTTTTGTTGAGGACTGCCGAATTGCAGGAATTGAAGTACCGGTAATTCCGGGTGTTATGCCAGTGATTAATGCGGCGCAGATAAAAAGGATGGTAACAATGTGCGGAGCATCTTTTCCAGAGCGTTTTCAGAAAATTATTCACAGGTATGAGAATAATAAAGAAGCACTTTTCGATGCAGGAATGTCCTATGCTCTGAGTCAGATTATTGATTTGCTGTCAAGTGATATAGAAGGGATTCATTTATATACCATGAATAATCCGGCAGTGGCGCGGAAAATATGTGAGGGAATTCGAAATGTTATATAAAGAATAGAATAGTGACAGAAAGGCGTATAGTATGAACGAGAAGCTGCAAACATGGCGGTTTGGAGTGGATAATGATAGATTAGTTGATTTGGTATTGCAGGAAGAAAGACCGCCACTACTTCTATATATCATGAAAATAGTATTTCTGAAGAAGGTGAAAAATCTGTTCTGCTCTATGAAAATGAACAAGCTGCCTGTATTACGAAAACGACAAAAGTAATAGTAACAGAATTTAAAAATATAACAGAGGAACTGGCAGAGCTGGAAGGAGAAGGAACATTTGAAGAATGGAAAACAGCGCATATTGAGTTTTTTCGGGCGATAAAACCTGATTTTGATGAAAATTCGAAGGTAGAATTTGAAATAATGGCTACCACAATCCCACTGGCTTTAGACGGTGGGTTAAGGTAGCCAAAAGTGGTGGTTTGTGT
>CAJTOU010000118.1 GCA_910577835.1 uncultured Lachnospiraceae bacterium | reverse complement strand
AATCATATGAATATTGTTAAAATATATGATGCGGGGAGGATTTCAGAAGGACCGTTTATAAGAATGGAGTATATTGAAGGGTATGATTTGAATGGACTGCAGAAAAAGTATGGTATGTTAAGTTTTGAATATAGTGTAAAAGTAATAAAGCCTATTTTGAACGGATTAAAATATGCCCATGGAAAGGGGATTATACATAGGGACTTAAAACCGAGCAATGTGGTGTTTTCAACAAAGGAGAAGATATTTAAGATTATTGATTTTGGAGTTAGCGCCTTTTTAGATACGGAAAATAATACAAAACTAACCAAGACGGGCGAAGCTGTGGCGGGCGGTGCTTTTATTGATCCCTTATTGCAGGAAAATCCAAAATTGAGAGATTGCAGGAGTGATATATATTCCATAGGTGCAATCTGGTACTGGCTGCTTTGTGGGAGAGCGCCCCATGGGAGCGACATGAGGACATATTTGGGCAATGCCGTTCCGGATTTATCAGATAGGCAGATTAATATTGTGATGAAGTGTCTGGCGGGAAATTTGGAGGACCGGTATGGGGATTGTGGAGAGTTGTTGGCAATAATTAGTTAATGAAAAATATTAGAAAGAGGGTAGGAATATGCAACAATATTTTATCACAGGAAATCAGTTTCAAAGTCATATGTGGATGAAGTTTAATCTTGATATCAATTCGGCATCAGCAAATATGTCAAATGTCAGAGGTAAAGAAAAGTTGGTATATGAATATGTAAGGGATATAGCGTCTCTTTTTCAGCCGATGCGATATGGCCTACAGGATAATCCAATGGGGCTTTATTCGGACTATGAATCTTTTAAGAAACATTTTGTTAGATATTGGAAAAATGCATTAGATATTTCCAGAGCAGATTTGGATGAGGTTAGGGATATTTTTGATGATGTTTTATCCACTCAGGAGAGTTGCAAAAATCAAGCTGTTACATCAGTGTTTTTTGAAAACGGTAAAGCACTTACAATAGAAGATTGTTTAGAGGCAATATATGAAGTATTGAAAATTGCATAAAGGGAGTCTTGATATAGAGGAATAAAAAAGTTGGAAAATTTTTTGTCCTTTACTTGACACAAGCAGAACCAAAAGACTATGAGGTTTATGATTTCGTTCTGAAAAATTACTATCGGCTGCGATTTAGTCCGGCTGTGGTAGCTGATGTAAAAGAAACAGGTCGCAATCCGAAACGGGTACAACGTGAAGTGCGGAAACAGGTACAGAATACCGGGATAGGTACAAAATCGAAACAGGCTTTGAAATTACAGCAGGAGCAGTTGAAAATGGAACGTAAGATTGTGAGCCGGGAACAGCGGGAGACAGAGAAACAGTGGAAGTTTGAACTGAAACAACAAAAGAGGAAAGAAAAGCATAGGGGAAAGTGAGATTTATTATTTTTCTTCCATTATACTTTTTAATGAGTTTTTAGATACATCTGATGAAAGGGGATAGAACAATGAATGTATTACATTCTTTACCTAATTCTATATTGAAGCAGATATTAGAGAGAAAAGTTAAGGCGCAACTTGATAAATATAGTGATTTATGCAGTGCTATTTGTGGATTTCGTAGTCATATTATTTTAGAGTTAAGGCAGATAAATGAATTGTTTAAAGAATATACACCACATGACGAAGACTATCATATTTCACATTTGTTTGGGATAGCTGATATTTTGCTTGGTAAAGAAGCATATGAAAAAATGAATCTTGTTGAATTATGTTTATTAGTTGTAGCAATGTATGCGCATGATTGGGGGATGGCTGTCAGTAAGTCAGAAAGATATTATATTGCTACACGTAACAAAAAAGAGGATTCGCCGGTTATTAATTTATTGGATGATGAGTTTGATAGGTTTGAACAATTTATAAAAACAAAATCTGATAAATTAGTATTTGAAAATGATGAACAAATTAGTTTAGAAATATGGCAGGAATATATTCGAGATACACATGCATTAAGAAGTGGAAAGAGAGTAGATGCATATTTTAGAGCATTCGATGGAGGATTTGCTAGTGCATTGGATAAAATATGTGTTGGACATTGGCTAGAGATTGAAGATATATCAGAGAGAAATGGATATTATAAAGATACTCCTGTTTTGGGAGAAAATGTGAATTTAATCGCACTAGCAATTTATATTAGGTTGGTTGATTTGTTTGATTTGGCAGAAGATCGGACTCCTTATGTATTATGGAAATATGTTAATCCGCAAAATAGCTATTCTAAAATGGAATGGGAAAAACATAGAGCGTTACACCAAATAACGTGTCCTGCATATGGAAATGGTAGAATTGTGTGTATTAGTGGTAGCACAGATAACCATGAAGTATATGCTTCATTAATGGATTTTAAACAATTATGTGAAAGGTACTTTAGGGAATGCTCCGATACATTAGTGCATATGAACGACTCACGTCATGAGTTAGGGGTGTATTTAATAGAGTGGAGAATAGAGGCAAGAAATTTTAAACCAATAACTATTGGATTTTCTTTTGAAAAAGGAAATATATTTAAGATATTAAGTGATGAGATATATAATTGTCATCCGTATATTTTTATTAGAGAATTGATACAGAATAGTATTGATGCAATATATTTGAGAAAAAAGATTTTAGATAGAAAAAAAGTTGGAGGAGATAATATAGGTTATATTTATTTTGAGATAAACCGAACGTCTAACCACGATATGGATGTGATATGTCAGGATGATGGGATTGGAATGGATGAATACGTGTTAAAAAATTATTTTTCGGTTTTAGGGAAGAGTTATTATAATAGTTCTGATTTTAAAAATAAAAGAATAGATATGAATGCTATTTCAAAATTTGGGATAGGTATTTTGAGTTGCTTTTCAGTGGCAGGACAGATGGAAATATTAACTAGACGCGAACCGTATATGGAGGAAGGGCGTGAGGGCTTAAAAGTCGTTGTTAATGATATTCAGAAAACATTTAGAGTAGAAGAAATACCAGAGTATAAGTGTGAAGTAGGCACAATAATCAAGTTGCGAATAAAAAATGATGATTTAAAGAGACAATTAAAACGTAATAAAATCAACATAGAAGAGTATAACATTACAGAATATATTAAATATGTGGCAAATTATGTAAAATATCCAATTATTATTAATGAACAGGGTATAAAAACGATTGTATTGCCAAAATATTACGACAGTAAGAAATTAGAAAGAGAAGTAAAAAATTTAGATGATTATGATATTTGTACTATGAATGGGAAGTATCCAATAGAAGATGTTGTTAAGATTCAAGATTTGGATAATTTTAACAAAGTATTTGATATTAGAAGTATAGACGTTGCTAAAGATTTAGAAATTGATGAGATTGAGGGAAATATATTTTTTGCTGTATTAAGAGAAAATGATGATGAAATTATTAACAAAACAGGGAGTTGGCCAACTGATGAAATTATAGTTCAGAGAAAGGAAGGAAATTTAAGAATACGATGGAAAATGAATGAACGTCCACACGTCATTAATGAATCTCCTTTAATGAAAAATCAGTATATGATTTTATGTAATAAGGGGATATGTGTAGAAGAATCAGGACGGTTTGACGAAGAGAGATTTAGATTTCGAAGTCACCTTTTTCCAATACCAAGTGTTAGAATTAATTTTCCTAATACGATTTTAAACATTTCTGTTTCAAGATTTAATTTTGAAGATAAAAAAGATATTTTAGATAAAATGTGGTCTAAGCTAGGGAAATACATCTCTAGTGAATTGATTAAATTGTCGGCTAAGAAAAAGAAATATGAATTGTGGAGAATAATAACGTTAAATTTGCTTCAATATCATTTGTCTGAAGATGCACTAGATGATAAGATATTTGAGGAAATAGAGTTTCCATTTATTAGTCGGGAGGGAAAGTTACTTTATAGTAAAATTGATGAAATGAAAAAACTGTTTTTTTTACCGCGTAATAAACATGATATTATATCTAAATTTAGTAAAGTAGAAGATTATAGTGAAGAAAATTGGATATATGGAAAGTGTCTGCTAGTTGGAGAAAAATATAGATTTTTCAATGATTCTTTAGAGAATGAGATTAAAGGTGTTATGTATAGTGTTATACAAAGAAACTATTATTTGCGAGAAATGAATTTTGTTAATGATGAAAAAAATCAGTGGCTTATAGAACAAGAAATATGGGAGAAAGGAGATGTGGAATACAAAGTTAAAGAGATTGTAAAAGTGTTATCAGAATATGGTGTTTCGTATGAAAAGGATAAAAATAAGATTGAAAATATATATCAGATTTTTCTTGATAAGGATAGTATTGTTGAATTTTCAAGTGATTATTCACAGTATATGACATATGGACTAAAGATATTTAATTTGCTAAATGAAAAAGTTCATTTGCTAATTATTTATTGGTGGTTACTCAATACAATTTCAAAAGATGCTTGTGTCGAGCAAACAGAGATAGAAAGGAGAAAAGATCAATTAAAAGATTTACCTTTTTCAAAGGAAAAGTTTTGGTATGAGAAAAAGGAATATTCGTTTTCTTATATAAATAAAGAATTGAATAGTTTGCATAGCTGGTTAAAAGTATTTTATCCAAAAATAGGGGATGAGGCGGTTGCTTTAGATAAAGATGATTTTATTGAAAATTCTATTATAGTTATTTCAGATGATTGCTTTAAGGTAAGTAAAGATGTTTATTCAATATATGAAGATGAAGAAGATATTTAATGGCTCTATTTTGGCTCTAAAAATTTTGACAGTCATCAAAACGAGAGCAATTTTTAAAGAATATGGATAATAAATGCTTGAAATATGGGAGAAAAACAGTCAGTTCAAGCTA
>CAJTOU010000117.1 GCA_910577835.1 uncultured Lachnospiraceae bacterium | reverse complement strand
AAACAGACAATATTCTGTTTATTTGAACGAGCAGTCCGGCGAAGAAAACAAACTGACCATTGAAGATATCCGGCGGCTTGCCAGAAATGCGCAGAATGATTTGGGCAAGATTCTGAAAATCAACTCCCTTGTACGTCAGGAAATCAACGAGAATGATATCATTGGAAAAGTGTACGAAGCTGTGATTGATAACTTAAACACGGATATAAGAATCTCTTTTGATAATCTTCCACAAAAATATAAGAAGAAAACAAAAGAGGAAGCCGAGAAATTAATCCGGCGTTTCCATAAAGAAACGAATATAAACCAAATCCTTTCCGCTTCCATTCCCACTGTATATACAGAAGGGAACTGTATTAAATATCTCCGCGAGAAAAACGGGCATTATGTCATTGACACTTATCCTTTAGGGGTTGCAATTGTAAGTGATTACAATGTAAATGGAATCCCTTATGTTTTAATTGATATCAGGGAATTGAAGAACCGCTTACAAAAAACAACAATTAAAGGGAAGAAAAATAAGCCCCTGTTTTTCAGCAGCATTACAGAAGAAATCAAAAATAATTACCCACCGGAAGTCTATCAGGCATATACCGGAAAAGAACATTACGCCAAACTGGATATACAGCGCTGCGGGATAAACAGGATATGCAGCATGAACCGCAAGTATGGATTAACGCCGATATTTAAAGCGTTAAAACCAAACCTGATGTTAGATACTTTTGATGAGGCGGATAAAATCAACGCAAAGGCAAAAGCAAAAAAGATTATCCACCAGCGCCTCCGCAGGGAGGTAATGGGACCTGACGGGAACCGGAAAGCGTTTGAAGAAATGGCGTATGCGCATGAGAATCTTGTAAAGGCATTTAAAAATTCAACTGTGATATATACTTCCCCCGCTTTTGTTGAGAAAATTGAATATGTAGAGCCAAAAGTAGAGATGTCAAATGTTGACAGCATTAACCAGTACCGTTCAAGGGTAACGTCTGCGCTAGGAATTTCATTCCTTAACACAGACGTGAACCAGACTGTCAGCACAGCGAATATATCTATCAAGCAGCTTATGAAAACAATCAACAAAATCGCAGAACAGGAAGAAAAAATATTGGAATGGTGGTACTGCCTGATTTTACAGGAACATGGAATCCCTTTGGAATACTGCCCTGCCCCGCATATTTTAGATGCGGAATTATTAGATTTTGAAATGCGTAAAGACTTATCAGAGCTTTTATTTTCTAAGTTTAATTGTTCTTATTCTACTGCTTATGAATTGGTAGGAATTGATGTAAGGGATGAAATCGAGCGGCGGAAACAAGAAAAAGAGCTTGGGTATGAAGAAACGCTGTCTGTCCATTCAACCTCTTATAACAGTTCCGGGGATAAAAGTTCTTCTGGTGGAAGACCATCTGGAACAACGAATGATGGGAATGAGGTAAATGAAATAAAACAAGACTATGACGAAAATTATAATACTACGAGGGTATCTGAATGAAATATATAAAAACTCCCACAGGAGAAATTTTTAAAAAAGAAGACTGTATTGAATTTGATGATGACTTTTGTAATACAGAGGTCTTTTTTCATGCAAAAAATCAAGAAGATTTCGCAAAGGAACTATTTGAACATACAGGGATATTAACAGCCATACAAGGAGGTGGAGATACTGGATAATAAGAAAACACCAGTCACAATCATTGGGGAAGTAATTGATATTGCAGAACATACAAGTTATTTAGAATTAACAAGCCGGGTATGCTTTTATGACGAACCAAACTTAAATAACGACGTACTCCCAAACGATGACACAACGTTAGAAAAAGCTCAAACTTTAGTAAATATGCCAGTACAGGCAAAATACAGGCTTAGTCCATCTGGTGAACCAACTTTTTCAGGACATGAGATGAAAAAATCAAAATCTACTGGCGAAATCACTTTTGGCACGTCAAGTGTCGGGACACATACAGAAGTATATATTGAAAATGACAATGTTGACATAAACGGCACAATTAAGAATTTGCCCTGTTTATTTGCAAAATATCGGATATGGAAAAGGTATAAAAATGTGGTTGCCGCAGCACAGCGCCTTTTTGATTTAGGCAAACTTTATTCCTCTTGGGAAATAAATACATACCAGTATATTTTTGACAGGGGTATCCGTAAAATTACGGATTATGAATTTCTAGCAAACTGCCTATTAGGTTATGAGTATGCCTATCCGTCTTACGGGACCAGCGCAAATGCCGTCAGCATGGCACAGCTACAAGAGAATCAGTTAATGATTGCGGAAGCTCTTTCGCAGGATTTACTTGATGAAAATAAGAAAAATAATAATCAAAAGGAGGAAACTTTATTGGCTAAGAAAAATGAAACTTCTACGGCAGAACAGGAGATTGCTGTAAATGTATCGGAAAATACGACGATTGAGGGTACAGCGGAAAATGCAACTGCTTCTGCTGCTGAAAATAACAAAGAAAAAAATCTGTCTATGGATTCTGCGCAGCTTACCGAATGGGATTTAAGGGATAAAATCAGGGAAGCCTGCAGGGCAAAACTTGGAAAATGGTGTTATGTTTCCTATCATTTCCCTGTTGAAAAGGAAGTCTGGTGTAAGTATGACGGGGCAGAGTCAGAACTGGACTATGTGCGGTTTATCTATGAAGTTGGTGAAGGCGATGTAATCACTGTTTCTGAACCGGAGTATGTAAAATTAACAGTTTCTATTGCAGAGGTGAATACAAAGATTTCTGAATTAGAAAAAGAAAGCCAGACGGTAAAAGCAGAGCTGGATATCAAAAATACAGCGATTACAAAAGCAAGTGAAACTATCCAGACTTTAAACACACAGATTTCAGAACTTACTCCATATAAGGAACAGGCTGAAGCCGCTGAAAGAAAGAAAATCGAGAAGCAGATTGCCGCTGAAAAAGAAGCCCTCAAAGCAAAGCTGCTGAAAGGAAATTTATTTACAGAAGCCGAAATCGCTGAAAAAAATATTCAGGATGTTATCGAAGCAAGGGATGTATCTGCTGTCAATAACTTGATTGCAAATAAGTTCATTGCTTCTTTTGATGCAGACCACAAAAATGATAACGTCGAAACAGCATCTACTGCTGAAACGGTTGTGACTGCTACTGCAAACCTTGAAATGGAAGACACAGAACTGGATGTAAGAAGTTTTATGGGAAAAATTTTATTTAATTAACAGGAGGACGAATAATGTTAAGAGATTTTAGAATTAACGGCGCAAAGGCGCCAGACGCAATGCACAAAGCAAAAGTGGACATGGTAACTGGTATGGCAGTTGTAAGGGAAGATACTTCCACTGACAAGTTTGTAAAAGTCGCCGAAACGGAAACAGTGGCTGATATTTTATTTGTTGACAAAGAGCGTGTCCCTTCCGGCGTAAACGCTGCAAGAGGCGATATGTCTGATTATGATTCTGATTTTGTAAGCATCAAGGCAAATGAAATGGTAACAACTGATAAGTTTGCCGCAGATGAAAAATTTGGGACTGACCAGTTTGTTGAAGCTGATTTTACAGCCGAAACAGCGATTGGTACAAGAGTTTCCTTTAAAGGCGGTAAGGCTATGAAAGCAACTGCTACTGTTGCGTCTCCTTATGTATTTAAAGGTTTATACAGCGATAACGGGCACACATTAATTCAGATTGAAGTATCTGATACAGCGGCGAAAAACGCGACTGCTTAATAAAACCATAGGAGGAATGTATTAATGAGTATTTTAACAAGCGAAATGCAAGACGTGATGACAAAGAAACACGTCCTTTTTGATGTTGCCGAAAAGGTAGAATATAAAAGAGAATTAACTGCTGAGGAAAAAGAAATTGCTGAGATTTCCGATGCATGGGCAAGGGAGATTGGCGAAACAGGCAAAGACCCTGACTGCCAGATTGCAGCTTATATTAAGAAAACTGTACAGGACGAAACATACAATGCCCCAGATGAACTTCTTGACCAGATGTTTGAAAGAGGAAGCGTGGGTGAATTTGATGATGTGGAGTATAATAGGGAAGCGAAAAACACCCTGATTGCCCATGAAGCTGCGAAAGGCGGCGTTGTTGACCGGAGCTGGATTGACATGTCCGCTGTTTACCCGACATGGAAAAACCGTCAGGTCGAAACAGATCTGTCGTATGTAGACCTCCGTAAAAACGGGTTTAAATCTGTTGCAAAACTTACCGTATTTATGAAGGAAGCCTGCCAGAACGCACTTTTCTATGATGTGCTTGTACAGGTTGACAATGCGATTGTAGGCGGCGAGGGCAAGATTGATGTAGCTGGCTCCGCCCCTACATTGGATGCTATGGATGCGCTTGCACTCTATTTAAATGACAGAAGCGATGACTCGGTGATTGTTTCCCTTACCAAATACGCGCAGGCTGTCAGACGTATGCCGAGTTTTGCTCAGTACATGAGTGACGACATGAAGAACGAGTTCAACCGATATGGCCTTGTAAAGAGTTATGATATGATTGGGGTTGCTGCTATTTCTGGTGCAAAGCGTCAGGGGAATGGAAGCCTTTTGATTCCAGACAAGAGAATTTTTGGTATCGCCGGCAAGGTAGGCAGTCTTGATATGAAGGGGGATATCCATGTATTTCAGGATATGAATAACCAGAGCGAGCAGGTGCATGTAATGCTTAAGGACTTTACATATGGTTTTGCAATCACAAAGATTGAAAACTGTGCAAAGATTGTATTGTCTGCTTAATCTTTTATGATTTTTAAGTATTGAGGCTGTCGCACTAAAAATAATTTACTCAAACTTCGCAGTTGAATAAGTGCCTATGCACCTTGAAAATTCAATAATAACTGGCATAAAAATAGCATGAAACCGTCTGGTTT
>CAJTOU010000116.1:3119-4867 GCA_910577835.1 uncultured Lachnospiraceae bacterium | reverse complement strand
CTGCTCTTGAGATATCCCCAAAACCGCCATATGTACCGCCTGTGATAATAAGATTTTCTCCTTCAAGAAGAATTCCTGCGAAAGCTACTGCCAAAAACATGGAAATACAGCGAAAAAATGCCAGTCTGCTTCTGCCCTGAGGCAGAGAATATACAAAATGCCAAAGGCCCTTTTTTCGCTCTTCCAGCATAATCAAAACTGTAACTATTGCCTGAATCATAAGAAACAGCCCTGTTAGTGTACATTTTGTAAATGCATTGACAGCTCTTTCATTGTCAAGCTTTAATGTCAGTGTTTTTAACGGAGCATAATCTTTTACGGTTTTGTCTATATTTTTTCTGGAAAAACTCCCTTCTGTTCCCAGAGCGGAAACTTCTCTCATTTTTTCCGCGGATTCGTCGATTCCCTGAAGATAATTTTGATATCCGGCAATGTAATCGACCTGTTCTCTGACACTCGATATGGCGGCGACCTCTATATCTTTTTTTGAAAGGGAAAAATCTTCTTCTATTTCCTCCTCACGCTTTTCAAAAACTTCCTCCCAGTATGCTTCGAAATAAGCGGCAAGCTCCGAAGCCAGCTCGTCCATATCCCTTGTCTGATATTGCTTTATCAGCTCTTTGTATTTTTCATTTTCATCTTTTATGTAATTCCCCTGATAATTTTCTTCATAATATTCTTTCAGGTCTTTTTCTGGTTTCTGGTCATTCCATATAAACCATGCGTTGAGAATAAGCAGAAGAAACAAGGCACCAATATATTTTCTGCTAAAAAAAATTCTTTTTAATTCCTGCATGACAATTCCCCTTTACTTCTTAAACCAGTACAGATATACATCTTCAAGATTCGGAGTGCCGTCTGCTCTCTGAAAACCTTCCGGACATTCGTCCTGTACAATGCGGTAGCGAAGTCCTTCTGCTGCTTGTGAAACATTCCCCTTTGGGTATTTTATCATAAGGTCTTTCAGTTCATTATGGTCGCAGAGTTTTTCAAATATTTTATCTGCCACGGATTGAATCAGTGCATGAGGCGTGTCTTCCGCCATCAGTTTGCCCTGTTTTAATAAAAGGATTTTGGAAGCAATACACTCGATATCACTGACTACATGAGTGGCAAGGATAACGATTCTTTTTCCTGAAAGCTCTGATACATAGTTACGGATTTTGATTCTCTCCTCCGGGTCAAGTCCTGCTGTTGGTTCATCAAGAATCAGTATTTCCGGTTCGTCAAGCATAGCTGCAACAAACATAAGCCTCTGACGCATACCGCCGGAATATCCGCCGAGCTTTCTGTGACTGTCTTTTTTTAAACCTACAAGATTGAGATATTTTTCTATCTGCTTATCTGCCTCCTTTCTTTTTACCCCCTTTAAAGAAGCTACATAATACAAAAAACGCTCACCTGAAAAATGGTCATACATTCCCTGCTGCTGTGGCATATATCCGATTTTTTTACGGAAGGATGCGCCGAGCTTTAAAATTTCCTCGCTGTTGTATAAAATTTCGCCCGAACTTCGTTTAATGTTATCGGTGAGAAGATTCATAAGGGTACTTTTTCCTGCGCCGTTTGGACCTAACAGACCATAGATGCCGGGAGTCAGGCGGGAAGTAAACTGATTGAGAACTGTTTTTTCTCCATATTTTTTTGTGACGTTTTTAAATTCCAGTATTGTCTGATTGTCCATATTATTTATCACTCCTGTTTTATATTAATTTACAATACTTTTTCCATACTTTGAATTTCTTTTT
>CAJTOU010000116.1:0-321 GCA_910577835.1 uncultured Lachnospiraceae bacterium | reverse complement strand
AACAAATATTACTTCTAGAATAAAAATAAATAATTTTATCTTTTTCATTTTTAATTTTCTCCTTTTTCCTTTTTATATATTTTAAAAATAGCTTTTGTACAAGAGAACTGTTGCATTAAGTAAAAAAATATACAATAAATTAATATTAAATCTGATAATATTTTGCAATTATATTACTTAATACAACAATTCTATTTGAATATTAATTATAAAAGGTCATTTACATTTCCTGTCAAAGACTTAACTAAATCCCATCCAGTACTGCCACCAAATGACCGATATCCATAAGCATCATATTTGCCATAAACTCTCGACAATGCA
>CAJTOU010000115.1 GCA_910577835.1 uncultured Lachnospiraceae bacterium | reverse complement strand
ATAATTCTATCTTGTGGGCATCCGGAATCCATCAAGTGCTTTGTTCAGATAATCATTAAACGGTTTCATAACATGGAACATTTTTCAGCGATGTACCCTGTACCTCAAAATATTTCTGAAACTCAGGAAAATGAATAATTTCTCCAAACTCGTCTCCATGTTCTGCAATATAATCCCGAATCATAGTAGTAGCATCCTTAAACATATTCGTAGACAATCCCCCTCTTAGGAAAGACTGTCCGCCTGATTTGATCATCAGATAATATCCCACTGGGACAGGCTGCTTTCCCTTAGATGAAATATGTGCACGAAAAGATGGATTAAGCGGGGATCTGTCATTTTCCATTCTATATGCACGATACCATTCCCAATTATTATTCTCGCTTAAATCAGCCAGATACTTTAAAATCTGTCTCATATCCATTATCCGTATCTCCCAGCTCTTATCTCTTTACAGCTTTTTAATCGGAAAAAACATATACCTCTTTCCAGTCTGCGGACAAGTAAAATCATGAACTGCCCCTGTCAGTTGAAGACCATTATCTCCCAGATATTTTATCACCTCTGAAAAAGTGTCCTCATTTTCACGTTCCGCATAAATATATTCATAGCCGGGAACCACCCACTTTGTCCATCCATTAGGAGCTTCTGCATCATCATTACATTCTACTCCGGCAAGATAAAGCCCCTTGCAAAAGTCCTCCCACGGATGAAAAGACCGGGAAAAATCAGACATTGCTCCCCATATGCCAGCGATATTGCCATTTTCGTCTTTCTTTGCCAAATGCTGAACTTCTCCAAAATGAGAATTTGCATCATCCCAAAGCTTTTGGATAAATCCTTCTCCATCTGATGTTGAACCCTCTTTTCCTATCACAACAAAAGAGGCTTTTTTGCATTTATCAATCTTCATATTTCTTATCCCTCTTGATTTCATTTATCGATTCTTTACGATACTATAATTTCATAATGTATTCTTTGCCCCGCATATTCGGAGAATGTTTCCTCACTCTTTTTTACAAACTGAAATCCCACACTTTCATAAGTGTGCTGAGCGGGAACGCAAATCTCATTTGTCCAAACAACTATCTTTTTTGCTCCCTGCGCAATCATACGCTGAACCGCTTCCTGCATTTGTCGTTTCCCATAGCCGTTTCCCTTGTATTCCGTCAAAATGCAGTTGTGCCCGACTTCTGCTGATTCAGGCAGGTTTGTCGGATTCCATGAAACAAATCCAACGGGCTTTCCTTCCAGAACTGTCATAAACCCGCTAACCTCGGCAATATGGGGATTATCATAAAAAAAATCATCAAAGTCCTGCCATTGGTTATGCCAATTAAGCTCGAATTTCGGCTCAAAAGAATAACTGTCTTTCAACAAGGCGGCAAGAGTTCCCCGAGGAAATTCTGTTATTTTCTTAAACTCAATATCCACTTTCTCTCTACCTCACCAATAAATCAGGGGCATTTTTAATAAACGCAATTAACTCTTCCAAATCAGTAAAACCATCATAATCTCCATATATCCCCTCTCTATGATAGACAACTCCGTTTTTTTCATTTCTTTCAAGGCAATCAAGCAAAGTTTCCAGACCATATCTTTTAGCAAATATCGTAAATCCATATGGCTTGAGTTTTGCTAAAAGTCCCTTTTTACAGTCAATTTCACATAAAAAACAATTTGATATCCCTTTTTTGATGGAACAAGTACGATTTTCACACCATTCTTTATCAGGACATTCACCAGAGTTACAGCCATTGCAGCCGACATTCTCAGAGCATAAACAGCAAGCAAGTCCACATCTTGCAATCCCAAGTTCTCTTTTCACCCAAACACCACCTCCATATTGCAATTTCCAATCTTCATATTCTTTCATCTGATTTCACAATTCATAATTGAGCATTAAACCTTGCCAAAACAATGATATCTCCTGACGATAAATTTTAATTATATTTCATCCCTGCATAAACCATAAGTCCAAATCCACTCACAAAACAAACCCCAAATGCAGTCCAACCCCATCCAGTTTGCGTAATAAAATCAATAATTCCTGTAAGAATGATTCCTATTCCAATTATGATTGCACCTTTTCCCATAAGCGCAGTATACTCTTTTTTATCTGCCTCCGCCACATTCTTATAATGGTAGTCATGTATGAGATTTATCTTCTCCCTTTTCCAAATGAACCAGCCGACAATCAAAAATATAATACCAATTATCAACAAAACGATTAGTTCCAACAGCATTCCATACCCCTCCATGATTTGTTATTATTCATTTTTCCTGTGTCTATAACATTTTCCATTCCGCGCGGTGCTATGTACTGGGTCATAATATCCTTTGGAATCGTAATTTCATACTCACAGGTCAAATCTTTGTTCAGCACAGAACGTACCACTCTGCCCTCAAGTTCCCGGTTTAATTCAATAAAACGTTCTGTCTCTGTTTTCAATGCTTTTGAAGAAACATATCTAAATCACCGATTTCAAGAAACTCTTCCCTTGCCCACGCAGACTGAGACGGATGTATTCCATGCCCCACTCTGTAAAGAATTTTCCGTACAGTTTTTTCGCCTGCCATCGCTTCCAACCGGCATATAAATGTATGCATATTGCAGCACTTGCAGCCAGCCTCGGTTTCCATATCCGGCAAAACAAGACCATCTGTTAGAATCCATTGTTCAAAAGCTTGCAAGATTAGACAGTGTATCGCCAGTAATCCGATATACCGTCCAATCATCCATAGGCTCTGCCCCCAGCGAAAGATAGAAATCAATACCAGGCTTGTTCCAATCAAGACACCACCACTCCAATCGCCCGCACCCACGCTCAACCGCTATAGCCGCCAGCTTTTTCAGAATCGCCTTTCCATAACCTTTCCCACGATATTCAGGTTTTACAAACAGATCTTCAAGATAGATACCCGCCCTTCCGAGAAACGTAGAGAAGTTATGAAAGAAAAGTGCAAAACCATTCTCCTCGTCATCCACGACAGCAAAAATGACCTCTGCTTTCTGTTTATCAAAAATCCATTCTTCCAGCGTTTTTTCATCTGCAACAACTTCATTTATCATTTTTTCATAGGCTGCAAGGTCTTTTATAAATTGTAGAATTAAAGAAATATCATCCCTTTTTGCATATCTAAATGTAAATTTTTCGCTCATTAACGTATTTTCCCTTCGTAAACTATATTTTTCTCCCTGCTTTTAGCCGTTTCACATTGCAAACAGATGCACTAATATTAAGTTATCCTTGATAAACAATTCTTCTTGGTTTTCTGCCATATGGTCGCATATCTGCATTATAGATGGTTGCCTAAACTGTATTTCCATTTTACATGTCCCCATTTCTTTTCATTTCCTTTAACTCCTAATAGCCTCTTTTAAATCTGCAATATATTTTGCCTGTTGCTTTTTTAGGTAGCCCTTTACAAACAGGTTCATAATGGGATTTTTTACCTGGACTTCTTCTGTAAAAGTAATCTGTGTCCCACCGTCCCGTTTCTCGAACAGGCCGATCCAGTTTCCGCACATGTTCTTATTCTCCATAGCAAATCGATATATTTGATAAGGCTCTTTCTCTGTGATACGGAAACGGGTCACAAATCCTTCCTTTGTATATTCATCAAAGCACGTTTCATTAATCACTTCAATTCTAGACAAATCGCTACGCCATCTATAATTTTTATTATCCGTAACAATATCCCAGACCGTCTTGCAGTCACAAGGAAATTCCGCTACGACTGTGAACCGTTTCATCAAATCCCCTCCCTCTTTCAAAATCCATCTGCACAAGTTTCTTCCCATCAGGAAGCAGATGCTTCAATGTCTTGATTTTGTTGTATCCTGTTTTGTTCATCAAAATCTCCAATGGCCGTTCCTCTATCTGAGCATATATTTTCTCCAACCCATCAAAGGTATGGAGATAAGGTGAATCAGAAACCCAGTTATTGTTTATATTAATTTGAATGATACAAGAAACATAATTTGGATTTACATGCAAAATCGCTTCCTGAAAGCATTCGTATCCAATATACTCTATCAGCAAATTTGCAATAAGCAAATCTGCTTCTGGCAGCTTGCCTGCGTCTCTCGTCAAATCAAAACATAGACATTTTAAAATCCCTGCTAAATCGGGGTATCTGCGGGCGGCCTCTTTTAAATAGGAAGAATTTACATCTATACCATATACTCTTCTATATTTATTTTTTCGTATATGCTCAAGACCGTTTCCTCCGGCAATGCCTAATATCATCACACTGGAAACTGAATAAGCCCCAAGCTGGCCTTTCATCATTTTATTCATCGCCTGCAGCTGCATAACAGTATCTAACTGCATATGTTTTTCATAATCATCTAATAAAATTTCTTCCCAAGGGTTAAGCATATTGTACACTCCTGATCCAAAGACTAAAACTTATATTTCTACCGGTAGCCATAAACAATATACATCCCATCCTCCGCTTCATATGGAATCGAATATTTCTTCATCCCTTTGATAAACTCCCCTTCCAAATCATGCCAGATTTCTTCATCCTCAATCAGCCTTCCCCGGTACTTTCTCTCGCAAAATTTCGGCTTAACTTTTACCCATTCTAATGATTTAAAGTCATGACCATTAAAACATTCACTGCAATAGCAAGTGTAAAATAAGTCATCATTTCTTCCGTCCACATCAAAAAGTGTACGATAAGCATAGGGAATTTTTAGAGGCATCTCTTCTGTCATCACCTGAAGGAACTCGATCCACTTCGTAGTATTCATGTAACTTGTCAATTGTCGTTTTTCAATAATTTCTGCAAGCCTTTCACTCGCTGTCCGCTTATGGTCAAAATCACCCTGATTGATCTCCCCTACAAAATGCTGCACTGCCTGATAAAA
>CAJTOU010000114.1 GCA_910577835.1 uncultured Lachnospiraceae bacterium | reverse complement strand
GATAGCGGTGGAGCCGCAGCTTGACGAAGATGAACTGGACGGGGATTCGGATGAATCCAACGTGCAGGGGGAGATCATTTCGGCGGAACCGCATAAAGGGAGTGCGGATTGAAAAAAGCAATGCCCGGTGAATAAACATTATGGGCATAGTGGCTATGATTGACAGGTGAGGAGCAGGTAAGGTTTTTAAGGGAGGACGATATTATGGCAATGGAGATTACAAACAATTATAGCAATGTGGAACAGGCTAATGCAGAAAAAGAAATGCAGGCAAAGGCATCAAGAAAGGAAACGGAGAAGAAAAGCACATATGGGAGCAGGAGGGAATATTCAGAATATCTGAATAATAAATATGCCTGCCTGACACCGACAAAGGACAGTTCCGTGTCAATCAATTCCAGCCTGCTTTCAAAGGCGGCATCCAATCCCAAAACGGCTGAATGGCTGGAAAATACACTTTCCCAAATGCCGGACTGTATCAATAAGATATGTGAAAATTCTGCTAAAAATGGGGCGAGGCTGGTCAGTCTGGAAATCAGCATAGACAGCGAGGACTGTATTACGACAAAGTGCGTAGGTGTTTTTGAGGCTGACCCCGGCACAGAGGAATCCAAGAAAATGGTTGAGGAGGCGAGGGCTAGAAACAAAGAGCGTAAAGAGGAATGGGAAAAGCTGCTTGAAAAGAATAAGGAAAAGAAGGCCGAGCAGGAAAAGCTGGGAGAAAAGAAAGACGGCAGGCAGTATGATATTACTGTAATGGGAACAGATATGGGAAAAGTTACAGAGAATTTGATAAGTAAAATCGGTATGGGTAACAGTGCCATGTCTACAGCACCGACAGTAACAGGTTTCGATTTAAAGGCGTAAATATTATTTTTTCCGGCAGGGGCGCAAAAACCACGCGCCTTTGTCGAGAGTAACTGCTCGGACTTTATAAGGGAGCGGATGCGGCTCTGACCGACAGATGGGCCGCTGTATCAAAGATGGAGGATATTTAAAAATGAGTGTGAATGGAATTGGAAGTAATTATTGTTATATGGGGGCTGTTGCAAATCATGTGCAGGAAAAGGTATCTGAAACAAATGCAGGCAGAAAAGTGACGCAGCAGCCAGTTAATCTCTCCATTTCTGATGAGGGACGAAATATGCTGCGGGAAATGGTAAACAAATTTGGGACTGATTCGGATTATGTCAACGCAAGGGAGATGACAATACAAAATACAATGCTCATGTGCGGTAAAGTAACACACAAGAATTTGATAGACAGTAGCCCATACTATTCCGAAAATCAAGTGAAAATGAATAGATTTCTTAAAGTCTGTATGATAAAATATGATTATGAAAAAATCGACAAATCGTAGTTTGTAACGAAGATATTTGCGATGAAAGGAATTAAGATTGAGTTATTGGGGATTGCAATAATACTTTTAGGAATTGCTGTGACAACAAATAATTTTTGGGGATATGTCCTAGGTGTTCTTGGATTTGGCGTCGCTGTAGTTGGCTGTTTTCTAAAAGATAATCACTGATAACTTCTTGTTTGAAAAATTGAGAAAACGTAATATTGAACAAAAAAGAAATGCACAGTTCTTAGCTTACCGTGAACTGTGCATTTTTGTAAATAAATACTTTTAATTAGCCGATTACGGCATCCTCTGCTGTAAAATGTTCCAGAGAATTTTCTTTTACCTGAATGCAGATATAAGTAATTCCAGAAATATCGGATGCAAAAAACTGACGCTTTGCAGCAGGTGCGATTTTTAGCCAGTCTCCAGTTGAAAGGCTAATTTCTTCTCCATCAATTATGGCTTTGCCGTTACCTGAAAGAATTCCATAGATTTCTTCATTTTCTTTATGAGAATGAACAAATGGGACATTTGCTCCTGCAGGTAGTTCATTTAAACTGATTTCTGCACCTGTTAAAGACAACTTTTCATGCAGCTCAATTCGGTTTTCCTTTCCAATAGTTGTTTTTGTGTAATTTGCCATAATAATACCTCCATAGTTAATTTGTAGTTTCTGGTTGCTTGGTATTAGTATAGTGTGAGACACATACAAAAACAAGTACGCACCTTTTTGTAACTGTACACTCAAAAATGAATGTGTTACAATAGACTCGGAGGTGAGAATTATGCGAGCAAAAGAAGAATTACCGGAATGCCCAGTTGCAACAGCAGTATCTCTTATCGGAGGAAAATGGAAACTGCTGATTTTGCGTAACTTGAAAGAGCGTCCATGGAGATTCAATGAGCTACAACGAAGTATAGATGGTATTTCACAAAAGGTTTTGACAGATAGTTTAAGACAAATGATGAGTGATGGGCTGGCATATCGCCACGATTACCATGAGCAGCCACCGAGAGTTGAATACGGCTTAACGGAACTCGGAACAAAAATGCTTCCAATTGTTAATTCACTTGCTGACTTTGGTAACTACTATAAATCAATTATTGAACAGAATTAAGGACGTTAGTATTTGAAAAGCTTGAACAATTCCAGTTTGGAGAATTGAAAAAACGGAATTTACCTATTAGGACATATAAACTGTTGACAATAAAGCTCCTATATAGTATGTTTTTAATAAACTACTATATAGGAGCTTTTGTATGGAAATGAATGGAGGATTTCTTGTTACCAAAATAAAACAGCTTGGAGACCGGATTTTCGAGAAGATTCTCAGCGAAAAGAATATTGATGCGTTTAATGGAGCCCAGGGGCGTATTCTTTATGTGCTGTGGCAGGAGGATGGTATCTCAATCAGGTCACTCTCGACTAAATGCGGATTAGCGATAACATCTCTTACTACGATGCTGGAAAGAATGGAAAATCAAGGGCTGATAAGCCGTGTTCAGTCTAAAACGGACAAAAGGAAAACACTCCTGTTTCTGACTGAGAAAGCACATGCCTTAAAGGGCGAGTACGATTCTGTATCTGATGAGATGGGCAGTATTTACTACAAAGGTTTTTCAGAGGAAGAAATTACCCGGTTTGAGGAATGCCTCGACTGCATCAGAAAGAATCTTGAGGAGTGGCAGAAGTCATGAGTATTTGTATCAAAGATCAGATTCAGAACATGAATATCGTCATTGGCTGCACAGTGGGGTGTGCATATTGCTATGCCCGCAACAACGTGAAACGCTGGCATATGATTGATGACTTCGCTGCCCCTGAATTCTTTCCGGGTAAGCTCAAGATGATGGAAAAGAAACGTCCGCAGAACTTTCTTCTTACCGGCATGAGCGATCTCTCTGGATGGAAGCCGGAATGGAGAGGCGAGGTATTTGCAAAGATCCGTGAAAATCCACAGCATCAGTTCCTGTTCCTTACCAAGCGACCTGATTTGCTGGATTTTGATACCGATCTGGAAAACGCATGGTTTGGCGTTACGGTGACGAGGAAAGCAGAACTGTGGCGTATCGACGCCCTTCGGAAAAACGTCAGAGCAAAACATTATCATGTTACCTTTGAGCCGTTATTCGACGATCCCGGCACAGTTGACCTTTCCGGAATCAATTGGATCGTTGTCGGCACCATGACCGGAGCTCAGAGCAGGAAGATTCATACGGAGACGGAATGGGCATGGTCTCTGACGGACCAGGCACATAAGCTCGGCATTCCGGTGTTTATGAAGGAAGACCTTGTCCCTATCATAGGGGATGAAAATATGATTCAGGAAATGCCGGAAGAATTTAATAAAGTGTTAGAGGTACAGAAATCATGGAAGAAGTAATAAATGGAATCCTCATTCGTGAGGTGGAAACAAAGAACATCATGACTAAGTCTAGTCTGCCGGTAGGCGGTTACTCGGTCAATCCCTATGTGGGCTGTACACATGCCTGCAAGTATTGCTATGCTTCTTTTATGAAGCGCTTTACCGGGCACAAGGAGGAATGGGGCACTTTCCTTGATGTGAAGCATTGGCCGGAAATTAAAAATCCGAAGAAATATGCCGGACAGCGGGTGGTCATCGGTTCTGTGACAGATGGCTACAATCCACAGGAGGAGCAATTCGGGAATACCAGAAAACTTCTGGAGCAGCTGATCGGCAGTGATGCAGATATTCTGATTTGCACAAAGTCGGATCTTGTGGTACGGGATATTGATCTACTGAAGAAGCTTGGACGTGTAACCGTTTCATGGTCGATCAACACACTAGATGAAAATTTCAAGAACGATATGGACTCTGCTTCGAGCATTGAGCGCCGTATCTCTGCTATGAAGCAGGTATATGAAGCAGGTATCCGTACAGTCTGTTTCGTATCCCCGGTATTCCCCGGTATCACGGATTTTGAAGCAATCTTTGAGCGGGTAAAGGATCAGTGCGATCTGTTCTGGCTCGAAAATCTCAATCTTCGAGGCGGTTTCAAAAAGACAATTATGGATTATATCGCCGGAAAATATCCTGATCTTGTACCACTTTACGACGAGATCTATAACAAGCATAACCGCAGCTACTTTGAAGCACTTGAAGTAAAAGCTGAGAAAATGGCTAAGAAGTATGATTGTGCCTTTGTGGATAATGAAATGCCTTATGGCAGAGTCCCGCAGGGACATCCGGTGATCGTAGATTATTTCTATCATGAGGAAATCCGTGGGACAGAGAATACCGGAAAAAGAAATCGCTAACTTCCAGTTTATCGAACAGATAGCAAGTCCAGCCGAGCCAGTCAACGGCAAGTGAATGGGCTTCCGCCCACCGTTGACAGCCTTGTCTGTTCTTGCTGGTAGGTAATCAAGGGGCGACAGCAAAAAGTGCTGCCGCCCTTTCCAATAATCAAAAAAGGTAAAACAAAAGGACAGACGATAGCTGTCCTTTTATTATTGTCGGTAATCAATTATAATAAAGACACTGGCAAGTGGGAGGAGGTGAATATGCCGCCAAAGAAACGAGGGCGACCCGTTGAAGAAAATCCTAAAAATATTCGTTTGGATATTCGTGTAACACAAGGGGAATTAAAGATACTTGATGATTATTGCGAACGGAAAGGCGTAAAACGCCCACAAGGGTTACGGGACGGGATAAAAGCCCTTGAAAATATGTAAAGGAAGTGGCGCTCACTGGCAAGTGTTTACTGCGCCACTTCCCGATAC
>CAJTOU010000113.1 GCA_910577835.1 uncultured Lachnospiraceae bacterium | reverse complement strand
AGAAATGGATGACCAGAGGTATAATAACTGTTCTCTTATACACATCTTTCTCCGATATATTTATCTACTACCTGCGATAAGTCAATCTGATAAAGAGGCATCTTCAGCTCATGCGACAAAACATGTGCCGCCATGGTTTTTCCAGTTCCTGAAGGTCCGTAAAACAATGCTGTTACATTTTTTCCATAGGAATATTTCATATTCATATTCCATGTATGATAAACCTTGTGTTGACAGAAGACATAGGCGCAGATATTTTCGAGTATTCTCTTTTTGTCCGGCTCCAGCTTTAAGTCATTCATTGTATAAAAAGATGAGATTTTATGCAGACTTCCTTTTTTTGGCTGACAATGTACGTTGCTGCAAAGCTCTGCTACCAGTTTATCTTTTTGCTGATTTGTCATGGAGTTTTGATAAAAACATGTTAAACCATGAAAAATTTTTTCGATATCTTTTGGACTTAGATGATATTTTACACCATATTGCTCACAGTTTAGTTCCATTTGATATTCCAGAGCAAAGTTCTTCCATAATAAAATTCTTTCCTGACTGTCACAGGGTGGAAAAATAATTTTTTGAATGGGATATTTTACATATGGAATAAGCTCTGTGCTTTCTTCTGTACAGATACAAACCGGAGTAAATAATGGCGGTTTCAGACAATAAGAAATAAATATGTCTCTATCCTCTTTTTCCAATAAAATACTATCCACATGATAATATGAAATGCCAAAATCATAGAGTCTTGCTTCCCTCTGAATCAGCCAGAGAAAATCTTTCAGTTCTTCGCCTGCGTCTGTTTTCAATCTGTCATAAGAAATAAATATCCATCCCGCGTCCTTTTTTGCAGCGACAGCACGCAAAAGCACCTTTCTTCCTCTGCCTTCTTCTGCACATAACTGAATCACGCCGGTTTTTATTGGAGAAGGTGGAAAAGAAATTGAATCACTCAGTATTTTTTCATAATACTCTGTGGCAAAATACTTTTTACTTTGAAGCTGGTTTGGAAAATATAATTCGCAACTGTTTTTCAGACAATCAGGCAGGGCATCGTCTCCCGACAGATATAGAACAAGTCTCTCGTCTGCATAAAGCTCACTGTATAAAAAATTTTCCATTTTCTGTTCCAGACGGAGATACTTTCTTAAGATATGATATTGTTTTTTGAGTTCAGAGAGTGTGTATGTGCTGCTTTCGCCGGTCAGTTCAAGTGCTAGTGCCATAGTAACTGCCTGTCCGGTCAGTCCCTTCAGCATATGATAGAATTCAGGAAAAAGATACTGGGCGACTGCCAAATGAAGAGCCAAAATCAATGCCTCTTTGGAAAGCTTTTGAAACAGGACATTATAACGGTCCTGTTCTATCTCATATGTCTGTTGTATAACTTCTTGTGTAAATACGATTGGGGTTTGTAATCTGTGAATGGAAACACTTTCATAAGAAAGAGCCTCATCACCAAAGTATAGAAATACCCTGTCTATTACCCATCTTGAATATTCTTCTATTTTCTGCATGGTATTATTCCGTTTTTTATCTCCAATATATCATTTTCGTTGTTCATACTTTTATTTTTAACGTGTCTAATTATGTCAATTATAGCATTTTAAGAAACAAACACAATTATTTATGGAAAGATTTTCCATTTTTTTATTTACAATGATATTCTTTCATTATCTCTTGGGTAAAAAATTAAAAATAAGCGATAAAAAATCAGAACCACCCATTTGACAGGTGGCTCTGATTCTGCCTGCTTACAGCCATAATATCCTACTTCAATCGAATCCCTTTTTTATCGTTCCAAAATGGGTGAAATTCAGCCAATGCAATTTTTTTATTTTTTAAAATCTCTGCTGCCACTTCCAACACTTTTATCGGATTCCATGCAATAAAATCCAGATAACAGCAGTAAATCCCACTTGCACCGCCAATAAAGGTAACGGCCTCCTCTCCTGCAGCCTCCAGTATTTCGGCCTCCAACTGGTCACGAAAGTCAAGAATCTGTTTTCCTCTGTTTTCTTCTGCAAAACCTTCCACAGAATAACTGAAAGAACCCGCTGTAATTCCGTCCTGATAAAAAGAATCCATAATTCTGCTTTCATTTTGCAAATATTCACTAATTAACGGTACACAGCTTGTAATTCCCACAAAAACATCTTTACGCCAGCCAGCCTTGATATTTTCATCTGGTTTTAGTTCATAGGCTGTATAGGTTTCACAATATTTTGCGGCATCTAACATTTCCTCTGTATCCAAACCAAGTGTTTTTTGCATACAATTAAAAAGCTTGGTAAGAGGCAGACCTTCTCCATCTTTTGGCTGCTCTAATAATTCAAATCCGTCAATATATCTTATAGAAGGAATCTCTCCTACTGCCTGGTCCAGCAAAATACACATAAGCATAAGCCAGTAAGCATCGTTTTCGTTTTCCTGTAAAAAAGAAACAAGCTTTTCACAATAAAGAAATAATTCTGCTGTCTTATTTTCCTTCCATTCTATCCAGACCCAGACATCTTTCATACTGATATTCTGTCCAAACATCCGAATGGAATATGCTTCATGAAAAGGGCGCCTTCCTACAATAATATTCCAGCGCTCCAGCACTTCCTTTGGCGCATGCTTTTGAAAATAAATCAGTGGAAAAAGCTTTGCCTTATCACCCTCGGCTGTCAGAATTAACTCATGTTTCTCTCCATTGTAGCCCGTTTCAAAGCAAATATCCTGAAATACAGGGTTTAAAAGCTCAAGACATGCCGCCACCAGCTCGTCGCTGTTCTGCTTTATAACTCCATTACGCATGTCATCTATTTTCTGCCTAAGAAGCGATTCACCCTTTAAAAAAATCTGCCAGCCTTCCTTTACCCGTTCACAGAAAGGATACTCCATCTCATTTTTACCTGACTGACTCCAGTCTTCTATATACTTTTTCAGCTTTTTTTCATTTATTTTACTCATATTCATTCGCTCCTGTATATATTTTTAAAGGAAAATTATTCCATATTTCTTATAATACAGCTACCACAAATTAGCTATTGATACTTTTACTATACCAAATTCATTTTCCGCTTCCATATATCGTAGCTTTTTGACAATTCTTCTTCAAAAGAATCTCGTACTATATGGGCAGCTTCAATGCTCTTTTTATATAAATTCCCATGCATATTACCGGCAGCGGAATATTCTTTAATAAAAGGCTTTGTCCAGTTCCACAGCTCGTTTGCTCTGTCCGGATATCCGCATATCAGTTCCATACAATCCTCTAAAATATGCTTAAAAAGATTCATCCTGTAAATTTCAAAAAATTTTGTCTGATTTTTCATATCAGTCAGATTTTGATATGCTTTTTCATAGTTTTCAAACTGAATATAGTAATGAATTAAATTTCTCCATTCTGAAATAATATCAAAATTTTTACCATCTGAAAGTCTGATATCAAGAAGCTGTCTCAAAGACTGTTCATTTTCTATTTCCCTGCCAATATTTTTATTATAATAGGTCAGAGAATAGAGAGTCTGTTCATTCCACTCAGAAACATTTTCTTTCCAGCAGTCTACAAGTATTTCTGCATAATCAAAACACTTCATTTTCACAGCAATATCAATACAGTCCTCAATCTTATAATTGTCCAAATCACTGTCCACTTCTATATCTGCAGTATACCCGCAGGCACAGTCAAAATTGGCATTTTTTGCTCTTTGAAACAGGTTTTGATATTTATTTTCACAATTATATTTCATTAAAAGACAGGTAAGAATCTCAAGACAGGTGCCAATTCCCTGAAAGGAATTCGTCTGTCTGTCTTTCAATTCCTCCTCAAACAGACTTTTTACAATATCTTCGCTATCTGCTTTTTCAAATAAAATATAATAGGCAAGTCTTAGACGGGATGTATAATTTTTATCACAAATTCCATATTGCCCTTTTTGTTCCTGCTGATAGCATACCTCAGAATAATCGCCATTTTTTACCCTTTGAAATAATTCTGACTGATTTTTTATTAATTCTTTTATTGTCTCTTTGTACAAAATGTGCTCTTTCATCATCGAAAAATTCTACTTTCCAAAATAACTTTTTAATGATTCAAAATACCCGTTTTCTCGCTTTATCACACCACTACCTCATAAATCTCTTTCCCTTTATATTGATGAAGCTCCTGTGTATAATCCTCATGCATTTTCTCTCTGCCATTATAAAAATAAAATGTAATCAGATACCCTTTTTTCTGATGTCTGCCATTCATAAAATCTGCAAAAGCCTCCAGTCTTTTTTCATTATATTTTCTGTGATACCACAGCTTTAGTTCTATGATAAATTTATCTTCTTCATAAAAAATCACAAGATTCATCCTGTTGTCATCGCGGGTAGACGGTTCCACTATATAATGTCCAATTTCATTAATTACCGGTTTTATAAAACATAAAAACAGCAGTCTTCCATGACGCTCTAAAAATTCCTTACCCTCACTTCTGTATTCTTCTTTCATTAATTCCTGAAATTTGTTTAGAATTTTTTTCATATTCAAATGTCCGTTTTCCACAAAATTACCATGATTATTTTTAACAATTGCCCCTTGTACTACCTGCTTTGCAATCATATAATTATACAGACATTCCTCAAAAACAAGATTGGAAACTGCCAGTCTTCCATTATTATCCTTAAAAACTCCAAAATTAATTCCAAGATTCATTACCGGCTCCAAAGCATTGAAGCTGATACTTTTTCCACTTAACAGCATATCTTTTATGAGACAAAAAAAATCTTTATTACTTTCAAGCGTCTTCACCAAATCATCAAACAGAGGATTTGTTCCTTTTAGAATATCTCTGATTGCATATCTCACATCCTGCCTGTTCCAGCCTTTATTCTTTCCTTTGTATATCTGTTTTCTCTCATCTATTTTTTTGCTGATATAACTGACCAGAAATGGATGACCAGAGGTATAATAATAAATTTCCTCTGCAATACTCCGTCGGTTCATGCCAGTGCGATGTTCTTTTTCATATTCCAGAAGCATGGATTCAATTTCTGATACGGAAAATGCCATATTTACAGTAAAATCTGCCGCAACATTCCACGGGGCGTTATATTTCTTTTCTTCTTCCTGTCTCTGCTTCAAATTTAGATTTTTTACATCATACACTCCAGTCAAAATTACACTGTGAAA
>CAJTOU010000112.1 GCA_910577835.1 uncultured Lachnospiraceae bacterium | reverse complement strand
CTGTATGTCTGTGGACTAAAGGAATGCGACCCGGACACAGGTGAATTATTACAGGGAACGTTTAATGATGCTATGGCTTTAATTCAGTCGAAGCCCATTTGGAAGTTGATTGAAGAAATCAGCAAGAGCAGAAATGAAGCGGCCATCATGCACATCAATCAATTTCGGGGGATTGAAGACCCGGAGGATAACAAGATGTTGGCGGGTATTGGTGCAGAATTGAGCAATCGGGTTATGGCTTTTGCTACTGATAATCGAATCCGAGCTGCTTTTTCGCAAGACGATGGCATGATGAAGTGGGAGGATTTAGAAGACCATAATATCTTTATGCGAATACCGGAGGACAAGCTCGGACAGTGGGATGGAGCTATAACGATGATGCTCACCCAGCTTATCCGAACCTTGGAGCGGCGGCCCGATAAATATAGCAATGAAAGGAAATTGCCTCCTGTTCTGCTGTTGCTGGATGAGTTCCCCCGGCTGGGGAAAATTGATGTGATCCAAAACGCCGTTTCCACTCTCCGCAGCAAGGGTGTAACGATCTGTTTGGTTGTACAGAGCCTGGCGCAGCTTGATAAAATGTACGGAAAGGAATCCAGGCAGATTATTGTTGATAACTGCCAATATAAGGCGATTTTGAGTTTAACTGATCCAGAAAACCAGAGAACTATAAGTGATATGATAGGGACAATCAATGTCAGACAAAACAGCATAAATGACAGTAGTAGCAGGAGTTTAGGGAAAAATAGCGGGAGCAGCCAGGGTGAAGATCTTACTTTTTCAGATGGGCAATCTCGGGGTATGTCGAGGAGTATCAGTGCTGGTATGTCAGTGGTACGGGAGCCTATTGTTTTCCCAAACGAGTTGGCTACGTTAAAAGATATTTTACTCTTGACTCCAGAGGGGTTTTGTCGTGTTAATAAACTCCCGTATTATGAATACCTCCAACCGGTTTCTAAAAAACAGAGCAGAAGCACCCCCTCTCTTTGAGGGGATGCCTCTGTCAAATTTCATCCATTAGTTGGTATCTCAAGTTTTGCTAAACTCAGGCACTGTATAACTTTCTGGTGGAGCAAACGCAAATCATCAGCAATCCGACCTTGCTCAACGTCATTTGCTCCTTGCCTCTCCAGGAGTTTTACGATGCTGTCCAGATACGTTTGCGCTGATTCAATATCAGCCGTCAATTTCCCAAAACCGGAGGGTTCGGTTTGCTTTTCTGGGCAATTCTGGCCAGCAGGATTCTGATTTTTTCTGTGGACTACCGGGAGTAATTTTGATGGAGATTTTTCATCTTTGTTTGCGATTTTGCCATCTTCCTCAGCAGACACATCATCCAGTTTATCAAGCTCCATTTTTTCATGGATAGCGCGGTGCAATTCTCGGACAGACATGTTGCTGACAGTTTTTTGCTTTCCGTTGACCTCATGCAACTCGTTGATAAAGTTCTCTCGCTGAGCCTCTGGTAAGGCCAGTAATGCAAGTGCTTTGGTCATTCCTAAATGCGACATCGCTGTCGCATCCGGGAACGCTTGGGCCACCTGGATATAGCGTTGGGCCATCCTCGGTGAAATATCGACGCTGTTTTTTAGCCAATACAGCCACTGCCCCTCTTTCTTCAAACGGCCCCTGGCTTCGTCAAGCAGTAAGCCAATCTGGATAAACGAATGGAAAACTTGGCGTTTGTGTTGCAGAATCTCCGTGGTAATCATTTCAACGCGCTGGACGTTGGCTGACAGCTCGGTGCTTGTAGCTGCTGGTTCCACATCCAAAGACTCCATGATTGGGGAAGTCGGGAGTATTTCTGTTGTTGTGTTAGGGGCGCTAGGCAATGCGGTGGTGTGGGCCTGTGTAAAGGTGTTTGACATGGGACGAACCTCCTTTGATTGTTATGCGTTCAGTATAATGGAGGTCCGGCGAGAATGCTGTGACATTTTTCTATTGAAAGGGGTGTTCCTGGTGTATGATGCAAAGGATTCCTTGTTCAGTGACCCAAGGGAGCAAGTTGCTATAAAGAAAGAATCGCAAGAACCGCCACAGCCTTCAAACATATTGAACCCGGATTTGCTAAAAGTGTTACACTCCGAATTAGAGGCTAATCCGGAAGCAAAATCTTTGCCCAAATTTGACACTCTACTCCAAGAGTATCTGCAATCACAATTCAGCAAGGATTTAGACGAGGAGGAAATTGAGAATCAAATGGCAGATGGAAAAAGGCTCTGGCGAGATCTCCTTGACAGAGAACAGAATTTTCACGATAAAGGTGAATGGAATATTCCAGAGGATGCTTTATTTCTAGCAGAATTTGAAGGGCTTTATAAAAGTTTAGAAATTGAAGTACCTACACTGAGCAAGGATTCAGGGTTGCAACTGATTTATTCCAGAACATACAATTTCCTGGTCAGTCTTGATTTTGTGTTCGCTATCTTTGCAAGAAATACCTCCCTGTACCAAACTGTTTTTGATGTGTGTATGTTTATGGGCCTGAGTATGTTTTTGCATAATACCAAGCGAATTAGAGGTGTGCCTTTTAGCCAATTTGTGTATGCTCATTCTTGCATTGGATTTAGTGACAAAAACTCGACGAGTTACATTGGACATAACGGCGCTTGGAAACAAGGGGAAAGAACTGCTGCGCTGGATTCTCACGAAACTACTATGCGACAATTTAGACATAGACTTTTTAAGTCTCGGCCTGTAGATAACCGTCGGCCTGAATGGTCTGCCATACCAAAGTCCTCGGAACACGAATGGCAGTTATATTTCGACTATGTTGATGCAGACGGTAAAGCTGATCCCCGATTAAGAGATACACTTAAAAGGATTAAAAATCTCTATAATGGTGTGAATACTGCGATACATTCTTCAAAGGATGCTGGATACGAAAAAAGGCTGGAAGATGCTTGTGATGCTTTTCAGAAAAAACTTCGCAAAATCAAGTATGAAAATTACTTGGATCTTTGCAAAGCCTTACTTGAGCATATAGAGAAAGATCGGGGAGATGCAGGCAAAAACCTGTTGGATTTTGATTCTACATATTATGGAATTAACCTATATAGATTCGAGAAGGAACTTTCCTTGTTTGAACTTACGAACAATGTGAGGCGACTACTTGAGTGTAATGATGAACAGGAAAAAGAAGAGATTCTTGATGAATCATTGGCCTTACGGGATATTTGCTTTCCTCAGGTTCGTGACAAATTCTGCCACAGGCCATTAGAGGATACACATTTTTTTATACGACAGTTTACGCTTTTTAGCTCTAGTTTTATCTGGCTGAGTCGTTTGCTTATTGATAAGCTAATCGAAGGTGGGGATTTTGGTGAAAACTGGGAGACACTTTTTTTAGAAGAAATCAATAGTCTGGCTACACGGGTGCTCTATGACCCCACAAGTATAGACTATTCTGTCAAGCCTGGGGCTCAAGATGCGTTTGAAATGCTACTAACGGCCCAAGTAAAAGCAGTCGTAAAATCTCATATTATGGACTGGCATTACAGTTCTAAGCAAAAAAATACAGAGAAATGACCATTTTACCGAGCAGCGTCCAAGCTCAGGATATGGTAGCCTTCCAACAAATTTAAGATGGCTACCATATCCTGGAGTCAACCCAATGAATGGAGTTGGGTTTCTGTTGAAGCAATAGAAAATAATCTCGAAGAGACAAGAATGGGTTACACGCTCATCTCAGGCGCATCCCACGGATGAGAGGGACTGTAATCGCCGCCTGTGCTGGACGGGAGCCACCCGTGGGGTTATCGGCATCTTCACCTGTGGATTCTCTGTACTGCTCCATGTCTAGCCCCAGATATTCAGCCTCGGTGTCCGACAGTTCGACAACACCGACCATGTAGCGATAGGCTTCTTCCTCACCATCCTCGATCAGCCCATCCTTGAGAAGCGTAGCGATCTCACTCATTCTGGCACAAGGGATGTGCTTCTCGTCCGTCCGCATCAGATAATAGTCCAGCGCACGGAAAAGGGCCTCGGCTTTCGTCAGTCCAGAGAACTTTCCAAAGTCGAAATAGCAACATGTCCAGTCCCAGTTTCCGGTTTCTTTATCTAGCCCACTCACCACGGCGTACTGTGTCATGTGCTCACCCCGCAGGATAAGAGCATACTGTCCGTTTTCATCAATCAGAGTGTACTTCATTCAGGATTCCTCCTCAAATTGTTCGGGATCGTCTATGTCATCAAAGCCAACTTCTTCCGGGTCAGGTTCCTCCACCTCATCGGTTGCCGGGAGCAAAGACCGCATAACGTCCCGCCGTGTCTGCACCGAGGTAGGCTTTGCACTGCCGGCGGATACGGTGTGATTGTATTCCGGCGATATGGTGGGATGACCGTTGAAGAACTCAGTCAGGGTGCAGTTGATCTTATCCTGGCTCACATCATTTTCGACTGCCAGACAACAGTAGTAGGCACAACTGATAAAGTGTGTCTTTCCTTTGACAGTGCGGAGAACTTTGTTTTTGACATGAATCAGGCTCCTGGCGAACACCGAGTAGGCATCCAGCCCTGAGTTGATCGTGTCCAGCACCTCACTGTCAACCTCGACCTTGCTTGCCCACTCCCGGAAGGGTTTGGTAGAGAAGTCTGGGGCTTCCTCTGTGATAAGTTGGTAAAGCTGCATGGCGATCATTTCATTGGTGAATCGCTTCCTGCCAGCCTCCGAGACGACGAACTGAATTGCCTTGTGTTTCGCAAGCTGTTGGAAGATCGTCAGGCTAGGGACGTTGGCACGGGTCAGCTCGATTGCCGACAGAGGCTTGCCGTTGTTCAGCCTGCGGAAGAACTCTCTGACCTCCGTTTCCGTCATTCCCTCATAGTAGTAAATCGTGAGATTGTAGTCTTTGATTCGATCCCTGGCCCATTCCGGCAGCTGCGAGAAATATAGCCCACTGATATCATCCGCACCCCCGTTGTCATCTACGACAGGAGGAGTATCAGTGGACAATGCGAACTCATCATGGAGATATTCGCTGATGGTATTTGACCGCTGCTTCCCATCCAGGCTGTCATAAACGCCGCTCTCGTCACGGGTGAAGTACATGGCAGGGATGGCGTAACCGTAGATCATGCTGTGGATCAGGAGAGATTTTTTCTCTTCGTCCCACACGAGATTGCGCTGCACGGCGTTGTCGTAGTTCACCTTGCCCTTCTCCATCTGATTGACCAGGGCCTT
>CAJTOU010000111.1:4987-5285 GCA_910577835.1 uncultured Lachnospiraceae bacterium | reverse complement strand
GGCGGTGCCGAAGGATAAAATAGGAGATGTTAAGGTTATGAATAATGAATACGATAATGAGAAGTTTTTTGAAGAATATGCAAAGATGTCCCGCAGTAAAGAGGGGTTAAAAGCTGCTGGTGAATGGCATCAATTAAAACCTTTGTTTCCTTCGTTAGAAGGAAAATCTGTTCTTGACTTGGGGTGCGGATATGGCTGGCACTGCAAGTTCGCAGAAGAACAAGGAGCTACAAAAATATTAGGGATCGATTTAAGTAAGAAAATGATTGAGGAAGCCCAAAAGCGCAATTCAGGAAAT
>CAJTOU010000111.1:0-2316 GCA_910577835.1 uncultured Lachnospiraceae bacterium | reverse complement strand
AAATGGGGCACTGCCCCCTTTGGATACCCCCACAACAAACAGGCGCTATGCCCCTTGCCGGGAGCATAGCGCCGTTTGTTGTCAGCAGCCCGTTTCACGGTCTGCGTGTAGTTCCTTGTAAACTGACCTAAACTGTACATAAAATCTTATACTTTCACCCCGAGGTAAAGATTTTTCCCTGAAGTACAGATTTTTTATGATTTTTCTCTAAATTGGTTCTAAATTATACCAAAAGACCCGATTCCAGTACCTTTCCCGCCTGTGCTTACTGGTCGCTGTTCTTTATCCTTACTTCCTTTTCTACGCCGCCCTCAATGCGTATGGAGAGCATCTCATTATAATCTGTGACCCGGTACTCTTCTATGTAATTGTCTAAAAGTGGTTTCAAGATGCCTATGAGGTTATCCCTGTTCGTCCTCACAGACTGCTATCTGAAGCATTGTCTCATGCCTCCTTTGCTGTTTTATCAGTTTTCAAACAGGGAATTATCTATCACTTAAATAACTAACTTCCATTCACCATTTGTTCGACCACGTAAAATCATTTTTATCTCCTTCTCAATTCATCAAAATTTATTGATTGTATAAAATTAGTTTGATGTGGATAAATTGTATTTTTTGATAATGGTAACTTCAAATTTTCCAAGTAAAATTCAGATAAAATATTTTCATCTATTTCGTAATTCTCAGAACACAGTTTACAAATCCACCATTTATTTATATGATGATGCGGATACATTGACATGTATTTCATTGCATCATCTATATAGCCCAATGCCTGCTCATATTTTTTCTGCGCATAATAAGCTTATACAAATACTGCATATGTACCTTCTCGTCTCCACAAAAATTCCTTCTTGTTTTCTATACAACCTTGAAATAAAGAAAAGAGCATATTGTCCATTACCATAATACTGAAATGAAGGTATAAAAAAACCATTTGAATCTTTATCCTCATCCGTTACCTTTTTTATTCTAATCAAATCTCTCTCATACATACGTTCATCACAATCTAGTGCCAATATCCATTCGGAATGAGCATACTCTAAATACTTATTTCTTGCTAGATCAAACAAATCATCCGAAAAATAATACAGTAGCGCCTAACTCTTTTGCAATTTGAACTGTACGATCTTCGCTTCCATTATCAACTACAATAACTTCGTTTGCATGACGTAATGCTGGTCTTATGCAATCTGCAATCCGTTTTTCCTCGTTTTTTGCTAATACACATACTGCTAAAGACATGTTTTTATCTTTTCTCCTCTACTCTAAATAATCTTCTGTTTCTTTGATTAGTCCCATATAGGATACTGGTTCTTTGTGATTTAAACAGTAATTTTGAAAGTATTTAAGCGAATGTTCACCTTTTTATTGTTCTTGAACAAAAAACTGTCTATATAAACAAAATTATGTTATGTTCTGCCAAAAGAATTTTCAATCCCTTTTATGCAATGTACAACTTTGCGTCCCCACGTAGAATGAAAGAAACGAACTTATAATTTAATCTATTATTTTCACACACAATAAAACACACTATAAAATACCACTTATATCTTGCCAGCTATAACTTTCATATGCTACAATACCTTTGTTATTATTAGCATTTAGTTCCTTTTGGACAAAATACAGATCAAATTCCTGGCAACAGGTTATTTAAGCTACAGATTCTGTGGCTTTTATTTTGAACAGAAAGGAGCACTTAAATAAATGCAAAACACACTAAATTACAAAGATACACTGATTAAGGAAGCCGGCCTGCTTTCCCTGAGCAAAAGCGACTGCGACCTCTTTATTCTCGCTCAGGCAAATACATTAACCTACCAGCAGTTATCAGCCACTGGACTTCATGGCATTTCCACCACTGGAGGGCGACTGAGCCTGAAAAAGCTCACAGAACAGGGATACATAACGGGTAAGACCCTGCCAAATACCAATCGTGTAAGGTATTTCATCCTGACTGCAAAAGGGAAAACGCGCCTGGAAAAGATTTTTAGCAGTACATTTTTAAGCACAAAGCAGATTGACCTTGAGCGCAGACCCCCGACAAGCCAGCAGCAACTCCCACACCGCATCCACACCAACGATTTATACTTTGCGTATCTCTCCTGCCCATACCTTGAAATTCTCCCCGTATGGCAATTGGAGGCACGCTATCAGGCAGCATCGGAAAAACAACAGACACCCCGATGCGACGGTCTGCTTGAAACAGGATACGGCAATTACTACATAGAGCTGGATAACCGTACACAGGGGGATGCAGCATTAGAAAATAAACTGTCACAATATATGGATTCGGATTTGTTTCTTGGCAGGA
>CAJTOU010000110.1 GCA_910577835.1 uncultured Lachnospiraceae bacterium | reverse complement strand
TACGACAGGAAAAGCGGCAGGTACAATTTCCATTACGTTGACGAGCACGGGGACAGGCGGGATTACGGCGGCATCCACTGCGGGGAGGTCTTTGAGTAAAACGAAAAGAAAATCTAAGATGTCAGAATACGCCATCTAAGATTTTCTATGTTTCGTTTGGCTGAATGATGTCTGGGTTCCCGCCCGCGTGGAGATGGGCATGGACGACAAGTGGTATCTGGTGGGGCTGCCGGGGCTTACGCTGGACGGGCTGGAGGTGAGGCAGGGCTAGAATACAATATTACATTTTCGGCAAAAATATTAAAAATTGCCGGAATTGTAATATTGACTTATTTTTGTATATAGCATATACTCGTATTATAAGTTCGGCAAAAATAACAGAAATTGCCGAATCTATAATAGGGGTGAAATTATGGACATGAAGGACATCATCAAACACATGCCTGTAGATGAAAGCTTTACAAAACAGCAGTTCAGTAACAAGGTAAGGGAAACAAACGCAAACTATTCAGACAGCTCTGTTTCCTGGCTGCTGTCAGAACTGAAGAGGGAGCAGAGGATTGCCAGCATTGGACGGGGCGTATATATCCGTGTTACGGAGGAAAGCGGAAAAAGGGAATATAACTATGACCACCTTGAAGCATATCTGGAGATTGAGCAGGCAGTCAGCCGTGAATTCCCGCTGATTGAATTCCAGATGTGGGAGATGTACCAGATGAATGAATTTGTAAACCATTTATTTGGAAGAAACACTATATTTGTGGAAGTAGAAAACATGTGCGAGGCTTCGGTATTCGAAATGCTGCATGAAAGATTCCCGGATGTGCTGTTCTGCCCCAGTAAGGACATGTACTACAGGCAGCGGGGAAATGACGATACTATCGTAGTGCAGAAACTGGTTTCAGAAGCCCCAAAACCTGCCATAGGGCATTCTGCCCCTCTGGAGAAGCTGCTTGTGGATCTATTCTCAAAAAAGCTGACGGGCAGACTGGTCAGCAGAAGTGAGTACCAGGGAATTTATGAAGATGCGTTTTCCAGATACAGCATTGATGAGATGAGGTTGTTCCGATATGCAAGGCGGAGACATCTGGAAACAGAGATAAAGACATTCCTGAAGGAAAAAACAAATGTGGAATTAAGATACAGTCAGCAGGAGGATGGGCATGCTTTCAAGAGAGATATTTACGCTGGAGTACATCAGAGGGTTACAGAAAAAGTATAAAAAGGATCCGGGGCTGCTGGAAAGGGTCATGTATGCTTTTGGGCTGCTGGAGGCACTGGCGCAGGTGGGCATGGATTTTGTCTTTAAGGGAGGCACCAGCCTTCTCCTGCTTACGGAGCATCCGCTGAGGCTGTCCACGGATATCGATATCATAGTGGAACCTGGGGCTGACGTGGAGAAGTTTGTGATGGAGGCAGCAAGGATTTTCCCATTCAAGCACCATGAAAAACAGAGCCGGAAAGGAAAGAACAGGATAGAGAAGGCGCATTATAAATTTATGTATGCCTCGCCAATCCTGAAAAAGGATTTCTATATTCTGCTGGACATCGTATTCATGGAAAGTCCCTATGCTGCTCTGGTAGAGCGGGAAATACAGAACGATATCCTGCTCACCACAGGGGAATCATCGAAGATAGTGATGCCAAGTGCAAACTGTATTTTAGGCGACAAGATGACGGCATTTGCACCCCACACGACGGGCATCCCGCTCGGGACAAAGAAAGAACTGGAAATCATGAAGCAGCTGTATGATGTGGCCACCCTGTCGGAGATTTTTACAGACCAGCGGGAACTGTGGGAGACGTATGACAGGGTGGTGGCGGAAGAAATCGCTTTCCGGGATATTGCAGAAGACAGGGAAAGCGTATTGCGGGACACGATTCGTACAGCGGCCTGCATTATCGGAAGGGGCTGTACAGACCCGGAGGAATACCCGATGTATGTAGAGGGAGCAAACGCCCTCGACAGCCATATCCTGCAGGGCAAGTATAATGGGGAAAGAGCTGCCATAGACGCCTGCCAGGTGATGTACCTTGCGGCCTGTGTTTTGAAAAGACGGCCATTTGTAAAAATAGGAAATCCCGAGAGATACATAGCCGAGACCATGGCAAAGAGCAGATATAAGAAACTGTCCTATATAAAAAAGCATAAGCTGGAGGCCTATGGCTATCTCGTAGAAGCAGTGCGCATTCTGGAGGAGTAGGGGTGTTTAGTGATGCCCAGAGTCACATGTCCCTTATAGAAATAGCGGCCGTTATGATATTTTTCCAGAATTATGCTGAAGGTTGAAAAATGTTGATACTCTGGGATTCATACGGAAATACATAGAAACGTATGCTATTATATTATTTGAAATGTTGCGAATATCAGGGAGGAGGTATTCGATGAGTAAGAACCTTTTTAGATATATAAGTTTTGAAGACTTTATAAACCTCATCATAAATAACAAAGATAGATATGTACGCCCATCTTCATGGGAGGATAAATATGAAGGGTATTTATTTTCCCATATGGAAACCCCTGGGGATGTACGGAAAATAGTAAGGGAAATGTATTACAATCTGTGCCCAAGGAATTATTATGCGATTCCTGACAATTATTTTAGAATGTGGCACAGTAAGTGGTTCACCTATGCTCAATGTTGGTCAAAACACCCCGAAACTGATGCCATGTGGAGATGTTATTCGTATGGAAATAGAGCGGTCAGAATAAGGACAAAAGACGATAAGTTATTAGTTCATACGCAAAAGATTTTTCCGGAAAAAGAACAGTTTAGTGTCTATCTTGAGAAAGTAAATTATGACTTAAACAAAAAATCCATAATGGAGCAACAGCTCGACCAAATGAAAAGTAGTTTGCTGACACATGAAACATATTTTCACAAAAGACCTGCATTTAAACATGAAGGAGAATATCGCCTGTTAATTGCGGATAACAGCTTAGGCAGTGCAGAGGGACTATCTAGTTTTGGTGTGAAATTCAAAATTGAAGAGCAGATAAAAGGTAAAACGGATGAGGAAATCATAGATTACTTGACTGAGAAAATTTGTGTCCAGAGACCTGACTGGGACAAGATTGGCGATAATAATGTTAGAATAGAGGATGCTGGAGACATATCTGATTTCTTAGAAGGTGTCATGGTACATCCAGTAGCACCACAGTGGTATGTGGATATTGTTCAAGACATATGTCGATTAAGGAATATAAACTTTGAAGGACAGTCGGAAATATACAAGATAAAATAGCCTTGCCCTATATATTCGGCATTCCTCTAAAAATCAGCGGTCTGTATATCATGGGGCAGTACCGTAGATATACGGCCTTGCAGAGGGCAACGTGGTCAGTGCTGTTATAAATGTAGCTACAAAACATCTGTTTCCGAATAGAGATACCAGAAATGAGGTATAGATAGTGAATTTGGATAAGAAAAATAATGAGTTATTCTGTTTAAACAGAGTGATAAAGGAAAAGAATTCATTACATGAGGAAAGCAAACAAATCATCAATAAAATATGTGGAAAAGAGTTTGACAGGATGGATAAGGAGCGCCCCGATTTTGTAAGATACTGCCCACCAGCATTGGAACATGAAAAAGGTATCTTAATAGGGATTGAACATTTTCGTGTTGACCGTCTTTCGCTGCAAAAGAGAGATGGAAAAGTCGCATCGACAGGAATTGGGACTGAAAAAACAATCCATAGAATATACACACAATGGCATGAGGAAGTTACAGCATCGGAGGCAGTGCCTGAGGGAGCGATTAGTGATATTGCTGATTTAGTTGGGGAGCAAATGCAAAAGCTGGAAAAATCATCATATAATACATTTTTTAGGTCCTTTGAATATTCCTTGAATAATCATCTTGAGAGTGTTGATGTGTATAGGGCTAATCTTCAGGAATTATCTGAAGGAAAATACGACACAGAGTTAGCGCTGTTAATTGAAATTCATTCGGAATTTAGAAATTTATTTGTAAACAACCAGAGGGGAACATATAGAGAGAAGGAAAACTTTCCCCCAATATTTGAAGACATAGTTCGTTTGTTGGAGGAAAAAGTTGATTGTAATAAAGTAGGCTATATTATCTTTTGCATGGGTGGAACGATATATACTGATAATCTTGAAGTGATAGCTATACGGACTGAAAATATAAGAAAAGAGTTAGAAAGGCAAAATATAGCTATTTATGAGTATGCAGGTGAAGATTTGTTTTTTGCTGATTTTGAGGCTACCCAAAGGAAAGTAAGAAATGAACCAGGTTACAAGATTGATGGCGATAAGATATCGCTCTTCATAGAACATATGGATGAAGAGAGAAATGAACAGATTAAGCTTGATGCCTTGTTCTATTCTTTAAAAAAAGCACTTGGATATCGAAAACGGGGTAAGAACTTTGTTGCATCATATGGAACACAAATGATGTTGGATGTTTTGGGGGATTATGTGATAGGTTGGCAGGAAGATAAGCAGAGAGTCCGACCTGCTTTAAGACCTATTTTGGGTGAAGAGTTAGAATATAGGGTGAATGCATTTGATAAAAAGTGGCATGAAAATTGATTATAGACGGTTTTTCCTCGTTGTTTAGTATTTATGTAGTTTCGGCATTTTCATGCAAGAGCCGCTAAAAAGAAAAGGACCGGCAGCTGCCATTCCAGTTTCATTATATTATCAGTATAATGACAAATGGGCAGATTGGTGCTATAGTGGATACAGTAGAAAACAAAGCGGACCGATAAGGCCCAGAAAGGAAACAGCCATGACAACAGCTAATCTCGCCATAAATGGATTTGCAGCAACTTCCGTTGCCTATTATCTGCATAGCGAACATTATGAGGCACTGTTCAGTAAAGAAAAAGAACAGAGTCTGGTTAAGATGCGCTCATGTAAGATAAGAAAAAGGCGAAAAGCTGTGTGATGTTCGGGGCAGTCCTTTGGAAGGCTGCCGGGAGTAGACCATAGATTTCAAGTACCGCTTATCTTAATGAGGTAGGCGGTATTTTTTATGCTCCATTAGCTCAGATGGGATGAGCACAAGGGATAAAGGGCATCCCTAACTTTTAATCGAGGAGTCATGGGTTCGAGCCCCATATGGAGCATTGCCGCCTGGATATTTATCTCAAATAGCAGGAGGTGAGAGCAATGGTAAATCTGCCAACTATAGATATGATTAGGACAGGACAGAACATAGCGAGGCTGCGGAAGCAGGCCGGGCTGTCGGTAAGGGATCTGCAGGACATCTTCGGTTTTGCCACGCCGCAGGCCATCTACAAGTGGCAGCAGGGTGTGGCTCTGCCGACCATAGACAATCTGGTCTGTCTCTTATACACA
>CAJTOU010000109.1 GCA_910577835.1 uncultured Lachnospiraceae bacterium | reverse complement strand
TGTTTTCCCTGCACAACCTCTGTCGTATAGGCTCTTGTGCAGGGAAAACATGGTGTGAAGATTACAAGCCATGCTTCCGTTGTGGCAGAGACAGTACAGAAGATTCTTGATGTGACGATCACATGGAAAATAGAAGCTGCTGGAAAGATTGATGCAGATATTGCAGTAACAAAAGACGATGAATTCCCGGATCTTCCGAGATTTGGTGTGAGGATGTTCCTGGATAAAAAACTTTCAGCTGTAAGATACTTTGGAATGGGACCACAGGAAAGTTATTGTGATAAACATCAGGCTGCGAGCCACGGTTTGTATCAGGCAAATGTAGATGATTTGCATGAGGACTATATCCGCCCACAGGAAAATGGAAGCCATTATGATTGTGAATATGTAGAGCTTAACAACAGCCGATATGGAATTGTGGCATCCGCAGAAAATGCATTTTCATTCAATGCTTCTTATTATACACAGGAAGAACTTGAGGAGAAAACGCATAATTATGAATTAATAGAATCAGATAGTGTAGTATTCTGTGTTGACTACGCATTAAATGGCATTGGTTCTAATAGTTGTGGTCCAGTTGTATTGGAGCAGTACCGATTTGATGATGTATTATTCCGGTTCCAGTTTACACTGATACCGTATGTAAAGGGATAATAAAGTTTCATGTAACCCGTAAACAAGGAAAGAGAGTCTGATTGTTATGTAAAGTCCGGATATACAGAGCAATCAGACAAAAACAGAGAAAAAACTAGAATTAGACATCATACTCTGTTAGACATCTTGAAATTCTAAGTGCGATGAAGATGAGGAGCAAAGAAATTCGATGGAAGAAAAAAAGTATTTGAAATGGTATAACAAAATTGGATACGGATCAGGTGATATTGCAGGTAATGTAGTCTATGCGTTCCTGACATCTTTTATGATGGTCTATCTGACGGACTCGGTAGGACTTGCTGCAGGTGTCGTGGGTACCCTGATTGCCGTATCAAAACTATTTGATGGTTTTACGGATATATTTTTTGGATCAATGATTGACAAAACACACAGTAAAATGGGAAAAGCGAAACCCTGGATGCTATACGGATATATTGGTTGTGCCATTACGCTGGTCGGCTGCTTTGCAGTACCGGTGAGTTTGGGAACAACGGCTAAATATGCATGGTTCTTTATTTCTTATACACTGTTAAATAGTGTGTTTTATACAGCAAACAATATTGCTTATTCAGCACTTACGTCACTGATTACAAAGAACAGCAAAGAGCGTGTACAGATGGGATCTTACCGTTTTATTTTTGCATTTTCAACAAGTCTTCTGATTCAGGCGATTACAGTTGGATTTGTAGATAAATGTGGTGGAGATGCTGCGGCATGGAGAACGGTTGCTATTATCTATGCAATCATTGGTCTGGTCGTAAATACGATTTCAGCACTTTCTGTTAAGGAACTTCCGGAGGAAGAACTTAATGAAGGAGAAGTAAAGAATGATAATGAAAAGTATGGAATGGTACAGGCATTCAAGCTTCTTGTCAAAAACAAATATTACATGATGATTTGTGGAACATATATTTTACAGCAGTTATATGGTGCCATGATTGGAGCTGGCATTTATTACATGACATGGGTACTGAAAAATAAGAATTTGTTTGGACAATTTGCATGGGCAGTAAATATTCCACTGATCATTGCCCTGATTTTTACACCGACATTAGTTGGTAAGTGGAAAGGCATGTATAAACTGAACTTAAGAGGTTATGTCTTAGCAGTCATCGGTAGAGCACTTGTTGTTGTTGCCGGATATATGGGTAGTGTTCCGCTGATGATGGCGTTTACAGCTCTTGCAGCCTTAGGTCAGGGACCATGGCAGGGAGATATGAATGCTGTTATTGCATCCTGCACTGAATACACTTATCTTACACAGGGAAAGAGAATTGATGGAACGATGTACTCTTGTACTTCTCTTGGTGTAAAAATCGGTGGAGGTATTGGAACCGCTGTTGTTGGATGGATGCTTGAGCTCAGTGGATATGTCGGAACAAATGCAACTCAGCCACAGTCTGCACTTGATATGATGCAGTTCATGTATCTTTGGCTTCCGTTAATCTTTGATGTATTGATTATGTTTGCACTTTCAAGAATGAATGTTGAAGATGCAAATAAAAAACTGAAAGCAGAAAAAGGAATTGCTGCAGATGAAGTAACAGATGCATCAGACATAAATTAGAATTGACAAGAGAAAGCGTTGTCTGATCGTTGTTCGATGAGACAGTGCTTTTTTCTATAATATAAAGTGATAGAACTGTATTTTGAAAATAAAAAGGACCACTTCATTTTTATGAAATGGCCTTAAGAAAATATTCAGTTTTTACAAAATAGTCCTTTTAGTATTTATACATGGTAAGGATGCTCAAAATATTCAGTGTAGAATACTAAAAGGTCATTCAGATATTTTTTTAGGTTGCTCATTTGCAATTCCTCCTTTCCTTATTTACAAGTTGATTATAAGATAGGTGTAAAAGGATTGCTTGCCAAATCGAAAGAAGATATAGACAAATGTTGCAAAGGGGAGTATTTCATGCAGTTAAAATATGTTGACACAAAAGAGGAGATCATAGCAATAAATAGGAAGTCAAAACATATTGAACCACATCTTCATAATGCATTGGAGATTGTTTGTGTAACAAGTGGAGCATTAGAACTTGGTGTCGGACAGGAACTATATCATATGGATAAAGGAGATATAGGCTTTGTATTTCCAGATGTTATTCATCACTATCAGGTACTGACACCCGGTGTAAATAAAGCGACTTATCTGATTGCATCGCCATTTACGATTGCCAAATTTGCAGATATCATGCAATCCATGGCTCCTGAATACCCGATCATCAAAGCGGAAAAGGTTGAACCGGAGGTATATAGGGTTATAAATGCGATTTTAGAGACAGAACAGTCGGATATTACTGTTGCACAGGCATATCTTCAAATTGTGTTGGCACGCTGCATAGGAAAATTAAATTTGGTAGAAAAGAGTAATGTGGGGAGCAACGATCTTATTTACCAGACAGTTTCCTATATATCAGCAAATTTTAAGAAGAAATTTTCGCTGGAAGAGATGGCAAAAGATCTGGGGGTGAGCAAATATGTTTTATCCAGACTCTTTTCCAAAACATTCCATAGAAACTTTAATCAATATCTTAACGATGCAAGGCTGAACTATGCATGCCAGCGTTTGGAAAATACGAGTGATTCTATTACAAACATTTGTCTGGATAGTGGATTTGAAAGTCAGAGAACATTTAACCGAGTATTTAAAGAAAGATATAAAATATCACCGAGTGACTACCGGAGTACATGTCTGAAAGATATGTTGTCATAACATATAGATTAATAAATTCAATAAAAATCTGATTATCAGTCTGAAATAAGTATCTCTGGGTGTTATTTATAATATGGGGTAGTGGTTAATTATTATGTCATGTATGAATGGGAAGAAACAAACGGAGAACTGCTTCAGAAAAAGAAGTAGACAAACTGTAAATAAAGAAGTTAAGAGAGGCTGTTACTTTAGAAACTATTTAAAGAAGTAACAGAAGTCGGGGAAGCGTTAGAAAAGATACAAGAAACCATAGGAACGAAAACCATTGCACAGGTAGCTGTTCTTTATGATAGAGAAAATAGCTGGGTATTAAAAGATGCACAAGGACCAAGAAATGAAAATATGTATTATCAGGAATGTGTCTTAAAGCAATACCGTGCATTAAGAGAGCAGGGACTGAACGTAGATGTAATTTCGATGGAACATGTGCTAGATGGATATAAGATTCTTGCAGTTCCAATGGCATATCTTTTCTGTGATGGATATGAAGAAAAATTGCGAGATTATGTAAAACAAGGTGGAACACTAGTATTATCCTATTGGTCAGGATTGGTAGATGCAACAGATCGTTGCTTCCTCTTTGGAACACCATATGGATTAATGGATGTGACGGGAATCAGGAGTACAGAGATAGATGCATTGTATGATTGGGAAGAAAGCCATGCAGTGCCAAATCCATCAAACCATCTGAATTTACAGAAAACATACAGATGTAACCATTTGTGTGAATTGCTGGAGGTATCGGATGCAGAAGTTCTGATGCGTTACGGAGAGGATTTCTATGCAGGAAAAGCTGCTTTGACACATAAAACATATGGAAACGGACATGCATATTATGTTGCGGCAGATATGGAATATGCATTTTATCATGATTTATACAAAAGACTTGTGAAAGAAGCTGAAGTTAAACTATTGGTAAAATTTGTGCCAGAAGGAATATCCGTAAATACTAGAGCATCTGACAAATTAGAATATTTATTCCTTCAGAATTTTGGTAGGAAATCTGTAGCAGTTCCGATTTCGGAAGAATATGAAGTGGTCTATGGGGAGGAAAGCGAAGTGATAGCGCCGCTGAAGACAAGAGTACTAAAGAAAAAATTGAAGTAAATGAAGAATAGGGATGATACTCCAGTTTTTAGTTGAAAATTTATAATATATTTATAAAAGGGAATTAAGAAAAATATATGTTGCAATAAGATGTACGAAAGTTTGTTATATGCTTCTAAATGTAATGTTTTGAGGGGAGACATGAGCAATAGGAGAAGTGGTATTTGCATCAATGGGTCCAACAAAAAGAATTAAACAATAAGAATGAACAAAGTGTTGTAATCATCATACTGGTTGCAACACTTTTTTTTTCGACATTTTTTGAGAATTGTGGGATACCACATATCCGGTCACCGCCATGCTCCGATTTGATTTCTATACCAAAAATCAGATCGGAGGAAAGATAATGGCTTATAACAAAACAAGTGAAGAACGAAAATGGCGTTATTGGAAAGAACAGGAAGAAAAGAAACTGCGTGAGCTGGGAATGGAAGAAGAGAAGATCCAAAAGCTGCGCCGGATGGACAGGGAAGATTTTCTGGAAGAGCGCAGATACCGGGAACATCTGGATGAAATGATGCAGGATATGGATTCCATAAAACAAAGGGACAGAGGACGGTTTGCACAGGACATCCGAGAACTTTTAGACAACATTGGAGACCGACGAATCTATGAATTATTAAAGGGCACAGAACATCAGATATTAGAGATACTTTTGCTTAGTACATGGGGATATTCAGGAAGAGAGATTGCCCAAATTATGGGAATGGCAGAACAGACCGTTTATACCAAAAGAAACCGTTTAAGAAAAAAATTAAATAATTTGTCGAAAATTGAATAATAACAGCATTTTTCGTCGGCTATTTAATAGGCAGGTAAATTTTGCCAGTGTACTTTGACAATCCTATACCAGCATTACAGGTACGTCC
>CAJTOU010000108.1:2616-5381 GCA_910577835.1 uncultured Lachnospiraceae bacterium | reverse complement strand
GAAGATACTTTATAAAAAAGATGTCACGATATGCCCGTATTGTGGAGGCACCGTATCGTACGAGGTATGCTCTGGATGGGAGGATCGAAAAAGCAGCGCCTGATTCCGAAAAAACAGAATAGACACATGACAGAATTGGGGGAAAGGGGGAAGTATGTCATAGAATCCCCAATTGCCTAAAAAAATTGAATGAAGAGGGTTTTTCAAATTCAACAAAAATCAATGGAAAGGATTTTTGAATCCCCATATACCGGACGCGACTTTGTTCAATTCGGAAAAACCAAAAGTGTGCTGAATAAGAGGGCACAAGGGCTTGCCCTCTTATTCAACCCACCTTCGGTTCTTTCCTTAGTAATTATCCGAGAAGTTTTATTATCAAAGAAACATCATGAAAAGCACAGTCTATCGGCAGTTTCTAAAGAACTCTTCGGATAATGTTACTTAATAATGCAGTTTGATTAAAAAAGCCATACATAGTATTTTTGTTAGTATTCTTAGTAAATCTATTATTACGATTGTTGGAATGTGTTGTTCTCAGCAAAATTTTATAATGCTAATCTTCTATGTCAGAATGCTTTTCTTTTGACCAAGGCTCAGGCACGAATCCTTTTACTAAACTTTTAGAATTCCTGTGTTTGACATAAAAATATCCCATTGTGGAGAATATAATAGCTCCTATAAAGTTTACAATCAGATCACTCATGGTATCTATCAAACCAATATCCAAGTAACCTTCTATGCCTAGTTCTTTTCCGTCAATCACTACTTCCTGAATATTTGTAATATGGATAGATTGGTTTTGACCTCCGGTATTCAGAAGTGTTGAATGTATAGAATGGATAACAGTATCTTTCTGCATATCCAGATTCCATAAAAAATCCATTCCAAACTCAAAAAATTCCCATAATACACCGATTGTCATAGAAAAACAAAATGCTGTAATAGCCATGAATAAGGGGGATAGGTCAAATTTCATTTTCCTCTGTCGGTTCATAATATCTACAAGCGAAAATCCTATTGCTGCACATAAAAATCCATTTAGTGTGTGCAAAACTGTATCCCAATATAGGAAACGCATATAAAAAGAACGGATTTCACCTAATATTTCGGCCGAAAAAATAAAAATGAGGACAATGATTTCCAGTGGAGACGGAAATTCCACTTTTAAAGTCGCTTGAATTACACTTGGTGTTATCATTAAGATAAGAGTTAAAATACATAAGAATGCATTTTCATAATTCTGGTGGAATATTTGGAGAATTAAGATTCCAAGAACAAGTAAGCGCAGTCCCAAATAAACGAAAAATGTATTTTTATGTTCTGTCAGCTCTGCAATGACAGCCTGATAGAATTTTCGTATTTTTCTTTTCATATATATTCTCTATTTTCATTTCCTTTTCTTTGTATGCAGCAAAATAATAAAATATAGTGTCAGGATGATATGGAGAGTGATTATGCTGTGCATATCATCAGAACCCATTTTGATATATAGAAAAGGAAAGAGTATTAAAACCAAGATCCAGATAATACTAAAAAATATATTTATCATGGAATCCTCCTATCTATGCGGGTATGACTGTTAAGACGGCATTGATCATATCATATGTGTCTGTCTTTAAATATGCTCTATTTTATGTAATTCACTGTAAGGATAGATAGTCCAAGGATGGCAAGCACGATGCCAGTTGCACGGTTTAAAGCTGCGGCGCTTGCTTTGTTTGCAAATTTGGCGGCAATCCTGGCCCATAGCAGGGTGGATGCGACACAAAAAACCAGACATCTCATATCCGGCATCCCGCCAATGGCAAAATGGCTGGCAGCGCCTGTGAAGGCCGTGAAAGCCATAATAAATACACTTGTTCCAACGGCTGTCTTTAATTCGTAGCCTAATACACTGGTTAAAAGCAGGAGCATCATCATCCCGCCGCTTGCGCCGATAAATCCGCAGATAAACCCAACGATGGTACCGCTTAGGATTGACTGGACAATACGTTTCCGGCTGTCAACGGCCTTCATAGATTCTTTTGTTGTCATAACGGGCCTTATGATAAACTTGATTCCGAGCAGTAATGTCATAAACACAGAAAAACTACCCATTGTAGTATTGGGAACCAGGCTTGCGGCGAAGCTTCCAACTAATGTAAATATTAAAACGGCAGCCATCATAACAATTCCATTTTTGATGTCAAGGTTTTTATTCTTCCCATAAGTGTATGCACTGACGGCGCTTGCCAGGACATCACTTGCCAATGCAATGCCGACAGCTTCATATGCAGGCAGTCCCAAAAAAGTGATCAGCATCGGGCTGATGACAGCGGCTGCGCTCATGCCTGCAAAGCCGGTTCCAAGCCCGGCTCCTATACCGGCAATAAAACAAATAAAAAATTGAAACATGGTTTTATATCCTCCTTGTAAAAGTATCAGTTTTCATCAGATAAAGGGTAAATTTTTGTGCCTAACACAGAATGAATAAACTGAATAGAGAGGGTTTCCATCTGTGAGGCGGGAAGCGTCATATCCTTTTTTATCCATTGGAGCAGGAGGTTTACAGTCCCACCCAGAATAAAGTCAAAATACATATCACATATTTCAGTCGTAAGTTCCGGTATGTTTGCAGGCATGGTTTCAATCAGCTGCGGGCGGAAAGACGAGATGATTTCACGTAAAAACCGTGTTTCCATTGGATTTTTGGTTAGCATACGTGTAAAATCTTTATTTTCTATAATAATGGCCAGAATGTTGGAGAGCAGTTTCTGTACGGAAAA
>CAJTOU010000108.1:0-273 GCA_910577835.1 uncultured Lachnospiraceae bacterium | reverse complement strand
ATGAGGACGCAGGAAGTTATAGTAAGCGACCCAGAGAGAAACGCTGTGTATTGCACCGCCATCCGTACCGTAACCGCAGGTGACACGATAAGATTCCCTGAATGTACGGTTCAAGCGTTCGATCACCTGTTTGAATGGCCGGAATTTTTTGGATACTTCGTCGTCATTGGTAAGGCCGATCACCTGCGTGATGAATACGTCCCAGCCTTTTTCAATCTTGAACTGCTGGGCGGCAAGCGGATACGCGCTGTATCCGTCAGCAATGAATTTCAG
>CAJTOU010000107.1 GCA_910577835.1 uncultured Lachnospiraceae bacterium | reverse complement strand
GAGACAGGTCTTTGGACAGCGGCTCATTTATGGCAAGTCGGATCAGCTCGTCCTCATACATAGGGATCCGTTCAATGAAAGCCTCCTTCCGCCTCTCATAATTGCTGAAATTCGCAAATCCCACCTGCCTGTTTACCTGAATCAACTCACCCCGAAACTGCGTCCTGATCGACAGATATCTGTAAAAAACATTGCTCTGCATCTCGTCAAATTTTCCCCGCATCACCGCCTCAAAACAATCATACAAAAATTTTCGCTCGCCAGAAAGTAGCCGGCACTCGTTGTTGTTCATATGTATCATGGTCTTTTCAAGCGCATAGTCCAAAATATGTTTTTCGTCTGTCACTGCTTTCCCATCTTTGTTTTCCGCTTCACATCTGTCCACCATCGCTCCATACAGATACTTGGCCAGCGTGATGATATCCTGAATTTTGGATGTGAGGAACGAAACGGGAATGCCCTGTTCTATTTTTTTGTGTATCCCCTCCACCTTCTGCAGTAAAAAAACATCCTCCCTGAGACAAGCAAAGAGGTATATTCTGTACAGCGCCGCCTTCTGGCATATCTCATACAGACTTTCACTGTGTGTCTTAATCCCTGCGTCCTCCATGCGGTGTGTTTGCAGTGTGTCCGGGATCTTTTTAAAATCATGCCGCCTATTCTCTATCAGATTCATCAGGCAGATCCAATTCAGTTCAAATATCTTAGTAGAACCGTTTAAATGAAAGTGGTTTTCCGCAATTCCCTTCTTCAATATGTTATACAATCTCCTATCATCGCTCAGGATAATAGGCGCCCATGAAAATTTTTCTATGCGGATTCCTTTTTTGACGGCCTGATTCGCCAAAAACGCACAGGTAAACAAATCCTGTCCCAGCTGAAAAGATATTTCCCGCCACCGCAGCATCTCGTCTATCCTGCATTTGATCTCGCTGCCGTCATAAATTAGAACCTTTCCGGCAAAATCCCAAATTGTGAAAAATACATTTTCTCCCTCGATCTTTTCTTTCAAAAATCGGTATTTATTTCTGATCTCATCCTCAGAATTGTGCGGGAACACATCTCTGGCATATTTCAAATAGAGGTGTTCATCGACCGCCCTGTAGTCATGGCCGATGCGCCCTCCTTCCCTCCGGCAGTCTATTCTGCAGTAGGGTATTTTCTGAAACAGTATCTCAAGATTTCCTCTTTCCGTATCCACTCTGGTCTCCCATCCGCCCTGTAAAAATTAAATGGTTTTGTGTATCGCAACCATCTGTTTATATTCTTCCCTCAATTCGTCTGTCAGCTGTTCGTTTTCATTTTGCAAATATGTGTCTAATACCTTTGCATAAAAATCACACAGTGCGTCCGCATTGAATCCATAGGGCAGTATTTTATACTCGCCTATATACCTCTGTATGTTTACCGCCAGATTTTCCAAATTCGTCTTTGCCGTTGCTATCGTAGAGGCCTTTAGCAAGTACAGGGATACCTTCTGTTTTTCCGGAGCCCAAGTTTCAGGGAGAGGCATAATCCTCAATTTTTCTCGAAATTCCGCCATAAGCCGCTCGCCCTCACGCTCTTTCTCATCACGAACTCCTTGATCAGTTCCTGTGATATCGATAAGCCTCGCATACAATTCGCATATATCGATGCTTTTATCCTCTGTCAGCACAAACTGCGTCAGCGTCCCGGCATTCCCCGCAACGCCGTACTGCGTCATATAATCAACCATGTTTTCAAAAAACTTTTTTATCAGTTTTTTGCTCCGGTCTGTTTCATTTTCCGATCCGGATTTCACATCATGGTTATCTCTGCAATATAGCAGTATTGGCACCACAACGTCCATATTGGAGACGACAGTCCGCATAAAATCGATGCTTTCCCGATTCCTTTCCCTGATTTGATTGAGATAATCCTGTATTTCCTCCTCCACTCCCAACGCCCTAAAACTCACTTTTTCAAAGACAGAATCTATGTTGAACAGAGCGAGTATGTAATTTTCCAAACTGACATGCATAAATTCGTGCGTTGTAGAATTGTTCCATACAATTCTGCCATGAGTTATAAATTTATACTGATAATTTTCAATATAAAAGTTATTTGCGATGAATGCCATTAAAATCCATGCCAAAATATGATCCTGTTTATCCTCCCCAATCGGAACTCTCGGAACGCTCACGCTCCCGTTATTCCCATAAGTTAAACGGATAGGTTCCTTGGCATTACCGCTCACATAAGCAAGAATTTCATTATATATATCCTCTGTTCTGACAGTAAATCTTGTCCTGTCCACTCCCTTTTGTTTCACGCCGGGTATAATATTTTCAAACATGCCGCTCCATACATACCCACCGAGGAGCTTTGTTAGCTCTCTGTCCTTTTCCTCCAACACCAGCTTGTGTAGCATAAACGTATAGAGTACGCTGATACTGTAGGTCCTTGCCTTCTGGTATACATTGCTTATGTAGTGATTTATAGTTTGAATCCAGTTCACCACCCATGTGAAATCATTGTCCGCTTCCGTAGAATAATTTGCCAAAACCGGATTTTTTCTTTTTTGCGTATCATAAAAAAGTTTTTGTAAAAAGGAACATGCATTATCGTTCACACTATCGACACCCAGACGTTTCAAAGAGTAAAATTCTTCTCGATCCCGCATTAAAATATTATTGTGTTCCCATTCTCTCTCAAAATATTGTTCCAGTTCGACAACATTCTTATATCGCGCGTCATTTCCCACATCCGGATCATTCATCCCAAGCAAAAAGACAATCATATTGACCGTTTCTCGAAGATTATTGGAAAACAGGATGTCTTTGCCCGCTTCTTTTGGCAGCAGTATAATTCCTGTCTTTTGATAGATCAAATCCTGCATAACCGCAACAATATCATATCGTTCGCCTGTGCTCCAGATCACCTTCTTCTCTTCTCCCCAGTCATCGACATACGCGATTGTTAATTGATACATATCCATCACTTTTGGAAGGTATATCCTTCTCGCCTTGGGAATCAGCTTATTGACATGCTTTTCTGTCATTATATTGATTTCATCCGTAATGCGGTTGTTAAAATTATACTTTTCAAAACTGCCTCTGTAATCATGGATATATTTTTCCCGTATGCAGTCCTCCATCTGTTCCACCTTAAGCGCCATAACAATCACAACGTTTGGAATAATCAAATACTTTCTGATCTCTTCCGCCATACGGTACACCTTATCGCTGCACAAATCCAAATCATCGATCGCGATGATCAGTTTGCATCCGTCCCCGCTGTGTTTTCCGTTTGCTATAAATTTAAGATATTGCCTGATTAACTTTATCAGCTCTCTTTTCAAGTTCGTGCTGTCGCCAAGGCTCGCCAGGCGCCCGATGTCCCCCTCATAGTCAATTTGGTCATCCAGACTCTTTCTCTGGTTGTTGATCAGACTGACGTATTTATATACGGTTTGGAAACAGCCGATCAATTCCTTATAGTCATTGTCTGATGCGCCGCCAAAATACGAATCCCTAGTGCGTGCATCCACCTGGCTGTAAAGCTTGGCCAAAACAACGTCTAAAATACTATGCCTGTCATCAAACAGAGACGGATCTATGATAACAGGCTCGGCAAAATATTTACCCTTGATATGGCTCGTCTCTGCAAAAACGCGCTCACTGCTTTTTCCGTCAAAGGCATACTGTACCGCTGCCTTGACAAAAGTCATCATAACGCTGCTCTTGCCCTCGCCTCTTTCCCCGCAGATTGCGATGATATTATTCTCATACTCCATGTCCTGACTGTCATTTTGCATGTCGGCCTTTGTCTTATCATATCTGACGATTTCGTCAAGCATATGCGCAGCCTTCTTGTACTCTTCAAAAAAGAGGCTGTGCTCCTCAATGCACTCCTCCACACATACCTTAAACTCTTTTCCTTTGTAAATTTGGATTTTTGCCATTTTCATTCCCTTTCTGCCCGGTTATCCATTCCATTTTTCTTTTTGTATGACTACGGTAGTAAGTCATTTTAATTATATCGTTATCATAAAACGCTGTCAATCCTGGCGGATAACCAGAATAGCAAATTCAAATACTAGAGATTTTTAAATTTTCTATACTTTAAAATCAGCAAAAGGCCAACAACCTTTCAGTTATTGACCTTTCCCTGTGTTGGATCTTTCTCAAAATAATATCGCACCAATTCCGCACCAATTTGACATGGATATATAGAAATCCGCATGAACTTTTATGAGACCTCAAATCCCGCAAGACATTGAAACCACGAGGTTTTATAGACATTTATGAAAATCCGTGGAGATGTGAAACCGGCCTCGCGTATTACGATTCCTACTTTCATAATTATTTGCTTTCATTATAATATACCTACCCTCAAACAACAATTATTTTAATTTCATCAAGTTTTATCTAATCGCCTGTATTTTAGGCTGATTTTCTTCCATATTTTCAAAAATACGAAACCGTCTCAAACACTGATAAACACTGAGTTTGAAGGCGCTTACTTAAATTGCTAATTTCGGTGAAGCAAACCGGGAAGATTGTAGTAAATCAAAACACATAAAATATAATCACTAAGACGCATACCCACACACCCCTCAAAGCTGTGGACTTCAACTTTCGCACAAAAAGAAAGGACAAGCCTATAATGCCAGTATTCAGAGTAAAGAAAGTCAAAGATCATACGATTATGCCAAATCTTCACTTATACAACAGATAACAAAAATTATTATAATAATAATTCTACATCTGATCAGTATTTCTATCAAACAACATAGTTATTCATTTATGCCATAATTACCCTTTATCAATGGCAAACAGCCAAGTCAAGGATTTACCGCTTTAGCGGCGTTTACGTCCTTGACTTGGCTGCTTGGCGTTGATAGTCTGAGAAAGGTATAAAGAAGAAAATGCCGGGCTTGTGTTTTTGCCTACTGAAGATATTGAGTAATGGAACGCCGGGAATGGCAACTTTTACAGTGCCATTTCTCGGTAAATTTATTTTTGTAGGTTTTCTTTTCCTAAATACTCTTTCATCAACTTCATAGCCAATTCCATTTGTGGGCTTATCCATTTATTTTTGTGATAAATATAAAAAGAATGATACTTTTTTTCATCAAGTTCCGTTTTAATCGGCATAAGAGAACCGTTTTTCAATTCTTCCCCGATAGAATATGTGGGAACAACTGCAATTCCCAAATTATTCATAACACATCTTTTTACCGCTTCTATGCTTTGTACTTTCATGGGCGCATTGAGAACAATGGCTTTTTCGGCAAGGTACTTATCCATATCCAGCTGATAATAACCGTCCGGCTCATTACAAATCAAACTAAACGGCTTGCGTTGGTGCGGCGTAACAAAGTCAAGCAGACTTCTGTCAGCAAAAGGGGAAGCAACAAGAACCGCTTTATAGTTACCAAGCTGCTTATGTATGACGCTATCGGGATAA
>CAJTOU010000106.1:5169-5448 GCA_910577835.1 uncultured Lachnospiraceae bacterium | reverse complement strand
GGTACAGGAAATCGGCAGCCGCCGCATGAAGCTAAAGGATGAAAGCGAATGGTTCAAAATACCGGACCACCACCCGGCAATCGTAAGCATGGAGCTGTTTGAGAAAGCCAACGCTTCGATCAGGCGTTTCTCCCTTCCGAATAAAAAACGGCGCGACTACCTTCTCCGAGGGAAAGTATTCTGCGGCTGCTGCGACCATGCTATGTCACTTAGAAATGGAACGTGGTTTTACTGCCGTCACTCCGAAGTGGCAGAAACCCTTCCCTGCCATGGGGTAAG
>CAJTOU010000106.1:0-2622 GCA_910577835.1 uncultured Lachnospiraceae bacterium | reverse complement strand
AGAAAGCAGCAAGGAAGAATTTCGCGTAGTACAAGATATTGCAAATCAGTCAAAAGAGGCTCTCATTCAGGTGACAGAGAGCAAGGCAGCCTATGAAAAGCAATACGCCAAGTTCCGCAAGCTTCTTTCTGCCAGCAGTAAAGATATTCCGCTTAGTGAAATTGTGGACTGTATTGATAAGGTTGTGGTAGACGGCGGTGGAAAGATTGTGGTAAAATGGAGTATAGATCAAAATAGAATTGGTGCAGTTGGCACAAATATGGAGAACCCATAGTCAATCCTACGGAATAAAGAAACAGAGGTGATACTAATGATCAGTCCAGACCTTCCCATTACTAAGTCTTCTGAAGATAAACTGAATCGAGAATCATTTGCTGAGAGTCTTGCCAATGTTATATTGCAATCCACTTTTCCTACTTCTTTTACTGTGGGGCTGTATGGTGCATGGGGAAGCGGAAAGACTTCATTACTAAATATGGTAATAGAGCAAGTAGAACACCGTAATACAGATGTTGTCATATTAAGGTTTAATCCTTGGCTCTGTTCCGATCCAAAACAACTTATTACCCAATTCTTTAAACAGTTGGCAAGTGCAATAAAAATTAAAAAACCTACGGCAGATAGTGTATGCGAATTAGTCGATCAATATGCGGATCTTTTTGATGCAGCCAGTCTTATCCCATACGCCGGGGGCGCAATTGCAGCAGCAGGCAAAATGTTTACAACCAAGGCAAGAAATCGCATGAAGCGAAAAAGCAACGATATGCAGGGACAAAAAGATGAGATAATCCGCACAATGGTTAAGGAGAATTTAAAAATAATTGTCTCCATAGATGATATCGATCGGCTTTCCGAAGAAGAGATTATCGCTGTTTTTCAACTGGTAAAAGCACTGGCAGATTTTCCGAACGCAGTCTATTTGCTCGCTTTTGATTATGATGTTGTGGTACGCGCACTTGCTACGGTACAACACGGAGATGGGCGGGAATACCTTGAAAAAGTTATACAAGTTCCATTTGAGATACCTGCACCAAGCATGGCAAGTATTCATGATGCTCTTTTCTCAAAACTTAACGGGATACTTGGAGATATACCGGATAGCCGGTGGGACAAAGCAACATGGGCAGAATTATTCCAGTATGGAGTAAAAAATTATATCAAATCCATTCGGGACGTTATTCGATACTCAAATGTATTTTACTTGAAGTACCAGCTATTGCAAGAAGAGACCGATCCTATCGATCTCCTGGGTCTGACATGTCTTCAGGTATTTGAACCGGCTGTCTATTCCACTTTAAATAATTACAAAGATATGCTTTGCGGTTCAATTAGCGGCTACTCATACGAACGCCAACACACTGATGAGGAGAAAATCAAGAAAGCTATTAGTGATATTTTCTCCGATGGGATTGCTGCGAATGATAAGGCTGCAAAAAGGATTCTTGGGATTTTGTTTCCCAAAACGAAAGTGGCTTTGGAACATAGCTATTCTTTTGGCCGCTATTACGATTACAGGAAATTTTTAATTCATTGTAATATTGCTGTTCCGGAATGCTTTGACCGTTATTTTTCCCTTTCGCTTGGAGATGATGCAATTCCGACTGCAACTATGCGAAATATCATATATGAGGCAAATGAAAGCGAGGTTGTAACAAACATCACCCAGCTATATCAGGACGGAAAAATCATTAGGTTGCTTGAAGAAATTGAGGCATATGCCAATAAAGGCGACTCAAAAAATATCCCAGCAGAAAGGGCTACAATTTTAACACGTTGCCTTTGTCGGATGTGGAGTTCTTTTGAAGTTGAGGAAAAAGGCTTTTTTACCGTTCCGTTTGCATGGAGATTACTGTTTTGCGTAGATCCTTTGCTGGAAGTGGTTGATACGGCGGAACGCTTTTCATTTTTGCGAGGTATATTTGAGGATAAAACAGTTAATCCACCAATATTAGCGTTGCTTTTGCAGGATTTTGAAACACAGCATGGGCGCTATACTGATAAGGGACCCAATGAGGATAAACAGGCGATTTCATTGGATGAGCTTTTAGAGCTTGAGCCTGTATTCAAGTCGCGATGTATTGATGCAATAGATTCAGGTACTGCCTTATCACAATATGGAGGGCTGAACTTCTTGTGGATGTTGAGCCAACTTGACGAAGAGCTTGTAAAACACATCAAAGAAACGCTTGTTACAGATGATATATCGCTTGCAAAAGTTATCAGCTACTGTACCTCTCGTGGAAAAACAGCGGTCAGGCTTGTTGTAGAAACGCGCCAAGTAAATAAGGAAACTCTCAGTGAATTTATTGATGTGGCGGAAGCTTATCGGCGTATAGGTATCTTTGTTACAACTCGCGAATTTTTGCGGCTTCCAACAGAAAATCAAAAAGACGTTATTGCTTTTATTATTTCGATGAAGAGAGATGAAAATAATAGCCCAACAGAAGGTCTCGTTGCAGAAGACGCAATTAAAAATGAGCTCCAAAAGATTCTCGATGCAATCCAGCTCATAGAAGTTTAATGTTGTTTTTGTTTACTGCCTTTTTCACGAATGTATAAACAGCAATTGCAAGCATGAAAGCGCATGCTTGTAATTGTTGTTTTGCAATTATTTTTTGTCTT
>CAJTOU010000105.1:2668-5457 GCA_910577835.1 uncultured Lachnospiraceae bacterium | reverse complement strand
TTCTTCTTCCTGGTAGCTATAACGACGGCTACAAAGCGATGGGCGATGCAGTTGCAATGCCTGTTGCCCGGTTCCTTGGAGAACAATTCCTAACAAAGATTGCGGAGGCCGTGTATAATGATTAGCAACGAAGAAAGATTGAAAGCCTTTCAAACAGAGAACAATATCGTTACAAAAGGCCCACTGTCCGTTGTGATTCAGTTTACACGTTTAGTACGGGACAAATCTTTTCCACTCGACCCTAATGATTTCAAGACCAGCCAAGAGGGACAGGTTGCAGGGCTTGGCGGTGGGCGGCTGAAAAAGATTCTGAAAGAGCATGGTATTACTCAGCTTTTATCATCGGAAGGTGGTAGGACTAGCCGTGGCAGCATGGGCCTGATGATAAAATATGTGGATTTTCTAAATGCTTGGAACCAGGAAACTACGGTTGATTTTGATGTGGTTGAAGAATTTTGGGCGGAGCAAATCCGGGAATATTTCAGGAACCAGCCATTTGTTTTAACTGCGGATACGTCTAAAACGATTGGCGCTAATCTGGATGAACTATTTGAGCAAGCACGCAAGCGGCAGAAGCAAAATCCGGGTACACAGTATCTTGGAACGGTCTTACAACATCTGGTGGCAGCGAAGCTCTGCCTGATTTTACCAGAAGACTCGTTTGAAATACACGGTGCTTCTGTTGCGGACGGCCCGACTGATCGTAGCGGGGATTTCGTTATCAATAACACAGTCATTCACTGCACAACAATGCCAGGGGCCTTATTGATTGAGAAGTGTAGTGCCAATCTCCGCAGCGGCTATCATCCGGTTATCATCACTATTTTTGATCGGGTACATACGGCGTTAAATCTGGCGGAAGATGCCGGACTAGCTGGGCGTGTTGAGGTTTGGGACATACAACAGTTTTTATCCGCTAATGTATACGAACACAGCCTGTTTGACGAGGCAAAACGAAACTCTACACTTTCGGATATTATCAGCCGTTATAACAACATTGTACTGGAAACAGAAAGCGACCCAAGCCTTCGTATTGAGTTCGAGGCAAGATAAGCGGTATGGCAGATGTTTTTGACGCAGAGAAACGCTCCGATATTATGCAGCGGGTGAAGTCGAAGAAGAACAAATCGACGGAACTTCGACTGATTGAGATATTTAAGGATCATGGTATTACCGGATGGCGCAGAAATTATCCTGTCAAGGGACACCCTGATTTTGTATTTCCTAAGAAAAAGATAGCGGTATTTGTAGACGGATGCTTTTGGCATGGACATGACTGCCGGAATACTCGTCCAGCAAATCATCAGGACTATTGGCAAAAGAAGCGGGAACGAAATATAAAGCACGACCAGGAAGTAACCGCTATGTTTGAAGCCAGAGGATGGACTGTTCTGCGGATTTGGGAGTGTGAGTTAAAACAAAAGAATCGAAGTATTTTATTAGAAAGATTTCAAGTGCTTTGAGAGGTCACAAGAACCGGCTAATAGAAAGAAACTGGAGAAATAGAATGATAAACGAATATTTGTTCCTGTCTGACGAATGCCGAAGCATCGTGGAACACTATAAGCCAAATGGTGTCACTGTAGAAACTTCCAATATAGAAAATACACCGCTTTGGGTTGCAGTATTTTCTGTTAATGGTAAAAACGCAGATAGTGCTCAAAAGTTATCTGATGTACATAATACCTTAACAGAATACTCACCCTTAGTTCTGTCGTGTGAAAGTTCTGAGTATTATAATCGAATGCTGTTCCCCTTGGTTAATGAACTTGAGCGAAAACTGCGTAAATTACTTTACTTGGCCGTTTCTATTTCAGATAATACAGAAGCGAAAAAATCTATCCAGAGGCTTGAAGAAAAGGACTTTGGAGAAATTTTTGACTTGCTTTTTATTGATATGGCTTTTGTTACCAAGCTGAAAACGCGCGTAAACGCCGATGCAAAGAGTGAGTTTAATGGAAAAAGCAAGTACTCTAAGGAAGAAATTCGATCTTATTTAGATGGCCTCGAGGAAAAACTGTTATGGGATGTTATATTGGGGAAAGATGATGTCCCAACACTCAGAAGGCGTTTCAGAGATGTTCAAACATATCGTAATGATGTTATGCACGCTCACAACATTGGAGTTAGAGTTTTTGGAAAAGCGGATTATCTTTTTAAGAAAATAAACAAGGAATTGGACATTGCAATCGGGAAATTAATTGGACAAGCTGAGGATAATTTGTATAGCCAGGATCATGAAGTCAACAACGCCCTTACTTCGGCTATAACGACAATGGAATTAACTTCCATTGCGGAGACTATAAATGCTTTGCAGAAAGTGCCTGTGCAACCGGGCGCTTCGGAATTTTTATCAAGAATTTCTCAGGCAGTGCAAAACTCTTACCCTCAAAATTCCAGTGCTGCTCTGACAAGCGGACTTCAAAATTTAATCTCTGTACTGAACAATTTACCTGATATAAATGCCATTAAAACTGCGGTGGCTTTTCTTGATACCATAAAGCCATTCCAAGAGCAAGTGAATTTGCCTCCAACAATAGCAGCGCCATCTTCAGATCAGCAAAACCTATTAACCCATGATGAGATGACCAAAAGTGCAAATCAGCAAGGAGAAGATACACCTGATAAAGTTGAATAAAACTTAATATAATTGGTCAATTAACTGAAGAGTAGCTTGCCTACAAATCTGCCTACAGAATGGCTAACATCGGTTAAAATTGCCCGTCACAAGAAAACGTCATTCAACAGGCAAACCCCGGCAAACCCTTGATACAAGCGGGTTTGCCGGG
>CAJTOU010000105.1:0-411 GCA_910577835.1 uncultured Lachnospiraceae bacterium | reverse complement strand
CAAGCGCGACTTCGCTACCCGCTCCGGCCTCATCCCCCACGTTGTCCTTTTTACTCCCGAACAACTTACAGAAGTCTATCGCAGTATCCATGAAACATTGGAAAACTTCAGCATTACCAGTGAACGGCAGGAGCATCTGAGCTCTGCGGCGGAACAAATAGAGCGCACTATCCCTGATTTGGAGGATCGAGTTGACATTTCCTTGCAAAAAGAGGAAGAATTTTGTGACTCACTCGATCCTGAACAAAGCGGTTATACATTTTTTATAGAATAACAACCCCACAGATGAACGATGGAAATGCCCGGAATCCACCGTGGGACCAATCGAACGCAGCGTCCCGGATCTGGAGGCGCTGGCAGAGGCGTCCAACCAAAAAGAGTTGGAGTTTGCGGCTATAGAGCCCCCGTGAG
>CAJTOU010000104.1 GCA_910577835.1 uncultured Lachnospiraceae bacterium | reverse complement strand
AGACTTTTAAATTTATTTATAAACTAATAAAATTATTTTCTTATATTATATTTTCAGATATAATATCAATATAATACACGCTCCTATCATATGTTAATTACTCTTCTATTTTCTAAAGATTTTATTTACTTTTTTATAAATGTGCTATAATAGAAATATCAAAATAAAAATTGAGTTCTTATAAAATAATGAAACATTATAAATTTTAAATATAAGATATATAACCACATACAATAATGAAGAAAGGAAGTGAATCCATGTTAGCATTACAGCCAGAAACTATTAACCTAACACAGTATGAAGCTCTTCCAGAAGATATAAGGGTAGAAGTCTTTGATGGAGTAATTTATAATATGGCCAGCCCATCACAAATTCACCAATCAATACTTTTAGAGCTTAGTACATTGCTCAATACTTATATCAAAAGAAAAAGAGGAGATTGTAAGGTTTTTCTCGCTCCATTTGATGTATTACTTTCTGACAATCCCCTTACAATCGTGCAACCTGATATTATGATTGTCTGTGATAAAAACAAGTTAGATGAAAAACGTTGCAATGGTGCCCCTGACTTTATTATTGAAATTGTTTCTCCCAGCAATCCATCAGATGACTATATCCGCATACTGGCGTTCGTGAATATTGGATTGTAGATCCACGCCGCAAAACAGTAACTATCAACTATTTTGAGAAAAATTTGCTGAACATCCAATATTCCTTTGAATCCACAATCAAAGTTAATATTTATGACGATTTATATATTAATTTTTCTGATATTGCTAATTTATTGAATATTTAAAAAACAGTTGCCCACCTGTAAAATTTAGGTGGGCAAATTGGGGGCATCTCTCACTTTTTCTCTTTTTCAAACATCAAATATTCTATTATTCCCTAGTTATTTGGCAAACCGCCTCCACATGTCCATCATTGTCCAAACTTAAATCCATATCTTCCTCAATAATCGGGAGTTTGAACTTTATTGATTTCAGCCACTGACCACTTGGCTGTCTGTCCTCATAAACCTGAATTTCAGAAATCAATGTTTCCATAAGCTGCCGCCGCTCTGTTTCGCTCATTACCGAATACAATTTTTCAAAATAAATCAGAACTTTATAAATATTGTCACCGGTCAGTTTTTCCGCTTCAATTGTCTGTTTCTTTGCCCTTGCTTCAATCTGCTTTGATTCCACATCTTCTATCTTATCATACATCCGGTAGAGCCGGTCATCCAGGTCTGCTTTGCGCTTGATATAATGCTTATCATCCGGGTCAAGAGAATCAATTTCCTCTGCTAACTTTGATTTGACCGCATAATGCTGACGAAGTTGTTTCTCATAATTGGCAAGTTCCTGATCTATGGCAGCGGTATCCACTTTCTGGTTGATTTTTTCCTGCATCATAGCTGCAAATTTCGGATTGCTGACCAGTTTCACAATGACCTCTGCCACGGCATCATCCAGCAGTTCCTCTCGAATCTGTTTCCTATAATCGCATTTATGCCCACGAATCATGGTGCGGTGTTTACAACCATAATAGTAGAAGTCCTTATATTTCGTTCCATCCTTCTTCCGTTTGATACTTTTATTGCCATACATACCTGCACCACAAACCGGGCATCGGACTATCCCTGAGAGCAAGTGTGTACGTGTATCTTTTGCCTTATTGATATGTTCATATTTTTTAGCCTGTGCCAGTTTCACCTGCGCTGTCTGCCAGACATCTTCTGAAACGATTGACTCATGTAGCCCATCCACGAGAATGTAGTTATCCTGCTCCACAAGATGATACTCGTTCCGGGTTCCATGAACCTTTTCTGTTTTCCTCCGTCCATAGGCAATTTTCCCGCAATATACCGGGTTTTTCAAGATAAGCCGAACCAAATGCGCGTCAAATAACGGATTTTTCCCGTTCTGCCGCTGCACTTTACGGATTCCGTGATTTTCAAGGTATTTTGCAATCCCATTGGAACCAATATCTGTATGTACATATTGGTCAAAAATCACCCGGATCGCCGGTGCTTCTTCTTCATTGATTTCCAGCCTGCCGCCTACAAGCTGATACCCATAGGGCGCAAATCCTCCATTCCATTTTCCTTCACGGGCTTTCTGGATACGTCCCTCCATTGTCTGAATGCGGATATTCTCCCGTTCAATCTCAGCAACTGCCGACAAAACAGAAATCATCAGTTTTCCGGCGTCTTTGGAAGAATCAATTCCGTCCTCTACGCAGATCAGATTTACTCCAAAATCCTGCATGACCTGTAAAGTAGATAGTACATCTGCCGCATTTCTGCCAAACCGTGACAATTTGAAAACTAAGACATACGAAACTCCATCCTTTCCCGACTTGATGTCCTCCATCATACGGTTAAACTCCATCCGCCCCTCAATGGATTTGCCGGATTTTCCGGCATCCTCATAGGTTTCAACAATTTCATAATTGTTATAGTCCGCAAATGCTTTCAGCCTGGCTTTTTGCGCATCCAGAGAATAGCCGTCTGTCTGCATGGCTGTGGATACCCGTGTATAAGTATAAACTTTTACTTTTTCTTTGCTCATTCCAACCTCCATACTGCCAACCATCTGCTCATTTGTGCAGCGGCTGCTGCATTTTTCTTTCCGTTTTTGTTATTCCAGTTCTTTTTCTATTTCCTCAACAGAAGGCAGGCTGCTTTGAAATTCCTCCGGCAAGGACTGTACAATCTGATTTTTCCATTCCGCAACACCAATCGGATTTTGATAACCGGACAAAGAATATTCCACTACAGTTTTATTTTTTCCTTTCACAAGCAAAAGTCCGATAGTCGGCTTATCATCTGGATGACGCAAAATGTCGTTCACAATATTCTGATACATATTTAACTGGCTGATAAATCCTGGCTCAAAATCGCAGGCTTTCAATTCTATCACGACATAACAGCGTAATTTTAAATGATAAAACAGCAGGTCAATATAAAAGTCCTGCCCGCCAACTTCCAAATGAACCTGCCTGCCAACAAATGCGAACCCCTGCCCCAACTCTAACAGGAAATTTTGAATATGTTCCGTTAATTTCCTTTCCATTTCCACTTCACGTCTTGGCATGTCGGTTCCTAGAAAATCAAACAGATATGGGTCTTTGAATATCTGATTTGCCATATCAGAATCATGCGGCGGCAGTGCAGCCGGAAAATTATTGACGGTTTTTCCGGTGCGTTCCATCAATCTGCTTTGTATCTGTAACTCAAGTATTGCTTTACTCCATCCATTTTCTATCGTTTTTCCAGCATACCAAATGCGTTCTTCCTGTGTTTTTAACTTGTCCATTAAAGTTATATTCGTCCGCCATGGTATTTGTGCAACGACCCGTTGCACTATTTTCTCATCCGACCAGCACTGGGCAAACTTACGCATATACTTGATATTGCGGGGAGAAAAACCGGACATTTCGGGAAAAGCTGTTTTTAAATCTTTTGCCATACGGTCAATGACCTTTGTGCCCCATCCTTCTTCTTCCTGTTTCGCTAAAATTGCCTTGCCGATATTCCAATAAAGATAAATCATACTGGCATTGGCATTCATTACCACAGAAACTCTCTGTTCCTGAATTTCCTTTTTAATTTCTTCTATAAATTCCAAATAACTGTCACCCATTTCGGAAAGATTTGGAGCAACGGGAAAAATCACTCCCTCTTTATTCTTCCCCATGTTCTTTCGGTTATCCAATCCTATCCACCTCTCTTTCTTCTGAAACTCTGTTCTGAAAGAATAGGTTATCTTTCAGAACAGAGTTTGGACACTTAAATCATGTCTATTATATCACGCTGATATTTTGATTGCAATGTGGGTTTCTGAACAATTTTCCTCTTTCACATTAGCATTTTTTATATCATTAACAGATGCCGGATCAGGCATATCTTCAAGCCCTATATCCGATGCATATTTTTCAATCAAGTTTGCAAGCAAATCTGCCAATCCGCTCCATTTATCGACCATAAGCATTCTCCTTTTCTTTTTTCGGCAGCTTTGTGTATATGTCCAGCACTTCCTGTGGGATACGCTCCAATGTACTGACAGCTTCTTCATAATCACGCCGCAGTTGAAAATCCTGCATCTTTTTCAAGACACTGCCCTTTTCAGCTACTTCCAATGATTTTGAGAGTTGCTCATTTTTCCATTTCAAATTTTTGTTTTCTGTAATCGTTTCCGTAAATGCGCCACTGTACTTTTTTAGCTGCGTCTGCATTTTCTCCACGCTGGGAATATAGCTGTCCAACAGTTTTCCGATTTCCGCTGCACGGTTTTTGGCATTGAAGGGATTGATACCACACAAAAGCTGTTCCAACTGATCGCGCTGTTTGTTTAACCGGGTCATTTCTTTGAATACCCTCGGCGGGATATGGTCACGCCCTGTCTGGCTGGCGCTTTCCCCACGTTCCAAATCCGGGTATTTTTTGACCATATGTTTCCAGAACTCATCCTGCCACCAAGTCAATTTCTTTTTATTTCCAATAATCTCCTTGGCACACAGCCTCTTATCTTCTGTCAGCGGGACAAAACAAAGGTGCATGTGGGGCGTTCTTTCGTCCACATGCACCACGGCAGACAGAATGGTTTCTTTGGATTGATGCTTTTCTATGAAACGTAGGGCATCCTCAAAATATGCCCGGATTTCTGCTTGCTTTTTCCCTTTAAAAAACTCCAGGCTGGCTGTCACCAGTGTCTCCACCACCCGCACACTGTCCTTTCGGGTACGGCATCCGGCGGCAGCAATCTGCCGTTCCGCTTCGGCACGGTATTTCCGTTCCGGCTGAATCAGATGGAAATTATATTTGCTGCGGCTCGTATCTACATCTGGATTGCTGGCATATTTTTCTTTTGTCCGCTCATTATGAGCTTCAATATTTCCGATTTCTGGTCCTTTGTACTTGGCAAACCGCAAAATCGCATACTGTGCTTTCTCCATCACTTTTCCCTCCGCTTCTGCCATACCAAATCATAGCCAAGTACATCCGCCAGTTCTATGACTTCTTTATAGCGGATCGATTCCCGCTGTAATTTTGCCGACAGATCGGATACACTGTCGCTCCAGCAATATTCATTAGAAAGCCGGTCAACAACCTCCTGCATCGTGTAACTGGCGCGTACAATCTGTGCCTTGATTTCGTTGCATACCTTCATATTGATAAATCCTCCATTCTTTTCTTTACGATATAGTAAAACTATTTTTCCTTGTAAAACACTCCATGAATTTGCGCACATTGTTCCTCTGCTGAAATCCTCTGAAATTTCTGTTTATGATGTCCTGCCCATATATCACAGGTTTCGTTTTTCCTGTCTGGTGGGAATATTCATTAAACTATAAATTTCTCCACACTTTGGTGAAACCTGTTTATGGTTTCGGAAAGCATGAATCCGTAAAATAATGCTCATGTACGGTAAAGAAGCAAGTAACCGAAAACAAGAAATAGACTGCCAGTACCACACTATTCCGAACCAAAGACCAAAAGACAAG
>CAJTOU010000103.1:5223-5534 GCA_910577835.1 uncultured Lachnospiraceae bacterium | reverse complement strand
ATCCTGCTTTCCAGAAAACTCCCAAAGAAATACTGCAGGCAGTATCCCTGGAACATGGCAGAAAACACTTCCAGCAGGCCGCTCACCACTTCATACACAGGACACCCCTCCATTCTGCAAATACCACATATACGCCTTTACAAACTCATTATGCTTCTTCCTTGTCAGGTAAACCTTCTCGCCGCTGGAAAGGAAGATGCTGTCGCTGTCATACCTCGCTATGTGCGCCATGTTGACCAGATATCCCCTGTGGCAGCGGTAAAAGCCACCCCCAAGCTGCCCTTCCAGTTCATCCATCGTGGCATAGGACT
>CAJTOU010000103.1:0-3152 GCA_910577835.1 uncultured Lachnospiraceae bacterium | reverse complement strand
ATAAGAGACAGCCTGATTTCTTCCTGATAATTTTGCTTTATCTGTTCCAGCATTCTATTTCGGATATTTTTAAGGTGTTGGATATCTGTTGTAACATACCTTCCAGTTGTTGACTGCTTTATGAGTATTTTCTCATCCTGCAGGACTTGTAAGGCTCTTTGCATTGTATTAGGATTCACCCCTGCCTGTTTTGCCAGTTCCCTTGTCGATGGAAGTTTACTTCCTGGCAAGTAATGCCTGTTAAGTATTTTCTTCAAAAGATCAACCGCAAGCTGATTGTATCTTTTTGTACTATCCTGTCTCAGCATGGCGTCACCTCTTTTTTATGAACCTGTCTATGGAGGAAGCTATTGCGTAAATCCCTATCCCGGCAATTATCGATAAAGGCAGATTCTGCGTATAACGGCATAAGCCTACAATCATCAAGATGACAGGTATTGCTGCATTTTTGAAAATTTTATGTCCATCCATTTTTCCCTTTATAATTCCTTCCCATTAAATATTTTTGCAGATACCATTACAGATAAAGCCAATGCCGCTAATGCCAATATCAACATTACGGGAATAGTTATATTTGATAAAACTTCCATGATCATTGTTGTATTTGCCTTGGCAATAAACAACGGAAACGCAATCAGCAGAAACATGAATATGAGTTTTGATTTATCATATCCAAACTTGTACTGTACGGGCATATAAATACTATAAAGAACGGAAACGGCAAACAAAACCGGTATGACCAAATCTGAACTGAGTCTGATTAAATTCGGAACAAACAACGTATCAATCCAGTATGCCGTACAGCAAAATGCAAACACAATGAAATAAATCAAATATTTACTGGCAACCTGCATATTCCGCGTGTAGGGAAGCGTACATAAAAAACTCGCTGTTTTGGGATACTGGTATTCTTTCATTGCCAGATAGCGGCATATCAGGAATTCAGAATAAATCACTTCAAAAGCAAAAGCCATTGTTGACTGGACCATATTCACTTCATTTGATTTTGCTGCAAGTGCGGCAGGCAGGGCGAACACGATTACAATTATGAACAGCACATATTTTTTTAACAGCATAAAGTCCTTTTTTATTAAAGCTGCCATGATGCATTCCCCCTCTCTATCTTCCCAAGCATAATATTTTCGATTGTTGGGCGCTCCATTAAAGCGTCCGGCATAATCCTGGCAATCTCTTTCGGCTTATCGGTTAATCCTATAAAACTACGCTCCATTGGATTCAAACTTAAGAACAGCTTCCTGCTCTCTGCGTTCAGCAAACTGTTATCACCTTTTACAATCCTGTATGTTTCAAGCAGAGTATCCTTTTTTTCCTGAAAAAGGATGCGCCCGTTGTCAATGAGTATCAGCCTGTCTGCAATCTGTTCCAGATCGGAAGTGATATGGGTTGAAAAGAACACAGCCCTGCCGCTTTTTTTCATGTAGCCTGCCAGTATTTTTAACATCTGGCTGCGGACCAAAGGGTCTAATCCGCTTGTCGGCTCATCCATGATCAAAAGCTCTGCTTCTTGTGATAAAGCCAATGCCAAAGAAAATTTCATCTTCATGCCCTTTGACAAGGTGGAGATCTTTTGCTTTGGGTTCAGTCCAAACTGCTCCATGTAATCATTGTAATCCCGTTCCTGCCAGTTTTTATAAGCCGGGGATACAATCCCTTTCATTTCAGACATACTGAATTCTTCATAAAATCCGCCCTCGTCCAATACAACGCCGATACGTTCTTTAAGTGACCTTGTGTTTCCGTTCATGTCCTGTCCAAATAACTTAATGGTCCCGGAATTGAATTTTGCCAGCCCTAAAATAGACCTGATTGTAGTTGTTTTCCCCGAACCATTGACACCTATAAATCCGGTAATGCTGTTATCCGGCAGGGAAAATGAAACATCTGTCAATGAAAAATCCGTGTAAGACTTGTTTAATTTTGATATTTCTAAAATGTTTTCCATATAGAACCTCCCCGTAATATTTTCAAACTCTTTTCTCCGCATATTATTCCGGCTCCGTATATTTTTTTGAAAGCATTTCATTTGCCGCCGATAACCCTTCATGGTATTTTCGATAAGATTCACTTAACTGGCACATTGCCGGAATAAATATGTCATTATATCCGCTCATGCTGTTGAACCGGCGCAGTTCCTTTTCCAGGCGTCCGGCAGGCGTGGCTTCATATTCTTCGGAACGTTTATAGGTAAGATATCTTTCGATTTCTTCATGGTGGTCTGCAATGTATTTTTCTGTTTCATTGACAGCCTCATTTATACTGGATGATGCAGCTTCCATAAATCCACTGCCAAGATTCAGGGTTATCTCGTCAAGATACCCTTTCAGATCGTCCGGAATGTCAAAATCAGCACTGTCCAGAAAAGCAATGACTGCATCAAACGCCTCCTGCTGTGTGTCTGTCACAACCAGGCAATTAAGATATGGTGCAAAATGCAGGCAGAGGAATTTTCCGTAATACCCCGGAAAGGCATCTATCAGGCGTTCCAAAACCATCTGCTTTTTTTGAAGCCGATGCAGTCTGCTCTGTATCTGTTCCCAATCATGATTTGATGCAAGCTCCTGGATCAGTCCCTGCTTTTCCTGCTGAATAAGCATTTGCACAGACTTCTTATGGTAGACCTCATTTAATGCCGCCGCATCCTTGTTCGATAGGACATCATGGATGTCCGCAACAGATAATCCCAGGGTTCTTAAAACAGAAACTTTTTTCAAAACAGCAATATCCTCGTCTGAAAAACTGCGATACCCATTCTCCTGTATGGCTGGAGCAACAATCCCCTGCTCTATATAATACTCAATAGCCTTTTTGGTTAAGAAACATTCCCTGCACACTTCGTTGATCAGCATATTTTCACCTCCAAGACCTATGATAAACTAACCCCCAAGGGAATAGTCAATACCTTTCATTAAAAAAATCTGCGTAGCACTTCACTGTTTTTATCCAATGGCATAAGACAAGTATTTTTCAGGAAATCAAAAAAGAGCCATGAACAGCCCTTTTCCTTGTTTATCATTTATCCATTTATTTTTACCGTTTTTTCATATGCAAACACGGAAACTCTGCATATTATCACGAAAACTCATATACAAACACGAAAACTCCATGCAGTTTCCGTGTTTATATCATATTCC
>CAJTOU010000102.1 GCA_910577835.1 uncultured Lachnospiraceae bacterium | reverse complement strand
TGGTATACAGATGATATTGACGGATTTCTGCTTGATATAAACGGAATATTAAAGTCTTTTCCAACAAAAGAGGAAGCGATAGATTTTACAGAAAAACAGGGATTTCTGCTTGATACAGATGAGCTTCTTATATCATCAGCAATTCTTAAAAGAATAAATATAAGAAAAATAAATTGTAATCTTTTTTTGAATTATTGGAATATTTTTTCAGATATGGCACATTCAATAAACTGTCAGTTTGTAGGTGATAACAGGGATAAAGAAATTATTCAGCATATTTATGAAAAGTTATTTTATGGATGCAATATACTGGTAAAAGAAGACGAAGAACATTATAGACCTAAATGGAGTAAAAAGGAAAGACGTTGGATTGCCAAAGTGATGAAGAATGGTTTTAAGATTTTATCGAAAGGGCTAAATACGAGCTGGCGTTTGTAAAACAAGACAAGATGTCTTTATGATTTAAGGAAATTTTAAGGATTCTGTAAAGACAGTTAAGAATAAAAAATGTAAAATGGACTTGTAGAAAGGAGATTTTTATGGCACCAATATTATTAAAAACAGAAAATCTGAGCAAGTCCTTTTCGAATGGAGGAGCTTTACAGCATGTTTTAAGGAATATCGATTTACAGCTTTATAAGGGAGATTTTACAGTGATTATGGGAGCAAGCGGAGCAGGAAAATCCACACTGCTTTATGCCCTTTCAGGAATGGATACACCAACACTTGGAACAATTACCTTCGGAGAAAAGATAATTTCCAAACTGAGTCCAGACGGGCTTGCCATATTCAGACGAGAGCACTGTGGCTTTGTATTCCAGCAGATTTATTTAATAGAGGGAATGAGTATTATGGATAATGTTCTGGCAGCAGGACTTCTTGTAAACCAGAACAAAAAAGCTTTGATAGGGCATGCCAGAGAATTATTTCAGGCAGTAGATATTTCAGAGGAAACACAGAACAAATTTCCATCACAGATTTCAGGAGGGGAAGCGCAGCGTGTGGGTATTGTGAGGGCATTAATTAATTCACCTGAAATATTATTTGCCGATGAGCCAACCGGCGCACTTAATTCAAAAACAGGTCTGGATGTCTTAAATACGCTTACCCGTTTTAACGAGGCAGGGCAAAGTGTAGTAATGGTAACACATGATATGCGCTCTGCGCGGCGTGGGAACCGGATTTTATATTTAAAAGACGGAATTATTACAGGAGAATGTAACCTTGGAAGTTATTTACCGGAAGACAGAGAAAGGCACAAAAAGCTTCAGAACTTTTTGCAGCAGATGGGGTGGTAATTATGAAAAAATTAATCCTTCTTGTCAGGGCAAATCTTAGAAGAAGCAAAACACAAACCATTTCAATCTTTGTTCTTGTTTTGCTTGCATCCATGCTGTTAAATATCTGGCTTATGCTTTCGCTTGACTATAAGCAGAATTTCTGGCGCTGCCATGACAGATTAAACGCAGAGCATGTTACTATGATTTTGGATAATTCGCAGGATGAGTTTTGTAACTTCCTTGAGGAAGCTGTAAAAAAGGAAAAAGATACTTCTGAATATTCGATTGACAAAGCTTTCTGGCTGTCTGGCACCGTTGATTATAATGGTGGAATGCTGTCTTCTAATTTTTTTATACTGGAAAAAGATATGGCATGCAGACGTCTGATTGGAAAATATGAAATTATAGAGGAGAGCGAATTTAAAAGTGGGATTTATCTTCCAATGCTGTTTGCAATGGGAAAGAATTATTCTGTCGGAGATATCATTGAGATTAGCTGTGGAAATCATGTTCTGAGCTATACGGTATGCGGCTTTTACAACAGCGCCATGACAGGCTCACATAACTGCGGCATGTGTGCATTTCTTGTGACAGAGGATGTATGGCAGGAGCTTGGGGAGAAAGCATTTGTACCGGCTTCCACTATGCTGTCTGTACGTCTGCACGATAAATCTCAGAGTGAGGCTTATGAAGCTGTAATAAAAAATACAGTTTCCAAAGAATTTCCGTCAATCCGTGCACTAAACAATTCTTGGGATACCGTTTCTAAATCCAGATATATCTCACAGATGATTTGTTCTGGAATAGTCAGTGCAATGGCATGTTTTGTTATCATTATTTCTCTTGTAGTAATAGCCTCAGGCATTACAAATGATATTCGGGAAAATATGAAAAATCTTGGCGCTCTCAAAGCAGCAGGATATACAAGCAGACAATTGACAGGTGTTTTTTATATACAGTTTCTTGGTCTGACTTTGACAGGCGGAGCGGCAGGCATAGCGCTCTCTTACTGTCTGTTTCCGGCAGTAAATGAAATGATGGTTTCTCAGACAGGGATTCCATATAATATACATTTTCTTTTTCAGCCATTTGTGATTACATTTCTTGTTCTCGGCGGGACATCTATACTTGTAGTATATCTGTCTTCGCGTACTGTAAAAAAGATAGATGTAATTGCCGCGCTTCGTCAGGGAGTGGAAACACATAATTTTAAAAAGAATTACTTTCCTCTTATTCATACCCGCCTGCCGTTACAGACAGCTCTTGCGCTGAAAACTACTTTTTCGGGAGCAAAGAAAAATATTACTGTCTGTATTACAATGCTGGTACTTGCGTTAATTATGGTGTTTTCAGGAGTAATGATTCGAAATGTAGTTTTTGATATACAACCTATGATAAATCTTATCGTAGGAGAAATAGCAGATTCCTGTGTAAATGTTGCGGCGGAGCAGGAAGAAGAATTTCTGGAGCTGCTTTATAAAGATGACAGAGTAGAAAAGGTTTATTTATATAATGATATTGAGGTTCGGCATGTAGGGCATATTGCGTTAAATCTGATTGTTACGGATGACTGTACAAAGATAAATAATCAAAATATGTGTATAGAGGGAAGATTTCCAAAATTTGAGAATGAACTGCTTCTTGGTGCAAAATATGCGCAGGAACAGGGGTTGAAGGTAGGAGACGAAATTACTCTGACAGCAGACGGAAACAGTGCAGATTATATTATCTGCGGATTTACACAGACTTCCAATTATCTTGGAAAAGATTGTCTTATGCTGCGAAGCGGCTATAAACGCATGGGTGTTATTCCATATTTATCCTATTATATCAATACAGCAGAGAAAGTAGATATAGATGTGTTAAATAGGGAATTGACAGAAAAGATAGGTGATGGTATTAAATATACGGTGAATATTCAGGATGCAATAGCTGGTACAGTTTCTGTTTATGTTTCTGTAATCATTATGATTGTAGTAGTGATTTTAATTTTGAGTGTTATTATTATTGCGTTTGTATTATTTTTGCTTGTAAGAACACTGCTTGCACATAAAAAGCATGATTATGGGGTATTAAAGGCGCTTGGATTTACCACAGGACAACTTATAGTTCAGACAGCATTAAGCTTTATGCCGGCAGTTCTGCTTTCATTCGCTGTGGGACTGATTATCAGCATGTTGGTGATTAATCCGCTGATTGCTTTGTTTTTAAGCGGGATTGGAATGGTAAAGTGTACTTTTGAAATTCCTGTTGGGTGGATTATGATTATGGGTGCCGGTATGGCAGGATTTGCATTTGGATTTGTGTGCCTTTTGGCAGTTAGGATAAGAAAGATAGCGCCAAGAGAGATGCTTAATGGAGAATAAATAATACAGCCTCTTATTTTGGTATTGCAAAATTGCCAAAATTAGTATATGATTAGCTGGAAATATTTTTTAGAATTAAGTATTAAAGAAAGAATAGATGCAATTATGACCTTATTTAGAAAAAAATCAACTCAAAGCTTTAAGAAGACTGTCTCTAAATTTTTCACCAAACAATATCTGAAACATATTCTGCTGGTAATTTTTATTACTCTTATTATAGGACTTCTGCTGAGTGTACCAATAGCCAGAAGCACTACGGTTAATGACACCACGATTAAATATACGGAGCCTCCTGTGGAAGAACTGGATACAGAAGGTTACAGTGGTGAAGGACAGGAAGAAGTTCCAGCAGACGAAGGGCAGACGACGCCGGAAGATACACCGGTAGATGAAGGACAGCCGGCACCGGAAGAAACACCTGTGGAGCCGGAAAATCCTGTTGCAGAGTAGGGATTTAACACCATCCGCCATCAAACGATATCACTTGTCCGGTCAGGTAGGTTCCACAGTCTGTCAATGAAGAAATAAACTGTGCTGCTTCTTCTGGACTGGCAATATATCCGGCAGGAATTTCCTGAATCAGATGTTCCCGTTCTTCCATGCTTAAAAATTGATTCATATCTGTATCTATGGCGCCAAAAGCAACTGCGTTTACCTGTATATTGCATGGCGCCAGTTCTTTTGCCAGAGCCCTAGTAAAGCTGTTTATGCCACCCTTGGAGGCGGAATATGCCACTTCGCATGAGGCGCCTGTATTTCCCCATACAGAAGATATATTCACAATTTTTCCATGGCCTTCCTTTTGCATAAAAGGAATCGCATGTCTGCACATTGTAAATACAGAACCAAGATTGATATCTATCAGATTTTTCCATTCTTCATAGGACATATCCTGCAAAAGGCCAATATGAGAAATACCTGCATTATTTACAAGAATATCTATCTTTAAATCCATCTCCTGAATTTTATCCCAAATTTTATCCCTGCAAAGCTGATAATTTCCAATATTCACTTTTGGCGCAGTAATAACTGTTCCTCCATATTTTCTGGCATAACTGGCTGTTTCTTCCAGCATGTCTGAATGATTGCAGGAGGTCAAAAAAAGAGAATATCCTTTTTTTGCAAATTCAATTGCACATGCCCGTCCAATTCCTTTTGATGCTCCTGTAATAATAACAGTATGTTTCATTTTATAGTTTCCTTTCATGATTTCATTTTATAGTTTTCTTTCACAATTGTCTGTATAATTATATCATACGCTGAAACAGCCAGTTTGTAAAGATAGACAAAAATACAAAAAAGAGCAAATGTTCAGAAATTAGTTTTTTGAAAAATATGACCTGATTTTTTAAAATTTGTGATTTATCTGCCATATGTACATTTATCAAAAATACATCCACATGTCAACCCCAGAGTTTTCCACATTAAAATCAAATAAAAAGAGCATATTCTTAAAGTAATCCACAACATATCCACATTATCCACATTTTTCAACCTGTATTTTATGAAAAAATTAATTAATTTATCAATAAATTTTCTCTGCGAAAGTGTAATAAAAACTTAAAAAGCCTGAATATTTTCAAAAAATAAATTGTCAGAAAATATCTGAATTGAAAGTAAAATATCGAAAAAAAAGAGAAAAAATATCAAATTTTGATTGAAAAAAAAGCAATATATGGTATAATAGGTCTATAAATAACTAGTTAAAGGAGTGGGCATCATGAAGTTTACTATTTTAGGCAGAAATATTGAGGTTACAGAAGGTTTGAGAACCGCAGTGGAGGACAAGATTGGAAAACTGGAGAAGTATTTCTCTCCAGAGACAACAGCAATGGTAACTTTATCAGTGGAGAGAGAAAGACAGAAGATAGAAGTTACAATTCCTGTAAAGGGAAGTATTATCC
>CAJTOU010000101.1 GCA_910577835.1 uncultured Lachnospiraceae bacterium | reverse complement strand
CTCTGAATCACCTTGAGATTTGTCTCATTCTCACAAAATCTCGTGCAAAACGTATGTCTGATATGGTGGCACGAAAAATGGAGAATTAATACCGAGCGTCTGTTCTCCCGTTTTGCCTTAATGATTTCTTCGGCATTATAGGCTTCATATATCCGCTTAATTGCATGGTTGATTACACTTGGCTTGTGGATAATGCCGTCTTTGTTACAAAAGATAAATCCACTCATTCCATCAACAACCTGCACATTAAAACCTCTTTCTTTCTGCGCTTCATACTCATCTTGGAAAGCTTTCTCAACAGCTTCCATCATCGGTATAATACGCACTCCGGCTTCAGTTTTGGGGGTGGATATATGAAATTTGCTCTTTCCATTCTCCATTACCCGATAAATCGCTGCATGGTTGATACTTATGGTCTTATTTTCGTAGTCCAAGTCCTCCCAACGCAAACCTATCATTTCTCCGATACGGCATCCGGTTCCAAAAAGAACTGTAAATAATGGCAGCCAATGGCAATACACTGGACTTCCAGCTATGTAATTCAAAAATGCCCTCTGCTGTTCCAGCGTAAGCGCGTGTCTGACACCTTTATTCTTTCCGTTTTTCTTTTTTATCTCTGCCATTACACCGCTTGTAGGATTATTGCGTATTATATTATCCCTGACAGCCATTTGAAACGTAGGATGCAGGACAGTATGGATATTGTCCAATGTATTCGGCTGTAATCCTCTTTGATTCAACAATGAGTAGTAGAAGAAACGCACATCAGAATATTTTATTTCGCTGATAACTCTTTTTCCAAATGTATCCCTGACGTAATGGTCATACATATATTTATAATTTACCCTTGTATGTTCCTTTAAATCATACTTTGTTGAAATATATCTGTCAAAAGCAAAATTTAATGTTGTCTTTCCGTTGCAATAACTCTCCAGACCGTCAAGCTGGTCACGAACAAGCTCTTTTTCCTTTTCTCTTAACTCCATCAGCTCATTTGCGTATATAACGCGTCTTTTCCTGCTTGGATCCGTGTATTGATAGATATACCTTTTGTCGCTTTTCCTTTGGCTCTCGCCCTTTCTTAATACTCTGCCTTTTAAATCTTTTCGTGATTTTGACATAATGCACCGCCTTCCTTTTCTAAACAGAAAGAGGTCACAAATGCCATTACTTGCTCTTTTTCTTGTTTTCCTGCTCACGCAGTTTGTTAAATCCCTGAATGAGTGTCTGTGTTATGGTCAGATTATGATTTCTGGCATACTCTGTTATATCTGCATGCTCCCCTTTTGTGAGGCGGATAAAAACGCCCTCACTTCTCGGATTTTCCAACCTTGGTCTGCCTGTTCTCGCCACCCGCCGTCACCTGCCTTTCATAATCTTAATAACATAATACCATTTGTATATCAAAAAGTCAACAACTTTTTGATATACAATAATCTGTTTCCTCTGTCCTGCTTAAATCTACACACGAAAAGATTCCAGATATTCTTCAAAAATCTGTACGCTTACAAGAGTAATACGGTTAATTTTATATACCGCATGTGCTTCCTGCGCCAGCTTCATAAAACTGTGCTTGCTCATGGAGTACCTCTCTGCTCCTTCGTCATATCTGATGAAATCTTTCTTTTTAACTTTTGCTTCCATTTTCCACCTCTTTCTTAAAAATTGTTCTTTTTTCTTGCTATGGTTCTGGTATATCTGCCAACAAAAGCACACCTAATAATCGGATATGCTTTTGAATGAAAACAGGCAGCTTTGGTATGTTGGCATATTCCCCATGTTCTGTATGTATTTATAATCAATACTCTTGAGAACAAACACAATGCAGTCAGATTATACATTGAAATATAAAAACTTTTGATTGATACTTTTAAAGTGTATTGACTATACTACTCAATTTTCAAGGTATGCCCGGCAAAAATTTTTCTGCCTGTTTTGGATAAAATCATTTACGGACTTATCAGTCCAAAAAGCACACAAGCACTCTCCGCCTGCTATAAACGGTTCTGTATAGATTATGTGCTTTAGCGGAATGACAAGTTTATATATATTGTATTTTTCATAAATACAGTTTTGTTTAAAAAATTTTTCATTGCACTCATGTTATTTAAAATCTGTATCAGAATTCCCGGCTGATTGTATTTATACTCTGCTTCATTCCTCATCAATTCCCTACCATAGTTTACAACATAAAGGTGAAAATTTCTTTCCTATTTAAAAATTTTTTCCAGAAAACTTTTTGACTGTTTTCGACACTTTTCTTTTTCCGCTTTTCATTATGCTTTTCGTTTGCTGTCTTTGGTTGACTTTTCCTCTGTTGTCCGTTAAAATTTTTAAGGATAGAATCACAAATTCATAAATAGACACTCAAACTGCTATGAGCCGGAACAGGGCAATTCTGTCCTGTTTTAGCTGTTGCAGTTTTTTGTTTGTCAGAACAGCCACCACATCCAAATATACAAATAGCTCACAAAAAATGAACGACAATACCCTTATGTGTTGCAACACGCTCACCTAAGCTCGTACAACACGCAAACTCCCTTCGGGCAGTTTGCCATGAATAGCAAGCACTGCCTGTGTCATGACACAGGCGGAATTTCCTCAAGTTTTTCAAATAGAAACTTGAAGAAATTGACTTACAGAGGCATATTCCTCTGACCCCCTAAAAGCAAAAAAACGCTGTGTTTTGCTCACATATAGCTGACAGTTTTTGCTTAAAAACCTGCAGCCATATATGGTATAATCAGCCACATTTTTCAAACACATCAATACAAAGAAAGGAGCTTCCAAATGCCAAAAAGAGAACGAAAAATACCTATACAGATTTATCTAAACGAGGACGAAGATTACATCCTTACACAAAAACAAAAAGTGTCCGGAATGAAAAGCAAATCCTCTTTCCTGCGGCATCTGATTTTGTACGGTTATGTCTATGATATTGACTATTCAGAGCTTTGTGAATACAATGCTGCGCTTGGTAAAATTGGGAACAATTTAAATCAGATTGCAAAGCGCATAAACGCCACAGGCAGCGTATACGAAGCCGATGTAAAAGAAGTAAAGGAACTGATGAAAAAAGTATGGCATACACAAAAATCCATGCTGTCACGGCAGCTGTTAATAAAGCAGTAGACTACACCTGCAGCCCTGCAAAGATTGATAAGGGCATATTGATTTTTTCTTATGGATATGGTTCTGAAGCTACCGCTTATGATTTCAGGGCTTATATAAAAAATGACAGACTGGCAAAAATAATTTTACATGGAAAAAATAGTAAAAGATACTATTGATGAAAATATAAAAACACCAAAACTTACAAATATTCCCAAATATACTCTTGCTCAAAATTTACAAAATTTCCATTGCTATTTTTCTTCCATTTGAGTATAATAATACTAAAAATATGGAAGGAGTAAACAACTTATGGCAACAGAAAGTATCTTTCACAATATTATCATTGATGACACAAAAAAAGCAGAAGCATTCATTACTGCTCTTGAACAGGCCGCTGAAACAGCCGACAATTACCCTGTCCACCATGTTGAATCCGAAGATGTAAAAGGCGAGGACATTAAAAAACTGTTAGGAGCTTTAGTAAAATGATGCAGCATATAAAACAGATAAATATATTGGACATGATGAAGATGTATGGAGAGGATTCATGCAAGACAGTTCTCTCCACTTTTATGTGTCCGCTGAATCTTGATGTGGAGGATTTTATACATAATAAGGCTGTTGAATTTGCCAGACAGCGGATTGCTGTTACATTCCTTGTTTTCAAGGAAACAGAAACAAGCTCTGCGCTTGTTGGATATTATACGCTTGCCAACAAATTTGTATCAATCTCAAGCGCACATTTAAGTAAAACCTTGCAGAAGAAGATTGCAAAATTTTCACAATATGATGATTCTTTAGAACGTTTTATGGTATCTATGCCGTTAATTGCACAGCTTGGCAGAAATTTCAATCCGAACCTGCCATTCAGTATTGCCGGGGCAGATTTACTTTCCATGGCTCTGCAGCGCGTTTTAGATGTGGAATATCTAATCGGTGGAAAAACCGTATACATAGAGTGCAATAACCAGCCAAAACTTTTTGATTTCTATTCTGCTTCTGGTTTCCTCGCTTTTGATAAGCGGAGTAAGCAAGGCAGCGTTGATGAAAATGATGTGTTGATACAGATGTTAAAATATTTTAATCACTAAAAAACGGCAAATAAGGGACAATCTTTTCCCTTGTCTGCCGCCTTTCCTTACCCTGCTACTCTGCTTATAATTTTTTGTATCTTTATTTTCCGTAAATAACGAGAATGAAAAGTTAAAAGTCTTTTAATCAGCAGTTTTTCAGCTTCACGGCTTCGCTAATCATTCTGAAAATTCCCTTTTTAGGAGATACAGCTCGATTTTAACATGTTCTACAACAAAGAAATGGCTTTCAGTAGCCTTATTTTCTGATAATATCTATCGAACTCACGTTATTTAATCTGCTTTGCAACTTCCGTATACATTCTTCCTTTTCTGCAGCATCCAATTTATCAAAATAAAAAATAACATCCTCTATCTTGCTTTCGCTAATCAACTCATCTGCCTCCTGATCAAGTTTTTTAGCTTTTGCAATTGTATCTTCTGATAAATATTCTGGTAAAAATTGTGATTTTTCCTTCCAATGATGAACAGCCTTTCTACTCCTATCGCCAAGTGTCAGTTCTTCTGCAATCCATTTCTGCTCTTTTTCATCAAGTACTCTTTTGATGTCAGAGATAATCTCTTTCAATATAGGAAGAACATCAAAATCAAACTCTGACTCCTCATATTTCTCAAGCATTGCTTTTGAGACTTCTGTATAATGACTTCTTGATTGTATTGCATTTTTAATGGCATTAATATCATCCAAAAAGACCTGTAGATTTTCTTGTAACTCTTCAAAACCTATTTGATCTACTTCTGGTATACCTTTCTTTAAAACGCTAGCAATATTGTCTAGTAAATCCTCTATGTCTTCAGCACATTTCACTTCATAAAGATCATCCCAGATATCTGACATATCTTTCATTGTACGGTTGCGATTCTTTTCCAAATCATTAACTCTACTATTGATATCGTCATTAATTTTTTGAAAATCCTTACCTAATGCAGCACCATACTTTTGTACTCTTTCCTGTAGTTCTTTTCCTGTCTTTAAATAAATACAAATATTTATATATGTAACATACTTAGTAATCTGACTTTTTTCTAAAAACCTTTCGCAATCAACTCGAAGTTCTTGGCGAGAACGAATCTCATCTATATTATTAAGTTCCTCCTCCTTACGTTTTTTAATCTTCAAAGCGTACTCAACAAAACCAAGTTCTTCAAGCATTATTTCCATTTTCGTATTATGATTTCTGAAAGTATTAATTCCCTCAACTGATTTACAATACATATGTGAAACATAGGGACCAATTAACTGATCTATCACATTTTTCAAACTTTCAGTCCGTTTTTTGATTGAATCCTTCGAGCTTTTATCTATTTCATATCCATTATCTTTAAAAATCTTTGTATAAGGAACAGCTTCTACTAACTGCAGACCCTTAAGAGCTTCATACAAATTATTTTCCTCTATAGCCTCCTCCAGTTTCTCATCGATTTCGCCTATACAACTTTTCCATTCATGAATTGCCTTTTTACCCGAATCTAAATATTTTCTTGCAAGTAA
>CAJTOU010000100.1 GCA_910577835.1 uncultured Lachnospiraceae bacterium | reverse complement strand
CAATGGCCGTAAAACGGCTTGAGATGCTCTGTGACGCGCGTAATTTTGATAATGGGTGGTATATCCATGTCCGCAATGGAAAGGGCGGACGTGAGCGTTTAAGCCCTATCATCGGCAAGAACGCAAAGCAGATTATTGAACGGATTGAGAATACTCCAGCAGAAGAAAAGGTGTGGCAGCATATTCACAACAGTGCGGATATCCATAGCTATCGTTCAGACTATGCTACAGCTATTTATAAGGCTTATGCTAGGGATATTCAAGACATTCCATTTGACAAGATAAATCGTGGGACAGGAAATAGGTATCAAAGCGATGTTTATGTTTGTCGGAAAGATGAAGCTGGAAAGAAACTGGATAAGGCGGCTATGCTGATCTGCAGTAAGGCTCTTGGTCATAACCGTATCAGTGTCGTAGCTGATAACTATATTCGTGGTTTGTAAGGAGGTGCTGCCGTGGCAGAGTTTGTAAGAAAAGCGGCAATTGGCTTCAAAGAGGTTCATGGTGGACAATCTAATCCAGATTGTACCCATGTTATTCTGACAAAGGAGGAATACAAAGAGCTGATTGAAAAGATTTCCAAGGCAGAAAGAGGAGCGGAAGAAGCGATATATCTCGCTGAGAGGAATGTACAAGACGAAAAAAGAAAGATTCAAGAAAGAGTTGATGAAGTAGAAGCGATATTTGTGCAAAAAGAGATAGAGTTAAAAAATGTATTAGATGCCGAACGAAATGAATGTGAGCTGCAACGAAGATTGAACGTAAATTTATTGAGGATTGCGAGAGAAAGAGCAAATGCTGATCGAAAATTGAGGCCCAAAAAAGAGCACACAGGATATGTTGTGGTTGCATCTATGGAGAAGGAACATCGCTATAAAGGCAGTGATGGATATTGGAAGCATGTGGTACTCTGGGAAACTATTTTAGAAACGCCATATATTGTACGTTTTGAGGAACCGGAGGTTAAGAATCTTACACAGGAATTGTTTCGATATGATGAAGAAAATGAGAAATGGATGATTTCGCGGATTGGAATTAACGCAAAATATGAAAGAGGATATGCAGATATGGTTAGGAATAAAGGCTGGAAAGAGTATGCTCGATATAATGTGATTGTGGATCGACGTTTAAAAGCAAATTATAGGACCGGTTATTGGGAGATAATATTTCTGCATACGAAGCCATTGGTATCTGTTCCGGTGGACATGATGCCAAGAATGCAATAAAAGTTGTAGTAGTGTGGTAACGTGGAAAATGAAAAAAGGTAAAAAAATGTATTGATAATCTAAGCCCTCCTGTAATAGTCTTTGGGAGAGGGGCTGGAGTTAGCCGATTTGTTTTGCTGAGAAAGTGTTCAAAAAACCTATTGATAATCTAAGCCCCCTGTAATAGTCTTTGGGAGAGGGGCTGGAGTTAGCTGATTTTTCGTCAGGGAGGGGTGTTATATATGGCGGTTTTAGATGCCTATGATGAGATTATAACTATGTTGGGAAGCCAATATGCAGAGATTAATGGTTGCGATTTTTATCAGTATATCTTTCCAGATAATGAGGAAAGCGGGAAGATGTATATGGATTTTTCCCATCCGAATGCGGTTTACCTTTACCAGGACGCGCGGGACGTAGGGACAGATCGGCGGCTGCGGCGACGGATCATGCTTGCGGATACTTGGGAAAACGATTATATGGAGTATGTGGAGGGGAATCCCATGACGTTGTGTAGTGGTCTGTCCTACCGTGGTAGGCGAAACCGGTTGGAGGACGCACAGAGTATGAATGCCCTTGTATTTGACTTGGACGGTGTCGGGGGACGTGAGTTGCGCAATTTGTTCCTTCGGTTCGGCGCACCCGCGGGGCGGATTCGTACGATGCCGATGCCAACGTTTCTGGTTGCCAGTGGCGGGGGGCTGCATGTGTACTATGTCTTTGAGCAGCCCATAGATCTTTTCCTGAATATCAAATTGCAGCTCAAAGCGTTGAAATATGATTTGACGTTCCGTTTGTGGGAGTACAAGGCAACGTCAAGGAACAAAGAAATACAGTACCAGTCCATTAACCAGGGTTTCCGCATGGTTGGCAGTATGAACAGTAAGTATGGGAATATGCTGCGAGCTTTCCAAACAGGCAACAGGGTCACTTTGGAGTATCTGAATGAATATGCAGATCCCATTAGCCGTGTTAATACTGCAAGACCGTTTTGCCCGTCCAAATTGACGCGAGCGGAGGCAAAGGAGGCATATCCTGAGTGGTATCAGAGGGTTGTCGTAAAGCGACAGAAGCAAAGAAAGAAGTGGGACATCAAGGGGAAGCAGGGATATGCTTTATATGAATGGTGGCTGCGGCAGGCCGGCAAGGTTAAGGGCGGCCACAGGTATTATTTCATGATGTGCCTTGTAATTTATGCCTGCAAATGCGATGTGCCGAAGGATAAGTTGGAAAAGGATTTATATGACGTGTATGAGGAGCTACGCCGTGTGAAGCATGACAATCCATTGACAGAGGAAGATGTGCGGAATGCACTGGAAATCTATGACAGGGAATATTATAATTTCACGATTGCCGATATTGAGAAGTTGACGGACATTAGGATAGAGCGGAATAAAAGAAACCATGGTGTTACGCAACAGCAACATCTTTACCTTGCACGAAGCAGGAAAAAAGAAATGAAACATATTGGGTTGCCTATGAAAGCTCCAGAAGGCAGGCCGCGGGGGTCTGGAACGAAAGAGGAACTGATAAAGGAGTATATAAAAAATAATCCAGATGCAAATATAACAGAAATTGCCAAGACATTAGGAATCAGTAGAACAACAGTCTATAAATATTACGACAAAATTTGGCAGGAGTTGTTTGGGATATTGGTGCAGTCAGATAAACAGACAATCCTCTAAATCGCATATTATATTTGCATTGCATTTGCAGATGTGGGCATTTATAATATAATAAATTATTAACCCCAAATGGAGGGATTGTATGGCAAGCAAAGGGAACATGACATTGAGGATTGAACCAGAATTAAAGGCACAGGCTGCTGAGCTTTTCAAGTCTCTGGGGCTTGACTTAAGTACGGCCACAGGGATTTTTTACCGCCAGGCTTTAAGGTGTCGTGGTTTGCCATTCGAGGTAAGGCTTGATCCAAATGAGGAAACATATGCAGCAATGGAGGTAGCAGAGAATGACAAGGACTTGGAAGGGCCGTTTGACAGCGTGTCGGAGTTGATAGAGGCACTCAATGCTTAAGCCGGGATTTACAGGGCAATTCAAGAAGGACTATAAACTCGCAGTAAATAAGGGGGTTTAACCCTGAAAAGCTGGAGAAGGTTGTTTCCCTGCTATGCAGCGGGGTCACATTGCCGCCAGCATATAAGGATCACCTGCTTTATGAATTCAAGAAATTATAAAGGCATGAGGGAATGCCATATTGAACCAGATTGGCTGTTAGTATACAAAATCAGGAAAGATATCCTGGTTTTGCAACTGATTAGGACAGGCACTCATAGTGATTTATTTTAGGGGATTTTGATTGTGGGGATAAAATGGCGAAGACGATAAAGGAAATTGCGGAGGAAATTGGCGTATCTAAGCAGGCCGTATTCAAAAAAATAAAACAGGTGCCGTTGTCAACGGAAATAGAAAAGTTCATATCAACGGTTGACGGTAAAAAGTTGGTAAGTGTTGACGGGGAAAATTTGATAAAACAGGCATTTCAGCGTAAACAAAAAACAGCTAATGTGAATGTTGACGCAAAAGATGATGGTAAAATGTTTACGGTTGGCGGCAATGCTGGAAATACGGTTGATGGTATTCCTTCTGCAAGCCAGGAACGGGAAAACACGCTTGTTGCCACATTTCAGACTGCGATAGATGCCCTGACAAGTCAGCTGGAGGCGAAAGACCAACAATTAGCGGCTAAAGACCGGCAGCTTGAGGAAAAGGATAAACAGCTGGAGAGGCAGACAAAAACGATAGAAGAACTTGCAACATCACTTGCTGTTGCACAGCATACGGCACAGGCTGCACAGGCACTCCATGCTGGGACAATCCAACGTCAGATCGAAGATGTTCCAATAATTCAGGCAGAAGAACTAAAGGCTGTAAAAGAAACAGCAGAAAAAATTATGCCGGAATACGAAAAAAGAAGGAGCATTTTTTCTCGAATTTTCGGAGTAAGATAAGAGTATTTTGTGTACCATTTATGAAGAATGGGAACAAAAAGAGTGGCAGAAAATGCCACTCTTTTTGTGTATTAGATATAATATTAAATTATCTTTTGTTTATGCGTGTACCAGTTTCTTGGTTCTGTGTTCTGCCCAGCTCAGGCTAATATCGCAGAGTACAACGAATACAGTAGCTGTCAGAAGTACACCAGCATAGATGACAACCTGTCCGGTTACAGTTGCTACACCAAGGAATGCTGTGTAGCAAAGGATCGCAAACAGTACAAGATCTGCAAAGATAATGCTGTTCCTAAAAAGTTTATCGTTTTTCATACTTCATACCTCCTTAAAGAGCCTATATTTTTTTCTTTTTGGAGATCTCCCTTTCATGGCTATACTATAACACAACCGTTTTCATTTGTGAAATTCAAAGAATCTAAGTGTCATATTGGAATTTTTGATAATGAAAAAGGCGGAAAATAACGGTTTACCCGTTAGTGCAACGCATGAACGGGTAAACCGTTATATGATTAATTTTAATAATAAGTTGACCAATTTTTTTAATTATGGTAACATGCATGAAATGCTCGTCTAGGCGAGGATAAATAGTAATTAGGCCTAGAGCGTCTTGCCTGATAGATTAACCAGGTAGGGGTTTAGCGATTTGCTAATTAGAAGCCACTAATAGGATTGATGCTCCTGTATGATGTGTAGGCTTGCCGTAGTAACCTTTGTGAACTGGAAAGCACATTATGAACCTTGTGCAAGTAATCTTTTTGAAAGCATGAGTAAATAAATGCATCATGTTGACAGTAGCCAGAATACTGTAAATTTTCTGGAGAGCTACATGCTCTACAAACATGTTGGAAGAATCCTAACTGCCAGTTGAAATAAATAGGGCTGCACACATAAGCAAGACAAAAAGTGTGGGAAGATGTTCCTAAACCAGTCATACATAAGACGTTAAAAAGTGTATTTGCCGATTGTCGGATTCCTTAATGGGATTGACAGGAGGCGGCTTGGCTTGAACAAATTGGTTTACCGGAAAAGCATGTTTTTTTATAAATTTGGGAAGGAGGGGCATCTGGTGGGAAGAAGAAATAAGTCATATTCAAAGGATTTGCATCAGCAAGCCTATGAGTGTTTTATAAAAATGCAGGCTTTTGGCGAAAGCAAAAAAGAGGCTATAGCCAGTGGAACAGAGAAAAACAAGATTTTTTCTTTTAACACCTACAAAAGTTACTGGAAGCATACGAAATATTTTATCAAGTACATCAAGGAAAATCATCCAGAGTGTTCCACTCTGAAAAGTGCCAGAAAGTATGTCAATGAATGGTTGCAGTTCAGAGTGGATCAGGGGCTTTCCGCCTGGACAGTACAGCTTGAGGCTAAGGCCATGGGGAAGTTATATAAGATTGATCCAGATGATGAAAATTATTTTAAGCCTCCAAAACGAAACAGGGAGGATATTAAGCGGAGCCGAGGTGACAGGGTAAGAGATAAACACTTTTCAATAACTAACAATGATGAGCTGATTAAATTTTGCCAGGGAACAGGCTTGCGGAGAAAAGAATTACAGGAATTGCGTGGAAAAGATATAGTATCAAAAGAGCAAATTGAGGCAGAAATTTCTAAAATGGAAAGCCTTCCAGGGGAACAGCGGTTGCCAATGGCCGTAAAACGGCT
>CAJTOU010000099.1 GCA_910577835.1 uncultured Lachnospiraceae bacterium | reverse complement strand
TTGATGTGTATCCGCTGACGCGGTTTCTGGCGAAGCATACCCAGGCGGCGGTGAAAGTGGAGGGGACGAAAGAGTGGGTGAGGACGGTGGAGATTGTGGATCCGGCGGTGGAGGAATATGAGGCCAGGAGGGAAACACAGAACGAAGCAACTGGGAAAAAAGTTCTGGAGCAGACACAGTGAATTGTGGAGAGAGGCAAACTGAATTTTTGTAGAAAAATCAGATAAAAAGAGAAATGGATAATCTAGATGCCACAAATCGTGAAAAAGTCAGGATTTGTGGCATTGTTTAATTTGTCAGAACAGAAGACTCATGAAGCATGAATTTTACTGCCTATCGCAATAGAGTATTTGCAAAGCATGATATTGTATTTACAAAAATATGCGAAATAGTTTACTTTATATTATCGTAAGTGATTATAGGAAGGTTTTTTAATGCTATAGGATCATCTGCTTGTATGAAGCCTATAATTTATTATAATGTATTGTCGTATTATCTACAAAAAATCACATATAATTATTTACATCCACGCATGATTTTTGATGAAAAAATATTGCATAAAAAATATTTTTGTGATATAGTGAGTTATAAAAGGGGAGAATTATTTTCGATTCTCGGAGGAAATGAATATGTTAATAGAATTAAGAGCAAAAAACTGCTTTTCTTTTTCCGAAAAAATTGCTTTTTCAGCAAAAGCAGATATGCGGAATAAAAAATTCGCATCTAACGTATACAGCGAAAACTATTTTAATATTCTAAAGACTTTAGGAATTTATGGACCCAATAACGCCGGAAAAACCTGTCTGGTAAAATGCATCCGCAGTGCAAGGAATATTTTATTGAACCGTGAGCCGAAGCTGATGGAGAATATTTTTCAGGAAAGTTCCATATGCGAGATGGGGATTTCATTTTTGGAGGATGGAAGGGAATTTTCCTATGATTTCTGGTACGATACGAAAAAGGCTGAATATCCATATGAAAAATTTTCCGAAGTTATCAGGGACCAGTATGGAAATGAGAAAGAGGTCGTATGGCTCCTGAAAGACAGTATCCGCGGAGACTATCAGTATGAAGATGAAGGGCTCCTGAAAGTGATCTCTGTTATTTCGCAGAGCAATCTGCTGTTCTATCTGGCGGATGCGGATAAATTTGAGAAGCTTGCGGAAATGAAAAGGGTCTGCACTGCATTTGCATCCAGAATTGACATTATTGATATGAATAATATCCCGATTCAGCGCACCATTGAGTTAATGAAAGCGCCAAATGAGCTTCAGCAGAAGATCGTGGGTTTTATCAAGAATGCAGATTTGTATCTGGATGGTTTTGAATATGTGGATATGGAAAAGGTGCATGTAAGAACGGATAGAGAGGTTGAAAAGCCGGAAGAAAAGGCGCTCGATATTCCGGAACAGATAATGGATCAGATTCGATTGGTATCTGTATACAAAGGTGTGCATGTTCCCAGCATACTGTTTGATTCTACAGGAACAAAGAAGATTGCGGCTCTGGCGAGTTACATTATAGAGGGGATAGAGCAGGGCAGGATACTTGTGGTGGATGAGTTGGACAGCAGTCTCCATTTCAAGCTGACCAGGGCAATAGTAGCCATGTTTAATAATGAGTTGAATATAGGGGCGCAACTGATTTTTACGATTCACGATATAAACCTGATGGATTGTAAGAAAATGTTTCGCAAAGAGCAGATTTGGTTCGTCCATAAAGATGAGAGTAGCGTCTATGTTTATTCGCTGGGAGATTTTACAGCCCAGCAGGGTGTAAGAGATACCACGGATATTATGGAGAAATATCGAAGAGGAGCGTTAGGGGCGCTTCCGGATCCGGAATTGATAAATTCGTTGCTTGATATGAAAGGAAATCGGAAGGAGGTGCCTGCCAGTGGGGAATAGGCTTCCGAAGATTTTTACGGGCAGCAGGATATGCATTATATGTGAGGGGGATGAGGAGTATGAGTATCTGGAGAAACTGATATCGTTGGATGTTTGGAGCAAAGAGTATTGCTTCCAACTGGAGAATGCTGGGGGAAACGGGAACATTCCTGCACGGTATCAGGACAAGTATCAGAATGGTGCTTATGATTTGGTTTTGGTATTTTGCGATACAGATCGGAAACCATATGAGCAGTATGAGGATATTAAGCGAAAGATCAATGAATTTCATGGAGTGGAGAATGCGGCGGACAAAATAATGATATATGGGAATCCGTGTACCATGCAGATTATTATTGAACACTGGGGCGATGTTAGGCTTTGCTCTAATAATAAAAAGAAGAATGCACCTGTTATTTTTGATTTGACAGGAATAGAAGGGTATAAAGGCAGGAAAGAACAGCGACGAAAACTGTTTTCTCAGATTACTACGGAAAATTATCAGGACATGAGAGAGAGGATAAAGAAACTGTCATCAGATGATACGATGGAAGGAAGTACTAACTTTGGGAGGTTTCTTGTTTGGTTTTCTTCGGACAATAATAGTTGGATACAGAGTATTAACAAGAGATTAGAGTAATAAACAGCAGTTTATTAGATTTAACTGGCAAGGTATCAGAATTAATGGGGGAAACATAAGATGAAGAAAATAATTATTTTGGGAGAAATTCTTGTCAACATATTAGTTAGGTCAAAGGTGTCTGGTGACAAAAAGGAAGATATTGTAGACGTTATTTCTATGCTTAGAAATTTGGGGATGGATGAATTCGAAGCCAGAGAGGCAAAAAGAGGATTTGAAAAAATATCAGATAATATTGCAGGGTCATGTAAAAAAATATTAGATAAAATGAATCTTCAAGAAGAACAAATAGAAAGGATTGTTGAAAATATAATTATTGCGTATAAAAAATTAAATTTGGATGAGGAAAAGCTTTTAAATCTTTTGTCTAATGAAGGAAATTTAAAAAAAGAATTATTGCGTTCAAATCAGCAGAGCTCTGACAATTTAGATAGAAGGGAAATGGAAATATATGAGCGTATGTTAGAACATACATCACATATAGTGAAGAATACATATATTAAGTTGCCGGAATTCACCACATTGGGTATTAAAAGATTAAATTTTAAAATGGACGAAATTGTGGATAAAATTGATGATTTACTTGAGCAGATGGAAAAAGTTAATCAAATTGTTGTAGATAAAGACGAGAAAGTTGGAAATTTTGAAAGAAATTATAGAAACCAGATTATTAGTAAAAATAGTTACATAAACCTATTTGGCGCAGGGGGACTAGGACGAGAATATAAAAGATATCCATTGTCCATTGCATATGTGGAGTTGGAACTTGTTGATGAAATGTACGGAAAAGAAATTATACTTGAAAAAATATTTGGAAGATCAAAGAATATATGGATTTTTGGAGAAGCAGGGTCAGGAAAGACAACTTTTTTGCAATGGATTGCGGTTAAATCAGCGGAAAACGATAATGAAATCAAAGGTTTAAGGAATACAATCCCTATACTGATTGAATTGAGAAAATATGATAGTAATAAAATATCGTTAAAAGAGTGTATTGGAAATGTGATGAAGGATGTTACTTCTAGTATTCCAGAGGGATGGATTGAACAATTAATAGATTCTGGAAGATTTATCTTTTTGATTGATGGATTTGATGAGATAAGCGAGCGTGATAGAGAAAGAATATTGGATTGGATTGAGGGATTTGATATACATCACAAATGCATAAAAGTATTTACAGCGCGACCCCAGGTGAAAGAGAGACCTGTTAATGGAAAACTTTTAGAAATGAAGATTTTGCCGATGGGCAGAGACAGAATTAGAAAATTTATAGAGTATTGGCATAGAGCAGTTTTGGAAGAACAATTAAGAATAGACAAGGATGATGCGGAAAGGATATCGCATAAGCTTACTGAAAGAATTATGCAGTCCGATGCGCTTTTTAAGTTGGCATCAAATCCATTGCTATGTGCAATGATATGCGCATTGCATTATGGAAACGAGATGAATTTACCAACTAATAAACGCGAATTGTATGAAGAATGTTGCAAAATGCTTATTGAAAAAAGAGATATTGAAAGGGGAATTGATTCAGGAAATATTAATTTAAATTATGAACAGAAAAAAGTGATTTTAGCGCAGCTTGCATATTGGATGATGAAAAATAATTATGTTGAGGTTGCAAAGAAAGAAGCAGTAAAGTCTGTAAAACGTTCTATCAGCGGAATGAGTGTATCGGAGAGCGTAAATATAGAAAGGAAGATTTTTAAGTATCTGTTGGAGAGATGCGGAATATTACGCGAGATAGAACGTGAAAAGGTAGATTTTATTCATAGAACTTTTCAGGAATATCTAACAGCTTATGAAATTAGCAGACAAGAGGACTGGGGATATATAAAGGAAAAAATTGGAGACACAATTTGGCAGGAAACTATTGCAGTGTGTATTGGGTTTGCAAATCGAGAGATTGCCAATGAATTAATTCGTTATGCTTTAAACAAAGCAAATGGGGTTGCGATTGATAGAAAGTATTTATTTATTGCAATATCATACTTAAATGGGGCAGTTGAAGTTGATAAAGCTTTAAGGACAAAAATTGAAGAGGGAGTAGCTAAATTAATTCCACCGAATCTTAGCGAATGTCAAAAATTTGCAGATGTGGGTAATTTAGCAGTACAGTATTTAAAGTATGAAGAAAAATATAGTCATGAGGAAAGGCTTGCATGTTTACGTGTATTGAGAATTATTGGTACCAAAAATGCATTAGAAATGTCAAAGTCGTATTTTCAACAAGTTCTAGAGGATGATGAACTTAAGGAGATTGGTATGCTTTATTGCCAATTTACCAAAGCTGAATTGATTGAGAATGAGATTCCTTCTTTGGTTAAAGAATATATTATGAAATATGAGGGTAAATCAGTAGTAATCCATTACGAGATGATGAAAGCAATGAATTATTTAAAAGGCAAAGATATAAAAGAGTTATCCCAAAAAAATATTACAAGTTTGAAAATTATAGATTATTATGACGATTCACAATACATTTTGAAAAAAATTTTTAGCAATGTGAAGAAGCTAAGCTTGTATGGGAAATTTATCCATGTCAATATCTTAAAAATATTTTCGGAATTGAAAAGCCTTACGATTTGCAGTACAGATAATAATTTTTCATTATATGATTTGGGGTTATATAAAAATATATATAATATAGTTGAGTTTACAATAATCTCATCATCCAGAGAATATGTTACTGGGAGGGACTTGGCATTTTTAGAGAATTGTGTTGACATTAGAATTATACTGCTTAATGAGGAAGCAGAACTAATTTTGGAAGATTTTATATATTTACCTTGTCTTCAGAAGTTGACAATAGGGGCTGAATTTGCGTTAGATTATGATTATAGTATCTTACCTGATAATGTGATAGAACTAGTTTTAATAGTTCCCAGGGATCAATTTAAATATGTAACATCAAGTGAGTTTTCCGAAAAAAGGAAAGTACATTTGAGAGATTTTGATGTATTAAAAGGTGAGTTAGATAGAGAACATACTATTCTTACAGAAGATTTTTAAAATCAAACGGTTTATTTTGTTTTAATGTGCAGAGAAAAAGGTATGCCTCATGCTTATGAAATGGTGGTTGTGCTTAATGAGGATGAATGTACCGTATTTTGTCTGAAAACATACCGGGATGGTTCATATGATAAGATCGGCTCGGATGCCACTAGGGAGAATGAGATAAATATTAAAAACTTGTTACAAATTTTTAGTCTGTTCTTGACACAACCCTATATGGGGCATACCGGGTACAGCACTACGGAGAATGTGAATAATATCAAGATCGTGCACCTGCACTGGGGGCTGCAGCTGATTTTTGATGAGTCGCAGAAGGAGGGGAATAATGAGATCTGGATTGATGTTTATCCGCTGACGCGGTTTCTGGCGAAGCATACCCAGGCGGCGGTGAA
>CAJTOU010000098.1 GCA_910577835.1 uncultured Lachnospiraceae bacterium | reverse complement strand
AGCCCCGGCAACGGGGCTGTTCACAAGGTTTGGGGTACGGCCCCAACAAGCAGAAACTGCGGTTTCCGGCAACGCCGGGAACCGCAGTTTCGAGCCTTTGTGGGAACAAAGGCACTGCTTGCCAAGTAGCAAACCCCCATCAAACGTGCCAACTCATATCAAAATGGCAAAAGTCGGCCTTGCAATTCAATTATATTTTTGTCAGCGAAGTCATAACTATTGTAAATAGACGCAATTATAATTTGGTGTTCAGTATAATCCTCCGCCAGGATAGCCATCATCTCATTCACATTTTCCTCACTTACCTCACGCCCACTTGGTGAATCCAGAATAATTGGTAGGCATACCCCCGTGTGATTTCGAATTAAAGCTACATACGATATTTTGAAAGCAAATACAACCTTATGGAATATTGCCCCAGACAACGACTTGAGGTCGTTTGTAAAAATATAATCATTTCGCACACTTACATACTTTTCATCCAAGCCAAGGCGGGTAGCATATCGTGAAATAAGGCTATGCAACTCGGCGACAAGAGGATTATTTTGTTTTACGCTTGTAATTACCTGTTCCTCTAAGGTTTTCCGTTCTTTTTCCAGCTTAGCAATGATCCTCTGTGTAGCCAAAGCATCAATGTCCATCTTTGAGATTTCACTATCAAATTGCTCTAAGCTACTTTTTACATTAAACAGCATCGAATTCCTGTCTTGCTTGGCTCTTAGCTGATGTATTTTCCGATCAATAACCGCAAGTTGCTCACAAATAATCTTCTGCTTTGCAACAAGAAGGAGGGTCGTATCAGCATAGCCAACTAAAGTATCTTTATTGACCGGGATTTCAGTGCCATCCGGCGTCTTTACCCTAAGCCTAAAAGAAGTAATGTATTTTTCAAAACTATTGTTTTTTCTAACTACGCTCTTTATACGGCAGAGTTCTTCTTCAAGCGGTTTTCTCTCGCAGTAAAGCACTTCTAAGGCCGTGTCGATTTCATCAGCCGGAGAATCAGAATAGACCGCCTCTCCCAGTTTATTTATCTCAGCTTTATATTTGGCAACATCGAGCATATGTCTATATTTCCGAAGTTCTCGTTTGACTGTGGCAAGTCTTTGAGATAATTCATCATTAGATTTTTCGGATAATCCCCTAAGCAACGACTCAAGTGAAAAACGGATATTGCCAATAGCTTTTCCGCGATTTAACAGAGTCCATCCTTTTTCCTGGTCAACATAAAAAGCGCCAAGTAAATTTTCAACCACCTCAGAATTTTCAATACCAAAAATCAAGGTGTGTATTTCATTCTGCTCAGTAGGGAGGGAATATCCCTTTTCTGTTCCATCACAAGTGATTTCGATGTAGTCACGATTTCTGGTTAAGACAAACTCACTTTCAGCCACACCTATAACTGTAAGAATCGTCTCATAGTCGGAAAATCGAATGCCGCGGGTATTGGGTATCGGGTAGCCCAGGGCATACATAAGCATTCTCAGCAGAGTAGTCTTGCCAACGCTGTTTTCTTTGCTGAAAACAATATTTACTCCTGGGGTGAAGGTAAATATCTTTTGATTATCGCCTAAAAATGTCTGCTGCATGGAATTGACCTGCAATGAAACTATTCTCATAATTTCACCTTGCCTTTTATCCCGGCAATTACCCTGCGATTTTTGAGAACGTTTGAAATCGTAATTTGGATTACCATTTCTTCTGTGATAGCGTCTGCACCTTTCAAATCGAAATCGCTTTTGTACTGTTCCCACCTTTCGGATACAAAACGGCTCATCCGCTCTTTTGATTTCAGAGCAGGGAGGAAATCATTAAAATCACTGAGAACTTTTGAAACAAATTCAAATCGTTCGCTGTTGTTATTTATTACTGCCCTATACTTTTGAAGGATTTCCGTAACATCAGAAGAATCATAATCCTCTAATTCGGCATCTGTTTCACGGACTTCACACAGAATGGCAATAATAGGCCATATCATACTTTCCTTTGTTATTGTGGAAGTCCTCTGGGATGCATTTACCCTAAAAGAGTTTTGCCACAATGACAACATTTGACCTGTGGATACTTTACTGGCACCAAGGTCATTGAGAAATTCCATAGTCAACGATTGCAGCACCTTATATCGCTCGTCCTCGGATTCACCATGAAATTGCATCACACAAACTGTCAACATAGATGTATCAATACTATATCCATTTTTTGAGCAAATATCAGTTATCGACTTCTGGCAGCTTGTTGGTAACTCAGAAAATGGAGCCATATTAAGGGGACTGCTAAATTTATGCATCGTCCGTATGTTGTTAAAGGGATTGGGTGAATTCGTCACAAAGACAAGTTGCTCAACATCGGTTATCTTAGATGCCGCATTCAATGTCCGTAGACTGGCCTCCAAGTTTCTTTTCACATGACTAAAATCATCAGGCTTCTCGACCGATTTCGCTTGTGCCATCAGAATCTTTCCATTTGAAAATGTAATTTCAACATCCTCTGTTTCGCCTTCAACTTTGACTTTGGAAGCACTTTCAATATTTTTAAGCATCAGCATAATTGCCGCATTACTCTGAAATTCCCAGCCAAAGGCGGAAGCAGTTGCATTTGATGATTTTGGCATTGGCACATCCATCTCCCTTGTCCCCAACTTCTCCTCTTGTTTCACCAGCTTAGTCGATGCCAGTATCGGCTTTTACATATATACCTTATTTCTTCTCAGCCGTTACCATTAGACGCCGCAATTATTTCGTCAATCTTGAACATTAACATACTGGCGAAAATCATTCGCCGCATAGAATCATCTTTCTCAAGCTCAATATTCTCGTGAGATTTGGGATTTCGCAACGCTGCCATAGCCCCGGCGAACAGGAAACGAGTACCCAAGTGGATGTCTTTTCCTGTTTGAGTAGTCCGATCTCCCGCCTCAAGTACTGGGTCATTATCGGCAAAAACCTTGTTCATAAGCGCCTGCCCATCAGGAACATTTTCGGAATCTGGATACGCTGTGCGATACAGTTCCTTAAGGCGAGAATTTATTTCAATGAATGCATTGCAGGCGGCTTCGGCGTAACTTCCATCTCTATACAATTTTTCAGAAACTCGCTGAATATTAGGGTGTAGTAAACGGCACAGCCCCATACTATTTGCTTGGTTTGTAGCGAGTATTTGTCCTTTAACAAAGTCCACAGCTTCAATTGTCTGCCCGTATACAATCAGATTGATATAAAAGCGCTGATATGGCAGTTCAGTAAAAAGAGCATTTTTCAAATCGACGAGATGGTTACTGATGAGAGGATTTATCCCTGAAATCTGTTGAGCCACACTTGCAATTCCCTCTCGGACATCAAGGACAGTCTTGAAGGGAATAGGTTGGTTAGCATTGTAGCAAGACAGTGACTGCAATTGAATAGATAGCTCGTTCACTTTTGTACTGTTCATTTTTTCTCCATCGGCTTGATCATCATTTTGGGTATCAGCCAGTTTTTATTTTTTGCGAAGTTCAACTAATAATTGAATTCAATCCCAGTCACTACGGAATTAAAGTCACAGAAAGGTAGCGCCTCAAAGTAATCCGTCCGAAGTCCAATGTCAAGCACATACATGAAAGCTGCAAAATCGTAGATGACTGGCTCGCCTTTGTTTGCCATAATATTCTTTCGTATGCTCTCCGTCTTGGCAATAAGACAGGTATACTGATACTGCTTATCAATGATTTGAGTATTTCCGTTCGGATGCGCTTTCTGCAAATGTTGTCCGCTGGTCAAAGCGATAAGATTCTCAATGTAATCAGCGATTTCTTCAAACTCATTCTGGGGAAAAATGTGATGCATATGAGTGGCCAGTTCCCCAACAGAAAAACGATCTAAAACCTCCGACATACCTTCACGATGGGCATCGTTAAACTTTCGGAGATATTTCATTGCTCTACTAATGCGGTACTGATACATCTGCTCTGTCTTTGGTTGCGGGTTGAAATCACCACGAGCGACATTCTTGTCCTTACCTACGGCATCATCTCTCCAGTTGGTCTGGTTATACATGATTTTGTCGTAAGTAATCATTGACCGGGAAAGACGTCCTTTTTCCACGCCCTTCTTGTGCAATTTACAGGCAAGAGGATTCAACACCTTGATAAAAATTCGGTTTGCCTCTATCGCTGTGTTGATTGGTGTGTATTTAATGCAAAAATCAGAAAACATGGTCTTAAGTTCCTGCAAGGATGCTTTTGTTTGCAATTCAAAAAAGGTTTCGAAGCCATCCCACAAGCCGCTATTCTTAAGCGTCCTTTCAATATAAAGGCAGAGGAACTCAAAAGAATTACGCTCACGGAGAGCAATGTACTCCAATACATCCATGTTCTCTACGCTGAACTGAATAGTATTACGTACCACACCATCCTCGCGCAAAACCCCAGCCGCTGCAAGCATCTTCATCGGCTGACGGAAGAATTTGTTGTACTCATCAAGTGTTGTCCTTATGGTCGGATCAGGTTTACCAAACAGGTGCTGTACATTTTCTATTGCGTATTTGGAATGCCAGATGTCCGGCGACTGGAACGGCTGCTTACCTCCGTTCTGAATGTAGTCCACGATGCAGTCTGCCACAAAGCAAACTGCATCCAAGGCGCACTTTTGGTCGATCCAGCGGCCGTTTCCAGTTTTACGGATGTCATAATCATGCTCATCCAGAAATTTCTGTAAAATATTACTTGTCATTCTCTTTTAACACCCCGTAAAAAAACACACTCGTCTTATCTACATTGATTGACTGTGTTGACAGGTTTCTCGCAATGCCGTAGAACCTTCTATATTCCTCTGTGGAGAAATACGCTCTCTGCCTCTTAGTGAGCCGCAACGGTTTCTTTGGAATTAGAACCGCAACCGATCCATCCGGGATAATTCCAGGAAGATTCTCAATAACCCGTGGATTATAGGTCATGTTCGGTGTAAGATAAACGCTGCTATCATCCACATACTGATATGCAGAAAGAGTAACGGCTATTTCTTCTGGTAAATAAACATCATAGCCAGGAATATGAGTAATACCTTGTCCGTCATCATCAATATTTTTTGCTTTAATTACCCATAGGGAAGGGCCTACTCGCTCCGAACTTGTAATTGACTTCGTAATCTGCCTGTCCCGGAACACGGAGAATACATTAAAAATTAACTTGTCCGCTACTGCATCGAAATCCTCATCTCGATAAATTATAAAGTATGGAAATCTCTTATCTGTCAAGTAAGACTGCTCCCGAACAGATTTGCGATTGAACTTCATGCTGTAGACTGATGTTTCTCTTGGCTTCATCTTTGGGTATACGATAAGGCACATGGTTTCAATAGATACTCCTGTGAAACCGTAACGGCCGAAGTCAATGATGGTCTCAATTCGCATCTGCCGTAAAAGGTTCCTCGTATCCTCAAATTCTTCTGTACTGAGTAGGGTCTTATTCAGCACCAATGCAACGCAGTCACTGCAGCGGATACATTTTTCCAGAAACATCTCTGAGAGATTATTTGTAACATGATTTGCATTTGATGCAAGACTTAACTCGATTTCTGGCGTTCTTTCTTTCAGTTTGGAGAAGGGAGGATTCCCGACCGCCAGGTCATATCGGTGTATTGTACGGTAAGTGAGAAAATCCTGACATATCCGATTAATTGTAAAGTTCTGCGGTATGTCAAGTTTCTCCAGCATGATGTCAAAGGTTTCGATGCTATCTGGGTCAATATCGACCACATCTAAAATGACATGGGGGACATTTTCATATCGCCTAAAGAGGAAAGGAATGAAACTACCCGCACCCACAGACGGTTCCAATATCCGTATCTCATCCTTGCCAAATGTTGGTAAACTACCCATGATTTCATTCACGATGAATTTGTTGGTGTAAAATGCGGCATTCTTCTCCCTGCGGGCGTTACAAAGTTCTGTAATCCGCATGAGTGATGCCACATCTAACTCCTGTCTCTTATA
>CAJTOU010000097.1 GCA_910577835.1 uncultured Lachnospiraceae bacterium | reverse complement strand
CTATATTTTCAGCACCGAAGGTTTTCACCTTTTTTTTAATCTCTTTTGTCCTATCTGTATTCTCTAATGAATAGAGGGCTATCACCTTTCCGTCCTGAAACTTACCATTATCCCAAAACACATTCATATCATCTATCTGCAAGAAATCATCTACATTCAAATATTCATATCTAAAATATCTGGTCATAGAGTATTGAGTATTATATCTTTTAGGTAACACATACTGTGTATTGCTAATTTGAGCAAACACCTTTGACAGATTTGGCGCACCTTTTAAAGCTTTACGTTTCTTTATTGTCTGTATAATGGGGTTAAAACCCCATAGGCGCGAACTTAAGCAAAAAATATGAAAAACACAAGCTTATAAACAAAACTTTATCTAAACAAAAAAATTTCTTAAAATAAAAAATTCATGACAAATTCTCTTTTTGGTGTAAAATAATTCTGTCAAAACACTTTTACAGAAAAGAGGACTGTCATGAACTTATATAATAATCTTAACAGAATGGAAAAAAATTTACAAGAAGTTTTGGATAAATGGAATAAAAAATTACTGTAAAATATGCGGCGAATATAAGGCAAATGAAAAGTTTTCCGGGAAAGGCCATACCGCCCACATCTGCAAAGCCTGTTCCCGTTTAAGCGCCGCCGAAAAAGCGGCGGCAATGGATATAAACCGGATGATGAATTTTCCTATGCGGCGGCTTCCAGACGGCGAGAAGAAATGGCTGTCGCTTAGTTTTAAACATTTTAAAACAAACTTTCAAGCCATGGGAAATGGCTTATTCTGCCTGCAGTTCGTTCAGTTTTTGGATGCGCTTCTTCTCTTCCTGTTCCAGAAGGATCTTAAGCATAGCCTCTTTGAAAAGACCAATCGCTATATTTCAACCGTTCCCCATAATTTCTACCCGCAATCTGCTCTAAGGCATTTTTACATGCCGGTTCAAACACAGCGTTTAGAATTACGACCTTTTGATGATAATATCTATGCAAAATTCCTGACAATATTGCCAAGCTGTCTTTTAACTGTCTGTTATCGCAAACTCACCGTTATTATCTAGCATAATTAACTGTTTATATTGCTGATAATCCGTTTCCGATAATCTATCCTTTTGCAAAATACGCTCAAATCGAAGCGCTTCCGTTCCAATTATCCCGCGCAGCATCGCTTTTGCCTCATCAAAATTGATGCCGCTCACACCCTTTAAACTAACGGATATAACCGGAAACTTTCCCAATATTCCTCGCAAAGCCGTCGTTCCTTTGCAATTTCAAGCCCGTCAAAAAGCGTACTGTCGCTGCCGATTTCAAAAAAGTATTTCAGCATACTCATCATAAGCGTTTTTCCAAACCGCCGCGGGCGCGTAAACAATGTTACATACGACTTATTTTCCAAAAGGTTCTTAATCAGTCCCGTTTTATCAATATAATAAAAATCCTCGTTCCGAATCCGTTCAAAATTTTCCATTCCCATTGGAAGGCTCTTTTTTTCTCCATACAAAGCCCCGTTCCATTTTTTAAATATTTCCGGCAAAATTCACTCTTACAGTTTTATCTTAGCACGTCAGTATTTATCTTTCCAATTTATTTTCGTATTGCTTTATATTACCGCCCCTTCCTTCATTCCTGTAAGTATCCAAATACATTTGCTGTTTAGAAAAATGATGCGTAAAAAAAGGGGGGATTTGTGCAAAATTAGTGCTTATTAAGACAGGAATATTATGTTATGATACAGTAAGTATTGGCAAGAAACGGCAGACTCATTTGTTCTGCAGTCGATAAATGCATGGTGTAAAAACTGTGATGTGCGGCAACTGAAAAAACAGATATTGCTTTGGCGGTTAAAAATCGACAAAACATATAGATTTTTAGGTTGTTTTCTGTTATCCTGTTAATATGCAGACAATAAATTTAGTGACGGTATCACCTGAAACAAGAAAAATCATAAAGAAACAGGTAATTTCGCTAATAAAAAAAGGAAAAAAACAGTCCGAAATTTCAGAAACAGTTGGCATTTCCCCACAGGCAGTAAAAAGGATTTCCAGTGCGTATAAAAAGGAGGGTACTGCATGCCTTAAGGAAAAAAAGCGTGGACGTAAACTTGGCGAGAAACGCCTGCTGACTCCTGCACAGGAAAAAGAGATTTATAATATCCTGATTGACAAATCACCAGACCAGATGAAATTAGGTTTCATGCTTTGGACACGGGTAGCAGTGTGCCAGATGGTTCAGGAGAAATACGGTATTACCATTACCCTGCGGAATATGAGCGAATACCTGAAAAGATGGGGTATGACGTGCCAGCGCCCTTCAAAAAAGGCATATTTTCAGGATAATGTGAAACTCAATACCTTTATGCATGAAACATACCCTGCCATCGTAAAGAAAGCAAAGAAGGAAGACGCTGTGATATACTGGGGCGATGAAACCGGGATCAACAATCAGGCATACCATGCCAAGGGATTTGCACCAAAGGGGCAAACACCAACCGTCCCATCCTTTTCAAAGATGGAAAAAATAAATATGATTTCAGCAATTAACAATCAGGGAAGCTGCCATTTCCTGTGTTATGAGGAAAATATGACACAGCAGAGATTTATAGACTTTATGGGGCGTCTTGTGAAAGACGCAGACAGGAAAGTCTTATTTATCGTGGATAACCTGAAGGTACACCATGGAAAGATTGTTGCAGGCTGGCTTTCGGAGCATAAGGATGAAATAGAGTTGTTTTTCACATCACCCTATTCACCCGAAATAAATCCTGACGAATATTTAAACCACAGCCTGAAACAGAACATCCACAGTGGCATTATTCCCCATACCAAGGAACAGATATGGAAAACAGAAAAATTTATGATGGATTTACAGAAATGCAATGAAAAAATTTCTTGCTTTTTAAAACATAATAGATTAAAATATATTCAAGAATACGGCTATTAAAAATGTCGGTTTTTAATAGCCGTAGTAATATCATTAGTGAAAACAAAAAGGCAGTAATCAGGAGGAACTTAGAAATGGGAAATCAATTGGTGTGGAATAACCGGTACAACCTTGGTATAGAAATTATTGACAAAGAGCATAAAAAGCTATTCAGCATTCTCAATAAGCTGTTTGATTTCGGACAGCAGGAGGACAAAAGCCAATGGGTTTGTCAGGAGGCAGTGAAATATTTTAAAGACCATGCCGTTCAGCATTTTATTGATGAAGAGGCTTATATGGCGTCAATTGATTATGAAGGGCTAGACATTCATCGACGCATTCACAAAAACTTTCGGGAAACGACGCTTCCGGCGCTTGAGAAGGAATTGAATGCAACCAACTATTCGGAGGACGCGGTGAATCATTTCCTTGGTGTTTGTGCAGGGTGGTTAATCGGTCACACAATGATAGAGGACCATGCGATTGTAAGCGGCGAAACCGTGAAGCAGTGGGAAAACCTTCTGCCAGACGAGGAGCAGGCAGTGATGGGACAGGCAATCATCAGCTGGCTTTATACGATGTTCCAGCTTAATTCCAAGCTAATCAGCAACTGCTATGGTGGCGAAAAGTTCGGCAACGGTATTTATTATCGCCTGATTTATATTACGCAGGAAAAAAAGCGATGGGAGTTTATGCTGATTTTTGAAGAGCAACTGATTATCAGCACAATTGGCAATATCATTAAAACGAAGTCTGAATCGGTAAATGTAATGATTATGAACATAGCCCGATATATGGCAAAGCAGCTTGTGGAGCATCTTAAGGAGCACTTTTCCGAATTGCAGGAGGCAAAAATAAAAGAAGAACAGCTTTTGACCTATGAACAGTTTCAAAAAGTATTTGAGAAGCAAAGCCCACAGTTCAGCCTGTTGTTTGATACCGGTAAGGGGTATTTTTCGTATTGCATGACAACAACCGATATGGTTTCGAGTGAGGACGGCGTTTCGATTATTACAGAGAATGCAATGGCTGCGGTTGAATATTACCTGAAGCAAAGCAAAGCGGAAAGCATTGCTGCAAGCCTAAAAAAGAAGGTGCTGATTGTAGACGATTCGGATTTTATGCTGACAATGATGCAGAAGCTGTTGGCGAATGATTATGAAGTGCTAACGGCTACGTCTGGATTGTCCGCAATTCGCAGTATTACGCTCAACCGTCCGAATTTGGTTCTGCTGGATTATGAGATGCCTGTCTGCAAAGGAAATCAGGTTTTGGAAATGATACGTGCCGAAGAAGATTTTGCAGATATTCCGATTATCTTTCTGACAAGCAAGGTAGATCGGGAAAGCGTAAAAAAGGTGATTGGGCTGAAGCCAAACGGATACCTGTCAAAGTCCCTTGCACCGGAATTGATAAAAAAAGAAGTAGACAATTTCTTTGAAAAGAAAACAGTATAGTTATTTTGAGAGGTCTTCCACGACTTCAATTTTGTCGTGGAAGATCTCCCTTTATTATAGCGTTTGCAATGGTTCTGTGATAAACTTTGCTTTAGAGACAGATTTATATTAATTGTAAACGCAGAAGGGAATGGTGCAAAAAATGAACCCGGGTTATTTCCGAATAAAATTGAATATGAAAGATGCTGTCGGGCGGTTGTGCGCCTGGCTTGGCAAGGAGTATAAAGAAAAAATTGATACGTACTATTAAAAGCGGTTGATGTTTCGCTGGATAGCAGCGGACAATGGAAAGGCTCCTGTGTGTACGTATATGAAAACGAAGGCTGGACGATTTTTGAGGATTTAATGGGTGCGTTTTCTTTTCTTGAAGCGGAGGATTGGTAGGCGTTTGCCAAGGAGAACGAGTTTGTCTTTGCAGCTTACAATGACGCAATGCTTTATGCGGAGCTGATTGTGATTACGGACGGCGTTGTGACGAAAAAGTTCCTTGAGAACGATGATATGCCGGAGGATAATGTCAATGAGGGCGACGGTGTTACGGATATTGAGGATTGGGCAGATGTGGCGGCATTTGTGGACGATGATGAGCTTGTCGATTCGGGCGAGGGAACGGTTTTGATTTTTTAGGAAAGATAAACGAGTTACGATGGGCATTAAATACAATGGAAACAGTTGTAATATGCAAATGGAGAGCATTATGATAAAAGAATACGGGAATGTGCGAAAGCATAAAAGAAAAATACCAGCAGATTGTCGAAAAATAAAAAGTGTATCGTGAGGAAGTATGAACTTCTAAACGATACACTTTTTTTAATGTCGAATTTAGAGGGATTGGGTATTTTTGTCAATCTTTTTGTCAGCAGATTGTTGTTCTAAACTACGGTCAAGATATTGGTTGAGGTTATCCAGTTTCCGCTTCAGTTCAGCGGCTTCTTTCTCGGCAGATTTATATGTTTTCTGTAAAGCCTGCTTTTTAGAATAGAGGGCATTATAGTCGCTGCGGAGCTTTTCGACATCAAGATTTTTCGTGTCAATGCCTAATCGTTTCAGCATATTTTCCGCACCGTCATGGAGGATAAGTTCTGTTTCATGGCGGCGCAGGTAGGCATCTTTATCCTTAGATTTTTTGTAGCGGACATGATAGATATGGTTGGCTTTGTACTGCTCTGCATACTTTAAAATCTGTCCTAAATCTTTTAGCTGGCGCTCGGTTTCCACAAGGCTTTCACGGGCTGTTTTTGCCAGTGTGGACTTAGTGGAAATCTGTTTTTCAAGCTCTGCAATAGAGCCTGCCTGACTGTAGCTTGCTGCGGCAATTTTAAGGTTCTGGATGTCAGCCCAATGTTTCAAGCCGGGGCTTTGCGCAAACTTATCTTCGGTTGTGTCAATAAGATTTTTTCTTGAATAATCTTTGACAATGGGCTTCTTTTTTGTCGGGAACGGCACACGCCTTTTTTCCTTTGCAAGAGCCTTTTCCGTGATGCGTTCCTTAATCCGTTCTTTGGTGTACTCTGCACCTAAAGACCTTGCGCTGCCACGGACAAAACGCTCCCTGTCCAAAGGGCGTAAGGAAATAAATTTGTGTGCGTTTTTCCCGAAGGTTTCGCCTTTGACTTCATAGCCTTTTGCCCGGATTAGCTCAATGCAGTCCTCATAAGATGCGGCGTTTTTGATGGCTTCGTCAATGTCGGATTTTAACTGTTCTTTCCACGCAGAACCGTTTTTGCCAGCCAGCCATTCCTTGTAAGTTTTGCCCCGTTTTTCTCCCGGAGTAATGATGGAAAGCTCATGCTCCCGGCAGAGGTCATCGCTTAGGTTGCGGATGTTGTAATAAGTCTTTTTGCAGTCATGATATTTCTCATGGTTGATGTTATCAGCGGCGCAAAAAATGATGTGG
>CAJTOU010000096.1 GCA_910577835.1 uncultured Lachnospiraceae bacterium | reverse complement strand
CCTTGTTTTTAATCAAGATTGTGAACGAGCTTAACGAGTTTCGCAATTACCTATTCTTAACAAATATATCGGACAGAATTTAAAATTTGTTAATGTTTGTTCCCTAATTTTTCTTTCAATTTTGTAATGATTCTCTAACTGCTTTGACTGCCTTAAAACTCTGACAATTCTTAAAAAATAAAAAACCGAAGATTTGAGTTTTTCTTTTCTCAAATCTTCGGTTTTAATCTGTATTTAAATCACTGTGTTTTTTTCTTTCTTTAATCTCTCATTTGCCTCTTCCACATTCATTCTTGAAAGTATAATTGTAATCACAAGACTGATAACCAACGGAATCCAGAGATACATCACCTGCATCATGCGAATACAGGATTGAGGCTGTACCATGGCATCTCCGTCATATCCGCTGAAAGCCAAAAGCCACCCTGAAATCGCAGTCCCAAGACCTCCGCCAAGCTTTACGCCTAATGACGTACAGGAATACATAGTTCCATCTACTCTCTTATGCTTTGTCAAAAAGGTATATTCGGAACAGGAAGCAATCACAGCGTTCATATCCCCCTGCCACGGTCCCTGACCAAGCGCTGCAACTCCTGTAAAGAAAAGCATAAGTGGAACACTTCCAAGATATCCTGCAACCACCACCAGCGCACGGCCGACTGTGCCGATTATATAACCTCTTAAATTTAACTTATACATTCCGTTCCATCTTGCTACAAGTGTCGGAGTAAATACCAGCGCAATAATCAGTGGAATATTTACCGCCCATGAAAATACTCCAAATAAATTTTCATTTCTTAAAACATAAGTTGCGTAATAGATTCCTGTACCTATCATGGCGCCGTAAATCTGTTGAAGAATATATACTCCACAAATCATCAGATAATATTTATTGGAAATCAATATCTTTGCTGCCGCAATCAAACCATATTTTTCTTCCGATACACCGTCGCCTGATGCATCTCCTTCTGATTCTGCTTTATTTAACTCTTCCTCTGAGAGCTCCTTAACTGAAAATACGGAAATTGTATTTACTGCCAGTCCGATAATAGCATAAATTACTGCAATCGTTCTCCATGCTGCCGCATCATTTCCAAGCGCCGATACCGCCCCGACTGTAATTGACTGAATCAAAAGACTTGTTCCAAATGCAAAGATAAAGCGATAAGAACCCATCTGCACACGTTCCTTGCTGTTTTTGGTAACCAGTGCTGTAAGTGCCGAATATGCAATATTATTTGCTGTATAAAATACTGCGTTTAATAATGTGTAAGCGATAAAAAACCATGCATATTGAGCGGTTCTGCCCATATCAACCGGTACTGCAAAAATCGCTGCCAGAGTAATCGCACAGCCGATATATGCATAAAGCATCCATGGTCTTGCCTTTCCAAGTCTGGTTTTTGTCTTGTCAATCATGGCGCCGAAAAACACATCCGTAACCCCGTCAAAAAATTTTGAAACTGCAATTAGTGTGCCTACAACACCGGGATTTAAACCAATCGTTTTTGTGAGATAAATCATAACAAATGAAGATAAGAATGCATATACAACATTTCCTGCAATATCTCCGGAACCGTATCCCACTTTGTTATACCATTTTAAATATTTCTTCTCCTGCATAACATACACTCCTTTTTTATTTCATATAATATTATTTTTAAAATATTTGTTTTCAAATATTCATTTCCGGATTCTGCATGCTTGAATATCTGAAAACAATATTTTATTTTTAATCAGTTTTGTAAAAACGGCACCAGCTTTATATGAAACGTAAACATCTGCATATCAAGCCGATATTTCTTTTCAAGAACAGGTCCGCAACTGTTTGAACCAATTCCGCTCTGTGCATAATCAAGACATAAAACCGTACTTCCACATGGCTCCAGCTCATAATTATGCGCTTTCTTTTCAAGTTCTTCCTGCGTATAAACTGACGCATTAAATGAAAATGTCTTTCCGGAAGCCGCTGCCAGACCTGCTTTATCACCTGAAACAATGACATAATCGCAATCTGTATGACTTCCATTTTCCTGCGGCCGAATATAATCCTCATGCAAGTCTGCCGGTTTTGCATGATATAATCCATGACTGGAAGCTCTTTGTTTATCTATATAGCTTTCCGAAGGTCCCATGCCATAATAAGATACGGATTCCAGTTTGCTGTTCAGAAACAGACGAATTCCAAACCGTGGCAGTATCGGAAATTCTACATTACGCTTCACAACAGCCGTAAAGTTCAACCCTCCATTTTCATCAATCCGCCATACTGCTTCTATATCCATAATCCGCTGTACAGCAGGGGCTGACATTGACATAACACTGCTGATTTCTATATATGATATGGTTTGTCTGACTTTTGTACGATAAGCTCTTACATATGTCTGGTCATAACATGCCCGCTTCCATTCCTGTTTTATATACATATCATTATCTGTCGGAGCCCTCCATATATTCAATTCTATTGGGGAATCCAAATAACTCTCTCCCGCATAGGTTATCTGTCTGAACATACCTGTACGCTTGTCATAAGTATAGAAAAACTCCGTACCTTTACAGAAAATCTTTGCATTTGTCTCCCATACCTCCAGCTTTGAGTTTAAAACTTCCGGTGATGTCAGCCATTTTACAGCCGTCTGATTTCTGTTATCCTCTGTCTGAAGTAAAATTTCATCAAACCCCAGTATATATCCTGTCGGAATAAATTCTGTTCCTTTTTTCATATGATAATACAGCTTAAGATAAGAATGTCCCTGCTTTGGAATGGATATATTAAGAAATATACTTTTTGTCCGTTTTGGTTTTACAGAAACGGAAGGAAGAATCCCCGTATCCAGATTGACACCATCACAGTTTATTTCATAATGAATCTCTGCATATTGTTCCAAATCTGTAAAATCCATGTAGTTTTTTATGGTAAGTTCCTGTGTATCCTGTTGAAAAGAAACTGCCCTTATTGGACGATATACATTTTTATATTCTAAAAGTCCACTGTGAACTCTGCGGTCCGGATAAACCAGACCATCCATGCAGAAATTGTTGTCATGAGCCATTTCACCATGGTCCCCTCCATAGTAATAAATGGTTTGTCCTTCCTCTGTTTTTCCATGGGCAATTGCATGGTCACACCATTCCCATACAAAACCTCCACACATCAAATCACTATTTTGAAATACCTGAAAATAATCCTCCAAATCACCGGGACCATTTCCCATAGCATGACAATATTCACATAAAAGAAACGGCTTGTCGGGTTCATTATCCAGATATTCATGAATTTCATCCAGAGCAGGATACATTCTGCTGTATAAATCCAGATTTGAATAATCATACTTTTTATCTTTGTTTACATATCTGGCACCTTCATAATGTGTCAGTCTGCTTGTGTCAAACTCCTTCACCCATTTCAACGCCTTTTCAAAACAGCAGCCATATGCGCTTTCATTTCCCATAGACCAGATAACTACACAAGGACGGTTTTTATCTCTCTGTATACACTTTTGAATACGCTCCATGATAGGCTGCTCCCACTTTGGATTATCTGCAATCGACTCATTCCAATGCCTGAATTTATTCTCATCACTGTTATCCTGATAGAAAAATTCAACTGGCCCGTGACTTTCAATATCCGCTTCATCAATTACCATAAAACCATATTTGTCACAGAGCTGATAAAAAACCGGAGCATTTGGATAATGACTTGTTCGAATCGCATTTATATTATGGCGCTTCATAAGCAGCAAATCTTCTTTCATCTGCTCCAGACTAATCGTACAGCCGGTAACAGGGTCTGAATCATGACGGTTGACACCACGAAATTTTATTTTTTCTCCATTAAAATAAACAGTTTTATCCTTAATATAAATTTCTCTCAATCCCACATAATCAGTAATCGTTTCATTCTCCGTCTTTATCACTATTGTATAAAGATACGGATTTTCTGTATTCCATAAAATTGGAGAAGAAATCTTTACAGAAAGATTTGCTGTTTCGGCTGATATATCATTTTTTCCAAGCTCTGCTGCCGCTGCAATTTTTCCTTCCGCATCAAATATGGTTAAACACACAGGTATTGCCTTTCGGAAATACCAGAATTTTACAGATACCTCTGCTTCATCTTCTTTAAGAGCTGTTCTGATAAAATAATCTCTGACTGCCTGCTCTGGCCTTTTTAATAAATAGACATCCCGAAAAATTCCATTCATGCGAAATTTATCCTGGTCCTCCAAATAGGTCCCGTCGCACCACTTTAATACGAGAACCGTAAGACGATTTTTCCCTTCGATAACTGTATGGCTTATATCAAATTCACTGGTAGAATGTGATACCTGACTATATCCTATATAGCTGCCATTCAGCCATATATAAAGACAGGAATCTACCCCCTCAAAATTCAGGTAAGCCTTCGGTGCGGCTTTCTCTTTTTCATAGTGAAATTCGCGTACATATATTCCACATGGCGTATCCTGCGGAACATAAGGCGGGTCAAAGGGAATCGGATAACGGATATTGATGTATTGATGCTGGTCATATCCCATCATCTGCCATACGGATGGTACATGAATTCTGTCATAACAAGACGTATCAGAATCAACCTTATAAAATTCCTCTCCTAATTCATAAATACTGTTGTAATAATAAAATTTCCATTCACCATTTAACATCTGAATACGGTCAGAAGTTTCTCTTTTTTCTACAAGCATATCCATTTGCTTTGATGCCGGAATGTAGTATGCCCTGTCCAATGCAGTGCCCTGATGTAAAACATCCAGATTTTCATAAAATTTTGGTATAACCATCGCATGTCCTCCTGTATTTTATTTTATAAAAAATTACTTTCGTTTCCTGTCATATAACTTTTGTAAAGTGGCTTATATAACGAAATCAATCCGTTTTTGATTTCGCAAATTTATAAGACAGCCAGCACTTTATTTTTTTCATATACACTACTGTTTCTTTATGTGATTATTATAAATTTTTTTCTGCCATATTTCCATAAACTGCATTAGACAAAACATACACAAAATGATACAATAAAACAAAATAATAAAAGCAATTTCTGTAAAAAATATATTGAAAATTTAATAAAAGGAGTATTAAAAAAAAAATGTATATTAATTCTGCATATTTAAATAATTCACTGATAGATTTTAAGGATAAAAGCAAACCTCTGATTGTGGGAAGCTGCGGAACCTATCATTTATATACAAGGCCGAGACTGCCGACACACCGCCCAAGGGGACGGCTGGATTTCCAACTGTTGTATGTTGCCGGAGGAAAGGCACATTTTTATTTTGACGGCAGTGAAAAGGATACCGTGGTAACAGCCGGACATATGGTGATTTACCGTCCGAAGGAACCCCAGAGATATGTATATTATGGCGCAGAACAGACGGAGGTATACTGGGTTCATTTTACGGGAAGCAATGTGAAAAATCTTCTAAGAAGTTATGGAATTACAGATGATATGCGTGTGATTCACACTGGAAGCTCGCCGGATTATGCAAGACTTTTTAAACAGATGATACAGGAGCTGCAAAGATGTCAGGCTGATTATAAAGAAATGCTGGTTATTCTGTTACAGCAGATTTTTATTTCGGTTCACCGTTATCTTACGACAGAGCATAAATTAAAAAATGATTATCTGGATATTGAAATGGAAGCGGCGCTCGGATATTTTAATGAACATTACAATACTGACCTTTGTATTGAAGAATATGCCCGTTCAAAGGGCATGAGCGTAAGCTGGTTTATTCGCAATTTTAAACAATATACCGGCACTACGCCCATGCAGTATATTGTGGCTGTGCGGATTGCCAATGCGCAGATGCTTCTGGAAACTACAAATGATAATATTACAGAGATTGGACATATTGTCGGATATGAAAATCCGCTGTATTTCAGCCGGATATTTAAAAAACAGAAGGGATTGTCCCCTTCTGAATATAGAAAGCAGATAAAACACTGAGGATTGTTTTATCTGCCGAATGATTTTTAATATAAAAATGCCAATTGTCTGTATTCAAAATCTGGTTGATTTTTAACAAAGATGTCTTTTATGTCTTCTGGAAATTTCCTGTCCTGCAAATCCTGCTGTCGATTCTTTTTATGAAACCGGCTGACAGAGGATTGCGGCTGACTGCTTAAATAAAACAGGTTATATATGTGAAGCTGATAATACCATTGTCCGGTATCATAATCTGTCCGTCGTTCATTCCAGATAATTCTTCCATATTGATTTTGTGATAATGAAAAAACTGTTTCATTCAGCACATCTTTTCTCTGAACCTCCCACGACTAAAGTCGCAGGGTTCTAAAGATAGTTCATTCCTTA
>CAJTOU010000095.1 GCA_910577835.1 uncultured Lachnospiraceae bacterium | reverse complement strand
AGACAGCCTGTACACTCCACAGTCGTAAATTCCCGACTAATGCCATCCATGAAAACGTATGACTGAGCCATCGGTACATATTATGGCAGCCCAAAGGGGCTGTGTCATAAAACGACATGGCAACAAAATTGCCACCCTTACTTACAAACATTTTTTACATTGTTTTATAAGTTTTCGCATCCATCAGGTTCAGACTTGCATTCAAATCTCTGTCTGCATGGTATCCACATTTACAGACATATTCCCTGTCAGATAATTTCAGGTCTGTTTTTACACAGCCACATCCATGACATAATTTACTGGATGGATACCACCTGTCTGCAATCCTTAATTCGATTCCATTTATAGGGTGACAGCTTCGCTGTCATGTCGCTTTGCGACACAGCCCCTTTGGGGCTGCCATATTTTGCATTTATACTCCAGCTTTGTCCTGAATTCATAAAATTTCTGTGACGAAACTGCTTTTGACAGATGCCTGTTCTTCATCATTCCTGATATGTTTAAATCTTCAATTGTGATATAACAGGGTGGCAACTTCGTTGCCATGTCGCTTTGCGACACAGCCCTTTTAGGGCTGCCATAAGAGGGTTTGGTTTTCACTATCTTATTTACACACTGGTTCACATAATCAGTACGAACAGTTTCAATTCTCTGATAAAGTTTCTGTACCTTTAATAACTGTTTCTGGATATTCTGTCGAGTAGCTTCTCCTTTCTTTACTTATGCGCTTTTTTAAGCCTTCGTATTTCCTTGAAAGGCAGCGCTGTTCTATTTTTAACTTTTTTTCTAATTTTCTGATTTTATCTGTTTTGTTTCTGGTTTTAAAAACCATGCCATTACTTAAAACTGCAAAATTTTTGATGACTAAATCAATTCCCAGCCCAAAATTCTTTTCGCAGGATTTCTTCATCCCGCATTGCCTGGACATATCCAGATACAAATGGATGCGTTTTTGGAATGGAATAATAGGACAGAAGTCTTGCTGCTGCCTCTCCATCCTGAAGTGGAGTCTCATGAAGCTTTTGTCCCCGCATATTCCAGCAAAAAATCAATTGACTTTGACAGCATAGATTCTTCTCCCTGTGTTTTTTATTTTTAATCTTTTCTCCAATTTATTGTCTTGTTATATTATACTTTTTATTATATCATTAAAACCTGCAAAGAACAAAACTTTTTACTATTGAAATTTATGAAGAAATAAATTTTTTGTGGCAAAATAGATAAATAAAACGCAGAACTGTGCCTTTTCACTGACAACAGTTCTGCATATAAAACTAAAATCTGAAATTTAGAAATTCAATCTATTCACCAGACTTTATATCTATTTATAAAAATATGATATCTTATTACGAACCAACAATTGTGCCCCCATTCGGATGAAGCACCTGACCTGTCATATAACTTGCATCTTCTGAAGCAAGAAATACAAAACATGGCGAAACTTCACATGGCTGTCCCGCCCGTTTCATCGGAACCTCCGATGTCTTGTTTCCAAACGTCTTTACCTCCTCCGCTGAATAAGATGCCGGAATAAGCGGTGTCCATATTGGTCCGGGCGCCACGGCGTTTACTCTGATTCCTTTATCCGCAAGAGACAGTGAAAGAGACCTTGTCAGAGCAACAATCGCTCCCTTTGTAGAGCTGTAATCTATCAAGTCTTTATTGCCTTGATATGCGGTAACAGAAGTTGTATTGATAATAGAAGCCCCTTTTTTCAAATACGGCAACGCGTATTGAATTAAATAAAAGAAAGAAAACACATTATTTCTGAAAGTAAATTCAAGCTGTTCATGCGAAATATCAAGAATACTCCTCTGTATATACTGAACTGCATGATTATTGACAAGAATATCCAGCTTTCCAAAGCAGCTCACTGTTTTTTCCACACACATTTTCGCAAAATCAGGATTTTTCAAATCACCCTTTAGCAGTACACATTTTCCGCCTAATTCTTTGATTCTTTTTGCAGTATCTTTGGCATCATATTCCTCATCATAGTATACAATTGATACACAGGCACCTTCCTTTACAAAATCATAGGCAACCGCCCTTCCTATTCCGCTGTCTCCTCCTGTAATCAACGCAGCTTTATTCTCAAGCCTTCGATATGATTTGCAGCATTCAGACATTGGCAGTGGAGTCATAATATATTCGAGTCCCGGCTGTCTGTTCTGATGCTGTGGCGGAAACGAAGTTGGAAATGGTTTACATCTTGTGACCTGACTGTGATTTTCGTTTTGATTCATATCCTAAATCCTCCTGATAATATACTATGCAGAAGATTTCACCATGTTATTAAGAATCTCTTTTACCAATCAAATAATTTTTTACAAAGCCTTTCTGTGTCTTCAACTCCATATATTCACTCTTTCTTCCTGGCTGTTTTCTGTTCAAAATATTTGTTAATCTCTTTTTTTATCTCGGCGGGCGGCAGACTTTTTACCAGATATCCCTCCGGCTTTAACGATAATACCTTTTGAATACTTTCCTTGTCAACTCTGCCTGTCAGAAAAATAACCGGAATATCTGCAAAGTCCTTTTCTGAACGAATCATCGCGAATATCTGACTGCCGTCGCACACTGGCATTTCATAATCCAGTAAAATCAAATCCGGTCTGTCAAGCGTAATGGAAGCAATTGCAGACAGCCCTGATTTTGCCAGAGAAACCTCATAATCTTTGTGAAACAGTTCCTTTAAAGCCTGACACATTACCTCAGAATCATCTACTATCAGCAGCTTTTTTTTCTCAATTTCTTTATTTTCATTCAGATATTTGCGAACCTCCGTCATTGCATTTTCATGCTTAAGAGCGGTTCCCAGTCCACTTTCAATCAAATGTGGCGCAACCACAGAATATACAAAATATCCCTTTCCGGTATCAAACAACAGGCTGAACTGAGGACGCTGTCCTGCAAATGCCCTCTGAAACTGCTCATAGGTCAGCAAATTTTCTTCTTTCATTTCATATAAATCCGCAGACGGAAAACATTCTCTGATACGCTCTATAAACTGCCGCGCTGTATATCTGGCAGCATTTACCATCATAGCATTTATCGTTTCTGATTCAATTGCAAGCATGCTGCCAATTGTATTAACAATCAGCTTCTCTTCAAAAACCAGAAATATCTCCCACTGTTCTTTCTGTTTTGTACCATAAACCAGACGATAATAAATCCCCTTTCCAAACCTTTCTCCGCCGTAACACTCACTAATTACCTTGGCATTCAGATGAAACAAATCGTGTAAAAGCTGAATAATTGTCTGTCTCATGGCAGCCTGTTCTTCTTCCGGCAGAAGGTCCTTCCATTTGCTGACACCCTGTCCTGTAATTGCACGGTCCTCTATCAGGGTATGCCCAATCAGCCATCCTGCACATACGCTTAAAAAATGGCTGACAGCTTCCTCGGAATAATTTGTCTGCTTCAGTTCCTTCTCAAGTGCCCGCAGAGTTTTTCTTCTGAAATTGTCATGAAGGCGTCTGTGAGTTTCAAATCCTATATAATTAATAGAAGCCATATAAGATTCTTCTTCTGTAAAATGCTTCATCGCATGTTCTTTAAAATACTTAATCCCCTCCTGATAGGTCCATATATTTTTTTCCTCATCTTCTCCTGCTGCCAGCATTCTGTTTAGAATACTGAAAAGCTTTCTGTGCTCTCTGTCAATAATATCTACACCAATATTAAATCGCTCTTGCCATACTAATTGTTTCCCCATTTACAATCCTCCTTCTTCCGCAATAAGACATGCTCTGCGGATATTTTTATTATTATATAGTATAACATATAACCAAAGAAAACAGGTAACATCTATTGAAAATTATTCTTCTATTATCAGCATAATACTGAGGCAAAATTCTTTATCTTTTAGTATAATATCCATATCTCCGGTATATTTTTCCGCAATTCGACGAATATTGCCCAGTCCATATCCATGACTGTCACTTTTTTCTTTTGAAGTAATTGGAAAGTCATTTCGTTCATCCCATTGCAACATTTGTGCAAAACTGTTTTTTATTTCTATCATATAAACATTTTTTCTGCGCCATGACAAAACAGAAATATAGCCTGTGCCATCATTTTTTGTATTTTCCACAGCATTCTGTAAAGCATTATTTAATATAACACTAATGTCAAAAGCATTTATATTAGAATCTGTGGGATAATAAAATTCTGACTGAAAGAGAATCTCTTTTTTTTCTGCCTCGTGCTTCCATTCCTGTAAAATTACATCTGTAACAGGATTACCGCTTTTTATGTCTCCTGTTATTTGAGCAAGAGTTTTCTGCAAATCTCTGCTGTAAGCAATAGCTTCTTCTGTTTTTTCCGCTGTATAAAGCCTTTCCAGCGTAAGAACATGATTTGCCATATCATGCCGTAAACTGCGGATATTCCTGTATAACTCTTCGACCTGCTCAATATGTTTTTTGACGTTTTCCACCTGCATGACAAGCAGTTCATTTTGCAGTTTTTCCTCCTGTCTTGCCCTAATATTCTGAAAAAGCACTGTCGTAATCACAATGATAAAAATTGATATTCCATAATGCAAAAATGCCAGAGCATCATATATAAGCGGATTTTCACTGTCTTCTGTTTGTATAAAATTCCGGTAATATAATAAAATTCCATATTCAAGCATTTCCGCCACACAAGGCATGATAAGTATAAGCATTTCCTTTATGGTAAGTTCTTCTCTCTTATAAATATATGCTCTTATAATTGCGCTTACGCTGACTTTTAAAATTGCCGACCAGAGAAACAAATGGAGGATTTCTGTACTGTTATAGGCGATAAACTGTAAAACAGGCCGCTGTATCATATATGGATGATAGAGAAGCAGCATATACAGCTTTTGAGATATAATATTTGTCATATATGCCGACAGCCAGCGCAGTGAAAAAAAAGCTGTTGAGATAAATATTTTCTGCCGGTAATTTCTTCTGTCTTTCCAGCACATCACCAGAAATGAAAGCAGCATTCCGGCTCCATATACTGTAAAATTATTCAGTTCAAAAGGCACCATATACAATATCTGCATTATCGCAAAGTAAGCAGCACCTGCATAAACGGAAGCTCTTTTATTTTCCATAAAAGGTCTGGCGAAACGACACAGCCAATACCCTATTAAAAATCTGTTCAATAGAAAATAAATATTTGAAGAAAGTTCCCAGTATATTCTCATTTCTTCCATCTACTGCTTTCCTCTTTTTTGATGATATCTGTGATAACACTTTACAAACTCGTGATAACTCTTTTTTGACATTAATGCCTGTCCCTTTTCCAGATAAATCGTTTTGACATCATATTTTCTGATAAAAGCAAAATTGACAAGATACGACCTGTGAGAACGATAAAAGTTTTCACCCACCTGTTTTTCCAGCTCCTTCATTTTTCCGTAATATTCTATATCAGAATCGATTGTATGAAGAAGAATTTTTCTGTTAAACACCTCTGCGTATATAATCTCCTCCGGCTTTATCATAATATGTTCCCCGCCTGATAATATCATAAAAGGCGGGGTTCCCTTTTCGTGCAAATAATCTCTGCCTTCATACTGTTTCACTGCACTTTGCAGTACTTCCAGAAATTTTTCATCTGTAAAAGGTTTTACAAGATAATGAAATGCCCCTACGTCAAACGCCTGAAAGACATACTCCGCAAATGCTGTTACAAAGATAAGAATTGTCTTTTTATGTCTCCTGCGAAATTCTTTTGCCGTTTCCATTCCGTTTTTTCCGGGCATACCTATATCAAGTAACAGGATATCGGGGTCCTTATCTGACCAAAGCAGCTCCTGACCAGAAGCAAATAAAATCACTTCTGCTGTTGGATATAATTTCTGTACTTTTTCTGCCAATAATTCCTGAATTTTTTTTTCATCGTCACATATCACAATCTGCATTTTTCCACTTCCCATATATTTTTTCTATTTTTAATTTTCATATTTTTATGATTATTATATCGGAAGACTGGTCAGATTATAAAAACAAATGCTGTAAAACATACATTTTTTGCTGTGAAACATGTCTAAGATTTCAGTTTTTCCTCCCATTCACTTTCCTTAAATCCCGTAAGAATTTTATCTTCTGTCACTATAAGAGGTCTTTTCACTAACATTCCATCCGTAGCAAGAAGCTTTAATTTTTCTTCCTCACTCATTTCCGGTAGTTTATCCTTTAACTTCATTTCCTTATACAGATTTCCACTGGTATTAAAAAATTTTTTAATATCCATTCCACTTTTCTTATACCATTTCTTTAATTCCTCATAAGTCGGATTTTCTTCTTTTATATGGCGGCTTTCATAAGAAATATCATGGTCTTTCAGCCATTTTTCGGCTTTTTTACATGTAGTACATTTCGGATATTGAATAAATAACATATCTTCCTCCTTTTATAT
>CAJTOU010000094.1 GCA_910577835.1 uncultured Lachnospiraceae bacterium | reverse complement strand
ATCCAGTCCCATTTCATGCACATCTACTTTCATCTTGCCAACTGCCTGTGTCAAATCCGAATGAAATGCTATGCCGTTTTCTGTGCAAAGTTCAGCAATTTTTTTAACGTCACTGATTGTCCCAATTTCATTGTTCACATAAATGGCGGATACCAGTGCGGTGTTTTTCTGAATGGCATCTTGTATCGCCTGCACTGTGATTTCCCCAATTTCATTAACCTCTACAAAACTGGCTGCATATCCTCTGTCCACTTTCTTTCTATCCCCAAAAAGGTTGATAGTGGAATCATTATTGGAGTAGAGCTCACCATTCAGATATTTACAAGTATTTATGGTAGCCTTATGTTCGGCTACTGATGTAATTACATGATTTTTTCCATCAATATAAAAACGGCGGTAATCCATATATCCTTTTATAATAAAGTTTGTGCTTTCCGTTGCGCCTGCCGTAAAAATTATCTCTTCCGGTTCTGCCCCCAGCAGCCGCGCCACAGAAATTCTTGAATCCTCCACAGCATCTCTGGCATGAACCGCCTTACAATAATATTTGCTGGACGGATTCCCATATTCTTCTTTGAGATATGGGAGCATTGCCTCCAACACTTCCCCATCAATTGGAGAAGTGGCACTGTTATCAAAATAAATCATACGGTATCTCCTACTCCCAGAACCTGTAAAATATATTTTTCTACGCTTCCTGCATGATTGTACATATCGAGCAGCAATTTGCTTCCTCTATCAACATGTGCTTTCACATATTTAGGAAAATATTCCTCTTCTGGAAGATATCTTCCTTCTACTTCCTCAATAAGCACTTTGAAATATGCCTCATTGTCCCCTGTAATGGTCTGCCTGTTCAAGTCCAGTCCATCCGAATCAGACACAAAATTCTCTACGGATGTATTCTCTTTCACAGACCAGGCAATGGCATGTTTCACCAGTGTATACGGCTTATAATTGGTTCTTCTTTCCAGTTCCTGAAAGATATCCTGTGTTCTTTTTGATGTTTTTAACCTGAAAACCATACCTTACCTCTCAAAAAAATAGCGCTGTTCAACGGAAGTCCTGTTCTGTGCCTCATCATTGACCAGAAGAAACTCTTTTGCAATATAGGGCTTGAGAATCCCGTAATACTCCTCATTTATCTCTTCATCCGTAGAAAGGATAATAACCTGTTTGCTGATATTGGGGAAGAACTTTTCTGATATTTCTTTTCTGTGACCTGCATCAATTCTGGCATATGGCGTATCGATGATAAATGGGATATCCTTTCCGGACAGTTCAATAATCGCCCAATACATTGACAGAATGAAAATCTGTCTTTCTCCTTTTGACAATCTGCTTAAATCGATTTTCTTATATAGCTCTATCGACTCATGCCCATCAACAAAATTCATTGCCTGCTGCAGCTGTATCATACTATTTACACCATAGAGCTCAAATAATTTCTTTTTCCCTTCTTTTCCTATCATGGAAGCAAATGCTTCCTTTCCAAGATTTTTCATCAAATAATTCAATTCTGTCACTTCGTATGTAGCATTCTGATACAGGCTAAATTGAAAATCTTCTCCTATTTCCACATGGGTTATCAGGTTATCCTTTCTGTAGATTTGATGTAAGGCGGTCACTATCAAGGTTTCAAGCCTGTCCCTGATAAAAACCGTTTTCTTGCTTAATAAAGCACTCATCATTTTAGTAAGTCCACTACTTAATTCAAAGACATGTTTGTCTTGAGCAGTATCTTTTAATTTCTGAAACGCCTTGTCTCTTTGTAATGTTGTCGTCTGCAATTCATCGATTATTTTATCAATATGATTTTGTATATCCAGTAACTCTTGAGATATCTGGTCTTTTTTCTTAAAAAGTAAGTTCTCCTGCTCTATGAATTTATTATTATCTTCTTCTGTCATTGCATTTTTTAGAATTCGATTTATTTCAGCAGTATTATCGGATGCTGTCTGTTTCTGTTTAATTAAATGTATCATTTCCTGTGTATCGAAATCCTCAATTGAAGAAATCATTGCATTAACCTTTCCTTTCCCCTCTTTGGAAAGGTCATGCATAAGCTGTGTACCCTCCTTAAATCCTTTTGGCTTAAATTTACTTAAAAGAAAATCCATCAAAGAATCAATTGTTTTCTCATCAACATTTCTACTTTTGTTAAGGGTTAATTTAATTTCATTATAGTTCAGCTTCTGCTGCACATAATAATAAATTTCTTCTTTCTCTTCAAAGTCCAACTGACTTGTTATTTTATCACTAAATTCCTTAACAATAAAAAATGGCATAAGGCCTTCCATAAATATTTTAATTTTTGCAGCAGACTCTGCTTTCAGCCGTTCAGACTCTTGATATTTTTCCGTAAGTAATTTTCGGTTCTTTTTTGTAATCCCGCCTGCATTTTTAAATGCTGTCTCTAACTCAATCAAATCTGTTTTTGTCTGTTCCAACAGTTCTTGCTCTTGTTTCATCTGTACTTCCAAATCACCTTTTTTCTTTTCCAATACCTCAACTTTATTTTTTAATTGTTCATATAAACTATATACCTCTTCTTCATTTTCATTTGCCGCTCTCCCAGTATAATTGGCTGAGTACTTTCTGACAATTTCAAATACATCCAATCCACATAAAGTATAAACTGCATTTTTAATGTATGTATTATAGGAATTTGTAGAAAAAATAGTTCCGACCTGTTCCCCGTCAAATAAAAAGAAATCAAATAATCCAGGTGGAATGAGTCCGTGTAAATAATTCTGAAAGTATGCTGACTCCTGCTCTTCCAATAATTCTCCGTTATACATTATATAATGCTTTTCTATCAATTTTTGTCCTGTGCAATCCCACTCCCGAATAATTTCATATTCTCTTACTTCCCTTTCAACCATTAAAGAAAGATTAACTTGTACAGAAGCCTTTACCGTTTTCTTTTGAAATGATTTAAAATTAATACAATCCTTTATTTTTGCTATATAATATGGATTAACTCCTAAATAACCAAACGCCAATGAACCATATAAAGCTATCTTAATAGCGAGAAATAAAGAGGTTTTTCCAGCGCCATTCTTTCCACCAATTAAAATAATATTTTTATCAGGAGTTTGACATGAAAAATCAAACTCATTCAATCCTTCAAAGGAGTTGAAATTATATAATATGATTTTATTTATTCTCATTTTCAATCTCCTTTAATACCTCATAATGAAGCCATTGTTGATTTAATAAACGTGATATTGCCTCTTTCATAATTCTTTGATTAGAATAATTTTTATTGTGATACACAGATAAAATGATATTCCGCACCAAGTCAAAAGGAACATCATTTTCTTCTGCAAGTTTTTTTAATTCAGTTACAGTATCCTCATCGAATAATGGTTCCTTAAAATAATACCATGGTAACTTAACCCCTGTTAGCCTGTTATATAGTTCCACTAAGGTACGTCTTGAAAAATCCAACTCTAAGTCCCAAATCTCATCTATCGCTTTTAATTCCTCTACTGTAATCAACTCATATCCTATTTTCTTTTGGGTCTCAATCAATTTTTCCAAAATCAATTGCCGGGCTTCCCAAGTAAACGGTCCATATCCCATTTCTCCCACCTTTGTTTCATATACGGTGCCATCCCTGCGTTTTTTTTCACGATACCGGTCTGTGTCCCGAATGCTCATAATCCATGTCCGAAACTCTGCCAGAGGCACCAACTCCCTATGCCCCTTTTTGATAAAGCCGTTTAAAGATTTGTCCTCTTTCACAACGGTACAAACCCAACAACCAAATCTTGAATTTCCACAGGATTGCGTCTGATTGCCTGCATTTGTCCCCGCAAACGGGCATTCACCTCCATCTGCCCCTGAATACAGCGTTGCAAGCTCGTTATTATCCGAACCCCATGGAGTCTTTCCTCCGTTTATCTTCAACAAAACATCCCATACATCTTCCGTGGTTAATTCCACAATCGGATTATATACATAGGCATCCTGAATTGTCTCATGACGATTTAAAAGCCGATTCGCCAGTTCTCTTCCCTCAATACGTCTTTTTCTGGCAATGCTCTCCGCTTTTCTTACTCCAAGTAATACTACAACTTCCTGCTTTTCTTGTTTTATGACATCTCTGATAAAATCTGCACTAGGATTGATTTTTAAGCGATCCGTACACCAGCGAAATGTCCCATTCACTCTAGGAGTCGGCAGTCCTCTGCCAATTACATTTGCCCAAAATGAATTCTGAGGCAATGGCTTTACCATTTTCGTAATGATAGGTAATCTATCCTTTTTTGCCGCTTTTCCTATCAAGTCATTCATTCTACTTAAATATAGCTTAATCAATGGGTTCTCAATTCTCGTATCCGAAGAAACAATATATACATTTTTGATTCTTTGCCAATCTGGGAGAGACAGTAACATCATATAAACCAGTTCAACTACCGTTGTCGAATCTTTTCCTCCACTGTACCCTATTACCCACGGACGATCATCAAATTGATAAACATATTTAATTTCTTCAATTAATTCCTCTAATGTATTTTCATCAAAATAGTTATTTATCATCATTATTGACACCTCTATGCTGAGCTACCTGGTTTATTAAGCCTAAACTCAATTCTTTTCCTGTATTATCCATTTTTCTAATAACATTTATTATCTGCTGTTCAATACTATCACTATCTATTTCAATTCCAGAAATATCCCGTCCTATTAATTGATCCAGTGAAATATTATATAAATCGGCTGTATCTCGCAAAAAGTCAATATCCGGCTCCGTTTGTCCTCGCTCAATATTACTTATAATTTGTTGTGATACATTAAGTTTTTGGGCTAACTCTTTCTGTGTATATTGATTTTGTTTTCTTAATTCCGCTAAACGATCCCCAATTCGCATAATATTCCCCACTTTTATATAGTACAACAAAAAACTCTAAATTTCATCATTTTCTTTTCATTCTTGAAGTTTAATTATACAATAAAAATTTGTTTTTTTATAGTTGACTAACTATATTATTGTATTTTATAATAGATACAAACTTTCTGTTATTTTTATAAACTGATAAAAGGAAAAACAAAAATGCTTTGTAAAATATGTTATGAAGAGCTAAACCTAAATAATACTTATCCCTTAGATCACAGATATTGCAATCTCTGTGGAATGAAACACTCTGCGTTTTTAAAAGAAAGACGTGAATTATTAAATTCTCTGCAAGAAATGAATCTTGAATCTAAAATAATCCAAACAAAACATTTAATTAGAGAAACGGTTGCCGAATTTGGTCTCGATAAAATATATATATCTTATTCTGGCGGCAAAGACTCTACTGTTCTTTCTCATATAGCAAAAAGTATGTATCCAAATATACTTCATATATTTGCCAATACTACAAATGAATATCCGGAAACTCTGCAACATATTGAATGGGAAAAAAGAGTTAATTGCACCAATATAATTACTGTTATTCCCAAAGATGCTCATGGAGAACTCTGGACATTTAAAAAGGTAACAGAAACTTACGGCTATCCAATGTTTTCAAAACGAATCGCAAATGCTATTCGTACTTATCAGCATGCATTAAGTGATAAAACACGGCAAAATTCAATTGATTACATCCAGAGAAATTTTAATAAATATAGCAAATATAAGGAATTACCAATCTCTGATAAATGTTGCGATAAATTAAAAAAAGAACCTCTTCGTCGTAAAGCGAAAGAACTTGGATTAGAATGTGCTATTTTAGGCATATTAGCATCTGAAAGCTATCAACGTGAAAAAGAATGGCTAGAATACGGCTGTAATGTATTTCATGAAAAGAAAGACAACCAGTCTAAACCTCTCTCATTTTGGAAAGATGATGATATACTTGAATATATTGAAAAATATCATGTAAAGATATCGAAATTATATAATATGGGCTATACCAGAAATGGTTGTATGTACTGTGGATTTGGTGTCCATATGGAATCCAAAAAGGAGAATCGTTACCAACGTCTGAAAAAGACACATCCTATACAATATGATTACCTTGTTACCAATTTTGGTTCATTATTAATTGAGTTTGAGGTTGCATTTGCATAAACAACATATAGGGCCGAAAGCTATAAGATATGCTTTTCTAAGGCTTTCGGCTCACATCACTCTGTCCTATTGTAAATCAATTACTGTTAACTGCATATGAAATTTCACCTACTTTAACCTAACCCATCACAACAAATGAAACAACACCAAAGTTATCCATCAACATTTCCCTAACATAAGAATTCCCTGAAACCTGCACAGCAAACAATCTCTCCTCAAACACCAACATGACCTACTCATTTACTACGCTTACAGCGGACAACATCAAATCGGGACTTACTTTCCAAACTCCCCCCGATGCCTCTCAAAAAACTCAAAAAAATACCGAACATTCCGAAGTTCCGTCCACCCCGCCACATCCAACTC
>CAJTOU010000093.1:6224-6469 GCA_910577835.1 uncultured Lachnospiraceae bacterium | reverse complement strand
CAAAGAAGAAGCCAACTTGCTGTTATCCATAGGGGTATCACAAAATGTGATACCTCCTGACTACAACTTTGGCGCAGCCTTGCCTATGGCTTTCACAGAACAGGGCGTAGCCATGCTTTCTTCGGTTCTCCGTTCCAAAGTAGCCATAGAAGTAAACATTTCAATCATGCGGGCTTTCGTCCTCATGCGCCAAATGGTAATCGGTTACGAGGAACTGTTAAGGCGCATTGAGGAACTGGAGGTAA
>CAJTOU010000093.1:0-3798 GCA_910577835.1 uncultured Lachnospiraceae bacterium | reverse complement strand
TACATAAGCTATGTTATGTATAGGGAATAATTATGTAAAGTTTGTTTGGTTTGTTTTTATTAAGTTGCTGATTTTCATCTGTTAAATAACATAATATCCCAAACAAACTTCACATAAGTTTTAATACTTAGTCCGTAAATCCTTTAGATAACCCAACAAGGATTTGTCTTTTTGCCATGTCGTTTTACCCTCTTTTATTATTCCCGGATTTACACGTGACAATGCCTCCAGCTTCTTCTTTTCACTTGCACGAGCATATATTTCTGTTGTAGTTGTTGAAACATGCCCTAAAAAATCCCTTATATAAACCAAATTTATATCCGCCTCCAATAAGTGCATGGCTTTGGAATGCCGGAAAGAATGGCATCCCAAATTTTCAGGGATTAAATCAGGGGACTTTTTTCGAGCTATCTCTGCATATTTCTTTACAATATTCAGGACGGCAACACGGGAAAGTTTCTCTCCGTGGAAATTACAAAAAATAGGAACACAATGCCTGTCCTCTTTCATCAATCCCTCATCATACATATATTTTTTGAGATTGGATGCTTGTTGTTTTGATAAAGGTACAATCCGTGCCTTATTACCCTTTCCGCATAATTTGACAGTCGCCGTATCATTAAATTCTATATTAGGTGGCGTAAGGTCAATTAGTTCCTGAACTCTTGCCCCACTGTCATAGAGTAGTGAAAGAAGAACGAAATCCCGACGACCATATCGTGTTTTCAAATCAGGTTGACTTAAAATCAACTTTATACCATCTATCGTAAGATAAGCCATTTCAGGAGCAGCAGTTTTCTTTTTCCTTATTGACATTATTTCATGATAACGGAACATTCCTTTTACATCTCGATATTGCAGGTAACTATAAAAAGACCGAATGGCTGCAAGACGTGCATTTCGCGTGGAAACAGAGCAATGCCTGTCTTCTTCAAGCCATTGCAAGAAATTTATAATCCGTTCTTTGGTTATATCCGCAAGGGTAACACGCTGTGGATTTATAAATTCTTGCTCTTTCAGGAACTCAATCAACAGGGAGAATGTGTAACTGTAAGTCAATATCGTATTTTGGGAAACGCCACATTCTATTGGCAGATATGTGCCAAAAAAATCGGTCAGATATTTAGAAAAATCAGTAGGTTTCATAATTATTCTTCTGTTTCAATATTAATATCAGGGAATACACAACGATAGGTATCATCAACTTTTGCAATTAATTGAGGATACATTTGCTGCGTCATCCGTACATACTGGTTTGTTGAGTATAAAGATTTATGTCCGACATAAGTCATAAGGAGTGGCAATGAGTTGTATAGGTCTTTTCCTGATTCTGACATTTTAACAAGAGATTCCACGCAAAAAGTATGGCGCAAGTCATGAAGTCTGGGCGTTTTGCCTTTTGCCCCTGCAAATATTCCTGCCCGTTGCAACACCGCCTTGAACAATCTGTTTATAGATGTTCCTCTGCATCGCTTTCCGTCAGCAGAAGAAAAGAAGGGCGCATCCGGTTCAACAGACATATTACAGTGTTCTTTATAAACAACATAGTCCTTACAAATTGCAGTCAAAGACAAAGACATTGGCACGATTCGGTCTTGTCCGTTCTTACACTCATGCAGGGTTAGTGTACCCAAAGCGAGATTAACGTCCTTATGGCAAAGTTTTAACGCTTCTCCGATACGTATTCCCGTTCCGTATAGCATCCTGATAATTAAAGGAATTACACCTCTTATCGAATTGTAAACGCATTGTGTGCTTCCCATTTTGTCACACTCCTTAAAAATTGCAGCCATCTCTCTTTTGGTGTATATATGAGGGATGAACGAACGCTTGGTTTTACGCAATTTCGGGACATAGGAATCATATCCCAAAAGTCTAAGATAACTTGAAAAACCACGAAGGTATAACATGCGTGTTTCACGATTTCTTTCTGATTCCAACGGATTCAGGTTTTTCCAAGCGTTGAATAAATCTCTTGAAATGCCTATTTCTGTTTCGTTGCGTTCAATAGTGAGCATGTCAAAACGGTGTAGTCTCCTTTCAATATCAACCATCTTATATCCTTTTGAACGCTTATAATCAGCATATTGCTGGATTAATTCGGAATATATGCCATAGTTATTTGCTTTCTCCATATAGATTATCATAAATTGTTGTCGGAATAAAAGGTACATCCAATGCGCATTGTCGCAAAAGGTCAACAGATACACGAAGATATGCCGTTGTAACTTGGGAATTGCTGTGTCCCAATGTTTCAGATATGACAGGTAATGTCACTTCGTTACTCAATAAGCTTGTGGCAAGGCTATGGCGCAGGATATGGCTCCCATGCCGTCTTGTTGCAAAATCAACTCCGGCATTGTGCATCCATTCTGTTATGGTATTTGCTACAGCATTTTTAGCCAGTGGGTTATAGGGAGTCTTAAATGACAAGAACACATAAGGTAAATCCACCTTAGGACGGCTATGTTGTATGTAATCTATTATTGCCATGCCAACTTCTTCCGAAAGTGGCAATGTAACCCTCTTGCCCGTTTTTTGCTGTGCAAAACATAACCTGTTATTCTCCCAATCCAAATTGCAGAAACGCAGCCCTCTAATGTCAGAATTGCGCAAACCGTATCGGGCTCCCAATAATATAATGGCATAATCCCTTTTCCCTCTTGATGTCGTACGGTCAATGGCATTGATAATCGCCTCTACTTCTTGGGGCGTATAAACGGACGGTATTTTGGGGCTTTTGAGAAATCTGTGTTTAAAAAGTTCCTTCCAACGTTCCGGATTGTTGTCCGGTAATAACCCACGCTCGCACATATAAAACAAAAATGCACGTACTTTCGTAATAGCTTCTTCCCGTCCACCTGTAGTCAGTTCCTTATCAAGTTTTTGTATATATAAGATTCCTTCTTGCAACCCGAATGTTGCGGCATCCAAATCGGCAGATACCCAATACTTATACAAATCATATAATCTGATTTCACTTCTACGGATAGAAGCGGACTGCCTTCCGGTAGATTGTAAATCTTTCAGGAAAAGACGAAAGGGATAACCTTTTTCCCCACCGAACTCATACGGCTTTTTGAGTGTCCGTGCTCTTACCTCATTCGATTCCAACAACTGGTTTAAAGCGTCAATATGCCGGTAACGCAGTTTTTCCCGTACTGTTAGGGTCTGGTAATCCCTATTCAAGAACCTATATTGAAGAAACTGATACCCCACGGAATTATCATATTCCGCTATTTTCTTCTGTTCCATGAAGTGCGCCAATTCATTATAAGTACGATTGTACATTTTGAAACTTCCTTGTTTGTAACCTCTTGATTGCAAGAAAGACATAACACGCTCTCTTAGTAAATCTAATTTTCCTATTCGCATAATAAATCATGATTTAAAAATGGATAAAGACAAAAGTATTATGCGAAGATGTTATGTGAATAGTTTCTTCTGAAATATTTGATATTCTTATAGTTGGTTGTTAGCAATATGTAAGATTAATGTAAACTTTACATAATTATTCCCTATACATAACATATACAGTCTGTCCATCCCAATTTTCCAAACAGCCACTGTTCCAAAACAAACAAAGCCAAAGGCGTAAACAGGAGCTTTATGATACCGATATGCTTCTTCCCGTCGTAGTGTTTCATCAGGGCATCGCATCTCGCTTTGCGGTATCGTAAAAGACAGAAAACGATCGGGAACATTCCCCAGCCATATATGATTGCACGTTTCGCCTCGCTGTTCTCTATATATTCGGACAGAATCGTGAGAAAAGGATATAGGATTAATCCCCAATAC
>CAJTOU010000092.1 GCA_910577835.1 uncultured Lachnospiraceae bacterium | reverse complement strand
TCCTTGTTTTTAATCAAGATTGTGAACGAGCTTAACGAGTTTCGCAATTACCTATAGTTGATAGAAATAAAGTGACGATGAGTGTATGGTGTAATGTAAAATCTATGTAAAATTTGATTGTAAATACTTGACGATTTAACTAGAGCAAGATATTATTATAATATAAAAATATAATAATAATAAACTGATGTTTTACATAAAAATTATATTGTTTAGGCATGTATATAATTTTTATGTATACATATAAAACAAAACTTATACATAAGGAGGTAAAAACATGAGTAAAGCAAAAGAAGTTTTTCGTAAAGCAAAAGTTTTATTTTTATGCGCATTTGTAGCAACACAAATATTTATACCACAGGCGACTGTAGAAGCAGCTACATGCAAACATACTTATCAATCGGTATTAGTTGGTCATGTGGTTAAAGGACATTCTTATCATACATTTGTAAGCAAATATGAAGGTGAAAAAGGTTGTAATATAACAATATATTTGAATGATTATGTACATAAATGTACAAAATGTGGTTCGATAGGCGGTGCATATTCAAAAGAAGTAAAGTCACACGGAAATCCATACTGTCCAGATAGAAAATAATTGTTATAGGAAACCATTAACCAACATGCCTCATGGTTTCCTGTTTTTATTATTGATAGTTTTAGTTATTCTTTTACTTTCTTAAATTTCTTCAATAAACAATCTACACATAACTCTTCCTCAGTATCATACTCAAACAATTCATCTGCTTCATCATGACAGCAGTCACACACATATACTTTTACATTCCTGTGACCACAGCCTTTCCCCATACATGGATAACCACCCGCAGCACAGTCACAGCATTGGTTCTCATATTTCACCATAGCACTATCCTCCAATTCTATACATAACAAAAAAGAACAGCAGTAGCAGTACTAAAGCTATTCCCTTCTGTTATGTATAATATAAAATTAACCTACTATTTCACAGGGATTCCCTGTTTTTTTAATTCTTCTTTTAAAATATTAACCGCATTGTTCTAACAGAAATCTATAAATACCTCCCAAAATCTATGCTGCCTTGTTTCATCTGTTACAAAACCCCCATGGGAGCCTCTTGAGGCATGGAGCAGTTGTTTCTCACCAGTCCAAAAAGTATTATAATTCATTGCTGTTTTATCCATAAATACAACACCACAGTTTTGGCGGAACATTTTCGTAACAGCAGACCTCCAGAACTGGTAAGTCCTTTTATAATACTCAGGGTCAAACACATCATAATATTCTGAATCAATGATTCTCTGTAAAATACCAAGAAGTCTGTTACAGGAGTTTTCCACAGCAGTATTCATACTATCATTCAGCGCATTTGCCAAACCTGTAAAATTTTTAAACGCAGCCATTATTGAACCGCCTTTGAATCTGGATTATTTTCCTTCTGTGCCATATCCGCAATATGCGAGTAAAACTGGCTTGTCAGTTCAGGGCTGCCAGCGATTTTTTGAATCCCTTCCAAAGCGGACTGTAGATCCTCAGCCTGAAAAGAATCCCCAAACACAGCCATAGCATTATATGCCTCAGTTTCAGCCTTTTTTGCTTCGGTCTGGGCTGTCAGGAAATCGCTGTACTGGTTCATAAGCAGAAGTGTCAATGACTTCTTTGCGTTTTTATAGTTTCTCTTATTTTTAAAATGTTTTTAATTTTCTTAAACATATCTGTCCTCCTTTTATTCTGTGAGCAGGTCATAAAGCATCACCAGCGCTTCCGCAGGCACACCCTTATCAAAAACTTCCACAGCTTCAATTGTTTCAACCTCCACTTCGGAAGCAAGCAGCTCATTGATATCTTTTGAGTATTTTTCAAAGGCTTCAGGGTCGGCTTCAGGATTGATGCTTATCTGCCCGTCTTCCTGTTCTTCCCGTATTCCCTGATTTTCTCGTTGTTGATATACTCAAAATTTGCAACAGGCAGTTCTAATGATTTCATAATCCCAAGCAGCTTGAATTTAAAGGAAGGGCTTATTTTCAGCTCATCGTTATCAATCAGTTTCTTTAAAGTGTCGTTAATGCCTAATACCTTGTTTAATGTTAATTTCTTTTTCATAGTTAATTTTCCTTTCTATATACACTGAATTTCCAATACTTATCATTGCTCCATGCCTCAAAATAATCACCATATGGGCTGTACTTCACATTCTTTAATTTGCGGGCTTGTGCTGCACATGTTAAAATATGTTTCCGAATCAATCCGGTAATTCTTTGACTGCATGATATTGTCTATCTCATAGTCATACATGATTACATCCTATACTTTCAATAAAATTTTTTATATCGTACCTGTAATGCACCTTTAATTTTTTCTTTTTAATTTCTATTACCCTGCACCATTTGGTTAAATCAGTTTCATTAAAAGATTTCTTATTTATGTTTTCTATCATGTGAAGAAAATCTTTTATAGGGCAGAAATATGTTCTGCCACTGGAACGGAAATCTAAAATAAACCCGCTTATCACATTTTTATAAGAAGAGAGCTTTTTCAGGTTTTCTATCTGGTGTTTATGTATTACGCCTTTTTCAGATTTTCCACGTTCAAAAGAGATTGATTTCCCAGCCACAGATTTTAATTCCAAAGTATATAAAAAATCCCCGTTAAACATAAAACAGTCACAGGGGGATTTTGCGCTGAACCTTAAATTCTGGTTAGCCCCAAACGATTGTGCTGCATCAGGAGGTCGGTAATAGAAAATATTTTCAGGGACAGAATTTTTCCAGTTCTGTTCAAAAATTTTTCCTACGTTTTTGCTTATGGCTATCACTTCCTTATATAAATATTTCGACATCTATAAATAACAAATAGCAGGGCGGTCGTTTCCTTATTCTGTTACTGTGTCATAGTACCCGTCTTTTCTGAGTAGTTTCCTTATATATTCCAGCCCTTTTTTCGTTGCATATGTAACAGGTCTGTATTTCCCATCTGAACAGGGTGTTTCAACAACCGCAAATAACTTCTGATTCATAAACCGCTGGTATGGTACATTTGAATTATCCTGATAAAACAGAATATTTTTTCCACGAAGATAGGACAGCATGGTATTCCTTCCTATTTTTAACTGCTTTGCCACCATATTCATGTGGTACAGCCCTTCCGTATTCATCAGGTCATCGTAAAACTGCTGTAATTCTTTATTCTTTTCCCGTTCTTTCCTAACGGTTTCCTGCAAATCTTTCACCATCAACAGTTTGACTTTATCACTGATAGAAGAGAAGTAGTGTTCAATCATTTCTTCTTCGCGTCCATCTTCAATATAAGCACCTGTTCTTTCAATGGTTGGAAGAATCTCATCAAACACCCATGATTCAAATTCATCTACAGAATGTAATTTTGAACGCACAATTAACCTGTAAATATCAGACTTGGAAATGACTAACATTTCTTGTGACTTTCTTGCTTTATGTGACGTACCATTTTGGGACACCACATTAATGATAGCTTTGACAGGGTGTTTGCAATGGGAATTGATTGCTTTTCTTTCATTGGAATATCCTAATGCCTTTGCAATATCTAATCCTACAAAATAGATATTCCCATCAATCTCCACAGTCCTTACCATTCCAAACTTTTCATTAAAAAACTCATTAATTCTGTTCATAATAAAAATCTCCTTTATAAAAATATTTTTAATCTCAGTATTTATTTCTCTATTTATCTCCTAAATTTTTTCAAAATTAGAACGGAATGGTGGAAGGAGATAGACCACCATTTATCAGGGAGCTACCCTGATGTATCCGTTCTATTAATTATGCCGGTTCAATAACCTCCGGCATCAGGCATAAAAATACCTGTATCAGCTTATTGCTGCTCATACAGGTATTCTCTGGAAAATAAAATATCCCCATTTGCTGAATAGGTTTCACAAATGGGGATATTTTATTTGACAATATGTTCCATATTTCTTATAATAATAGCGCAGGCAGTACCCAGCATTTTTATTTCGGCTAGATAGAGATGGCTAGGCGGTTTGAGTCACGTCAGGACAGCAATGTTCTGTTTATCTTATAAAAAATCCTTTCAGGAAATACTTGTGAAAGGAGGGTAAGACGTGATTGAAGTTGTAGAATTTATCATCGGCGTCATTGGCAGAATTGTAAGCGGCTTGTTTACAATCTACATAGCGCGTTTTATAGATAAACTTATGCACAAAAATAACCGCCATGAGTAGACAGCGGTTATTAATGCGTAAATAAAAATATTTATTAGCCATTAATCGACCAAAATTATGGCTCAAACCGTCTAACGGGTATCTGCTTGCTTTATTATGCCCTTATTATAAAACAATGCGCCCTGAATTGCAACAGGGAATTTAAAATTTTCTTAGGGACGCTCCTTTAGTGCATATATTTTATTTCATGCTTTTGGTACAGGAAGAAAGCTGTTCCATATTCTTCGTAAGTGAAACAGTATCATTCACCAGCAATACGAATGCCTGTTTCTCTGTGAAACCAGCAGCACCATTTCAGGTCTGTCTATGAATAATTCTAAAACTTTATCCATTTCTTATCCTTTCTTATAATGCTTATTCGTCTTTTATAACCAGTTTTGTTTTTACAGGGATTACTGACAGATGGTTTATGCAGTACTCATATTTTGCGTCCCCGCTGTGGTTTCCGCCTACACCTTTGTAAGCTGTGTGGAGGTTTGTAAACTCATCAACCTCATCTTCTGGAATCCCTTTGACAGAGATATAGTATTTATATTTTTCATTGATTTTGTCCGCAAGGACTTCCCTCTGCGCAGCCATCAGGTTCTCTATCTGTTTTTCTTTCCCAGTGTTGTATTCCACAATACTTTTAATAGAATCTGTTAATTCTTTTTGGATTTGGAGCGACTATTCCCTGTCATGGATTCTGTTTTCTGCAAACTGTTTTATTTCAGCTTGTGTATCTGATACAGATGTCCTTATCTCAGCCATAAAATCAGACAGTTTCTCTTTGATGTCTTCGTCATGGGTATCTGATTCTTCGACGTCATGTTTATGTTTTTCCTGTAATTCTGAAAGATTCTGGGAAGTCTGAACAAGCAGTTCATGTTCTTCCCGTTTCTTTCGCATCCACTTAGTTTCCAGTCCCATTTTATCAATCACCCATTCTAAAAGGGTAATAACGGCTTTTATTCCAACCAGACTGCTAATCACAGTAATAAAAACGAAAGAGAAGTCAACTTTTGTTAATTCAAGTATTTCGTTCATTTACATCTCCCCAATTATTATTTTGCCTTTGGGATTTCAATTCCAAGAATTTTTCCCAGAGAAACAACAGCTTTCCCCACATACAAAGTAATTGCGCTTGTCATAATAAGTTCAGGCGTAGCGCCAAGCGAAGACAAATCCGTTGCCTCAAAGCAATAAGCCGTCCCTATAAAAATTCCTACAACAATCGCTGCTTTTATAATGCCTGAAATAAAAGTATTCCAGTTGAAATTCAGATTTTTTGTGCCAACATTGTAATAAATTCCGGCGCCGATATTCATAGCAGCTGCCACAAAAAGTACTGGCAGTAAAGTTAAAATTTCCTTCATATAGTATAAATTTCTCCTTTGAGATAGTAGTTTAAGGTGTGTTTAAACTCCTAAGACTTTCTACACACTCGCTTAATTTCCTGCATACATAATCTAATCCCTCTTTTGTTTCTCTCCCGCTGAAAGTCATTCGGATACAGCTATGTATATCTTCTTGCTTCATTCCAATCGCTGTAAGGGTAGGAGAAGCAGATAAATCTCCGTTGTTACAAGCAGAGCCAGTAGATACCTGAATCCCATTCATGTCCAGCAGAATCATTAACGATTCTGCTTCAATACCCCTGAAACACATATACAGGTTATGGGGCAGTCTGTTTCCTGATTCAATCGGGGTGCCCACTAAATAGCTGTCAGGAATGTTTTGGGCGATATAATTATAAACATAATCCCTGCTGTCAGATGTAATAGAAGTGTAGTCATGTTCTTTTACCGCCATGCTTAATGAGGCGATTCCCAGAAGATTTTCCGTTCCCCCGACATATGATTTTTCCTAGCTTCCATAAATAAGAGGTTCCAGCTCAATCTTTTGCTTCTTATATAAAACGCCGCATCCTTTTAGCCCTCCTAATTTATGTCCAGAAAACCCGCACATATCTATATCCAGCTTTTTCACATCTAATGGAACTGTGGGGACACTTCCTGTACAATCAAGATATACAATCCCATTATAGAAGTGTACTAAATCAATCAGTTTCTTAACGTCTTGTATTGTACCGATTTCTGAGTTTGAATACTCAATCACAACAAATGGCTTAATATCCCTTGTATCCAGCCATTCCTTCAAATCATCCCAGTCTATCAATCCGTAGCAGTCTACCTTTAATGGGAACGCATATCGGTATCTTTTTACACATTCCAGCACAGATTTATGTGCAGCAGGGGAGTACAAGATACAGCAGTCATGTTTTTGGTAATACCCGCGGATTCCGAAAGTATTGCTTGCAGCCCCGCCCAGCGTAAAATAGATGTCCTCCACATCAGCGTTAATAAATTCTGCAACAGACTTTCGTGCTTCTGACAGTACCTGTTTTGCCTGTGTGCCAAGTTTATGTAGCGAGGAAGGGTTCCCATATATATCAAGCATGGAAATGATAGATTCCTTCACTGTTTCTGAGAAGGGGCATGTAGCCGCATAATCCAGATATATATTTTTTCTATCCATTTACTTCATCGCCTGACTGTTTGAATTATTTTTCTGGCCGTTCCACCGCCTGATGTATTTTTTGTGGTCTTCTTTGGAAAAGGCAAACGCCCATCTTTTTGTGCTGTCTCTTA
>CAJTOU010000091.1:6718-6947 GCA_910577835.1 uncultured Lachnospiraceae bacterium | reverse complement strand
GTATAAACGTGAAAAAATCACCGATGCTCTCCACGAAGTCTGTGGTTTCCGTACTGATTATCAATTCATAACCAAACGTCAGATGAAAACTATCCAGAAAAAAAGTAAGGGCAAGGAATAAATTACCATATAGTGTGAAACAAGATAAAACAGATGTAAGACCTATATTTCAAGGACTTACATCGGTTATTTCTCTCATTAACTGTCAAAGACAGGATTATACACGAAA
>CAJTOU010000091.1:0-4608 GCA_910577835.1 uncultured Lachnospiraceae bacterium | reverse complement strand
CTGGCGAGACACAACATTTCTTTGCGCTTATGCAAACGCTACCAAAGGCTAATAAGTAACATCAATCTGCCCAGCGGCAGAAAAGAAATTTCCACCATAACTTATCTCATACAAGCTCCATCAGCTGAAAAGCGCGGCACCTCAAATATGCCAAAAAAAGTCGAGAAGATATTTCCGGGTAATGCTATACTGCAATCTGAAAACAGGAGTAAGAGAGGAGATAAAAATGAGAAAAGCGAAAGAAGCCATCAGAGTAAGCGGCCTTACAAAAATTTATAACGGGAAAAAGGTATTGGACGGCTTGAATCTTTCCGTTAAGAATGGCACAGTCTTTGGGCTGCTGGGAGCAAATGGAGCAGGGAAAAGTACAACGATTGAATGTATCTTAGGAACCAGGCGGGCCGAACAAGGGACAGCGCTTGTATTGGGACGTGACCCAGGAAAAGAACGCCGGGCACTGTTCCAAAAGGTAGGCGTCCAGTTTCAAGAAGGAGATTATCAGCCAGAGATTAAAGTTTCCGAAATATGCGAGGAAATAGCATGTTTATATGACAGCCCGTCAGACTGGAGGGAACTCTGTGAGCGGTTTGGAATTGGCGATAAGCTGAAAAATGCGGTAAAAAGTCTGTCAGGGGGTGAACGTCAGAGGTTGTTTATTGCCTTGGCGCTTATCCCGGCGCCGGAGCTGGTTTTCTTAGACGAGCTTACAACGGGGCTTGATGCGAAGGCAAGGAGGACAGTGTGGAAGATTCTGGAGGATTTAAAAGCGCAGGGGCTGACTATTTTTCTTACATCGCATTTTATGGATGAGGTGGAAGCGCTCTGTGATGAGGTCTGTATCCTGAAAAAAGGTAAGACGGTGTTTTATGGAACAATAGAGCAGGCAAAAGAGCAAAGCGGATGTGAAAAATTTGAGGATGCTTATTTAAAATTTTCAGATGAGGAGGCAGATGCATGAGGACTTTTACAAATCTTTTGAAAACAGAACTAAAATTGAATATCCGAAATATGAATATGGTTATTTTTGCGGTGATTATGCCGGTAGTAGTACTGGTTGTCCTTGGGATTATTTATCAGTCCAGGCCGGCATATCCCGGAGCAGAGTATACGTTTCTGGAGCAGTCTATGAGTGCGGTGTGTACCATATCTATTTGTGCCGGAGGCCTTATGGGTCTGCCGATTGTGGTATCGGAATATCGGGAACGTAAAATCCTGAAACGTTTTCAGGTGACTCCTGTGAGCCCGGTCATGCTTCTCGTTGTAGAATTTACGATTTATGTATTGTATGCCCTTGTTTCTATGGTTCTTCTCTTTCCGGCCGCTGCATGCTTCTGGGGAGTGGCGTTTCGTGGGAGTTGGCCTGCCTTTATTGGGAGCTGGTTTCTTACATTGATTTCTACCTTAAGTATCGGCATGATGGTAGGCGGGATTGCAAAAGATACGAAAATAGCCAGCGTTATAGCCAGTATCCTGTATTTCCCTATGTTGATATTTTCAGGAGCAACTGTACCGTTTGAGGTAATGCCAAAGATGCTGCAGAAGATTGTCGGATTGTTTCCTTTGACACAGGGGATACAGCTTATGAAAGCGGCATCACTGGGGCTGGCTGTTGATAACCTGTGGCTGCCGGTAGCGGTCATGGGGGCTGTTGCTATTGTTTGCACGGGAATTGCGGTGAAGTGCTTTCAGTGGGAATAAACATTAGCAAAATATAATCAGTGATTCTGACTATAGGGACTGCGGTGTATAAATGACAGCTATTTGAGGAAAAATAAAATATCTCTCAATGGAGGACAGAATTTATGCGTAATTTTTTTTATGGATGGTATTTTAAATGTCAGTCTGCGACTCAGACGCTGGCAGTTATACCGGCAGTCCACAAGTCAGAACAAAAGAAATTTTGTTCCATTCAGATCATTACAGAACATCATTCATGGAAAGTTGATTTCCCTGTTGCTGCATTTCATCGGACAGGAGAGGATATTCGGATAGGACAAAATCGCTTTGGAAAGAGAGGAATCCTTTTGGCAATACATACGCCAGAGTTAAATATAAATGGAAAATTGCATTTTGGACCGATTTTTCCTTTAAAATATGATATTATGGGGCCATTTTCCGTACTGCCTTTTCTAGAATGCCGGCATAGTGTGCAAAGCATGCGGCATTTTGTTCAAGGCAGGGTGTACGTTAATGGCCAGGAATATTTGTTTCAGGATGCATTCGGATATTGGGAGGGTGACCAGGGATGTTCATTTCCTAAAGAATATGTGTGGACACAGTGCGGTTTCCCGGACGGGTCGCTGATGTTATCTGTGGCCGATGTTCCCGTTGCAGGGTTTCATTTTCGCGGCGTCATAGGTGTTGTGTTATGGAAGGGCAGAGAATATCGGCTGGCAACTTATTTGGGGGCAAGAGCAGTACAGGCTCAGAATGGGAAACTTCGAATTGTTCAGGGAGATTTGGAGTTAGAAGCAAGATTGCTGGAGGGAGTCAAGCGCCCTCTTAAAGCTCCTGCTAATGGAGACATGACGAGGACGATTCACGAAAGCGCGGCTTGCCAGGCATTTTACAGATTTCGGAAGGGAGAACGTATTTTCTTTTCCTTTAAGACAGACAGGGCTTCTTTTGAATATGAATTATCGAAGTAAATGTTGGTTGCCAGCGGATTTTCCGTTGGCAATTTTGCTTTGGCTTTCAGATTAAGCATTCACCTTACATTTTTGTAAGAAAATATCCCATGAGAATAAAATTGCTCTTAGTATTTGTTGCCGTTTCCCATCGTCAATACGTTATATCAAAGCATTATATATCGTCTATGCTCGTATATTATTGACTGATTTACAAAAAAACGGTGTCAAAATTGGTGTAAATGGTGTCAGAAATTTAGCGGAAGAACTGCAAAAGAAGAGTCTGCAGATTAAAGAAAGGGTACTGGGAGAGGCCCATCCAAATGCACAAATTATTTTGAAAAATATGAAAATAGCGTTTTATAAGTGGAATCCAGAGGGAATTTTTGAGCAGTGGTTAGAAGAAAATAAGAAAGAACAGTAGAGAATAACAGAAAATTACATAGACGGAATGAAAGACATATGCAGCGGAGCACATGCCTTTTCTTTTGGCTAAATATTCAGCAAACCGGCAATATCAGAGAAATTGATGTACAAATCATCATAGATATTAACCTTAATTGTAGAATCAAAGGAATATTGAACATTGAGCATATTTCCCTCAAAATAGTTAACCGTCACAGTCTTACGGCGCGGATCTACAATCCAATATTCACGGACTCCAGCATTTTTGTAGTAATAGAGTTTGCGGATATAATCATCTGACGGATTCCCAGGGGAAACAATCTCAATGATGAAGTCCGGGGCACCATTGCAGCGCTTACCATCTAGCTTGTCCTTATCACACACAATCATGATGTCAGGCTGGACAATGGTAAGCAGCTCCGTAGAAAGCTTCACATCGAATGGAGCCGGGAATACTTGGCATCCTCCGCCCTTCTTCCGTATATGATTACGGATAGAGACAAGCAGTTCTGTGAGAATAGTCTGGTGATCTTGTGATGGGCTGGCCATGTAATAAATCTGTCCGTCAAAGACTTCTGCTCTTGTATCCTCCGGGAGTGCTTCATATTCTTCCAGAGTGGTAATGATAGGTTGTGGTTGTAATGCTGACATGGCAACACTTCCTTTCCGAATTACTTTTTGCTTAATTCATCAGCGAGTACTCCACCGATATGCATAGCTTCAATCTTAGAGCCTGGATATGCATTGCTTGATTGAAGTGCATGAAGATAATTCAAGGCGGTATTAATTTCTTTTTTTGAGACGGATTGCCTGTTATCAATTTTTACTGTTACGGTTTTAATAAAATCATATTCTGTCATTTGAAATATTTCTCCCCTTTCTGAACTAGTGTTAGGTACATGCTCCATGATATCACCAGGTTGGCAATTAAAAGCTGTACATATACGGTCTAAGACTTTAGGGGAAATACCTTCCCCTTTACCCATTGCTGCTATTGTTGTAGGAGATGCTTTGATTAATATACGGAAATTTTCTTTAGTCATTTTTTTATCTATTAGTAATTTCCATAGTTTGTCATAAGAAAAAGCCATTTACTCACTTCCTTTCGGTGATTGTATTATAGCGGATGTTTCTATATAATACAATAATAAATCTACAAAAAAATATAGATAATCTATAAAAAGCATACATATTATATATAATGATGTAGAATAAAAGCATAAAGATAAAGAAAAACGTTGCATGAAAGGAGAACACACCATGACGGAGAGAATGATTGAGAACAGAGTTAAAAAGCTGCAGACTATTGAAGCGCAAATGAAAGAGCTGGAAGCCCAGGCGGAGAAAGTGAAAGCCGAGATTAAGGCAGATTTAGAGGGAAAAGGAGTCGATGAATTAAAAACTAAGAATTTCATCATCTACTGGAAAGAAATCATCAGCAACCGCGCATTGACAGCAAAACTCTGAAAGCGGTGCTCCCGGATGTGTACAGCCAGTTCGTGAAGCTGGCAAGAAGCCGGAGATTTACAATAGTATAAATGAAATGCCCTTACCGGAATAGCAGTCCGGCAGGGGC
>CAJTOU010000090.1 GCA_910577835.1 uncultured Lachnospiraceae bacterium | reverse complement strand
TATTTTATCTTCCTTCTACCTGATATCTGCAATATATTCTTTTCCCAATATATGTGTAGAAGAGATAGAGCTGAGGCTGACTTTATCCAATAATTATCCTGCAAAGATATTGCCCTGCATATTAACGCTATTTTTGATTTTGAAACCTTATCACCTGCCTGACTTAACTTTAATAAATTTAATATCTTTTTTGCGTTTTCTCTGCTCAGCGGGAGTGTTCTGCCAGATAAAAAATCAATTACGCTGTCACGACAGGCACCGTTTGCTATTACCGATTGAGTTATATTGTATTTCATATCATACTTATCATCAAACTCCCAGTATCTTAATTTTCCTTTTAACTGATAGGGTATATGCAGTTCATCTAAGACCTCATATTCCTGATGGTCAAAATTAATTCTCATTACAGGTATATCTTTCATCATTAATAAGATATCTTCGCTCATCACTTCTGCTCCTTATTTCAATATCCGGCAATAATATTATATAATACAATTATCTACATCAACGGTGCCGCCACTTTCATTAAATACCCTGTCATTTTCACCTTCCATTTTTCTTTCTTCACAGTTTCCATACTGACCTGCCTGCACTTTGTAAGTGTCTCCTGAAAATCTTTTTCTATTTCTGAAATACAATCCGTCTGGTACAGATAAGTCGCGCATTCAAAATGATGATATAAACTGCGATAATCCAGATTAATAGTTCCAACTACCGCCTCTTTCGTATCGCTGACAAATACCTTTGCATGTACAAATCCCGGCGTATATTCATAAATCTTTACACCTGATTCCAAAAGCGAGACATAATGCGTCTTTGCCAGTGCATAAGGCGCTGCTTTATCAGGAATACCCGGCAGTAAAAGCACCACCTCAACACCCCGCTCTGCCGCAAACTTTAACGCAGTCTCCATTTCCCTCTCCAAAATCAGATAAGGCGACATAATATGTACATATTCCTGAGCGCGGTTCAGTATATCCATATACACCCGCTCTCCCACTCTGTCATTATCCAGAGGACAATCTCCATAAGGAGCAACATATCCATGCGCATTTTGTACCGGAAACAATGGATAAGAAAGAAACTTTTCATATTCCGTCTCCTTTTCATCAATTCCCCACATCTGTAAGAACATCAGCGTAAAGCTCTTTACGGCTTCTCCTTTTAACATTACGGCTGTATCTTTCCAGTGTCCGTGTTTTTCTATATGATTGATATATTCATCTGCAAGATTTACTCCGCCATTAAATGCCGTATGCCCATCAATCACCAGAATCTTTCTGTGGTCACGGAAATTGTAATGTGTAGAGACAAAAGGCGCTACGGGCGCAAACATCTTGCATTTAATTCCCAAGGCCCTGAGACGTTTCGGATAATCATGTGGCAATACCGAAAATTCACAGGTTCCGTCATACATCAGCCGAACATCTACACCAAGCTTTGCTTTTCTTGCCAGAACCTCCAGAATCTTTCCCCACATCAGTCCTTCATCTACAATAAAATATTCCAGAAATATAAAATGTTCTGCTGCCTCAAGCTGCTTTAACATTTCAGCAAACTTTTTCTCACCTAATGGAAAATAAGTAACGGAAGTATTTTCATATACCGGATGACAGCCACTCCTTTGTATATAATGCATAAGAGATGCGACTCCTTTATTTTCATCTGAAAGATTCTTTATCACATCTGACGACTGTGGAATCTGGTCTTTTGTACTGGAAATAATCTGATGAATACGCTCTTTTAGTGCTCTGTGTCCAATATCGCTCTGTGTATACCAGAACAAAAGTACCCCGAATACCGGCAGCAGCATAATAACAATCAGCCATGTAATTTTTGCCTCCGGATTCATCTGATTATTCAGCAGCTGAAGTACCATAATCACAATAAACAATGCTGTTCCACCTAAAATATGAGGCAGAAACTCCTCAAACCATTGAAAAATACTTAAAAGAAGTAACACCTGTACTGCAAACAGCAGAAGAATCAGTCCCAAACGGCTGAATACAGCATGAATCAGTCCCTTCTGCCCCTTTTGCAAAAGAAGAATCCCCTTATTTTCAGAATTTGTGTGCATTCTTGTTTCTCCTGTTCTTTTGTTTTTTATATAATATACCTTTCAGTAACTGTAAGGTCAAGAAAAAACAGAAAAACATACAAAAAATTTTACCGGTATTTTATCTTCCTTCTACCTGATATCTGCAATATATTCTTTTCCCAATCCAGATAAAAAGAACAGCCAGTCCAATATACAAAAACGGCGCAAACTGCCATGAGGTAAGCTGAAGCCCGAACACTGACACCAGTCTTATATCTGTAAATCCTGCATCAAATTTTAACATATTAATAGGAATATAATTCCATAGCTGCGATAAGATTCGATAATCTGTCGGTATCGGAATCATTCTTGCTACAAACAGAATAATAATCATGACTGCCATTGTTCCAACCTTGCTGTGAATCAGCTCAGAAAGCATCATGGTAAAAATTCCGGTTAATATGCATGAAAGAAACAGAATACCCGATAATATCAAAAAACTGGCTCCTATTGATATGGGATAAGAATATGCCGGCATCAATAGCTGTATTGCTGCTGTAAAGCCCTTTGTTCCATATGCAATAAAATTCTTTGCCAGAATACAAATAAAAACTATAAGTCCTGCCCCAAAAGAAACTATACTTCCTGCCAGTATTTTTGCAAAATACAGATGGCTTCTGCCAAAACGACTGCAAAGAATCATCTGGTCTGTTCGTCTTTCATGTTCATCTGCAAACACGCTGCTGAGGCAGACTGCCAGTATAAAAGTAACTGTCAGACATATCATATATAAACCGCTCATATCCATCAAATCATTATAAGCCATAGTATATTCAAAGACAAACGGTTTTTCTAAATTTTTGTCTTTGTTCTGCCAATATTGTTGTTCTTTTTCTGTCAAATAATAATTTTCCCATTGCTCTTTTTGAAATTTTGTTCTTGACTGATAAAATTCCTCTTCTGTTATTGTCAACGGATTTATTTCTGCCTGACGGGATAATTCTCTTACAAAAGTATATACCTGACTGTATGGCCGGACATTTAGCTGATATTCATCTGTAAGCATATATCCTTTCTCCTTTTCATTCCCTATATCTTTGTAAGCCTCCTGCATTTCCTTTAATAATGTTGCATCTACTTTTCTTCCAGAAAGCTTTTCCCCATATTCCTTATCTATCGCAAAACCCTCCATATGAGTTTCCAGAAATTCTCCGTCAATATATGTAGAGCCAAAAAACGTCGTACCCATTAAAAATATGGAAACTGCAGTAAAAATTCCAAAAATAATCCATGTACTCTTTCTCATCAAAATTTTTTTCATTTCAAAATAAAATAATGTTTTAAACTGTCTCATTCCATGCCTCCAAATTCCTTTAGATAAAACTTTTCCAAATCTTCCTTAATTTCTTCTCTTGCACTCCGAAAAATCAACTGTCCGTCTTTCATCATTAGAATATAATCTGCGATATGCTCCACATCTGATACAATATGAGTAGATAAAATCACAATGCTGTCCTTTCCAAGTTCCGCGATAAGATTGCGAAATCTCACCCTTTCCTTGGGGTCAAGTCCTGCGGTCGGCTCGTCAAGAATCAGCAAATGCGGCTGATTTAACAATGCCTGTGCAATGCCAAGACGCTGCTTCATGCCTCCGGAATAGGTTTTAATTTTCTTTTTTGCAGCCTCCCCAAGCGACACAATTTCCAAAAGTTCTTTTATTCTCTGTTTTGCCTGTTTTTTTTCGAGGCCCTTTAACGCTGCCATATAAAATAAAAAATCCAGTCCCGTAAAATTCGGATAATATCCAAAATCCTGCGGTAAATAACCAAGAAAACTTCTGTATTCCTCTGTGCCAGCATCCATTCCGTCCAGCAAAACGCTGCCGCTTGTTGGAGTAAGGATATTGCAAAGCATACGCATAAATGTAGTCTTTCCTGCTCCATTTTCCCCCAAAAGCCCATGTACTCCCTCCGAAAATTTACACGATACCCTGTCTACTACGATTTTGTTTTTATATTGTTTTGTCAGCCTGTCTACCACTAATTCCATAAAATATCCTCCATTTTATATATAATATTTCTGCCTTCCTTTATTGTCATTCCAAAAAAGAAAACTGCTGTTGCTCCCCAAAGACCAATATATTTTATTTCAAAAATCCATTGATAAAAGTATACTCCACTTGTCATAAGAACACATACAAACACTGCCAGTCCCGCACATGCATAGGTCCCTTCTCTTCCCTGAATACGCCGAATAAGATAAAAGCTTCCATAGGAAGTCATCAGATAAGGAACCAGAATATAAAGTCCTGTTTTCCAGATTTGTCCTCCTGCAATTGCTGCTATGATAATCAGCAAAAACATATTTTCTGTTCCCATAATTCCCATTCGGACAAGAATCACACTTTTCAATGAAAACTGTGCAGACTGCTCCAGTTCTTCCATTCCATAAATAATGGAACGCATGCTTTCCATTATGCTGACCATAACAAAAAATGGTATAAAACAAAGAATAAGCCCTATAAGCAGACTTTCTAAAAAACATTCTATTAACAGGATTACAATAAAAAAAGTTCCTGAAGCAAGCCATGTCCATTTGGAAATATAAGAAAACTGTACTCTGAAAATATAGAGTGGATTTATATGATTGAATTTGGAGCTTTGCTCTGTTTTTTGTCTAATGTTTTGAAAAAAGATATTCTTTTCTAATGGTTTTGGAGCCTCATAAAATCTGGCAAGTTTCGCTATCATATGCTTTTTTATATCCTTTCGCATTTTATTTTTCATCTAAAATCCTCCTTTCTAGTTTTTTTAAAATCTTTTTTGTTTCCCGATATAATGCAAATCTGGAAATTTCATATATTTTTGACAAATCAGCCACCGGAACTTCATTTACAAAACGAAGAAGCACCAGCTCTCTTTCTCTTTCTTCCAGCTCCAGAAGCGCCTTCCTTAAACTTATAGAATCAAGCATATGATTTTCTGTCTCCTCTGCTGATAGTTGTTCTGGCAGTTGTTCTGGTAATTCTTCTGTGTTTTGTCTGCGGAACCAGTCAATGCAGAGGTTTCTCGCAATTGTATATAAAAACGCCAAAGGTCTTTTGATGTCTTTGCTTTTGTTATATTCCAGATAGCGCAGGAAGGTTTCCTGCGTAATATCCTCTGCCTGTTGTACATCTCGAAGTTTATAATAGCAATAACGATATATCCTGTCATATTGCTCTTCCAGTTCCATCGACATTTTGTAATCCTCCTTTCATTATGAATGACGATTTGACAAGGGAGTATGTGCGGATTTTTTACAGGTTTTTATATAAATTTTAAGCCGAAGCTAAACGCTCCGGCTTATACTATATAGCTATAAATTTTTGACTTTGTCTTAATCCACTTCCACTTTTATCACAACCGGCATATCAGTTGTGATTCCATCTGCATTTATCTCTAATGCTTGTTCTGTACGTTTCCATTCCACTTTATTTTTATACCCAAGTATTGATACATTTTTAATAATGCCATGGAATAGCGGCAGCTTTGATGCATCCTTTTCGGCAAGCGATGTTACAGACACCTTTCCATTCTCCGGCCAGTTTAACACTGTGGCATATATACTGTCCTTTTTTGCGGTAAATCTGATATCCTCACAGGTAAACTGTTTTGCAGCGCCATCCGTAAATTGTCCTTCATTGATTTTTGTAGGTCCTTCCCCTGATTTTCTCCATGGCCTGCTGTCATATATGGCTTCCCCGTTTATTTCCATCCATTTTCCAATCAAAAGCAAAACCTTGGTATCTTCCTCTGAAATAGTTCCGTCTGCTTTCGGACCTACATTAAGCAGCATATTTCCATTTTTGCTGACGATATCCACAAGGTCGCATACAATTTCCCTTGCAGTTTTATATTTATTATTTTCTGTATAACACCATGAATTTCTGGCTATGGCGGTGTCTGTCTGCCAGTAATACGGCTTTGCCTCTGCAAACTGTCCCCGTTCTATATCAGGGACTGCACAGCCAAACTGAAATGCATCATGCTTATAATTAATCACTACGCCTTCTGTATTCCATTCAAGACTCTTGTTATAATAATAAGCGGCAAATTTTTTCAGGTATGGTTTTAACGCCGAATGTTGTATCCACCAGTCAAAATATATAATTTCAGGGTGATACCTATCCACGATTTCACAACATCTGCACAGCCAGTCCTGCATGTACTCTTTTGTAGGAGGTGTGCTGTATAAATCATGGTGATTTGGCTCCGGCATGGCAGGCCAGTAAAAATCTCCACGCTTTAAAGGCTCCTTTATATCACTTTCAAATTCTTTGCCATGTCCCATAAAAAACCAGTGCTCGATTCTGTGTGAAGAAGCTCCTGTTGACAGTCCTTTTTTCTCAAATGCGGTTTTCAGTTCCTTTAATACATCTCTTTTTGGTCCCATATTTGCAGCGTTCCATTCAGATAATTCAGAAGCATACATCTGAAAACCGTCGTGATGCTCTGCCACGGGAACAACATACTTTGCACCTGCTTTGTAAAAAAGCTCCGCCCATGCGCTGGCATCAAATTTTTCCGCTTTAAACATTGGTATAAAATCCTTATAGCCAAAATCCTTGTGCAGTCCGTAGGTTTTTATATGATGTTCATAGCAGGAATCTCCCTGTATATACATATTCCGCGAATACCATTCACTGCCGAATGCAGGAACAGAATAAATTCCCCAGTGAATAAAAATTCCGAATTTATTATTTTTATACCACTTCGGCACCTCATAATCATTCAGACTTTCCCAAGTATCCTTATAAGGACCTTTGTCAATCACTTCATCAATCTTTTTTAAATAACTATTCATATCAATCATGATAAACCGCCTCCTGAATTTCATTTAAAATATTTACAGGTAAAATTCTTTTATCTTTCTGAATTTCCTGCGAAATTTTTATCTTTCTTATTTTTATTTCACCAGTTTTACTCTCTGGCATTTCGTTTTACGCCGCTTCTGCCAAAAACAGTTTCT
>CAJTOU010000089.1 GCA_910577835.1 uncultured Lachnospiraceae bacterium | reverse complement strand
GTTAATAGCGGCGCGAGGGTTCAAATCCCTCCTTCTCCGTTATCAAGTAAATATGGAAAAGAAAGATTGTGTTTGATTATTAAACACAATTTTTTCATTCCATAAGAAATTACTCCACAACAGATAAACAGCTTTGTCTTATATAAGTAAAAATCAATGTAACATGAAAAGAAGTAGTTGACTTTTTGGCTGGTAGGATTGATAATAGGTTTGATGAAAATTACCTCTAATCAAAAAACAATTTTAAGCGCAGGATAAAGTATACAATAACAGCCTTTAATACAAAAATAGACCTGTCAGTTTTTGAGAAAAAAGAGGATGACATAGAAAAAGGAATCTTAAAATACATAAATTCAAAGGAGAAAGGTTCCAAAAGACAATAGAATACTATGGAGTAAAAAATCATGAGCATAATAATATCTTTAGTAGGAGGGCTCGGCTGCTTTCTCTACGGAATGAAAATGATGAGTGCAGGTCTGCAGAAGGTAGCCGGTTCCAGAATGCGCAGCATTTTGGAGGTATTTACAAAAAACAGAATCATCGGTGTATTGGTGGGTACGTTTTTCACAGCACTGATTCAGTCTTCCAACGCCACAACAGTAATGGTAGTAAGCTTTGTGAATTCGGGTCTGATGAAACTTTCACAGGCTCCCGGAATTATATTCGGAGCAAACATTGGTACGACAGTTACCGGGCAGCTTATCGCCTTTGACTTGGCGGATATTGCCCCTTTATTTTTGTTTACTGGCGTGATTTTAACGATGTTTATCAAAAATCATATGACTATCAGTCAGTTAGGAGAGGTCATTCTTGGGTTTGGTATTCTCTTTATGGGAATCGCAGGAATTTCGGATGCCTTAACAGAAGCAAAGGAAATTCCTGAAGTAGTTGAGGCACTGGCTTCTTTAAAAAATCCGTTTTCCGCATTTTTTGTCGGTTGTATTGCGACTGCGATTTTGCAGAGTAATTCCGCCACAGTGGGCATTATTATGTTGCTGGCAAGAGAAGGACTGGTAGAACTTCCGGTTTGTCTTTATATGATGCTTGGATGTAATATTGGCTGTACCATGTCTGCTATTCTGGCAAGCATTGGCTGTAAAAAAGATGCAAAAAGAGCAGCAATGATTCATTTGTTGTTTAATATATCAGGAACAATTGTATGTGCAGTGCTCTTAGCTGTTATGGGAAATTCCATGGTAAATTTCTTTATGAGTATTTCCCATAATGAGGCAGGGCGTATGATTGCGAATGCAAACTCATTAATAAAGGTATGTCAGGTACTTCTTATGCTTCCATTTACTAATCTGCTTGTAAAAGCGGCATGTCTGATTATACAGGGAGATGATAAGACAGAAGAAGAATTTGAGCTTGTTTACATTGGTGGTAACAAACATGCATTTTCATCAGCAACCGCAGTACTTCAGGTAGTTCATGAGCTGGAGCGTATGGCAGGCATGGCAGTGGAAAATCTAAACCGTGCCATGAAAACATTGAAGAATCATGAACAGAAAGAACTGGATAAGGTTTATCAGGTAGAGAAAAATATTGATTTTTTAAATCGGGAAATTACAAATTATCTGATTCATCTGAATCAGTCTATGCTGTCTGCAAATGATGTAATGAGTATCGGTCCGTTATTTCATGTTGTGAATGATATTGAGCGTATTGGAGACCATGCGGAAAATATCGCAGATTCTTCGATTATGATGAGAGATGATGAAGTAACTTTCAGCAAAGAGGGTGAAAAAGAACTGGAGCATATGCTCGGTATGGTGCAGAAGATAGAAAAATATGCAATAGAAATGTTTGCTAAAAATGACCGTCAATATCTTTCTGCGATTTTAGAGCTTGAAGACCAGATTGACCAAGAAGAACGAAATCTTCAAAAAACTCATGTAACAAGGCTGACGCAGGATAAGTGTACACCGGAGGCGGGAATGATTTTTCTGGATATTATTTCAGGGCTGGAGCGTGTGGCGGACCATGCGACGAATATTGCATTTTCAATATTAGATGAAGAGCCGAAAGAAAAATAGGATTTGCTATATAGTTGAATTTGTTATAATTTTCCATTATTCAGTTATGGCTTTTTTTCCACGTTTTATAAAAAATAAATAAAACAAAATTACCATTCGTGCATGACAGAAGCCGTTCATGCACGAATTTTTTTTGTGAAGAAAAATATGTTATGATTAACCTGTTGGAAACAGAAAATTTATGAAATAATTTTTTGTGAAAAAAATATATAGTAAAGGAGAAATTAAAATGAAAAATAGGAAAATGGAAAATAGGAAAATGGAAAATAGGAAAGTTAAAACAGAAGAAAATCTTTATTTGAAGCATTATTCTATTTTGAGTAATATTTTTTATTTTGTAAAGTATTTTAAAAAATATGAACCCGTTGTTCTTATATGCTGTGTTATAGAGATTGTTCTTAGTGCTATACTGCCTCTGATTGGAATTTATCTTCCTAAAATTACACTGGATTTGGTAACAAATCAGGTGGATATTGGACATGCAATTCTTGTATTAGGGTTATTTACCCTTTTGATGATGGGAGTGTATGGAATAAATACAGCGGTGGGAAGTGGAAAATACTATTTATATAACACCCAGCGGACAAATATAATAGGGCTTTTATTTTTGAAAAGTCTGAGAATCAGATATGAAGATACAGAATCGGGAGAAATCAAAAAGGCATACTGGAAGGCGGTTGAGACAGCGCTTAACGGAGACTGGTCGGCAAGCTCAAGAATTGTTTCAGGAAGTATAACACTAACTACAAGTGTACTTTGTTTTTTGCTGTATTCTACGGTTTTAGGTTTTCTCAGCATATGGATGGTAGCTGTATTAATTGGTCTTTCTCTGCTCAGCTATCTGATTAGTCTGAACAGAATAAAGTTTACAGAAGGTATGAGAGAAGAGGAAACTGAAGTGATAAAAAAATATTACTGTGTAAAAAATTCCATGGGAAATGTAGAAGCAGCAAAGGATATACGTATATTTGGAATGAATCACTGGCTGACTAAGCTCAGAGATATTTCTCTAAGAGAACTTCGGGAGGTGAATAAAAAACGTACACGAAAAGCGGAACAGTGTGAAAAGCTGAATTTTGGTCTTTCCATGCTGCGGGATTTTATGGCATATGGATTTCTTTTATATCAGGTAACAAATCAGGGCCTTTCTGTAAGTGAATTTGTCTTGTATTTTGGGGCAATTACAGGATTTTCAGGATTTGTAAGTGATATTATGAACGGAATTGCGGAACTTCGAGAGGCGGCAAATTCCACAGATTATTATCGGGCATATATGGAACTGCCGGAGGAAGACAGAAACAACGGAAACAGACATATTACAGAGCTTGAATTTCCTGTAAAAATTGAATTTCGTAATGTGTGTTTTGCTTATAAGGAAATTTTGGAAGAAGGTGCAAAAGAGAATGATATAAAAGAAGATATAAAATCAAAAACGGAAAACAGTACAAATATATTCAAGAATTTTAATCTTACAATAAATTCAGGTGAGAAAATAGCACTGGTGGGAGTAAACGGAGCAGGAAAAACCACGTTTGTAAAGCTTCTTACAGGTATGCTTGAGCCGGATAGTGGACAAATACTAATTAATGGAATAGATAGAAATGAATTTCCAAAAGAGGAATTTTATAAGCTGTTTTCTGTCGTTTTTCAGGAACAGTTTATTCTTCCATTTACAATCGCAGAAAACATTGCCCTGAACAGAAGAGATGAGGTAGATGAAGCCCGCGCATGGCAGGCAGTGGAGAAAGCAGGGTTAAAACAGATTTTTGAAGAAAAAAATATTACACTGGACTCATGGATGACACGAAGGCTTATGGAGTCGGGAATAGACTTTTCCGGTGGTCAACGGCAGAGATTTCTGCTGGCGAGAGCGTTGTATAAGGATGCACCGATACTTATTCTTGACGAGCCGACAGCAGCGCTGGACCCGATTGCGGAGAGTGAAATTTATGAAAGCTATCATAAATACAGCAGTCAGAAAACTTCAGTCTTTATTTCACACAGACTTGCAAGTACAAAATTTTCGGACAGAATTATAATGATAGAGAATGGAGAAATACTGGAAATGGGCACACATAAGCAATTAATGGAAAAGAATGGCGCATATGCCAGAATGTATGAGGTGCAGAGCAATTATTACAAATAATAGCTGTGGAGATTTGAAACAAAAGACAGAAATTTGGACACAGTATATAAAAGATAAATCAAATGAAAAGGAGAGATGGCTATGAAATCAGATTTAACCAGTAAGCTTCCTGTAAGAGAGCATATAAAAAATATAAAGAAGCTGTTAAAGACAGTACATGACATGGAAAAAACATATTTTCCGATGGCATGTCTTGTGCATATTATTAATGTAATTGTGCCATATACAGAGCTTATTCTGTCAGCATATATTCTTGACGGTGTAAGTCAGGGCAAAGGAATTCGAGAGCTTATGCCTGTAATAGTGGGAGTGACAGTGGTTATTTTTATTCTGCACTGTCTGACCAGCAGAATATGGAACAGAGTTTGCAAAATAAAACAGGAGGATATGTATTATCGGTATTCCTGTATGATAGAAACAAAGATGCTGCAAATGGATTATTCCAGAATCGACAGTCCTGAAATCAGAGATTTGAAAAATCGTATATTAAGTGATAATAACTGGGGAGCGGGATTGTACAGTACATTCTGGCAGACAGACGGGCTTATTTATGTGTTTTTCAACCTGATAGGTGCAACCATGGTAGGTATGCCGGTGTTATTTTATATAGCAAGAACAAGAAGAGTGGAGGTTTTTTTGATTTTGCTCATATTACTGGTATTTACCGTTATCTGTTTGAAATATAGGATGTATTTTATGAAGAAATCTCAAAGATTTATGTATAAAGATTATACAGATAAGGAGAAAGAAGAAAAGACAACTTGTGCGTGGTCGATGTCTACCGGAGACGGATATGATTATAAAAATGGAAAGGATATCAGAATTTATAATGCTTATAATCTGATGAAGAGATGGACAACAGATGTGATTTTTAATAAACCATTCCGCAAAGAGCTGAAAGACGGAGTAGCAGGTGAAGCTGGCAGCGGTTTTTTTAGCACTGTGATAATAGGGGCGATGGAGGGTGCTTCTTATTTACTGGTGGCTATATTGGCTCTGGCGGGGAGTATGAGCGTTGGAAGTGTGGTAAAGCTGGCAGGATGTTTAAAAAATATTTTTTTAGATGTTATAAATTTAATTAACCATACTTCAGAGTTTGCCATGACAGCGAGAAAGCAAATGAGTACGCTTGAGTTTTTGGAGATTAGCGATGAGATGTATAAAGGAAAACTGCCTATGGAGAAAAGAAGTGACAATCAATATCAAATCGAATTTCGGCATGTATTTTTCAAGTATCCCGGAGCCGAGGATTATGCGCTGAAGGATTTTTCGATGAAATTAAAGATAGGGGAAAAGCTTGCCATAGTGGGAATGAACGGTTCTGGAAAGACAACAATGATAAAGCTTTTATGCCGGCTTTATGACCCTGAAAAAGGAGAGATATTATTAAACGGAGTAGATATAAGGAAATTTAGGCAGGAGGAATACAGTAAACTTTTTTCAGTAGTATTTCAGGATTATACACTTATGCCCTTTAAACTGGCAGAAAATGTGGCAGTGGATACCGAGTATGATGCTGACCTTGTAAAAAAGAGCCTTTCTGACTCAGGTTTTGAGGAGAGACTTTCTGAACTGGAACAGGGGATAGATACGTATATTTATAAGAGTTATAATGATAACGGGGTGGAGGTATCTGGTGGAGAGGCGCAGAAAATCGCGATTGCGAGAGCGGTTTATAAGGATTCGCCGTTTGTGCTGCTGGATGAGCCCACGGCGGCACTCGACCCTCTGTCAGAGTATGAGATTTATACAAATTTTGATAAGATTATTGGAAGTAAAACAGCGATTTATATTTCTCACAGATTGTCTTCCTGCAAGTTTTGTGAAAAGATTGCGGTATTTCATGAGGGAAGGCTGATACAGACAGGAAGTCATGACGAACTGGTGAAGGAGAAGAACGGGAAATATTATGAGATGTGGGAGGCGCAGGCGCAGTATTACAGAGAAAATGGAATAGAGGTTCATGCATAATATTGGCAGGGCAGGAGAGAGCATATGGCTTTCTCCTGTTTTTTGTTTTATAATAAATTGTTTTGTATTTTTTATAAAGAAGTCATTGAAACTCTGCTGTTTATAAGATAAAATTCAGAAAAATTTTCACAAATTAAAGGTATTGCAGGTGCTTTCGCTTGATTTTTAGTAAAATAGAATTATAATGATAAGAGAGTGTTTTTATAATGCCGCAAAGGTTTTGCTTTCATATAAAAAACAGTTTTTGCAAAAGAGAACAGTAAAAAATATGAAAAACAGGAGGTTTTCAGATGGATTTTGGGATGCCGGTATTAATTGAGAATAAAAGTCTGGAAAAGAATGTGGATTTATGCAGAGAACTGGGGCTGCAGTTTGTTGAATTAAATATGAATCTTCCGGAATATCAGACAGAGAAACTTGAAAATACAGCTTATTTCAGAGCAATAGCAGAGCAGGCGGGGATTTATTTTACAATTCATCTGGATGAAAATTTGGATATTGCAAACTTTAATCCTATGATTTCAGACGCTTATATGGAAACGGTAAGAAGAACTATTTATATTGCAGAAAAACTTTGTGTTCCTGTACTGAATATGCATATGAATCATGGAATACATTTTACGTTGCCGGACCATAAGGTGCAGTTATTTGAAGAGTATTTTGATGTCTATATGGAATCGTTTCATAAATTTAAAGAAATCTGTGAAAAACAGGCAGAGGGAACGAACATACATATATGTATTGAAAATACAAATGGATTTCGAGAATACGAAAAAGCGGCGATTGAGGATATGCTGAAAAGCAGCATGTTTTCACTGACATGGGATATTGGCCATTCTCACGCATGTAAAAATATAGATGAGCCGTTTATTATGAAGCACGAAGATAAATTGTATCATTTTCATATACATGATGCTGTTGGTGAAAAGGACCATTTGATTTGCGGCACAGGAGAAATAGATTTCAAACAGAGACTGAGTGTGGCAAAAAACCATAACTGCCGGTGTGTAACGGAGACAAAAACGGTTAATGCACTGAGGCAGTCTGTGAAATGGCTGAGAGAAAATATAAATCAGGAGATAAAAATAATATGAAATTACTATATGGAACAGGAAATCCGGCAAAGCTTGAAGTGATGAGAGAGCGTTTGAAAGTACTGGGGATTGAAATAATGGCTACCGCAATCCCACTGGCTTTAGACGGTGGGTTAAGGTAGCC
>CAJTOU010000088.1 GCA_910577835.1 uncultured Lachnospiraceae bacterium | reverse complement strand
TAAGTGATTGGGGTGGAGCTGCTTTAAGTGATTGGGGGATAGACCCAGGAAGTGAATTTGTAAAAGCAGAGGGGTATTTTGATGAAGATATAGAGTAGTCAAGATTGTTTGTGATACTACTTTGGTGGTTGATTTGAGCAGAAAATTTGGGAATGCTTTATAAGATATCAGCCATTCATCCCATGTTCTTTAGACCATGGGATGAATGGCGTCAGGTTTACAAAATCAAATATGGAAGAAAATTAACTAAAAGATATAGTATCTTATTAAAATATATAATAGAATAAATATATAGGGAATCTCCCTAAATCTTATGGAAGAAAACACTATGTATCTTACCATAAAGCAGCAGGTAAAATATCTTACAAAGAAAGGTTACAAATCAATGAGGGAACTCCGCCATATAGCAAAAAATCTTACGAACCAAGCAGTCTACAATGTAAGACAATATTACTTTACAGAGGGTAAATATTTAAATTACCAAAAAAATTACACACTTTTAAAATCATCTGAAAACTATAAATTGTTAAATTCAAATATGGCACAACAGATATTAAAAGAAGTGGACTGCAGTTTTCAATCGTTCTTTGGGCTGCTGAACCTTGCAGGGAAAAGAAAATGTGTTTTTGGGGACTGTAAACTGCCGCATTATCTTCCAAAAGACGGCTTTGTTACACTTGTTATTGGGTTTGTAAGGTTTCATGGAAATAAATTAACCTGTTGTGCTATTTCATTTTGATTTTTTTGAACCCTTATAAAAGCGAAAAAAATCCCTGTGTCATAAAAATATAATTTTAAACCACTTAGAAAATTTCTTGTTTTTACTCTATTTTTAAGCTTTGCCCAATTAGCTCTTTGCCATTAAATGCAGAATTTAACCAATTAGCTATTTTATTATATATTTCAAGATTTTCCTGCAAAAAATGTAATGAGCAGGGGAAAAATGTTTTTTTTTGATTCAGAAAGTATTATGAAAAACGAAATGATTTTGATGAAAGTAATGGGGCTTATCTGTGTAGTGACAATTATGATTTTTTTACAGAGTTTTTGGTTCAGGCAATAAGGAAAAAGAATTTAGATAACCGAATAAAATTTACCAGCGTGTTACTTTTGGCTGTTATGATTATTCAGTTTGTAAATTCATTTTCATATAGGCAGATGTATGAGGTAGTATTTAATGAAGAAGATGAAACCGAATGGAAATGTATGTGGGAATTAAAACAAGAAATAGAAAGATGTCTGTGAGTGCTTTTTTTCTACAATTCTCAATAATGTAAGATTATCGCAAAAATTTATATTGCTTTTTCCACACAACAAATGTAAAATATAGATAGATAATTATAATTAGGATATGGAAATATGAAAATGAGGAGGAACAGATGTGGAGGAGAGATTTACAGAGGAGGATTACCTGCTGCAGCTCCTTTCAGAATCATTAAAAAAGAGAGACGAACATATAGATACAATTTTAGACAGTGAAAAGCTGGATTGGAACAAATTTTTGACTGTGGCAGAAAATCATGCAGTTCTGCCCCTTTTATATGACAGACTTATGGAAGAAACTCTTTCGGAGGAAAATAGAGAGCGAGTAGAAAAAGCAGGCAGGCGTGTAGTACAGCAGAGTTATCATCTGTTATTTTTCAGTCGTTATGTAACAGAACTTCTGCAGCAACAGGGAATACAGGTGGTACTTTTAAAGGGACCTGCGATTTCCTGTTATTATCCAGTTCCGGAGCTTCGAAAATCTGGTGATGTGGACCTTTTGCTTCTGGATAAAGACAAGCTTGCGCAGGCAGGTAAAATTTTTAAAGAGGCAGGCTTTAATGTGGAAAAAAAGCAGATTACCAATCATCATCTTGCAGTGGAGACCCCGCAGGGTATAGAAATAGAGCTCCATACCATGCTGGCGGAGCCATTTGAAAATAATGAAATTAACCGCTATCTGGAATGGACAGTACTGGAAATGAAGCATCATATACAGGAAAAGGAACTTATGGGCATAAACCTTCCAGTTCTGTCAGATGCTTATAACGCTTATTATCTGCTGATTCATATGCTGCAACATTTTCTGAGAGAAGGTTTTGGACTGAAACTTTTATGTGACTGGGTGGTTTTCTGGAACAGCAAAATTTCAAAGGAAGAAACAGAAAGCTATCAAAGGCTGGTTAAAGAAAGCAAGTTAGAGGGATTTTCCAGAATGATTACATCTCTTTGTGTCCATTTTCTTGGATTAAAAGATATCGGACTTTGCAGCCTTCTGCCAAAAGAGATTAGCAGGGAATTTATAAAGGATATCCTTGAAGCGGAGGAATTTGGAAAATCAAACAGGGAGCGTATGCTTGTTCTTCAGGGAACGGGCATTTCTGATTATATGCGGGAATTTCAGCATCAAATGCATCTGAATTATCCAAATGCAGGAAAACTATGGATATTCTGGCCAGTGCTGTGGATTGCCACGCTGATACGGTTTTTGTATAATAATCGAAAAATACGAAAAACCTCGTCGATTAAAATTTTCAGACAGGCAGAAAAACGAAGCTGGATGTTAAAGCAGCTAAAGCTGTTTCAAAAATAATGGAAGAGGAATGACTTGTTATGAATATTTCAAATGATACAACGAACATTTGTATTGACTGCTCCGATAAAACAATTTTAGTCACGGGAGCCGCTGGATTTATCGGATATTATCTATGCCGTGCCATTCTTTTACAGAATCAGAAAGTCAGAGTTGTGGGTTTTGATAATTTAAATGATTATTATGATGTAAGTCTGAAAGAAGAACGGTTAAGGCTTTTAAAAGAGATAGCAGAAACTGAAGAAGTGAAAGAGGAAGCAACCAAAGGAAATACAAAAGGAAACATAAAAGAAAGGGATGAAAAAAGATTTTTCTTTGTAAAGGGGAATCTTCAGGACAGTGTGGCGGTACAAAAAGTATTTTCAGACTATCAGCCGGATATTGTGGTGAATCTGGCGGCACAGGCAGGTGTCAGGTATTCTGTAACAAATCCCGAAGTTTATATGGAAACAAATCTGATGGGATTTTTCCATATGCTGGAGGCATGCCGCCACTCTTATGACAATAGAAAGAAAGGAGTGGAGCATTTTATCTATGCAAGTTCCTCAAGTGTCTATGGTACAAATAAGAAGGTTCCATATTCCACAGAGGACAAATCGGACCATCCGGCAAGTCTGTATGCCGCAACAAAGAAGGCGGATGAACTGCTGGCATATACTTATAGCAGGCTTTACGGGATTCCAGTGACAGGGCTTCGCTTTTTTACTGTCTATGGACCTCTTGGAAGACCGGATATGGCTTATTTTGGATTTACAAATAAGCTGGTAAGAGGTGAAAAAATTCAATTATTCAACTATGGGGATATGTATCGGGATTTTACCTATATTGATGATATTATCACCGGAACATTAAAAGTATTGAAGAGGCCTCCAAAGGAAAGTGAAGACGGAACACGCGCGAAAGTCTATAATATTGGCGGAAGCAGGCCGGAAAGTCTGAAGAATTTTGTCAAAACACTGGAAAACTGCCTTTTGTCGGAAAATATTATTCAAAAACCGGCGGAAATAGAACTGCTGCCTATGCAGCCGGGAGATGTTTATCAGACGTTTGCAGATGTGACGGAGCTTGAGAGAGATTTCGGATTTCGGCCGGAGATTACACTTGAAGAAGGGCTTGCCCGATATGCCAGATGGTATCGAAATTATTATATTGAAAAAAGGGCAGAACAATAAAAAATCAGTAGAAAAAGTCATGCTGTGAAAAATAAAATTTTTTATTGCCATTTGTGCCTGAGCGAAACGAAAGGAATGGGCTGCTTTTATGAAAAAAATATGTTTTTTTTCAGGAGATATTACAAGAAACGGCGGGACAGAGAGAGTTTCAATTTTAATTGCAAATGAACTGAAAAGGCAGGGAAATTATGAGATTTTTTTTCTGAGCCTGACCGAGCAGAAAAATGAGCCTTTTTTTTCGCTGGAAAAAGGGATTCAGCGTTTTTCACTCGGAGATAAATGGATTCAGCCGGGACCTGGATATCTGCCGGTTATCCGCAAATTGCGACGGTTTCTAAAAGAACATAAAATGGATATACTGATAGATATTGATATTGTGCTGGATATTCTGTCTCTCCCTGCTTCCAAAGGAATGGGCATAAAGGTAATTTCATGGGAGCATTTCAACTGCGAATATGAACAGTCTATACTATATAGACGTTTTATTTTGAAATATTCGGTAAAAAGAACCGATTATATCATAACTTTGACAGAAGATGACAGGATGTGTTATTGCGATGCATTTGGGCGAAGCGAAAATATTCGGGCGATTTATAATCCGATGCAGGAAACACAATCAGAACAGTCAACACAGTTAAAATGCTCAGAACAGCAAATACAATATACCAAAGCAAAAAATATTATCACCGTAGGCCGCCTGATTCAGCGCAAAGGGATAGATTATCTTGCGCGGATTGCAGTACGTGTATTAAAAAAGCATAAAGACTGGAACTGGCTTCTTTTGGGAGATGGCGAGGAGCGCGCTTTGCTTGAGAAAATAATTTCCGACAATCAACTGGAAAATCAGCTCATTTTAAAAGGCAATGTGACAAATGTAGCTGATTATCTTGATAAAGCGGAAATTTTTGTCATGACCTCACGTGTGGAGGGCCTTCCTATGTGTCTGTTAGAAGCAAAAGCAAACTATCTGCCCTGTATCAGCTTTCGCATTCGTACAGGACCGGAGGAAATTATTGAGGACGGAGTAAATGGATATCTGATTCCTCCGTTTGACTGTGATGCCATGGCAGAGAAAATAGAGCTTCTGATAGAAGATGACAAGTTAAGAAAAGAATTTGCCGCAAATGCCTGCCATAATATCGAAAAGTTTCAGATGACTCAGATTATAAAAAGCTGGAATGAGGTGATAGAGCAGTTATGCGGTTAAAGAATGCATTTCGAAACAGTTTTTTCAGTATATTGTCGCAGATTGTTCTGATTATTGTAGGATTTTTCAGTCAGAGAGTTATGAATCTTCGAATGGGAGAAGAACTGGTCGGCATGAACGGGGTATTTTCCAATGTGATTGCCATTTTGTCTGTGTCTGAGCTTGGAATTTCCACTGCAGTAGTCTACCATTTATATAAAGCTCTGGCGGAAAAGGATGAGGGTGAAATTGCCGCTCTGATGAATCTGTACCGCAAGGCCTATTATATATTTGCAGTGGCTATTACAGCACTTGGCATTGCGGTGCTGCCGGTTGTACATTATTTTTTAAAGGAAAACAGTTTTACTCTCGGATATATCCGCATTGTATTTTTCTTATGGCTGGCAAGAACCGTTTTATCCTATCTGCTGTCCTATCGGCGTTCCATTTTAATTGCAGACCAGAAAGAATATATTGTCAGTATTGTCACACTGACAGCAAATGTATTAAACTATCTCTCAGTAATCATAATTCTGGAGCTGATACAGAATTATATTCTGGTACTGCTGATAAATATCTTTGTAGAGGCTGTTTTAAATATCTGGATTTCATGTTATGTAAACAGAACTTATCCGTTTCTGAAAAAAATGTATAAAAAACCTCTGCCAAAACAGACAATCTCAAAAATTGCAGGAGATATCAAAAATATTTTTGTCATGCGTTTTGCCGCAAAGATTCTGCTGTCTACGGATAATTTGATTATTTCCGGCTTTATCAATGTAGCCACAGTCGGGCTGTATTCAAATTATTGTCTGATTACCAATTCCGTGGTTAATGTTTTAGTTGCATTATCAAATGCAATACAGCCAAGTGTAGGAAATATGTTTATTGAGGGTGACAATGAAAAAAATTACAGGGTACTAAGGCAGCTTACATTTCTGTTTTTTCTGCTTGCGGTATTTGCGGCAGTCAGCCTGTTTTCTCTGATTACGCCGTTTGTAACGGATTTGTGGCTTGGAGAAAAATACAGGCTGGATATGTTTATTATCATGTGGCTTGTGATGAATTGTTTTATTCAAATATTAGGTATGCCATTATCTATTATGATGGGGGTAACAGGGCTTTTTCAAAAAGAGAGAAATCTTTCTGCCATTGCCGCTGTTGCCAATCTGGTAGTTTCGCTGACACTTGTAAAATTTTTCGGGGTATCCGGAGTACTTGCTGGTACATTTGTATCATATGTTATACAGCTTCTTTTTCGTATTCGGGTGTTCTTTTATAAATATTTGAAAATGGACTGTAAAAAATATACCATGGATTTGACACAGTACTGTGTGTTATCTGTATTGGAGATAACAGGTATCTATTTTATAACGGCAAATATTTATCAGCAAAACATTTTGAGTTTTTTTGGAGTTGCTTTTTTGTGTGTTCTCCTGCCGAATTTGTTTAACAGTTTGATTTATCTAAAAAGCTGGCGTTTTAAAAGTATTCTTTCTCTGATAAAAAATATTAAATAAATGGAATGTTTTAAATAAACTGTGTTTTTCAGTTCATTGGCAGTATTATGGTTTATTTTTTCAGAAAGAAGAAAAATATTATTTTCATTATAAAAAATTATAGTTGATAATGCCTTTATTATTGGTAATCAGCTTTTTGGAAAATAAACAGACTTCAGTATCTGCATGGTAAGAACTGTCTGTCCTGACGGATTAGTTCTTGAAATATTAAAATTGTTTCTTTCTTTGCAAAAAAATCATTTTCAATCTGTACTTGAAACAAACATTTTGATATGATACTATAAAAAAACAAAGTGCCAGCGACATTATAAATTTATGAAAACACAGTTTTGTAAGAGTTTCATTGTAAGAAATACAGAGTAATTTCCTGTGAAATAAGAAAAAGGAGGCCCGGCGGATGGATTTAGTCAGTATTATCATTCCGGTATATAAGACAGAGAAATATTTAGAGGAGTGTATGGACAGTGTATTAAAGCAGACGTGGCCTGCACTGGAAATCATTCTGGTTGACGATGGCTCGCCAGATAATGCTCCTGCAATGTGTGATAAATATACAATGCAGTATCCAAATGTAAAAGTGATTCATCAGAAAAACAGCGGTCTTGGCCTATCCAGAAATGCGGGATTAAGCAAAGCGGAGGGAGCATATATTTTATTTCTCGATTCTGATGACTGTCTTGACGGGCCGGAGACAGTGAGCCGTCTTGTATTATGTGCCAGAGAAAAACATGCAGATATTGTAACAGGGGGATTTCGCCGATTTCATAATACGGAAATCAGCGCGGTCAATGTGCCGCATTTAAGAGAGGGAGAATATACAAAAACGACAGATTTCCGGTTTAAGGGATTTTTTATGTATGGGCATCTTGCTTATAACTGGGGCAAACTTTACAGAAAGGAATTTCTTGATAAATATGATTTGAAATGCAAAGCATATCCGTTTACACAGGATAAGGCGCACAATATGGCATGTTATGC
>CAJTOU010000087.1 GCA_910577835.1 uncultured Lachnospiraceae bacterium | reverse complement strand
GACCTATTTATTATGGTATAATGTCATCAGACGAAGCAAAGCGTAGTTTGATGACCTATTTATTATGGTATAATGTCATCAGACGAAGCAAAGCGTAGTTTGATGACATTAGTCTGGAGGTAAAATATGAATGTAACAGAACGTTTTTTAGAGTATATTAAAATAAACACACAATCTGATGAGGAAAATCAGCATTGTCCAAGCACAGACAATCAGCGGCAAATGGCAGAGCTGCTTGTGGAGGAACTGAAAAAAGCCGGAGCAGATTATGCATATATGGATAAGCATGGTTATGTTTATGCTTCTATTAATGCATCCGAAGGTATGAAGAATGGAGAAATCATTGGATTTATTGCACATATGGACACAGCTCCCGCATTTTCAGGAGAAAATATCAAACCACAATTAATAAAAAATTATGATGGCAGGGATATTGTTTTAAATAAAGAAAAAAATATTATTATGAAGGTTTCAGAATTTGAACATCTTTCACAATATAAGGGACAGACATTGATTGTAACAGATGGAACTACTTTGCTTGGAAGTGATGACAAGGCGGGAATTGCAGAAATCATTACCGCAGTCAGCAGAATTACAGAAGAACACATTCCACATAATGAAATAAAAATTGCATTTACTCCTGATGAAGAAATAGGCAGAGGAGCCGATTTATTTGATGTAGAAGGATTTGGAGCTGATTATGCCTATACAATAGATGGAGGACAGTTAGGAGAGCTTGAATATGAGAATTTTAATGCTGCTTCTATGAAGGTAATTGTCAATGGTGTAAATATTCATCCGGGGGAGGCAAAAAATAAAATGAAAAATGCCGCTCTTATGGCAATGGAGTTTAATGGCATGCTTCCTTCTGCTGAAATTCCTGCCTGTACAGAAGGGTATGAGGGATTTTATCATCTCTGTGAAATAAAGGGCGATGAAAGTCAGACCGTTCTTTCTTATATTATCAGAGACCATTCTATGAAAAAATTTCAGGAACGTAAGGAATGTGCAGAACATATCAGGGGTTATATGAATCAAAAATATGGGGATGGAACAATAGAGCTTATAATTACTGATTCTTATTATAATATGAAAGAGAAAATAGAATCCTGTATGCATATTGTGGAATATGCGAGGGAGGCAATGAAAAAATGTGGTGTAACCCCTTCGGTGGTACCGATTAGAGGCGGTACAGACGGAGCCAGACTGTCTTATATGGGACTTCCCTGCCCGAATCTGTCCACAGGGGGACATAATTTTCATGGGAAATATGAATATATTCCCGTAGATTCAATGGAAAAAATGGTACAAGTGATTATTGAAATAGTAAAAATAGTTTCAGACATATAAGGATATTAGAGATGAAAGTTTTAATTACGACGGATTTATTTGTTGCAGATACAAACGGTGTTGTGACTTCTGTACGAAATTTAAGAAATGAACTGATGAAGAGGGGACATGATGTACGAATACTTACTTTTTCGCGCAGTTTAAAAAGCTGCCGCAAAGGTTCGATTTATTATATAAAATCTATTCCATTTAATATTATCTATCCAGACGTGCGTATGCCGGTTTCTTACCGCAATGAACTTGTGGAAGAACTGATTCAGTGGAAACCGGATGTGATTCACAGTCAGTGCGAATTTTTCAGCTTTCAGTTTGCAATTCGTATTGCACGCATTACAAAGGCGCCGCTTGTGCATACTTATCATACGCTGTATGAACAATATGCAGGGTATGTGATTCCCTTTCGGCGTCTGGGAAATTATCTGGTGCGTGTTTTGTCGCGTGAGCGGTTAAAGAACGTAGATATGATTATTGCGCCTACGAAAAAGGTAGAAAAAGCTCTGCACAGCTATGGGGTGAAAAACCCTGTCTGTATTGTGCCAAGTGGTATTTCTATCATGCAGCACAGAATCAGGCTGACACAGAGGGAAAAAATAAAAAAACGTCATGATTTAAGGATTCCTGATGGATATCAGGTATTGTTGAATCTGGGGCGGCTTGGAACAGAAAAAAATTTAAATGAACTGTTGAAATTATTTGCTCATTTGCTGAAAACGAATCCAAAACTGATATTTTTAATTGTCGGAGATGGACCTGCAAAGGAGGAGCTGGAAGAACTTTGCAGGGCACTTAAAATTTCCAGATATGTGATTTTTACCGGAATGGTGCCTCCATCAGAGGTTCAGGAGTATTATCAGACAGGAGATGTATTTGTTAATGCTTCTACCAGTGAGACTCAGGGACTTACTTATATTGAGGCGGCAGCAAACGGACTTCCTCTGGTTTGCCGTAAAGATTCATGTCTGGAGGATGTCATAAAAGAGGGAGTGAATGGGTATGAGTATAGCAGTCCAAGAGAATTTTTTAAGGCAATCAGAAAAGTTTTAGAAGATGATAAGTGGAGGAAAGAAGCCGGAAAGTACAGTGAAGAGATTGCAGGGGGATTTGATAAGAGGCGTTTTGCAGAAAATGTGGAGAGAGTCTATAAAAAAGTATTGAGGAAAAAAGAATGAAAAAGGGCTAAAATTCAACAGTGTTTTTGTCGGTTTCTTTTAAAGATAGAAATCCAGCAGTTTCTTCCAATATGGACCGGTATATTGTATTGATAAAATTCTTCGCGAAGTTCAGGTAAAATTGGGTGGCCTGCTGTGGCAATTGTCACATTAGGACCAATCATGGTATAATCATCAAATAAAATAAAAAAACTCTTGCGAATACACGTTCTATATGTTACAATAAAGTCCAAGAACAAATATTCGGAATTAGGAGGCTGTTTTATATGAAAGATTATGTATTGATACAATCAAACATGCCATTAGAAGAAAAACTCAAAATACTCTCCGCTGCTGCAAAATATGATGTTTCCTGCTCTTCCAGCGGTGTTGAGAGAAAGGGAAATGGAAAAGATACCGGCAGTGCCAGCGCTGCGGGCATTTGTCATTCTTTTGCCAGTGACGGCAGATGTATTTCTCTTTTAAAAATTCTTCTTACGAATGAGTGTATTTTTGACTGTAAATACTGTATAAACCGCATATCCAATGATGTGCTGCGTGCTTCCTTTACCCCCGATGAAGTATGCCATTTGACAATGGAATTTTACCGCCGAAATTATATTGAAGGTTTGTTTCTAAGCTCAGGGATTATGAAAAGTCCTGATTATACCATGGGATTGATATATGAGGCGATTTACAGGCTTCGTACAGAATACAGATTTAACGGTTATATTCATGTCAAGGCAATTCCCGGGTCCGACCCTGAAATGCTTGAACAGCTTGGCTATCTTGTAGACAGAATGAGTGTCAATCTGGAACTTCCTACTTCAGACGGGCTGTCAAGGCTGGCGCCACACAAAAGCCGTAAAAATATATTAAAGCCTATGAAGGAAATACAGACAGGAATACAAAATAACCGAAAGATGCATGGTATTTATAATAAAAAACAGCATATTACCATGACAAATGGAGGTTATGACCAGCAAAAGCAGATAGAATCTCAAAATACAGACCAAGTGTTATCCGAGAGCTATCTTGCAGAAAGCAGGGAAAGTCTGTCTGAAAAACTGAAATTAAGCAAAGTTCCTTCATTTGCAGAAAATCAGGATATAGCTTTGATATCTGAAAATCAGACTGGAAATCAAAATACAAACCTTATTTCAGAAAGTTGGACTGGAAATCAGAATACAGTCTTGATATCAGAGAATCAGCATAAAAATCAGGCACAAGTTCGTTATATAGGAACAAATGGCAAATATTTTGTGCCGGCAGGACAGAGTACTCAGATGATTATCGGAGCGACACCAGAAAGCGATTATCATATTATTAATGTTACGCAGGCATTATATGATAACTATGATTTAAAGCGGGTTTTCTATTCCGCATATGTGCCTCTTAACGAGGATAAACATCTGCCTGCTCTGGATACAAAACCTCCGCTTTTAAGAGAGCATCGGCTTTATCAGGCAGACTGGCTGCTGCGGTTTTATGGATTTTATGCAAAAGAACTGCTTACAGAGGACAGACCATACTTTAATGAATTTATTGACCCGAAATGTGACTGGGCAGTCAGGCATTTGGAACTGTTTCCGGTAGAAATAAACAAAGCAGATTATTATACGCTTCTTCGGGTTCCAGGGATTGGTGTGAAAAGTGCAAAGCGGATTATCGCTGCCAGACGATACGGAACACTTGATTTTCAGCATATAAAGAAAATGGGAGTGGTTTTAAAAAGAGCTTTGTATTTTATTACTTGTGGTGGAAAAATGATGTATGATATTAAAATGGAAGAAAACTATATTACAAACCAGCTTATTTTCAGTGAACCGGTATCTAAACAGGGAGACGGAAAGCAGTTTCGACAGATGACCATATTTGATTTTATCAATTAAATACAGAAAAGTTTTCTGTGAAATAAAATAATGGAGAAAATAGTGTGAAAAAAATAGTGATGCTTTGTGAAAATTCCATAGAATCAATGTTGACAGCGATTTATGACGGATTTGTGATAAAGAATGAAAGATTCGCAGGAGTTAAGAAAAACCTGCCGGAATATCAAAATAACATAGAAATCAGACCATTGGAAAATTATGAGTATGAAATGTTTGCGGAATACATTACAGTAAAAACTGATGAAGAAAAGGCAGAAAAGACCGTGTATGCCATTCGTAAGAAGCTTGGTGAGAAAGTCTGGCATACAACCTTGCGTGCCATTTGCCATTTTGATAATAATCGGGGAACACAAGTGTTTCATTTTCTGGTTAGAGGATTTCGAATGGGCAGCAAAGTAATAGATATGTTATATGACACTTATGTAATATCTGTAATGGAGCTTTCCAGAAAAACAGCAAACGAAGCTCATTATTTTGTGCAATTTATCCGATTTGAGGAAATGAATCATATCTTATATTCCAGAATAGAGCCAAAATGCAATGTACTGCCGTTAATCGCAGAACATTTTTCAGAGCGTTTTCCAAACGAGGATTTTATAATATATGATGTGGTAAAGAAATTATCAGTAGTTCATAAAAAATATGAAAAGTGCTTTTTTGTCAGGGATTCAGAAATCACTCTTCCTAAAAGTGATAATATAAAAAATGAACTCGCAGAAGAATCAAATGATTATGGAATGCTGTGGAAAACTTATTTTGATTCGATTGCGATTGAGCAAAGAAAAAACAGAAATTGTCAAAGAAATATGCTGCCTCTGTGGTATCGGAAAAATATGATTGAGTTTTCAGAAGAAAACAGTTGACAAACCATGAAATTGCTTTTATTATAGTGAAAGGAAATTTGCAAAACAATTTCTTTTGATTATAAAAAAGATAAATGTAGTGAGAAAGAGGAGTAAAAAACAAAAGCGGTTCCAGAGAGGATAATTCACAGGCTGGAAAATTATCCAAAACGCGGTTTTTGAAGGTAGCTTTTGAACAGCATATTCCAAAATATCAGCAGCACCAGCAAAGATATCAGTAGAATATGACGGCTTCGTCCCCGTTATCGGATAAGAGAAGAAAAAATAAAGGTGGTACCGCGGCTTGTCCGCCCTTGAATATCGGGTGAGGCGCAGCATACCAGTTTACAGGAGCCATAAGCGTTTTTACTTATAGGCTCCTGTTGTAATTGAAATAATCAGCGCAGTCAGTTTTCGTCTGCTGCCAGTTTATATCATTGTTTAAATTTGTCTTGCTCCTTATTATCACAAGGAGATTGAAACAATGATAACTTAATTTGGAAAGGATAAGACATGAAAAAGGAATTAGAAAAAAATTATAATCCTGCTGATATCGAAACCCGTCTCTATAACAAATGGCAGGAAAAAAAGTATTTTCACGCAGAAATTGACAAAAACAAGAAGCCATTTACTATCGTAATGCCCCCTCCGAATATTACCGGTCAGCTTCATATGGGACATGCACTTGACAATACCATGCAGGATATCCTTATTCGCTTTAAGAGAATGCAGGGTTATTCCGCTTTATGGGTGCCGGGTACAGACCATGCTTCGATTGCCACAGAAGCAAAGATTGTGGAAACAATGAAAAAAGAAGGCGTTACCAAAGAAGAAATCGGCCGCGAAAAATTTTTGGAAAGAGCATGGAACTGGAAAAAGGAATATGGTGGAAGAATTGTGACGCAGCTTAAAAAAATCGGCTCATCTGCCGACTGGGACAGAGAACGCTTTACAATGGACGAGGGTTGTTCAGATGCCGTAAAAGAAGTTTTTGTAAACCTTTACAACAAAGGATTGATTTACAAAGGAGAACGGATTATCAACTGGTGTCCGAAATGTCTTACCTCCATTTCAGATGCAGAGGTAGAATATGAAGACCAGGCAGGTCATTTCTGGCATTTGCGCTATCCTCTTTCAGACGGAACCGGTTTTATTCAGATGGCAACCACCAGACCGGAAACCATGCTTGGTGATACGGCAGTTGCAGTAAATCCAAACGATGAAAGATATAAGGACATGATAGGAAAAACGGTAATTCTTCCCCTTGTCCACAGAGAAATTCCGATTATTGCAGATGATTATGTAGATATGGAATTTGGTACAGGCGTAGTAAAAATCACTCCTGCACATGACCCGAATGATTTCGAGGTAGGTCTGCGTCATAATCTTCCGGTGATTAATGTAATGACAGAAGATGCAAAAATTACAGACGAATACCCGCGTTATGCCGGTATGGACCGATATGAGGCACGAAAGGCGATTGTGTCAGATTTAGAGGCAGAAGGCGTTCTGGTAAAAATAGAAGACCACAGTCATAACGTAGGTACCTGTTACCGCTGTCATACTACTGTGGAGCCAAGAGTGTCCAAGCAGTGGTTTGTAAAGATGAAGGAGCTGGCCGAACCTGCCACCCATGCAGTAAAACAGGGTGATACCAAATTTGTTCCGCCTCACTTTGACAAAACATATTTTCACTGGCTGGAAGGAATCCGTGACTGGTGTATTTCCCGTCAGCTCTGGTGGGGACATGAAATACCGGCATTTTACTGTGATGACTGTGAAGAAGTGCTTGTCACAAAGGAGGAGCATCCAATATGTCCGAAATGTGGCAAAGCGATGCGTAAAGACCCTGACACCTTGGATACATGGTTTTCTTCTGCATTATGGCCGTTTTCTACTTTGGGATGGCCGAAGCAGACAGAAGAACTGGAGTATTTCTATCCTACCACTGTACTTGTCACAGGATATGATATTATTTTCTTCTGGGTAATCCGCATGATGTTCTCCGGTCTGGAACACACTGGAAAGGTTCCATTTGAAAAAGTATTTATTCACGGTCTTGTGCGTGATTCACAGGGAAGAAAAATGAGCAAGTCGCTTGGAAACGGGATTGACCCTCTGGAGGTAATCGAAAAATATGGAGCGGATGCTCTGAGATTTACATTGATTACCGGAAATGCACCGGGCAATGACATGCGTTTTTATTGGGAAAGAGTAGAGGCAAAGATGTG
>CAJTOU010000086.1 GCA_910577835.1 uncultured Lachnospiraceae bacterium | reverse complement strand
TGGCACCGCTTTACACATTTTCACTGTTGCAAAGTTTCAAAAAGGGCTTCCCGATTTCTCGGAAAGCCCCATAAAATCTAGCTTCTTACTGATTACTCAATAATCGTAGCCACACGACCTGAACCTACTGTACGTCCGCCCTCACGGATTAGGTTGGGGGAACCTTTGGTGACAGATGGCGTGTTTTAGGGGTTTTCTGTCGTTAGATTTTCTGAAAATATTGATTTTCTCTGTGTTTTCAGGATTTTTGTAGCCATTTTGTAGCCAAAGACATTAGGTAACCACACACATCTCGTTGAACAAAGTTTGTATTAAGGAAAATATAAAGTATTATATCGGAATATTTTTGGTATGATGACGTCATTTTTTACTAATTAGTCCACACTCTCTTTCCAGTCTTTCAATAATATAAGCAATTGCTCTTCTGAGCGGTATGGATCTTCCTGTGATAATTCTATAGCTTTCCTTTTCAGGTTTCCTAATTCTTTTCCTGGAATCAATCCAAATTCTTCCATTATCCGTTTCCCACCCAATGGACAGATATTAATATCTTTAGAAAAAAGAATCTGTTCTATCAATAATCCTATTTTTTCTTTATGCTCTTCTGGCGAAAGCGAGCTAAACAATTTCATTTTATTGCGTATATTCTTTCCATATGTTTTTGTAAGCACATGTGCATCTGCTTTTACCTCCAGCGTTGTCATTATCTCTTTAAATTGACTTTCAATATAGAAATCAGGGCAATAACTATCCTTTGCCATAAGCATTTCATGAATCATTTGTTCTTTTCTGCTATCCCTCCCTATTTGTTCTATACAATATAACATCGCATCAAGAATATTTTTCGCCAAATCAATCAATTCATTCGAACAAACCAGATAATCTCCATCGCCAATCCTTTTGCTCCCTATCAATCTAAAATGCCATTTTTCAACTCGTTCAATCACACTGTTATCATGCACTTTTGCTTTATCTAGCGTATGACTCTTATATGTTCTGAGATCATGTATAAGTGTTAATGAAGATTTCACCTTTTCATACTCTAAATTAAATAACAATATCTTCTGCATAATAAATTCTCTATAAATATCACATCGTTCAAAAAACAAGCCATAAAAATAATCAATATTAACATAATATGCTGCTTCATTCTCAATATCCGAACGCAATTTTTGATGTGTCTCGGAAAAGAATAGAATATTGCTTTCCATTTTTTTAGTCATATCATTTATCTGTTTTATCATTTCGGATATTATCAGCAATTTATTTCTATTATCCATTTGTCAATTCCCCTTTACTCAATATCCGAAATTCTAATTCCCATAAAACTGAAGCCAATGTGTATACCACCATATTCTATATTCTCTTCTAAATCTCTAGACACAAAATCATAATTATAATAGAACAAGGTCTTTCTTATTGTAGGTATATAGAATTTTGCACGTCCTTTTTCTTTTTCAACTTTTTTTAACTGCCCTGAGAACCCCCTTACCTTACCACCTTCATCAACCTTAGAAGCAATATAATACAGAATTGGCCTCCTTGCTCCAAAATAATAATTGTTTCTTATCTCCTCAAAATGATTGAAACAATCATTTACTTTTCCTAAATGAAATTCACATACTCCTTTCAAATATTTATTCTGTGGTGATACTTCTTCAACCAATTCCTCAATACGCTCTAGTAAAAAATACAATTTTTCCCATGTTTCTCTATCAAAAGGCAAAACCTTTTTCTCTACAAAAAATAATGGTTCTTTCGCCATCACAAGCCAGTAAAGCTTTAGCAGCAAGGACAAACATTTTGTACTTTCAGTCACAACTGATTGGAATTTTTCTGTTTCTAAATACTTTATTGTTTCTTTCACTCTACCTATATCTGCATTAGCTATCTTTTGAGTAATATCTATCCCCCGTAACTTGTTCCTTGCTCTAAGATATATACCGGAATCCGATTTAATCGCAAGCAAACGTTCAAATGCCTCATCTGTAATTTTTTCGTCACTCTCAAATGAATCTACCATAAGAATACGTTTATTATAATCTTCTCTATATTTGATTTCCGGATTCTCTGCAACGACATTTTCAAATAATGATACCAATTTCCCCACTATATTAGTCTTTTCATCATTTGCAATATCAGTTCGGAGAACATTACTTGCGGACCATGCCCAGATATCTACTGGATAGTATGGGTCTGGAGAATAAATCAATGCTTCTTCCAAATAGCATTCTAATTTGTGATACACTCCTAATATTCTATTCAGGTTACTTCCTATTTCGCAATAAAATGTCAATTCTGCTCCTATATTTGATGATAGTTCAATCAACAATTGTCCATACGAATTTCTGAGAGTAAAATCATCTTTCTTTCCCTCTATATTATTAAGCTCTCTAAGTAACAACTCTTGAGTTTCTATAAGAACTTGTATATCACACTCTTTTTCATCACTATTTTTAAAATATTCTCGTATATATGATGCTTCTTGTAAAATAGTACTTGCATTGTATATCCCACAATTATTACGTAATTCCCCAACTGTTTCAGCTATGTCTTTATAGTAACTTTTAAATTCTCCATCTCCTACAGTTCCATTAGGTCCTATCGCTTTCAAAAGGGTTACTAAAAAATTTAATTCTTTCTCTGTTATGTTTTCTACAACCTCTTTGATTATCTCCACCTGTTCACTAATCTGAACTAGCGAAGAATTTGCAACAATCTGTGCTTCTAAACTACTTCTTGGAAATACATTTATATTACCATTCATATCTGTCTCAACATGAAGGAAGTCTATTTTCTCTAACAAGCTACCAACAAAATATGACACATCTCCACTCAGCATTCTAAAAATAACATCAAACGGAATAGCAATTCCATATTGCCCAATCATTGAAACTATTTTTATTATCTTTCCTATGCTAACTTTATTAGAAATTTTTTGTTCCTCATCCGAAGAAATTGGTATACCACACTTTTGTAATAACGCCATCATAGGCGTATTCTTATCCTCAAGTGTCACTAACTCACTCAATTCAATAGTATCCACATCTATTTCTCTTAAAAGTCCTTTTCTAATACTATAGTTTGTTCCCGGAAGCATACGATATAATGCCACCAAAAAATTGTTATCATATTTCGATGTCCACATATCATCTAGGTTTTTCCCCGCAAACTTTTCATAATTTTGTTTAAAATTATTAATTTCTGCCCTCGAAACAATGTCAATGGGTGCTTCCACATATAATGCATTATATGAGTTTCTTATATCTTCATCCAAATTATATGATGTTCCAATTATAACTGCTTTCTTTCCTTTTGATGCCAAATAATTATTCAAATCAAAGTATTTGCTTATATCATTTCCATGCGTGGATGCATCCCAAAAAATAGCAACATTCACATCATCACACCACGAACAAAATTGTTCTATATCTTCACGATGTGGCTCTGTGGTTTTCCCGTCTATAAATAATACAGGATATTTTTTTTGCACTTTAATCCTATAAGCCAGACTCGCTAATGCTACCGATTTTCCAGTTCCCGTTTGTCCATAGAGAATAATCGGCTTCTTAAATAATGAGTCACTATTTAAAATACCTATAATATCATTAAACGCAATATTCTCATATTCTCTAACTATATTCATCCCATAATAAAACGCTTCCCATACCGGTTCCATTGATGATCTATATAAAAAATCCCTAAATAGTTCTTTTTCTTCCGACGATGAAATAGCATCAAATTCAAACCGAAAATCATCTAATACTTTACAAGTTCTTGAAATATTTCTCAATTTCTTTCTAGGAAATACCCTTCGTTCTCCTGCAATCGAAATAATTAAATCATTCGTGTTTATATTTTCCACATAGTTTTCTAGCAATCCGGCTGTTTCTGCTTCTTCTAAAATAGATATTAATGAATCTTTTATTGGTACAATAATTCCATCTTTGACTAATTTTTCGATGTATTTGCTCTGTAGATATTCATCTTTAAATCCAAAATAGAAAACCTGTTCTTTTGCAAGTTTTTTACACACAGCAAACAGAACATCATCCTTCATCCAATCCTTATCATAGTCATAGCCGTCTATTACAAACATTCCCATAGGAGATAAAAACTCTCTATCTATCTGATTTAAAAGAAGTGACGCATTTGCTGTATATGTTGAAAAATCAAAAATAGAGCATGGCGGTTTTATTTCATCCATACTTTGATTTAAGCAGCCATACAAATATGAAATGTGAAGAATCTGTTTGCTTTTAAAATTGTATGGCAAGCCTTTTCCATACTGATAAATTGGTTGTATCTCTCTCATTTCAAGCCGCAACATTTTTTCAACGAAATAGTCTACAGAAGTTGTAATGATTCCATTCCACTGTATTTTTGAAAGATATTTACCCCAATCAGGTAATGTAACATAATCTGCCTCTGTTTGTAGCCACTGAAGTGTATCTTCAACATTGTTTGAAAGTTCATCCAATTCTAAAAAAATATTGCAATCTTTTTTATTGCTTCCCAATCGTTCTGACACAACTTCGTAAAATTTATCAGTAATGGTTTCTGCTAAATATTGTTGTCCCAGCAATAAATACGGTTGTCCAAAATTTAAACGCTCTATAAAACTTCTCATTCTCTCATCCATTATCTTTTAGCCTCTCCCTATTCCTTTTATTAATTAATCTCATATCTGCATTATTTATGTTTATATAACACTATTATTCCTCGTACTTTACTTACATTATTCCTGTTTGTCTTCTTCCTTTCTCCCATATGGTATTGCCCCTTCTGCCACCATAGACAAATTCTGCGGCATCTCATATATATAAGCGCCCGTCTCATCCAAAGCCTTTATGTCCTTCTTCCTCATCTCCCGATACACAACCTCCGCCAACGCACTCATAATCGCATTATACTTAGCCGTATCCTCAAACAAACTTTGATACGACTCTTGTGCCTCCATATATCCATCCTGTGCTGCCGTACCAAACGCTTTGGGGAAAATACTTTCCACAAAAATCTGCGGGTCAGAAGATTGCGCCATCTTTTTCAACTTCTTATCAGAAAGCAACTTATCCCTCAGTGCTGACAGAATAACTTTATCCCCCTCCGTAAAATTGCCCTTAAATTTCTCATTAATCTTTGCAATCACCTCATCCAAAGGTGTTTTTTCATCCATTCCCTTGACGCCTTTGTGCTTTGCTGGAACATACATTGTCTTTGCTTCTTCTAAAGCAATTTCACCTTGGAATGTCTTTTGCAATTTGTAATATTCCAGTTTCAGCTTACCTTCCAAGTCAATCAGTTCTACAGGGTCTTTCGGCAATAAACCAATTAGGTATGAGCAAAATACATATTCCTTCTGCAACTCTTTATCAAACATTCTCAATATCTGCGATATGTAACTATACCACTTAATCAAACTCCGTACCTGTCTTCGAAATTGGTATCTTTCATTTTGAGTCTTTTTGTTATAACGATTGGAAACAGGAAGTAAAATACTACTCATTCGCCCCATTGCTCTATTGTCCTGCCTGCCTTTTTTGTAATACTCATCTGTAAAAGCTTTAATATCCTCATCCGAGTATATACCATACGCCCGCAATTCTCTCTGTGTCTGATACAATAAGTCTGCGTTTACTTCTTCCTGCAAGAATGTTTCCTGATAGAATGGCTGAAATGCGTCCTTGATATCCTCCGCCTTATTTACGAAATCCAGCACAAAGGTATCTGTCTTACCCTCGCAAGTACGGTTCAATCGGGACAAAGTCTGCACTGCTTTCACATTCTTTAATTTCTTATCCACAATCATCGTATGTAAAAGCGGTTCATCAAACCCCGTCTGGTATTTTTCCGCCACAATCAGCACATTAAAATTGTCATGGAACTCCGCTTTCGTCTGATTTTCCGAAATATGGGAACCATCTTTGCGTACATTCAGCTTTGATTCCGTATATTCCTCGCCCTTATCGTCAATGGCACCGGAAAAAGCCACCAGAATATCCACGTCATCATACTTCTTTTCCTCAATATAACGTTTGATTTCGTGGTAATAGCGAACAGCAGCCAGTCTTGACGATGTGATTATCATCATCTTTCCTTTACCATCAATCTTATGCCTTGTGGTATCCCTGAATGTCTCCACAATAATCTGTGATTTCTGACTGATATTATATGGGTGCAATTCCTGATATTTACGGATCACCTTTGCCGCCCTGCTGGACGGAACATCCGGATTATCTGTCATAGTTTTTGCAATTCGGAAACAGGTATTATAGGTCATATAATTCTGAAGGACATCCAGAATAAATTTCTCCTCAATCGCCTGTCTCATGCTATACACATGGAATGGATGGAAAGAACCATCCTCCTGCTCTTGCCCAAACATTTCCAGCGTAGTCGCCTTTGGCGTTGCAGTAAAGGAAAAAAAGGATAAATTCTTATGCTTGCCTTGCGCAATCATTTCTTTTACAAGCCTGTCTTCCAGATCAACTTCTTCCTCCGCTAATCCCTCTCGCTCCGCATACTCTCTTAGGGCTTCTTCTGTATCTGCCAGCGCAGTCTTCAATTTAAGTGCCGAACTGCCCGTCTGAGAAGAATGTGCTTCATCTACAATAACAGCAAAGCATCTGCCATTTGCCTTATCAATTTCCGTATAAATCACTGGAAACTTTTGTAGAGTCGTAACAATAATGCGCACACCGTCATTAATTGCATTTTTCAAATGTTGAGAAGTTTTATCCTCTCCTATGGTTTCTATGGCACCTAACTTATGGTCAAATCCCGAAATTGTTTCCTGAAGTTGTGCGTCTAACACAGTTCTATCTGTCACAACAATTACACTGGAAAATACCGGCTTATTGTTCTCATTAAAAAGCGATGCGAGACGATATGCTGTCCACGCAATCGAATTGGATTTGCCGGAACCTGCACTATGTTGAATCAAATAATTCCTGCCTGCGCCATTTTCCCGTACATCCGCAATCAATTTTCGAACAACATCTAACTGATGATATCGGGGAAATATCAATGTTTTCTCTTTCTGCAAATTGATAAACTTCTGGATAATATCCAACATGCTGTCTTTCTGGAATACATTTTCCCAAAGATATGCCGTAGGATACCCGTTCGGATTGGGCGAATTACCCGCACCGCCATCAGAACCTGCCCCATTAGAACCTTGGTTAAAAGGCAAGAAGTAGGTATCTTTTCCTGCCAGCTTTGTTGTCATCCAGACTTCCGTATGGTCTACGCAAAAATACGCTAAAATCCTTTTATTAAATTGAAAACACAACTCCCTTGGATCTCGGTCATACATCCATTGAGTCTTGGCATTATCTACATTCTGCCCTGTGTACTGGTTTTTTAATTCAAAAGCAAACACCGGAATACCATTTATCACAAGCACCATATCCACCGACTTTTTCGTGTCTGCAGAATAATACCATTGCCGATAGCACTCTACTTCATTTTCCGCATACTGAATCCCTGCTGTATCATTCAATGCAGATTCGGGT
>CAJTOU010000085.1:6551-7710 GCA_910577835.1 uncultured Lachnospiraceae bacterium | reverse complement strand
AGGGAGATGCAGGGGACCTAACTGTTAAACAGGGAGCTCATAAGCCTCCCTTTGGATTTGCGGCGGTATTCCCTGATCGAAAGGGAAAGGGTAACCTCAAATCTTATCGGATGAATGATATTGCATTGGAGAAAGACAGCGATGAGTTTTACGGCTGATATTTACAGCGGAATATTGTCCGACATATCTGCAGGGTCAAGCCAGACTTTCCCCTTTGCGATGCGTCTGGTGAAGTTTGACAATGGTATTATGATTGCGTTTGCAGTCAACATTGCTACAAGAATGCGCTCAGCGTTTTTATCTGTGACTTCAGAAGCTCCTAAGAGCAGATTTCCACACTGGAAAGGCGTTGAAATTGAAACAGCTACACTGCCAGCGTATGGAATTGATACGCCTTTTGTCGGCCTCTCTCAACTGCCGAATAGCGCCAGTGACATTTTTGAAATTGTTGTTGAAGACCTGAGAAGCCAGCTGGAAGCATCAGAAAACTCTGAGGAGTCCTTATCTGTCATAATCAGAGTTCTAACAAAGTGGAAGGAGTTTTTTGCTGCTGATAAAGAGTTACTGATGTCTGAAGAGCGTCAGCAGGGTCTTTATGGTGAGCTGCTGTTTTTGAGTGAGTGCTTGGATTCACAGGGATCGAAAGCAGTTCCGCACTGGGCTGGCAGTGAAGATGAAACCCATGATTTCTACTTTGGCTCTCATGCAGTTGAAGTGAAAACCACCTCTGCACAGGCTCCCTATTTTGCCTGTATCAGCAGTGAATACCAGCTGGATAATAGTGATATTCCGGGAAAATTGTTCCTGCGTTTCTATGCGCTTCGCAGAAGTCAAAGCGGGGGTGAAAAACTGCCGGAACGAATTGCTGCCATCCGTAGCAGATTGTGTGAGGATGTATCAGTTTTGCAGAAGTTTGATGAAAAGCTAAAGGAGTACGGCTATTTTGATGAAGCTGCAGATAGTTATACCATTGGCTACTATCAGCGAGATCTTTATTGCTTTGCAGTAGATAACGGTTTTCCTAAAATCACAAAAGAAGCGGTACCGCTGGGCGTTGCGGATATTACATACCGAGTCAGCATCATGCTTTGCATGCCGTATGCCCAAGATATAAAATCCGTATTTGAAGTTTTGAAAGGAGGGGCCTAATGTGGTAAAC
>CAJTOU010000085.1:0-5113 GCA_910577835.1 uncultured Lachnospiraceae bacterium | reverse complement strand
GCTATATTGGTGTCATCTCCGGTGAACTTTTAGCACGGATCTACGAAGTTGAAGGGCAAGATCTGATTCAAAAGAATGTCCGTTCGTTTCTGCAGGCAACTGGTAAGGTCAACAAAGGAATTAAGGTATCGTTAGCCAGTGAACCTCAAATGTTTATGGCCTACAACAACGGTATTTCAACTGTTGCGGACAGTATTGACATTGATGAAAGTCAGAGCAGCGGAGATGTTGTGACCATTACAGAAATCACTGGCTGGCAGATTGTGAATGGCGGTCAAACTACAGCATCGATTTACAATGCCTTTAAGTCAAAACTCCCTCTAGATCAGGTGAATGTACAGATTAAGCTGTCTGTTATCAAGAAAAAAGACCAAGCGGAAGATATTATTCATAATATTTCCAAGTATGCAAACAGCCAAAATAAAATCAATATGTCTGACTTCAATGCCAATGATGCATACCATGTAAAGATGGAACGCCTATCCAGAGCAACACCAATCCCTGTTGCGAAGGGGAAATCGACAGACTATTGGTTCTATGAGAGAGCCAGGGGGCAGTATTTGGTTGAATTGAATCGGCAACCAACCGCAGCAGCTAAAAAGGAATTTAAGAGCCGCTGCCCGAAGAATCGCTGTATTTCTAAAACTGTAGCGGCAAAATGTGTGATGTCCTATCAGGGCTATCCGTATATTGTCAGTAAAGGACTGGAAACCAGTTTTGTCTATTTTTCGGATATGATCTCCAAGGGTGAATTCCCTGAGCCATCTGAACAGAGCTACATTGACATGATTTCCAAGGTGATACTGTTCAATAGCTGCGATGAAATCATCAAGAATTTGAAATTTGGTGGTTTTAAAGCTCAGCAGGACTATTACACCGTGGCACTGATTGGGAAATATTATTCGGATTTAATCAACCCGCAGGAAATCTGGAATAACCAGACAATCAATGCAGAGACGGCAAGGGTCATAGAAGAATTGGCCTATTTTGTGTGGGAACATTTTCAGAATCCTATAGTTCCTGGCGTGAATATTGGACAGTGGTGCAAAAAGGAAGATTGCTGGGAGTTGCTTCAGAGCCGTTATGAAGCAAAAATAGAAAAGCGGGAGAATTGAGAAAAATGCCATATTCAGTAGTGGATCTGTTTGCAGGAGCTGGTGGATTGAGTTTGGGCTTCATGCAGACAGGAAAATATGATATAAAAGTTGCTTTTGAGAGGGAACCGCACATGCAGGCGACTTACCACCGCAACCATCTGAATGTCGAGCTGCAGGGAGATGTCTGCGGCGCAGATTATGCAGATATACAGAGGAGATACGGAACCATTGATGTTGTCATTGGCGGTCCTCCCTGCCAAGGGTTTTCAAATGCAAATCGGCAGAAGAACCATGCAATCAGCCAGAATAATATGCTGGTAAAGCAGTATATTCGAGCGATTAAAGAGCTGCAGCCCAAGGCGTTCGTTATGGAAAATGTCAGTATGCTTCGATCTGACGTTCACCGGTTCTATATGGAGGAGGCAGATCTGGACATTGTGGAGGAGTATCAGATCCCGAATAAAAACACGCCGCTGCATTTGCTGAACGCAGGATTTGTGTTTGACGGTGCATTGGAGATAGTCCAAAACTTGGATTTGCTCCAGCAGAGACTTTGGCCTGAAAAACACTATCGGCAACTGAATATCATCTACAAAGGTGAAAAAAACGCTGATAAGATGAAAAAATCCTTAGAAAAACACCAGCGCAAGCTTACCAAAATCGCTCAAACCTATATTGGAGACGATACAAACAGCTACATTGCGCAGAAATCCAGAGAAGCATTCCAAGCAGTTATGGATTATTTCGATGGCATTCTAGAAGCGGATAGGATTCACACCTTGATTGAGCCAGCTATTATGATTCAACGCATGCTAAGTAAAGCTAAGGAAATCTTTGATAACCACATCCATGTGGATTCATATGAATGTACAGAAAAAGACGGTCTCCTGGCAAATATTCGATCATTTGCAGTTTTTGTTTATTTAAAAAGTATTCTGACATCTGGAGAAGATGGATATGTGATTAATAGTGGTGTTTTGTGTGCCGCAGATTTTGGAGCGCCCCAGAAAAGGGAACGCTTTGTCGTTATGGGAATTAAGAAAAGTATTACCACTGTGGTATTTCTGCCTTCCAGAAAGATTAAAGACGGACATTATAAAACTGTTCGCGATGCAATTTTTGATTTGGAAGATGTCACTCCGGTATATGATTTAGCAGATGATGAGGAAGGAATTCCGCTGAAATATAAGGATCAGTTGAGTTCGATGGCACAGCAACTGAGGAATTCGGATATTCTGAAGAACCACATCATTACTAAAACGACTGATGTAGCAATGGTAAGATTCAAAGCTCTGCATCAAGGAGAAAATTTTCATAGTTTAGAAGACTCGCTCAAAACCAATACCTATACCGATATAAAACGGACACAAAATACAATTTATTTGCGGTTAAACTATGATGAACCAAGCGGAACAGTGATTAATGTTCGAAAGTCCATGTGGATTCATCCTACTTTGGATCGGGCAATTAGTATCCGAGAAGCAGCCAGGCTGCAAACATTTCCTGATAGCTTTGTGTTTTGCGGCTCTAAAGATAAACAATACCAGCAGGTTGGAAATGCCGTACCTCCGATTATGGCAAAGGCGATTGCTAAACAGCTTGCGGCCACTTTAGGAAAAAAACTTCGTGAGGCAGAACGAGAAAATGGCTGATAATCATTCAAAAGAAGTTCGCAGCAAAAATATGTCACATATTCGGAGCACTAATTCAAAGCCGGAAGAGATTGTAAGGAAGTATCTGTTTTCTAAAGGATTTCGATATAGAAAAAATGTTCGGACCTTGCCGGGGTGCCCTGATATTGTTTTGCCTAAGTATCATACAGTGATTTTTGTAAATGGCTGCTTTTGGCACAAACACGACTGCGGCCGGTTTGTGTGGCCATCTTCTAATATCGAATATTGGATACCCAAAATAAATCGAAATGTGGAACGTGACGAGGAGAACTACAGAAAGCTCATAGACATGGGCTGGAAAGTACTGATTATTTGGGAATGCGAACTGAAAAAGAACGTGCGGGAAAAACGCCTAACAAAGCTTTGTAGCGAAATCATCTCTTGATGGCATGTTAGGGGGTTGAGAGATATGGAAAATATTATTAGTTCGTTGCACGATGATGGTATAGAATATATTGAAGAAAGAGTTAGCGGGATGTCTTTGGTTGAACGTCAAATTTTCTTTGTCAACTGTATTAAAGTGATTGATAAATCATACTACGATTATACAATGACCAAAAGCGACCAGAGTGCAACATTATTCTTTGATATCTTAAAGTATGCCTATCCGGTGCTAATTAAATATCTATGGACAAAAGATTTTGAAACGCTTATCGCAACACCGTTAGCTTGTGCAGACTCAGATGAGATATATCGATGTAGAGTCTTTCTGTGTAGCTGTAAGATCGTAGGGCAAACCGAATACATACTTGACATGGAAAAATACGGATATGTATCCGTCAGCTCTAAGGATGACGTCTGCACAATCAAACATATCCAGAAGAATTGGTGGATTGAACATTTCGATTCAAGCTGGACGAATTTTTATGAAAATTTGGTATTTTCATTGATGGAGAAAGATGAGCGCATTACGACACTGCAAGCACAGTGGCCAACTATCCAGGATGAGATGCGACCACTGTGCTTTGTCTGGCTGAAGGAATTTATGGGCTACGGCTCAACTATGAACATAGAAAATTATTTCAATGATGTTGCCTATTATGATAGCGTTCATAGCACAGAGTGGGACTATTTTCCAGAGCAAAGTAAATTTAATGGAGTTGCTTACCTCAACTTTACTGATGCGATCATTGATTCATATGGTTATGCGGTAAAACACCTCCGTTTTGCTGAACTTCTACAATCATCCCATCCAGAACTACTTGCAGAAAATCTTTTTTATGATGTTAGAATGGAAGATGAAGCGCTTAGGTTAATTCAGGAAAATCGGGAGTGTTCTGAGCAGGATGCTTACGCGATATTATCGTGCATGTCATTGTCCTCTGACAATAGCGAGTTATACACGCGTGGACAAGTAAATTGTGCACCTCTAATTAAAATATCCAGGAATCAATATCTGCACTCAGTAGCTGGAGCACTATTTCATCCATTCTCTTTTTTGCTGAGTTCTCTGCAGCAGAAGTTTCCCAATGACTTTTCACGGAATGCTAACTCCAGAGAGGCGATATTTAGAAAGCAACTGTATGAAATAGTAGGCGATAGTTTTACTTGCATCAATCATAATATTGTTATCAAACACGGCAGTGAGGCTGTCACGGATATCGATGCGGTAATGGTAGATAAAATTAACGGCGAGATAGCATTGTTTCAACTTAAATGGCAAAATCAAACTGTAGATTCTATTCGCTCATTGCATAGCAAGGCCCAGAATTATACTAAAGAAACAATGTACTGGGTTAAATCCGTTAAGCACTGGATTGAATGCACTTCTGAGGCTGAAATTGCTGAACATTTGGGAAATGGTATCAAGAGAAAAAATATTGATAAATCTAAAATTTTTCTCTTTGTCCTTGGACGGAACCATGGAAATTATTCAGGGGAAAAATTAACAAGTGAAAAAACTGTATGGGCACAATGGTTTCAGTTGCTTCAGTGCCGTTTAATTATACCGAAGGATTTTACAATTGCAGATCTGTACAATATGCTTCAGAAAAGTTCTCCATTTGATGCAAATGTAAAGCAAGGGCTGCAGGAGTACAGCATTGGTCCTTACAAAATTATAGTTGAAAGTATCAATGATGGGTATTGATCATATTATCCTTATCTGACCGTTATATGCCAGAAACCCAGTCCATGATTGATCTATGAACCGAGTATCTTGACAGATTGAGAGGGCTACCGTGTTTAACAGTAGCCCCTATTGTTTGTAGAAGGTGAAACTATTTATTAGTTTTGAACACTTCGCAGAATTTACCCTTGACAAATCTCTTCTCAGAAGCGGATTCTGGAAGCCTACGCAAAACAGAACGGCTTTTCCAACCTCAAATGGTACACGGACGACGG
>CAJTOU010000084.1 GCA_910577835.1 uncultured Lachnospiraceae bacterium | reverse complement strand
CTCTTATACACATCTGGCCATCCACGCAGAAGAACAGCACATCCTTTACGCCCCGGTTGTGGAGGTCGTTCAGCATCCCAAGCCAGAACTTGCTGGTCTCGTTTGCCCCGACGGTAATGCTTAAGATCTCTTTGTAACCCTCTGCTGTCACGCCCAGCACAACATAGGCAGCGCGGCTCAGTATCCGCCCATCCTCCCGGACTTTGTAATGGATGCAGTCCATGAATACGAATGGATATACTGGGTTCAGCGGGCGTGACTGCCACTATTTGACCTGCAGCAGGATCCTGTCCGTGATCTTGCTGACCATCTCTGCTGACAGCTCGATCCCATACAGGTCATTCAGCTGGTCATGGATGTCCCGTGTGCTCATTCCGCGTGCATACAGGGAGATCACTTTTTCTTCGATCCCTGAGATGTCACGCTGGTATTTCGGTATCAGCTTCGGCTCAAATTCCCCGTTCCGGTCCCTGGGCACGTCAATCTGGAATTCCCCATACTGGCTCTTTAAGTTTTTTGGAGAATGCCCATTGCGCTTGTTGTCTGTCTGTAGATCTCCCTTGCGGTTTTTCTCGTAACCGAGGGTGGCGTTCATCTCTGCCTCCATGAGTTCCTGCAGGATGTCCTTAAAACTGTCCCGGAGGAGGGCATAAACATCAGTGACGCTGTTTAAGTTGTTTTCTGCGATGATCTGTCGGATCTGCTCCTTTGCTACTGGCATAAAAACACTCCTTTTCGATAAAAATTTCCATATCCTAATTCTTACCAAAAAGGAGTCATTTATTTCCAAAAACACAAACTTATTTACACTACCATGTTTACCAAGGGATTCCTTATTTGTTGCTGTTATTAATAAAATTATTTTTAGAAAGCTAAAATTTTGCATATAAATATTTTAATAATTCCGTTAACATTACATATTTACATATCTGTTATATTTGTATCTGGTTATATAGTTGTTTGGTAATGTTCAGTATTATTTGACTTGTAGCGGGAAATGAAACACATTTTATATGTTTATTACACCATCAATTATAACAACATTAACTGATATTTTGATATGTTTTGAATCAGAAGTGTTAGTAATAATTTCTGTGTATATTGACGGTATATTACACTCCAATTGTTCCATGAGTATTCCTAAAACTCATCAGAGAACCACTGCCATTACTGCTAGTGCAATAGATAGTTGGATGGCATAATTCACAAATCCATATTTCAAGTACTGACCAACACCCCAGGAAACTTTATTCCCGCTGTCTTCTTCAATGCCAGCCGAATTTACTTTTCCTGAGAGAATAAAACCTGCAGTTGCAGACCACATAAACAATGAACTTCCTGCGCATATTGCTGCCGCATAGGCAACTGCAATCCAATCCGATTGCGCGTGAAGAGATCCTTTGCAGATTTCTATAATTACAGGCATCATAGCTGCGGCTGCTGGTCCTGCACTAAACGCACCTGCCACAAGTGATGTGATTACCATGATAGCCATAACCAACAATTTTGGATTGTCAATATTGCTTTGAAGGTATGCAGCCACTAAATTTAAGAGACCAGTCTGACTAACTACTTGTGCAAAAAACAGGAAGGAGGCGATTGTAAGGACTGATTTGAGATCCATGAGTTGTCTCACCTTGATTTTCTTGACTGAACAAATGACCATAGCTACAACATAGCCAAGAACCGCAATGATTTCAGGGGGAATAGTATCCTGCGGAACAATGCTCCAAGCAAGAAACATCGAAATAAACACTACTGCCAGCCATTTCAAAACATCAAATCGGATTTCAATATTCTTATACTGGCTTTTGAGATTGCTTACTGCCAAACTACGAATCGCTCCATCATTTTTTTCCTTTTTAACATGTATACCCCAAAATATAATCAATACGACGGAAGTAAGTGAAAATAAAGGGAATGCATGTGTCATGTAACTTAGGAAACTTGTGATTCCGCTCGTCATAATAACAATTGCAGGAAAGTCTCCTACTGGGGACGCTGCTCCGCCAGTATTTGAGAGAGCAAGAATTGCAGCGAAGAAAACGCATACATATTTCCGGTCAACTTCAAGTGTTTTCAATAGAACAAATACTATTGGCAGAATCATCATTACAGCTGTAATGTTATTCAGACAGGATGAAATGAGGAACATCATGCCACCGAACATCATCAAACAAAGTCGTTTTTGTCCCTTGGATAATTCGGCAATTTTGATTGCGAGGAGTTGCATAATCCCCGTCTCAGCTATTAGATTCGTAAATAACTCCATGACGATGAGAATGACAAGCACATCATATGAGTAATTATTCATCACATTCTTTACAGGAACGTCAAAAAGGAGAGCTACAATGCTGCCTGCTATAAACATTATTGCAATCAAAATTAAAGGTGCACTCTTACCAAGTTTATCAAGGATGCTGCAATTCTTATTATGAATCTTATCTTTGTTGAATGCCCTTCCGTTTTCGATAGCTATAACATTGTTCATGACACATTCCTCCATTTCACACTCAATCTTTGATGATTAATCTCCATCCAGTCATCATAACGGCTTGCTGTATCCAGTTCTTTATAAGGAACGAAGACCTTTTTACCAAGAAAACCACTGTAATGTTCAACCATCCGATATGTATCCGGAAGAACTAACGCTCTATTTCCACCCAAATACCCGCATATTACTAACATTCCGTTTTTTGGGAAAAAGGACTGTGGAAAATAAGGTTCCTCAAGGACTGTTACGGTAATACCGCGAGGGAGATTGTTTTTGAGGCGTTCTTTGGTCTCCTGTTCCAAATCACATGGGGTTGCAATAATGATTTCCATATGGGTGTCAGCCAGTTTGCTCATTTCTTCAAACAAAGCAATTTCCGGCGTAAGAAACATATACTTGTTTTTATTAAAATCACAAAGCCATTTAGCAACTTGTTTCACCCTAATCCCTATATCTTCATTGGGTAGGGGCATTGACGTCCCTACCTTCTGAATGACATCAGCACTGTTACTGACCTTAGCTAAGTTGATTGCTGTTTCAAATAAACCAATTTCTCTGGCAGTTTTCTGAATATCCATATTAATTTGCTCCTTTCTTTTCTTTCAAATAGGCAATCAGCCTGGAAATAACCGCAATTTCATTTGGCGAAGTGTTAAGTATATCAATGAATCTCTCACCATCATTGCCATAGAGTTTAGTATAAAGCTCCTGTGTTTCATCTCCTAGAACCGGAGCAGAAAACTTAGCAAAATTCATATTCATATTAGGACACCTCCTCAATAATGTTCATAAGCTGAATTACGAGAATCTGAATTTCCGGAGGAGCCTCCATGATGATTTCTGATGCTGCTATAGCAGTGTCTTCATCGCCAAAAACCTCTTTTAGAAGATTCCAATCATTTTCGTCAAATTCAACATGTATCAATGTCTTCCTTTCGTGGGGAAGTATATGCCTTCCTGGACCGTTGTGTTTATGCATTATGTGTAGACCTCCTTCCATGCCTCTTACTTTTTTGTCTTCCGCAAACACTTTCATGTCTGTTACCCTCCTGTTCTCAATATTTCAATTGGTTAATGGTTGCATTATTTGTAATTTCTCCGGAAGGGGATAAATCCACCAATTAAGCTGCCTCCGTATCTTCTGTGTTTTCCCGGAGCTTGTTTTTGAGTACTATGACTTTGTCACACCGATCAATAACTTTTTGGTCATGTGAAATATATATAATACCTGCGTTGACTTTTTTGGCATATTTTTCTATATTGGCAAGTACATCATTAGTGGCATCCTCATCCAAATTCGCTGTAATCTCGTCAAATACAAATACCCTGGGTTGACGAAGGAATGCTCGCGCAAGAGAAAGACGCTGCTTCATTCCTCCTGAAAGTTCATCTACTTTCTCATTTATCATGCTGGCAAGCGCCTTCATGGGATCACGTTGTATAACTGTATATTCATGATCATTGCCCGTCAAAAAGACACTTCTTAAGGCTGATTCTAGTTCTTCATCGCTAACAGGACGTTCTATTCCATATAAAAGATTTTCACGAACTGTTCCTGCAATAAAGAACGAACTTTGTGGAGTATAAAACAACACATCGGCTAACTCATGTTGCGAATAGGTTGCTTGGTCTCTTCCGAACATGGTGATTTTACCTTGTATATGTGGATAGTAACGGTTCAGTGTACGTATCATGCTTGTCTTGCCGCAGCCATTTCCTCCTTGTAATGCAACCTTCCTATCACATGGAATTATTATATCATCATACCAGGCAAGAGACGTTGTCTTCTCTGGGTTGGTTACAACAACGTTTTCAATTCGAATTTCGTTACCACAAACCGTTTCTTTTGTAGACTGAATATCGAAAACCTCATCAGACGGACTGGCTGCAACGTCAAGCAATACCTTTGCTTTGATTACTGATGAAGCTGTTTCATCCATAAATCGGTATACTTCATCGATAGGTTTAATCAGCTGCTGGAATAACAGGCAAACGGTAATTACAGAACCAGCAGACATTATGCCACTTGAAATCAGAAGTATCGATACAGCAAGTAGAATCACTTGAAATGAAATTTTACAAAGCTGTTTAAGGCAATCAAAAATACCCATATACTTGTGATGCTTCTTTTCCGTCCAACTAATATTCAGAATGTCTGGTTGGAGCCTTTTCTTTTCATATTCTTCTGCATTCATGCCTCTAGTCAGTTCAAGATTAGTGATAGACTGACAAATTTGTCCGTCCAGAGCATTTTTCTGCCCAACAATATTTTCTCTAATCCCGTTCTGGGAACGAATCTGAAAAGCAGAAATAATAACAGTAAGTAAAAGATACAAAAGCATAATTCCAACCATGATTCCGGGTGCATTGAAAAATACTTGAACAAGAGTACAGATGGCAGTCAAAAGAGTAGTAAACACATCATTACACATAATTTTGATGAGCTGGCTGAAACCTGCTACACCTTGATTCAACTGGGCTGTCCGCTCTCCGCTCAAACATCCAGAATAGTAAGATACGGGCATCTTCAAGAGTTTCTCTATACTAAACTCTCGGATTTCAGACTCATGTGTTGCAATGATACAATCAAGCATGACTCTGCGAATAATGGTTATGCACTCTGCAGAGAGATATATTAATCCAAATGTAATGACAGCTATTGCCCCCTGTTCTATGGAGGTAATTGCCTCGTTGGAAATATTCGTATATAGCTCACCCAGCTTAACCGGCCAGACAGATGCCAAAAGTGAACTGATGAAAGCTAGAACAATAACCCCTACGCACTTTAATTTTGTTTTTTGGCTCATAATAGAGAGATATTTTTTCATGATGTTTTCCTCCTTTTAAAATCATTTGTTAATTTTAGAAAATCTAAGTTTATTGGTTTTTCCATTTACCCTTTTAATGCCGTCTCTCTAACTGGGTTAATAGATACAAGCATTAATTTTTGTTCAGTCAACATTTTCGATTATTTATAAAAATGGCTTAGTCGATTGTTTTATGTTCTACTAGTATTATAAGGATTTGAAAGACATTCTCAATATGTGTATAGTTTGTTCATAAATATTCAATATTTTCTGTGATAATTGTATAAAGATATATTATGAACAATGCTAGAATAGTATATTGTGCATAAGAATCAGATGTGGTAAAATGAATTTGTTTTTATAGTTTTTTGCTTTAACAAATTTCCACGTAGTAAATTCTGTTTTTTGCTTTGAACTTGGTTTTGCTAGGTGTTGGTTTTATGCACAGCAGGCTACGAGAAATTAAACTTTAAGAGATTAAAAGACGGATTATCTGAAAACTTGAAGTTCAACTTTGAAAGTAGAGATAAGTGTGCGAATATATTGTAATTTAAATAAAATAGTAAAAAGCATTTTTGCTAACCTTTAATATATAAAAGTAAATATTTGCATTTATCAGCATTAGTTTTCAGACGGTTTTAGTAAGGAGGTACAAATGGGACGAGATGAATTAAAAAAAATTAACTCAGAATTGAATGAAAGAATAGTTAAAAACATTAAAACGCTTTTAGAAATTAAAGGTATTTCATATTATCAGTTACAAAAAAAGATAGAAAAAGAGGAAGTGTATACAATTTCACCTGCACATTTAAATAAGGTTTTAAATCATCCTACGGAAAATTCCATGCCACTTGCATATCTTATGCAGTGTTGTGATTTTTTCGATGTAACTCTAGATACTATGGTAACAGCATCGCTAACAGCAGAAAATTATTTTCAAAAATCAAATGATGGAACTCAAAAACTTATTGACACAGTTGCTCTAATTAAAGATTATGATAAAAAACTACATAATGCAGAAAACTTATCATCTCAGGAAAAAGATAAAGAACGCAGTCAATCTTCTCTGTTTATTGAAGATCCTAATAACAATTTATTTAGTAGTTTCTTGCAGACATATTTTTGTTATTTTTATCCAACAGTATCTAATGAAAATAAGACAATAGACTCTATATTATCAGGAACCTTGACTCTTGAGCCTGATATGGATAGATGTAAAGTCACATTAAAAATAGATACAAAAAAAGAAAAAAATAATAATAAAATATATAAAACTTATGAGGGCACTGCAGTCATTTCTTCAGCTGTGAATAATATTCATTGCACATTGAAGAGTGAAGAAATAGGAGAATTCTGTTATATTATTTTTCGGCATTTTCATTTGAATTTTGCTTTGCAAGATTGTCATATAGCAGCTGTTTTATCAACTTCTTCAGCAGGTAATAGCAAGGAACGTTACCCTACTTTACTCAGAATGTTTTTAAGTAGGGAAGAAATTTCTCAGGAGGATTTGAAATTATTGGCTCCGCATCTTTGGCTAAATTACTCACAAATAACGATAAGTGAAAAAGGGCTTTTAGATTTGGCAAGTATTTCTGATGAATATGATAAGATTGTAAGGGATCTATTTAGTAAAACAGAATCGGATTTTATGTACCTTTTCAAGGAGAGAGATGTAATAAGTCTTGCAAAGAATTATTTGGAAAATGAGGAGATTGTAAGATTTATAACAGAATTGCGGCTTCAATCTTATGCCTATCACTATAATAAAGTAAGCGATACAGTTGAAACAACTGTACGGAATTTGTTAATTTCTCTTGGATATTATAAAAATAATATGTAAACGATAAATAGTTTTTTTCATTATTACTTGAGGTCAGCGTAAAAAAGTTCATGAAACAGTACTTTGGTTGGGGTGTAATTGAATCTATATCTATGAAAATAGAGTTTCACATAATTTTTAAGCCTCTGTATAAACCGTTTTTCATGAGTTTGAACCCTCCCCCTGCGAGGCAAAATCAAAAAGTATAGAAAAATCAAAATGTTCAAAGGTAAAATCGAATTGTATCAAAGACAGCGTTTACATAGATGTGTAGAACCAAACTTTGATACAATTTAATGCGGTGTAACGCCTTGAAATACTGTAAATAAGGCTTGCGGGATGGTAAAAACCATTTCCGTGAGCCTTATTTTTTATGCCGCCTGACAGGGACTTGCCTCCGCTGTTTGGCAGGGGTGTACGGATTTTGTACACCCCTGCCAAGGTGGACATACACCCCCGTACACCCCTTGAGGGCAAAATTAAAAAGTATTAAGAAGTGAAGAAAATTGTCGTTTTCACTATTTTTATCTGTTCACGATATAGCTTTTTTGGCTGTCTATACGATTTTAGATCTTCCAATTCTATTTTTTACTGATACCCTCTTGACAACTGTGTTTTTCTGAATTATAATTGAAACATCGTTATGAAACACTGTTATTAAAGAGAGAAGGTGAACAGGTGGCAAAGCAGATCGAGGGCGTGTATGAGAGGATACTGGAA
>CAJTOU010000083.1 GCA_910577835.1 uncultured Lachnospiraceae bacterium | reverse complement strand
CGCCTCGTTATGACCACTTCGATATCTCTCCAACTTTTTACCGCCTTGTCAGCGACAAAAGACATTCTAGCATACTACTTTTTATATGTCAACTACTTTTTTTGATTTTTTCCAAAAATTTAAAAAATATACAATTCTATGAATGATTTGTCAAAAATATTCGCTCTTTTACTTATTTTTGCCATTTTAATATTGCTTCTCCAAACACCATATCTTCCTTTGTCGTAATCTTAATATTAAAATAACTCCCTTCAACCAGCCTAATTGGAATTTTTGAATACATTTCCCAAACCATTGCATCATCTGTAATATTGTCAGTATTCCCCTGAAGTGCTTTTTCATATGCCTTTATAATGCCTTTATGCTCAAAACACTGTGGAGTCTGAACCTGCCACAGCTTTTTTCTGTCAGGAGTATCTATAATAACACCTTCATGAGATACCTTAATTGTATCCTTCACCTTTACTCCCACTACACATGCCTGACATTCTATCACCTGTCTGGCCGCCTTTTCAATCACGTCTTCAGTAATAAACGGTCTTGCTCCATCATGAATCATCACAATATCTGTCTGTCCAGCAGCGCATAGACCATTATATACAGAATGATACCGCTCCTTTCCACCAGTCACTATATCAGTTACTTTTTTCAGATGATACCGTTCCACTATCTTTTTTTTACAGTATTCCTCTTCCCCTTCTGCTGCAACCAATATAATCTCATCTACTATACTTTTTTCAAATGTATTCAGAGCATAATACAAAATCGGATTTCCTCCCAGTTCCAAAAACTGTTTGCTTATCTCTGATTCCATTCTTTTTCCCCTGCCGCCTGCCAAAACAACAGCCGTTATTTTTTTATTCCTGACCATTTTTATCTCTCTCCCAATTTCAAATTTGGAACAGCATTCAAATCCCATCCATGCCTTGTTCCCGCCATATATTCATAATATGCAGCTGTGCCAATCATTGCCGCATTGTCTGTACAAAAAACAGGAGAAGGACGATAAAATTTAATTTCGTGTTTTTCACATTCTTTTTCAAATGCTGCTCTTATCGCTGAATTTGAAGCCACCCCGCCCGCTATGGCAAATTTCTTCATATTGTATTCTTTGCATGCCAGCATTGCTCTTACAGTAAGCGAATCAACAATACTTTTCTGAAAAGAAGCTGCTATATCCTTTGTATTTATTTCTATCCCTTTCATCTGACACATATTCAGATAATTCAATACTGCTGATTTCAATCCGCTAAAGCTGAAATCAAAAGGTGCATGTTCCACAGAAGCCCTTGGAAAATCTATTGCATCTTCTCTTCCTTCCTTTGCCAGCTTGTCCACCTTCGGACCACCGGGATAACCCAGTCCAATTGCACGGGCTACTTTATCAAATGCCTCTCCGGCAGCATCATCTCTTGTTCTTCCGATTACCTCATATTTTCCATAATCTTTCACTACCACCAGATGTGTATGGCCTCCGGACACTACAAGACATAAAAATGGTGGTTCCAAATCAGGATGTTCAATATAATTTGCAGAAATATGACCTTCTATATGATGTACCCCCACCAGCGGCTTTCTAGCAGCATATGCAATTGCCTTTGCTTCAGCGACTCCCACCAGTAAAGCCCCCACCAGTCCGGGACCATAAGTAACACCGATAGCATCTATTTCTTCAAGGGCAATATCCGCCTTCTTTAATGCTTCCTCTATCACATAATTTATTCTTTCAATATGCTTTCTGGAAGCAATCTCTGGAACCACACCCCCATATAATGTATGTATATCTATCTGCGATGAAATAATATTTGACAGAACTTCTCTCCCGTTTTTCACCACAGATGCTGCCGTTTCATCACAAGATGTCTCGATTCCAAGTATTAATATGTCTTTCCCGTTCATTTTTCTCACCTTCTGCCATGCAGTTAATCTTCAAAATAAGAAGGCTCTTTTAACTTCCAGCCATATATTTTCCATTGACCTGCATCATTTCTTCTTAAAATATACGTCTCAGTAGTGGCAGCAATTTTACTGCCTGACTGCACATAATAGGTACAGTTCAAAGAGGCGGCTCTTACTCCGTCAACCGTAGAATATACCACATCATTAGTCTTATCAAAAATAATATTGCTTATCTTCTTTTTACTGTTTCCATAAGCATCGATTTCTTCATTCAATTCCTCGAAATATTCACCTTCCGGATTATTTTTTATCAGCTCATCATCCATTAGTTTTCTCGCCTGCTCTGCCAGTTCCTTCACTACCTCATCTGTATGATTTTCATTATAATAACACTTCTGGATTCTGGTAAAAAATTTCACTACCTCTAACGGAGTGGTTGGATAAATTTCATCCAGATTCTTTGTCAATATTTTTTCCACCTCTGATAATTTACCATTATCTGCATTTGCTTCTGTACTGTCCTTATTTTCCTTATTTGCATAACGATAATATAAAACAACACAAAGTACAATAATCAAAGTTATTGTAATAAGTTTTTTCATATTTTTCATTGTTCCGCCTCCTTTCTAAACAATCAATCTTCAAAACTTAAGGTTACATGCTTGCCGTCTTTTCCGGGATGCGCATTTTTAAAAATCTGCTTCACATCATTCATATACTCTTCTGGCCGAACCAGCGACGGACTGTAATGTGTCAGCCACATTTCCCGTGGCTGTGCCGCAGCCGCAAGATTAGCGGCTTCTGTAAAGGTCATATGTTTATATTCTCTCGCTTTTTTTTCTTTTTCCTTTTCTCCATACATTCCCTCACAGATAAATAAATCCGCTCCCTGCGCCATTTCCGCAATAATATCAACCGGTCTTGTATCAGTACAATATGTTACCTTAATTCCCTTTCTTGCCTCTCCAAGAACCATATCGGGCGTAAATACTCTGCCGTCTTCTTCAAGAGTTTCCCCCTTCTGCAACCTGCTCCAGCATTTTTGGGGAATACCTGCTTCAACTGCCCGCTCCACGCTGAATTTGCCACCACGCTCTATAATAATATTATATCCATAACACACAATATTGTGATTTACTTTAAAAGCCTCAATTTTATATCCATTTATTTTTATTGTATGCATTTTTTCCGTAAGTTCAATAAATTTTATTTCAAACGGAAGCTCCGGCGCAATCACCCGCAGAGCATGGACAACCTTTTCAAGCCCCTTTGGTCCAATCATGGTAAGGGGCTCGGTTCTGTCTGCATTTCCCATAGTTAAAAGCATTCCCGGCAAACCACTGATATGGTCTGCATGGTAATGAGTAATACAGATAATATCAATCGGGTGAAAGCTCCACCCCTGTTCTTTTACTGCAAGCTGCGTTGCTTCCCCGCAGTCAATCAAAAGACTGCTGCCGTTAAATCTTGTCATTAGGGCAGTCAGCCATCGGTTCGGCAAAGGCATCATTCCGCCTGTGCCAAGTAAACATACATCTAACATAATTCTAAATCAGTTCAGTTGTTTCCTTTATTTCCGGCCTGATTTTAAACTGCTTCATCAGCTTATCATAGCATGACTCACAAAGGTCAAAGGAATGAACCTGTCCATCTTTGTCGGAAAAATAATTCCAAAGGTATTCTGAACCGAATACACCTTCCTTCACTATTCCATTTTCTATCTTCAGTTCTCTTTTGCACATATTGCAGGTTATTTTTTGAATTTCGTTCTTCGTATTATATTTTCTCATACTGACACTTCCTTTTCAAGTACTTTTTCACAAAATCTTTTGCTGTTACGATTTAATTATATACTATGTGTTCCTTGATTTGAAGTGGTAATGTATGTTATTTCAATCTGTACATTATTATAATCTGTCCATTATTTCAATTTGTATCTCATTTATAATCCCCGTTTCCACATAATAACAGCATGTTCCTTGGGCTTTTCATAAAAATTTTTTCGAAGTCCTGCCTGTTCAAAGCCATATTTACTATACAGATGAATCGCCGGCGCATTACTTTCTCTCACCTCTAATGTGAAAGCTTCTATTCCCCGTTCTGCCGAATATGCAAAAACTGTTTCCAAAAGTTTCCCTGCAATGCCCATACCCCTGTAATCCGGCGAAACTGCGATATTTGTAATATCACCTTCATTAAAAACCTGATATAATCCACAGTAACCGAGGATTTGTTCCCCAAGATATGCCACAAGAAAAATCGCATGCGGAAGCTTTAGGGATTCCTCAAAGGCGCTTTCTGACCATGGAACAGAAAAAGTCTGTCTTTCTATTTCACATACCTGCGGCAAATCTTTAAGCAGCATTTTTCTTATGCCTATTACATCTTTATTATCTATATTCTTCTCATTTGTATTTTCCTTTGCATCTCTATTCATTTTTATTATCATTGTCCTTCATTTTTCTTTCCCGTTCTGCCTGAGACAGTCTTAAATAATCAGGCGCATGTCCGGCTGCTGTCTCTGTTCTGCCCTGAAGAAAATATTTTTTTCCAAGCTCTGCCACTGCACTGGCTCTCTGACGATTCATTCCTGCCGGTGCAAAAACAGCCTCTACCAGTACATCTGTTTCTATTTTTTCTCTGAAAACCGGAACTCCGTCTCCCAGAAATACTACCGGCTGCCCGATTTCATTTACCTTTTTTATAAGCTCATCCATACTCATAATACATTGAGGCAGAATTTCTTTTACAATACCTTTTTTATTGGTATAAATCCCAGTATAAACCTGACTTCTTCTGGCATCCATAATCGGCACAATATATTTATCTGTATCATAAAAGTTATATGCCATTGCTTCCACTGTCGGTATATGAATTAACGGCTTTTTCAGCGCAAGCCCCAATCCCTTGGCAGTTGCACTTCCTATCCGAAGTCCTGTAAAGGAACCGGGACCGGCAGATACTGCTATGGCATCGATATCTTCCAGCCGGTAATCCGTAATTTTGCATATTTCATCAATCATGGGCAGTAATGTCTGGGAATGTGTCTTCTTATAGTTGATAGTGTATTCTGCCACCATTGTGTTATCCTCAACAATTGCCACTGATGCAACCAGAGACGAGGATTCTATTGCTAATATTTTCATTCGCCTTTTCTCCTGTTTTACTAGTCAAAAATAGTTATTTTTCTATAATCAAATCCTTTTTCCAGATTTTTTTCTATTTTAATATGAATAACATTCTGTGGAAGAATTTCTTCTATTAAATATGCCCATTCAATCAGACAGACACCCTCTCCGTCAAAATATTCCTCACAGCCTATCTCATACATTTCTTCCACATCTGCAATTCTGTATACATCAAAATGATAAAAATCAAGCCTTCCTTCCTCGTATACCTGAACAATCGTAAAAGTAGGGCTGTTGACAGGCTCCATAATCCCCAGTCCTGCAGCAAATCCCTGCGTAAAAACTGTTTTGCCTGTTCCAAGCTCTCCGTCCAGACAGTAGATTTGTCCTGAAACCGCCTGTTCCGCCAGCTTTTTTCCCAAAAGAAAGGTTTCTTCTGCTTTGTTTGTCTCAAATATCTTTTTCATAACTTTTCCTGTTTTAATTTCTCCTATTTCAGCTTAACAACAGCATGTACAGCATAGGTACGGATAATATCGCGAAGCTTTTCAAAATTATCTGTTATATCACGCCTCGCTATCTTAAAAACCTTTTTGTTATCTGCATAAATTGCCACTATTTTTCTGGTAGATATTACTTTTCGGATATTATGCCATGCATAGAAAGCGCTGTCCTCCTTTTGTGTCAAAGTAATTCCCGCAGAATCAAAGAAAAATTCAATTGGTTCCATATATCCTTTATCATTCAGTATAAGTTTCTGTGCCTGAAGATAAAGCCTCAGAGGCTGTACTACAAGAAACAGCAGAGCCGTGACAATCAAAAAGCCTCTGGTGAATATGCTGCCGCCGCTGATACACATCTGAATAAATGCCAGAAGTGCGCAAACACTGATAAGTATACCTGTAAAACCCCATATAGAAGAATAGGTATGATATAAAAGAAAATACCAGAGTTCTTCTGCAGTTATTTTTGATTTGATTTTCAATTCCATAATTAATGACATATCCCTTTCATTGTAAGAGCAATCCGTTTTTTCTGTAAATCAACACTCATCACCGCCACATCAACAATATCTCCCACGCTCACAGCCTCAAGAGGGTGCTTAATATATTTATCGGACATTTGTGAAATGTGCACAAGTCCATCTTGATGAACTCCAATATCCACAAATGCACCGAAATCAATTACATTTCTTACTGTTCCCTTCAACACCATTCCCGGAGTTAAATCGCTCATTTCCATTACATCTGATTTCAAAATCGGCTTTGGCATCTCGTCTCTTGGGTCTCTTCCCGGCTTTTCCAGTTCCTTTACAATATCACGCAGTGTTATTTCTCCGATTTCCAGCTCTTCCGCCATTTTTTTATAATCCTTTACCATAAGTCCCAGTCCGGCAAGTTTTCCCTCTCTGATAGATTCTCTGTCAAATCCAAGCTTTTTTAAAAGTCTGTCTGCTCCGTCATAGCTCTCAGGATGCACCCCTGTATTATCCAAAGGATTATCCCCGTCAGTAATTCTTAAAAAGCCGGCGCACTGTTCAAAAGCCTTTGGTCCAAGCTTTGCTACCTTTAAAAGCTGCTTTCTGTCTGTAAATTTTCCCTGTTCCTCTCTGTATGAAACAATATTTTTGGCTACTGTCTTTGTAATTCCTGAAATATATTCCAAAAGACTTGCAGAGGCAGTGTTTAAATCTACTCCGACCTTGTTGACGGAATCCTCCACCACAGCATTCAATGCCTCGCCAAGTTTTTTCTGATTCATATCGTGCTGATATTGTCCAACACCTATCGATTTGGAATCAATTTTTACAAGCTCTGCCAAAGGGTCCTGCAGTCTTCTTGCAATCGAAGCTGCACTTCTCTGACCTACATCAAAATTCGGAAACTCCTCTGTTGCTAGTTTGCTTGCGGAATATACGGAAGCTCCGGCTTCATTTACAATTACATACTGCACAGCTTCATCAATTTCCTTTATCAGCTCTACAATTACCTTTTCCGACTCTCTTGATGCGGTTCCATTTCCAAGAGATATCAGAGTAATCCCATAGTTCTTAATCAGCTTTTTGAGAATCTCTTTTGCTTCCTTTATCTTTTTCTGCGGCTCAGTGGGATAAATTACCATGGTATCCAGTACTTTCCCCGTGGCATCAACTACTGCCAGTTTGCAGCCGGTACGAAACGCTGGGTCCCATCCAAGCACCACATGTCCTGCAACCGGAGGCTGTAAAAGAAGCTGCTCCAGATTTTTGCCAAATACCCGAATAGCTCCGTCTTCTGCCTTTTCTGTAAGTTCATTTCTAATTTCTCTTTCAATAGCCGGAAAAATCAGCCTTTTATAGCTGTCCTCAATAGCTTCCTTTAAAACAGGTGAAGTATTTGGATTGTCTTTTACAATAATTTTTTTATATAGATAATTTAATACCTTTTCCTCATTTGTTTCTACTTTTACAGTGAGAATCTTTTCATTCTCTCCCCGATTAACAGCAAGGATTCTGTGTCCTGCAATCTGCCGGACAGGCTCTGTAAAATCATAATACATTTCATATACAGATTCCTTGTTTTCTTCCTTTGCTTTTGCAGTAATAGTTCCCTCTTTAAAGGTAATATTTCTGATATAAGTCCGATATGCTGCTTCATCTGAAATATTTTCCGCAATAATATCCTTGGCTCCCTCAATTGCCTGCTGCAAAGATTCTACTCCCTTTTCCTCAGATAAAAATGCCTGTGCTTCCTCTTCAGCAGATTTTGTGGTCATCTGAAGCAAAAGGATATTGGCAAAAGGTTCAAGTCCCTTTTCTCTGGCAATGGTTGCTCTGGTTCTTTTTTTCTGCTTATATGGACGATACAAATCTTCTACTGCCACAAGCGTATCTGCCGCCTCTATCTGCTTTTTCAATTCTTCTGTCAGCTTTCCCTGCTCATCAATACTGGAAAGAACAGACGCCTTCCGCTCTTCAAGATTCCTTAAATATTTCAGACGCTCCTCAAGACTGCGAAGTACCTCATCATTTAAGGCCCCTGTTTTTTCTTTTCTATATCTTGCAATAAAGGGAATGGTATTTCCCTCATCAATCAGATTTACGGCTGCCTCTGTCTGCCATTGATGAATGGCTAATTCTTCGCTGATTTTTTTTATAATATCCATATTTTTTCATCTTTCCTAAATTAATTTTGTTTTTATTTTCCATGGTGTTTGGAACTTCCATTCCTAGATTATACATTTATTGGATAAAGATTTCAAGCCAAAAATACCGCCATGAAACTCATGGCGG
>CAJTOU010000082.1 GCA_910577835.1 uncultured Lachnospiraceae bacterium | reverse complement strand
CAGGCCAAGCACTTTGAGGGATTGGCCGCCTTGTCCACCCATCCAGCGGGACAGCGGGCGGAGGTCAAGGCCGGGTGTAAACCCGTTCATTTCAGCCTTGACGGTTGCCCGTTGTCCTGCTACTTTTCCGGGAGTGTGGCCACAACTTCGGGACACTTTGTCCACAAGTTGGAGCGTAGGACGAGGAACTGGGGCTTTCATATACGCCCTGTCTGCTGATGAGTCCAGACCTGCGCTTGCGGCTCCACGCCACGCAAGCACAGCCCTGTTTTCCTGCCGCTTCAAATGCCCTTGCCCTCCCCGGCGGCAACGGCATTTTCACGGCAACGCCGGCAGAGCGTATAACACACTACACTTTGCTTCGCAAAGTCGTGTGCCAAATGGGGGCGTTGCCCCCTTTGGAAACCCCCACAAGAAAAGGCGGTACGCTACCCCTCCACGGGGCGCATACCGCCTTTTCTTGTTATCCAGCCCTCCGGCTGTATCGGTTGAGCAAAAGTCCGCGTGGGATTGATGTGGTATCTTTAACTTTGGGAAACTCCCGTTTCCCACTTGCTGACGGTTTGAAATGATACTCCAATGCTATCTGCCAGCTCTTGTTGTGTAATTTTTGTTTTTTTACGTAAATCGGCAATGCGCAACGATATTTTATTCATTTGTAAACCCTCCTAATCCATAAGATGCCTTATATATTTTCTTGTTTTATTAGATTATACCAGAAACCATAAATTTTGTATTCGCATAAAACAGAGAATATTTTCGCTTGCCAGTTGAACTTTCCAATATTTAAAAATATTATCTATAACCCCAACAATATCCCTGCCATCATTAAAATTGTACATACCAGCGAAAATACCATTCCCAAAATTGTTAGACTAATCTGCACTTTATTTTTCATGTGGCTTTTTTGAAATCTAAGAGAAACAATTCCCATAATCCATCCAAAAACTGGAGGAAAAGATAAATATGTTAATACTCCTGCACGCATTTTATCATACCCCGCCTCCTCTTTTGCCGCAGCCAAATTTACATCCATTTGCTCTAATTCATCCTTCAAAAGATAATCCAACGAACAGCCAAATATTTTTCCAATTCTAACCAGTTTCTCTGTATCTGGATACGCATCATTTCGTTCCCATTTTGATACGGATTGCCTTGACACCTTTAAAATTTCTGCAAATTGTTCTTGTGTTAAATTTTGTTCCTTACGCAATTTAGTTATTTTTTCTCCTATTGTCATATAACACACCCTCTTTACAATTGATAAAATCATTTTAAAACATAACACTATATTTTTACACCAATTACAGGTTGCAAAATGAAAATCTTTGGTTGCAAATGGTAAATATACAAAAAAGAGACTATCCCCTACTTCCATATATTTCAAAATTTATCAAGCCACATATAAATATCACAAAACAAATCCATAAAAATAAAGGCATCTACTGGTATCTTCCAATAGATGCCTCTGCCTTATAAATTATATTAGTTAGGCTCCTGCAAATCTGCCAATTCTAATAACTTTATAAATTACTTTCTTAGATACTTTTACAAAAATATCTATAACTGTAACCTATTTTCTACTTTCGTTCACTAAGATGACAAATTGACATTTAAGGGAACCCTTAAAACATTAAAAGTAATACACACTGTTATTATGAATATTCCTGCAATATTTTTTTGTAACTGTGATATACAGCATAAATACCTAATGTACAATCTAGGCATATCAATATAACCCCAACTATAGGATATACAACAAACCCTATTCCTGCCACAAGAAATGCAATCGCACACCTTTTATATAGTCCCGACATTTCTTTGTTATAATCACAAACATTTTTGACTTTCTTTTTTAACGAAGTATCTCCACTCCAAAAATTAATTGGTTCACTACTATTTCTATTATATAGTGATATTATCAAAAAAGGTACAGCACACATCAAACATGAAATCAATCCAATTATTCTTCCTGCCATAATATTCCCCCTGTAAATTACTGATTTGCTGAATTATTCAATATCATTATTATTTTACCACAAACACACGCACAATTCCACTAAATTTCGCTTAGAAAAATCAAATATAAGAAAAAAATTTAATGGAAACCTAAATGTAATTGTGATATAATTAGCGGCATAAATTAGGCATTGAAAGTGAGGTAACGCTATGAATAAACAGGAAATTTATGATTATCTGGAAGACAGGGGTATATGGCATGAAATTACAGAACATAAGGCTGTTTACAACATGGCAGGCCTTTCACAGATTGACATACCCTATCCAGACGCAAACGCAAAAAATCTATTTGTTTGTGATGATAAAAAAAGAAATTACTATCTTCTTACAGTAAAAGGGAATAAACGAGTAAACTTAAAAGAATTTAGGAAGAATAACCATACCCGTCCATTAAGTTTTGCGTCAGAAAACGATTTAATGTGCATTATGAATTTATCAGCCGGTTCTGTAACACCATTTGGCATATTAAATGATATCGAAACAAAAGTTAAGACATTTATTGACAAAGATTTTCTTGAACCGCCCTATCTTATAGGCGTTCATCCGAATGATAATACTGCAACAATTTGGATAAAAACAAATGATTTAATCCGCATTATAAAGGAACACGGAAATTCAGTTAATATAATACAAATTTAAGTAAAATATAATTAAATTTTATGGAGGGCATATATGGATATCAGCATAGAACCTATACTATATGAACAGAAATCTGTTTTTATTCAGATGTTGGAATTGTATAATTATGATTTTTCAGAGTTTTCTAATGATGATATAAACGAATACGGATATTTTGGATATAAACATATTGATGACTATTGGAATGAAAAAGGAAGATACCCTTTCTTTATTAGGGTAAATAGAAAACTTGCTGGATTGGTTTTAGTGCGTTCCTGTTGTGAATATAATAATCTGCCAACCCCTTATAATATAGCCGAATTTTTTGTAATGAAAAAATATAGGAAAAAAGGAGTTGGGCGGGTAGCTGCCATAAAGATTTTTAATATGTTTCATGGCAGTTGGGAAATATCCTATTGGACTAACAACTTACCTGCCCAAAATTTTTGGAATAAAGTTATTTCAGAATATACAAATGGGAAATATAGTACATTTACTGCAATGGATGCAAATGAAATAGGGTTTACGTTTGATAACTCCCTTTAAAAGCTGACGAAACAGTATATTCCATTTATGGATCATAAAATCCAGCCTATATTATGCCAAACACATAACCGTATTTGACAAGGGTATAAATAATAATATGAAACTCAAGGGTGAGGAACAGCTTTCCCAGGATATGCTTTCGTCCTACGGCGTGGTGTGTTTTAATATTGGTAAAAAGAGCAAAGAGAGGTTTACAGGTATGGTGAAACAGAAAAGACAATTACAAAAGGTGGCCGCATTTGCCTTGTTACTTGTGCTCTTACCGTCTCTTTTGCTGGCTGGGTGCAAAGCAGAAAAAGATCTGCCGTTTTACTGGTTTACAGATGGATTTGACAATGACGAAAACCCCACTTTAACTGTAGACGGCGTTCAATATATCCAAGACTCAGATACAATCTGTCATCGAACAGATACTCTTGGGCTTATCTGGAAATTTAGCGGTGAGATTGGTAATACCATTGGCGTATGTGATGATGACGCAGAAAATGGAGGCAGCTATAAAGTCTGTCAAATCAAGGGTGATAAAGAACAGAATTTCCTCTATATTCTGCCAAATCATTTTGTCTTTGGGCCGTATATCACTTTTTTCTGTATCCGGGAGGACTTGCAAATAAACCCACCATCCATGGAAACAGTATCTTCGGTTGCGCTTGTTGATAAAGACACAGAAAACATCTTGGCCCAGATAGATGACCCCGACATGATTGCCTCTTTGCTGGAGGCATTTGAGGGGGACAGTATCCAAACGCGAAATGGCGAGGGTTGGGTGTATGGTTCTCTCACTATGCAGCACAAAGATTTTTCTTTTCTTCAATGTGAAATTAAATACCGCTACTCGCCAGAGCAGGAAATATCCTTTTGCCAAAACGCAGACCGTGAATGGCTCCCTTTGCCCACCAAGTGGTTTACAGTTTTTTCAGAACACAACTAAAGTTATAATGGTATTTTAATATACATCAACCGGGACTCAAAGCACTGGCAAATTTTATAGATCGTTACATTGATAGAGAAAATCTCAAACAATATATTTTGATATGGAACTCTTTTATTTATAAGCCTAAGTGTCTGCCTGCTTATTTTCCCTATACAATTTCAAATAATCTTCCTTTGACTTTTGGAGACTGTTTCCAAATTCCTCTATTTCTTTTATAGGGATTTCTGGAATATAACCTAAAGAAACTTTCTTTTGGGCTTTTATCTTTACACAGGCTTTTTGCCATGTTACTTCATTTTCATATTCTTTATCTAACCAATCAACTTCATCTTGTTTCGTCAAAGGCGTTCCATCTAGCTTGTAATATTGTTCATTCCCGTTTTCATATCGCTCTTCAATTTCAGAATACAACTTTGCATAAGTTAAGCCACAAGCATTTACAACATCCACATTATCATACCCTCCTTTTGTTTCTCTAATTTCTTTTAATATTCCAGCCCTTGTATCACTAAATACTGTGGCTGATTGTATTACTGTATGTTTAATCCTATTTATCACTTCTTCTCTATTATTTGATAATTGAGAAACTCCTAAAGTATCAAAAAGCTGGACATTATCTTGCTTTTCTGCTTCATTTTGAGGCCTATTTCTATGGAAATACCATGAACTATCTGGATTTTCAAATGCCTTATTTGTCTGCTGGCAGGTAATATATCCTGCTAAATTTGCTAACCGCATTTTAAAAGCCTCATCTAACCCAGCCAAATCTTCATCAAGTGTCAATGACTTTTTTCCTGTAAGTTCATAAGAAACTTTACGATTTCCATTTTCATGTTGCTTTATGGTTTCATTATAACGAGTTTCATATGTGTCCATTATAGATTTTATTACATCTTTACCATTATAATTTCTGTCTTTTAATGTTAGGCTGCTAATATCCCGCATTGCCGTGTAATGCTCCCATGCAACCTCGTTTGTATTCTGTATTGTCAATTCCCTAACATTTGCGCAATCTGGCTTAGGTTCAAATTGGCTTACCATTTCCCGCAGCATATTTCTTCCTTCATCAGAAATAGAAAGATTTACAGGCTTCCCTGCTGCCTTTGAAAGTAAACTTGTTGTTTCTGTTTCCTTTCTTACTGCTTTTATCTGCACTTCTTTTTCCGTGTTAGCTTGCCCCATATTACTATAATTGCTAATAATCCCCATTTCCATATAAAATACCATTCCTTTCTTTGTTATTAAAAAAGTTTCTATTTAGTTTATCGCCAATCTAAACAATTTTTTTATAGGTTTGTTGTGAATGGCTCCATTTTACGCTTCACTTATTACAGAATGGCAGAACAAATTTATTACTAAGCTAGCAAAAAAATGCTGACCTGCAATATTCCAATAGTTCCATTATTGTTTCTTATTCCGTTTTAGTATTTTCTGGCAGGCTGCCTTTATAATAGAACAAAAAGCCATTACCAAAAACACTGTTTCTGCTGCAATAACCACATTCTGTAACCTATCCATCTTTATCCCCCTCCATTTGCTTCCGCATCTACTGTGATTTTAACCATATTCCATTTCTCCTTTTTAGTTGGTATAAACTAACCTATGTTTTTCAAAAATACAGCATACCTGCTAATAGCCGCTAACAAAATTAAATGGCTTGCAACTCTTTCCTTAAAGTGTTAGGATAAACTTACGGACAATTTCCGTCCTGGAAAGGAGTACAGTTATACTATGAGTTATATCCAGCACAAAGCCGAAGAGTCCCTTGAGGATTACCTTGAAACAATACTTATCTTAAGCAGGCGCCTTCCTACTGTACGCTCCATTGATGTAGCGTCTGAGCTAAATTTCTCAAAACCTAGCGTAAGTGTCGCCGTAAAAAATTTAAAAAACCGCGGATATATTCTTGTTTCGGAGGATGGTTATCTCCATTTGACAGACGAAGGACAAAAGATCGCGGAAAACGTCTACGAACGCCACACCTTGCTAGCAGATTGGTTAATCTATCTTGGTGTTGATCCCCAGATTGCGGCAAATGATGCTTGTAAAATGGAACATGACATTACCCCAGAAAGCTATGAAGCAATGAAAAAATGTATCCTATCCATTTTAGGGCGGGACTAGAACACTGGTTTTATGGGGCTGTCGCTTTAACGAATGAAAATTCGTGAAGCGGCAGCTTCATTTTATCTGTTTTTAGCACGAAATCCAATGGAACCCATTGATTTGCGCGGTCAAACGATAATAAAGGCATACTTTAATAAGCCATTTTTGATGGGCTAAAAATACATTTTGAAATTTTAAAATTCAAGCACTTTTCAGAGGACGATGTATGCTGTAAGCGATGTATTTCAAGTGCATCAAATACAACATACAGTCAGCTCATTTGTGGCAGAATGAAGTGACTGATGAAAGGAATGGCAAAAATGGCAGAATTGACCTACACCAAAGTCGGCGACTGCTACATTCCCGACCTGATACTTGACGAGGGCCCAGCAACAGAGAAGTTTTATGGCAAATATGGTGATCTTCGCCGTACCTACCTCCAGAAACATAAGCCCAAGTTGTGGATGGTACTGGTGAACACCGGCAGAGCAGACGATCACCTGACCAGCATTGATCGGGCAGCGGAGCTGCGCATGGACACGCTTCTGCCGCAGATGATCAAAGCTGCTGGCGTGACCGAGGAACTGAAAGCCCGTGACCAAATGGCATGGGTGGGACTGATGAATTGCTGTAAGGCCCAGGTGGAGGAAATCATATTCAGCGAATTGGTTTATAGTTAGAGACTGATGGAAACAGAGGGCATACTCGTCCTCTGTTTCCAATTTTAAGCACCAGATAAAAAATTTGACCTCATTGTAACATTTCGCGGACATTTACCTGATATACCGGCTTGGTTCCAAGATCGGCTGGTACATATTCAACCTTGTAAATTTCGTTTATCTGAAATATAATAAAACTGGGAGGTGATTCCATGGACTATCTAACGGCGAATGAAACTGCATTGAAATGGCACATATCAAGCCGAATGGTGGCCTACTATTGTAAAGCAGGCAGAATTGATGGAGCTGTCAAAAAAGGGAAAACATGGTTTATCCCCGCTGATGCTGAAAAACCTGTTGATGGACGAAACCGTGGGAATGGATTCAAGTGTGAGGAGACATACGGAATACCGTATGCAGAAAACGAGCGTGTGTTAGACAGTATATACCATACAAGTGATATTGCAAATAGTCTCGGCCTAACCAGAGAAACATTACGGTACTACGAAGAAATGGGGTTGATCACGCCCAAGAGGAATGGTGACAGCAAGTACCGAGAATTTGATCTATATGATATGACTCGACTTATGGCGATAGATTTTCTCAAAAAAAGAGGATTCACTACTGCCGAAATCAGTGCGCTTCAAGGTACGGCAGCAGAGGACTACGCCAAAATCACACAAGAAAAAATTAGCGCCATCCATGAAAAAATCCACGATTTGACTGAAATGACAAAACGGCTGGAACATATGCGGGAATTTTGTGAATATACGGCACAGTACCAGCCTGCATTTTCAATCGAGGAATTACCTGTCTACTATGTGGTAAATACGCTAGGCACCGGAGCATCTCTTAACGAGTACCGGGATAAAGTATTGGCTTATCTCAATGTAGAGAAAGAGGATATTTTATCAAATATGGTGCGCGTTGTGACTTTTGATGAAAACGGCTATATCACTTCGGGAATGTATATTGTGAAGCCATTTCATGGAGAAGGATCGCCAGAGCAGAAAACAGTTTTGGAAAGCGGAAAGAGCTTGCATGTATTGTTTACGGCTGATAACAGAGACCAGTCTATCATGGAAAAGATGTTTCGTCTGTGTTATGAATGGGCGGAACAAAATGGTTTCTCTTTTCGCGGGATGTGCTATATCTTCGCGCGTCTTGTGATGTTAGGGGAGTTGACTGACCAGTATTGCTATGAGGTATGGGTTCCCCTCAAATGACGCGGAATTAAATATCAATTTGCTCTTGACTTGGGGGCTTCCACCGACCTTATACTTTTATAGGGTCGGTGCTTTTTGCCCGATTACGCATGAGAAAATGGAGGGAGCGAATGAACCTGTTAATTATCAATACTTTGCCAGAGGCAGAACCAGCCGCGCAACAAGCAATCTGTGCTCTGGCAGAAAAAGTGGATGAGTATCACGTCATTCACACCGCTGCAATGAGGATTGCGCCCTGTGTTGGATGCAATTCCTGTTGGTTAAAGACACCAGGAGTATGTGCGCTGAAAGATGACTACGAACAAATCCTGAAAGCCTATCTGGAATACGATGCTGCTATTTTCATTTCCGGCACCAGCTTGGGCTTCATTGACCATAAGACGAAAAACCTCATCGACCGGTCAATTCCCCTCGGCACCATGTATACCCATGTTGTCAATGGACAAATGCGTCACGTCCCGCGCTACGATAAAGTGTTCCACTTTGGTCTTATCTACACAGGCGAAGCTGATCGGGAGTATTTGGAGCTTTGGCTAAAGCGGGTTGCTCTGAACTTTAACAGTATAAGTATTGGCGTATTTCCTGTGGAGAAAATGCAGGAGGTATCTCTATGCAT
>CAJTOU010000081.1 GCA_910577835.1 uncultured Lachnospiraceae bacterium | reverse complement strand
TATAAGCTCCGAAAAAGCGATCGTTAGCGCATTTTTATTGCTGATGCCTTCGCTGGTAAAAAGCGCAACCGGAATGTCTTCCACTTGAAAAACTGCTCCTTTTGTGTACATTCTTAAAAATATTTCACGATCTGCTGCGCATTTATAATCAGTGTCATACCCTCCATATAATGCAAACAGCTTTCTGCGAAACGCTGTAGCAGGATGCCTTAAGGAACATCCATGATATAATTCCGTTAAATTTGGATTTGATTTCCAATGTTTTATTCCGTATGGAAGCATCTGCAATATTGACCCGCACCATATATCCGTGTCATCTTTTATGCTGCTTTTGATTCCATCAATTGCGTGAGGGAGCAGCCTGTCGTCAGCTGCCAGCATCAGGATATAATCCCCGCTTGCCAATGCAATACCCTTATTCAATGCCTCCGCATATCCAGAATCTCTTTCTGATAAATACTTAGAAATCCTATCTGCATATGATTTGACGATTCCCATCGTATTGTCTGTCGAACCACCATCGACTATAATTAGTTCGACGTCATTCCTTTCCTGCGACAAAACACTTTGTATCGCTTTCTCTATGCCTTTTTCCCCATTATAGACAGGAATGATTACTGAGATAAACATGGTTGCGACTCCCTCTATTCTTGCTGTAGCGCTAATCGATCTGATATATTTTCTTCATAGCGTTTATCCATACATTGGCAAAAAACAATGAACACCATAACCACTACAGAATACATGATTCTTTGAGTGCCACATAGTAGATTTGCCGCTAAAATCCATACCAAGACAACTATTTTACCCCTTTTGTCGCGTGGTATTGAGGCGACCAGTTTCCACCAAAAAAATACGCCTAATACACCAATGTCCGCAAGCATGCTCACCACTCCACTATGTGCTGCCTCCACGCCCATTCCGAGTCCAAGCAAAGGCCTATGCAGAAAGTCCTTGGTCGTATCAATTATACTTATAAGCCTTACTACATCTGAATTTACGGGAACGCTGCCGCCATTAATAAGCTTTCCGACAACTCGCACCACATATGCTAATCTGTCTGAGAAATACGATTCCATTCCACATAACAATAAAGCAATTACTCCCGCTATTGCAAAACCACTTATACACCACAGCCGTTGCTTAATTTTTTGAATATTTACTGTGCCCTTTCCTTTTCTATAAAATGTAAATACAAAAACAAAAATTAATATAAGATACACCAACGCCGCGAAAGATCGACACATAAGTAACAGCAGCATAGATACTGGCAGCCAAAATCCCGTCTTTTTTGTATTGTTAATCAAATCGTTCATTATGATAATTAAAACAAAATAAAAAATCGCCATCGAAAAATGGGAAGGTTCGCGGGTAAAGCCTTGAAGCCTTGCTAAGCCTGAACTAAATGCAATCTCAGTGTACGTTGATATTCCCAGCCCAAACATCGTGCAGTTAATCCTGTTTGTCAAATTGCTGTGAAAAATATTTTTCAGCACCAGTTCCACAACTCCATAGGACAATACAATTTTTCCAAAGCCTGAAATTTTTCTGATAATTATTTTATAACAGCTTGTAGGCAATTTCTTATTTATCACAAGTATAGTGGTCGCTAGTGACAAAATTCTTACATAAAGGAGCATAAATCTGGTTACCGAATAAACAACTTCTGTTTTATCCTCCACACCAATTGCATAACCGTCCCAGGCCCGCTTTGAATTATATGGAATAATTAACCCTTGATATGGCGCAATGTTCTCCATAATGATTCCCAGCAGAGCCACAGTCAGAAGAGCCATTGCAACAATGAATGTTTTTTTGTCATATCTTTTATGTTTGGCCATCGATACACAATTGATGACAAGCAAAATTGTGGCAAAAGCATCCTCATAAGATACTTCACTTTCCCCAATAGCAAAAAAATAGCCCTGAAACTTTCCCACTTCCAGTATGAATGCTAAAGCGATGAGGCGAATATATCGAAGAGATATCGACTTATAATACACCATCACATACACACAATAGCTTAATATCAATATTGAAAAAAAGTTTGTTTTAATGTTTAAAATGGATATCATTTTTCGTCCCTGTATGTAAGTAAAATTCTTTCAATTCCCTGCTTACACCGTTGATGTCGTACCCAGTTTCTTTGATTCGGGTATTTCCACAATTGCCATATTCTCCTAACTTTAATATTTCTCTGGCCCAATATTCATCTGAACAATTTAACGAAATCCTGATGGCATTTTCATTTACAATGGCTGCCTCAGGCACTCCCTCAGAGCAAATAACCGGAACTCCTACCGATTGTGCCTCAATGGCAGCAATACCTAAGCCCTCAAATCTTGATGGCATAACAAAGACATCTAACGCCTGCAGCATATCGTATACACTTGTTGTGTTTCCGTAAAAAACAATAGAATCAAATATATTAAGTGCATGCGCAATTTTTACCGTTTCTTCCATCAAGTCTCCATTGCCTATCAACAGCAAAACACTATTGCTGTTCATAGCAAGGATTTCTTTAAATATATATAACAACCTCTTATGATTTTTCGAATAAGCAAATCTGCCTACATTTCCTACTATAAACTTGTCTGACAATTTTAGTTTATCTCTGATTTCGTCTCTCTTCTTTTTATCAAATTTATATAAATTTGTATCAACTCCATTTTTCAGGATCTTAACTTTCAAGTCCCCACAGTACATCCAATTTGCCGCTTCCCTTGAACAGGCATAGTAATGACCAGCTGTATATTTTAGCAGCCTTTTACACAATTGGTGCACAATATACTTTGTCTTTCTATGCTTGCCCTCTATTCCCGCGGAATGGGAGTGTATGATGATGTTTTTTACACCAGCCAGTTTTGCAGCAAATGAGAATTCCAGCAATTTAAATGATACATCCGAATGGATATGAACAACTGGGTATTTATTCTTATCAAGAAACCTTTTCAAACGATAGAAATGGATTGCCTGGCGAAGAATCTTATTGCCTTCGTATGCAATACAATAAACACTGCCCCCCAATTCCTCTATTCTTTTGATATTCTCTGTATTTTGAAACTTTTCCACTGCACAATAGTCAAAAACGACCTCTGGAATCATATGCTGTTGCATATTAAATACAAGGGAAAACACTCCTCCATATCCCAAATCATCTACATTAATTTGCAAGACACGCATAGCACCTCTCCTCAGGAACACAGCCTTCTGATAAAATGTTTTTTAATGACAATAAGACTATCTATTCCCGCTTTTCTTGCCCCCCAAAAGTCCGCCTTAAAACTATCTCCTATATGGATGATTGAATTCCGTTCAATGCAGTTATCTTCAATAACAGATTGAAACAACTCACTGTTTCGTTTATTTTTATTGTATTCATTAGATATATATAATCCGTTCCAATCAATAACGCCACATTTCCTGAGCATTTCTTTTATGACTGCACCAGGAAGATACATATCGGAAATAATGAAAACCCTTTTCCCTCTTCCTATACATTCATTATAAAACTCCACTAGCTTTTTTCTCGGCATGCAATTATTTAATTCTGCCTCAATCTCTGCTTTCATTAATGCATCACACATGCTTCCATATTTTCCATTCAGCTGTTTGTATATCTCTTCTAACGTACATTCATTATTTCCCCCAAAATCTCTTGCCATTTTTTCTGCTTCCATTCGATTACGGCAAAATTCCTTAGCTGCACTGTTGCCTAAGACAGCAGAGCCAGCCATATAAAAAATCTGTGAGGGAATCGTTACTTTTCTTTCAATGAGGGTGTCAAATATATCAAAGCTAAACACATCATATTTTTTAATTAGCCGATTTTTTAATAAACGAATCATCTTCTCATTCCTGCGTATATCCAGTAATAGGGAAACGGAATTCTCATTATCGATTTCATAAAACCCGTTTTCCATACACTATTGCTTAATGTATGAATCAATTCCTTTATATGATATTTATAAAGCGGTTTCGTGCTCACATACACCTGATCGCTTCCATCTTTAATAAAAAAATCTTTAAAGATTTCTATTCCCCATTGCGGAGGATTCATTCCAAACTTCATTATCGGACCAATTAATTTTGTCTCATCTTCTGATTTTTTATCACTATGAATATATTCCATCGCTCCCTGCTGCCATAAAGAAATTGCCTTTTTAAGTTCCGTTCTGCCCTCATACTCGTAAGAGTCTAAAATTGGCACTATCTCTTCTCTTTCTTCTTTATACCCTTTTGTACTTCCGTCTTGGCTTTGAAACAATCTCTCATAGCCTCCTAAAAAGCAGAGAACCTTTTTTCTATTCCGGAAGTCTGTTGGCGAAAAAGCATATCCCCTCATTGTACCTTTGGTCTGATATATCGGGTCAATCCCTACATAAAGTCCTAAAACGTTTAGCTCTATTCCCTCATTCTCAGCAAATTGTTCCAAATAGTATTGCATGCTTCCGTGCCATCCAATATCTATAATGGCACACTTGCCACTCACATTGTTTTGTTCCAGATATTTTCTCAACATCCTTGCCTGGGCATAAGACCGCTTTTTGATGATGCATGTGTAATTATCATATATATTTTTTACTATGTTTTCTCCTGATAACCTTTCCAATAAGTATTCTGCTTCTAAAGGTATACCGTATTTCTTTGATATCTCTTCCTGTTCCTTTTCCCCAAATCCGTAATACTTTAATATTTTCGATAACGATATGTATCTCTCTTTTGTGAGATATTCAATTGATTCAGAATAATTCCTGCATTTATAAAGCAATCCCATTCTTAGGCTATTTCTGGAGAAATAAATGTATCTTGTATTATCATTCCCAAAAAGATGCCTATACGCCTTTATCATCATATAGCCATCTCTTGAAAGAAAAAATGCTTTGTCTATTGAACGTTCTACTATTTCCCTATGTAGCCACTTTACAAAACCATATAAAAAAGGGCCAAAATAATCTTTTCCTAATTTATAACAGTCTTCTTCAATCCGTTCTGCGGAATATGTCATTGCAGCGACCCCCATATATTTCGCATAAACATCAAAAGCTGTTCTCGTATTTCCTGCCCAAAAACTTTGCCTTAAAAAATGCCGGAATCTTGACCAGCCAATCCTCTTCAACATTACACTTCAATTCCATAATCTGATTCTTTCCAACTTTACCGTTTTCTAATTGCCATACAAGCCATACATTAAAAAGAATCTCGCTTATCCTTCCAACATACCTTTTCGCAAAAGCAGAGTAACTTGAACTGTCTATTCTTTCGAAGATTTCAAACAAAATATCAAACAGCCATGTACAATAATGATTGAGAAGATTCTTCTCCATAATCATCATGTTAAACATATATCCCCACGTTCTGTTTATTGCCTTTTTATAAGCTTGCTCATATTCAGGATATCTCTCCATTAGCACTCTTTCGGTTGTCTCCAAGTGCTCCGGACAATGTGTATGATTATAATGGGATTTCAATGTCTCTATCACATATCTTCGTTTCCGGGGTATGAAAACCTTGATCTTTCCCAGATGCATTTTGAGCCTCTCATAAGTCAGGATCTCCCCGCCCATTTCAAATAATCTCCTGTAATGAACAAGACCTATATAGTCAGCATCAAGATTCTTCCATGCCCAATACAACCCAGTAAGCTCGCAGAATGCAGGATTAAGATTTGATATATTCTCTCCTGTATTGTCCTTTGCATAGCCCAAATCAAGGACATTCCCTTCTATATCTGTTTTTCCTTCTGCTCCTACATGCAGCGGAATGTATAATCTGTCCTTAGGCATCTGATATCTTTTATGTGTTGCTATAATGATTGCGACACACGGCTCGTAGGTTTCACTCATTCGGCCCTCCTCAACTTCATACCTCCTGCATCAGCACTTTCCTAAAAGGCTAAAAATGCCAGCCCGACTAACTCACTCCCCAACCTCCAAATAAGCCGGAGCATAAATCCCCCATTCCTTATGATAAATCAGCCCGTCCGTGCCTTTCATCATATACCGCACCGTGCTGGCGCAGTGCTCCCTGCATTCCCGGTAAAACGCCCTGGGCAGCTTCACGTAGTTCTGCAGCTGCTCCAGCACATACCCGCACTTCTGGTACAGGTACCCGTTGCCATACCGTTCCAGGCAGTCCAGCAGCTTGTCCACATCCAGGTGCGGCAGGCGCATGATGCATTCCGCCACTCTCTCCAGCCCGGCCTCCCCCTCAAAGCTGTGGAGGCTGTCCACCACGGTCTGCTCCAGGCTGGTCACCAGGCTCCCCTCGTGCCATACCGTATCGGCATTTGGCCTTGGATGCACTCTGCGGTAGAAGACTCCGTTGTAGCGAAAGTCCGTGAAACGCGTCTGAGTTGCCACGAAGACCTCGTTCCCCTCTTCCGGCGCATAGCCCCACGCACCGAAAGCGCTGTGGAGGGCAATATACGCGTCCGGGAACAGTCTGCTGCCGATCTGATATCTGGTCAGCGCCGGCTCCTCTGTCTCCCGATTTATTACTGTATACAGATTCCGGTGTATCCGGTCGATATAGCCCCTGCGCTGGTAGTCGTTCACCAGGTAGGTCACAGCCGACCGCTCCCCCACCATCTCAGTGACGTCCTGTAAAGTGAAGCATCCCAATTCCCGCATCTTCTCGTAGTACTCGGCAATAGAGGACTGCTCTTGCTTTCTATTGTACTTGACAACAGGACGCTGCTCTTGCTTTCTGTTGTACGTGGCAACAGGACTCTGCTCTTGCTTTCTGTTGTACTTGGCACCGGGAAGTTGTCCCCGCTTGCCCTCATCTCCCATTCCGCTCATCCCCGACATTTTCTCCCCATATCCATCCTGGCCGTCCATTCCCATACCGAGAATCGACCCTTGAGACCTTATCCTCCGCCGCCCTTGCCATAGAACCAAATCCCGCATGTCCGTCTTTCAGACTTCCAAGCGAGCCCCTGCGTCCCCGCGAACTCCAAATCGTTCGCCTTACTGGCATGTAAGACGAAACTTTTTGGCTCCCGAGGACTCCTGTAGACCTATTGGGGAAAAGCCCGGAAAACTATCAAGAAAGGAATAATACGCTAATCCAGCAATTATTTTCCAACAGAATAAACAAAAACCATTGGGAGAAACGATAGAATATAGAAAATACTGACAAAAATGAAATTAGGCTTGCACTGTACCCCTATAAGGTATAAAATGTTAGAAACAGAAAAAAAGTTCGTCTTACATGCCAGTAAGGCGAACTTTTTTATGCTATTCTTCGTTAGGCAAACCCTTGGACCAATGTACCCTGGCAGAAAGTGTTCTCATTGGCATCTCTTTCAGCGTATCTCCTCCACTAATATAAACCGGAAAATTTAGTTGTAGAAACTTAGATATTGTCTTATAATAGAATCTAAGATAAGATTCTATTATCGAACAGTATAATAGAATCTAAGATAAGATTCTATTATCAAATAGTATAATAGAATACACATACCGGAATCATCTTTTTGGTTCTAAAATAAAAACATTCCTAGATTCATTTCTACATTTTTTTCCTATAACATAGTGTATACTCTTGTCTATAGGGAGAGGATGTAATGAACGCAAAGAGAACAAATGGTCACATGTCTGCAGAAGATGAGGTGAATATTATGCCAACGATAGAGCTAGTGGAATGCGAAAGAACAGCTTATATAAAAGGAATGGAGAATTACCTGCAGAACTTAAGGCAAATGTCCAATAGTGAGGCGGTAAGGAAATCCTAAAAAATTTAGAGGACTGTCATATAATATGTGAAGACGGCGAGTTTTCTGAAAGATACAGTAATAGCAGAATATATGACAGCCGCAAAGGATAGTGTATGTATAGTAATCTGCCAAATTTAATTATTGGTTTTCACGGCTGTGACACAAATACCTATGAAAACGTAATATATAAACATGAAAGGTTACATGCAAGTCATAATTCTTATGATTGGTTAGGCAGTGGAATCTACTTTTGGGAAAACAGCCTCAATCGGGCACAAGAGTGGGCAGCTTCCTATTGTGAAAGATACAACAGAAAGCATCCGGACGAAAAGCCGAAAGAGCCCGTGGAATATAGTCTGACCAAACCCGTCTATTCCCGAAAGCCTCCCTTCCGAAGCCCCCTGCGCAAGAGCGGTGCCTCAAACAGCAGCATCACCACCCACCCCGCGAAGTTCGCCCAGGCCAGGCTGGCGAAGCCAAGGGAAAATCCCAGCAGCAACGCCCACACCGCCGCCACCCGGCCTAACATGTTCATGAAAGTGCTGTACAGGGTGACTTTCAGCTCCCCCATTCCCCGGAAGAACCCCTGTATCCCATTGGTGAGGCCCGGCAGGAAATACATCCACGCAATCTGCCGCAGGTACGACACTCCCAGCGAAACCACCCGGGCGTCCTCTGTCTCGGTGAAAAGCTTCATGATGGCAGGCGCGCCTGTCAGTATGGCAAGGCATATGATAACGGAATAAATCATCTCTATGGCCATTCCGGCCTGAAAGCCCCGCCGGATCCTCTCCCTGTGTCCGGCTCCCTTGTTCTGGGCGATAAAGGTGGTCATGGCATGGCCGATGTTCTGCTGTGGCGTGTAGGCGAAATCGTCCACCCGGTTCACGGCGGTAAAGGCAGCCATCACGCTAACCCCCTGGGTGTTCACCATGGCCTGGATGATGGTCTTTCCCACCTGCAGGCATGCCTGCTGCAGGGCGCTGGTAGCGCCGTAGGAAATAGTCCGTCCCAGGAGTTTTCTGTCGAACACAAGCCATCCTTTCCCCAGCCTCAGAAGCGGTACTTTTTTGCCGATATAAATGGCGCAGAGCAG
>CAJTOU010000080.1 GCA_910577835.1 uncultured Lachnospiraceae bacterium | reverse complement strand
TGGAGCACGCTGATGCGTGCATAGGTCATCAAACTATGCTTTGCTTCGTCTGATGACATTATACCACATTTCATCAAATTTTTTATTTTTTTATAAAATTTATAATTGGATTTTATTTTTTTCACAGAATCAACACATTTTCGGGTTATCCTATATATGTAAAAAACAATATGTTTTTTACATTTTGATTTTTATTTTTTCATAATAATTTTCTTTTAAACATAAAGAAAATTACTCCTCCCCATTTTTCAGATCCCGGTTTTTCTCCCCGGGGTCTTTTTATTTCACAGGAAGCAAACTCACCTTTCCTGTCATGCAGGAAGCAATTTGCTTTTTTCTTAATAAAGAATTATCAGAACATATTTTCTGATTTTGCTTTGGAAATATTTTATATTTTTCATATATTATTTGCAAAGTTTTCACAAAATAACCACATTTGTGCTTTATATTTATTTATGTAAGAAACAAAAGAGTTTCTTATATAGTTTTTTAATTTTTTTATTTTTTCATAATAATTTTTCTTTTGTAAAAAAAGAAAAATTACTCCTCCCCATTTTTCATAGCTCCGGACTTCTCCCCGGAGCTATTTTTTTGCCCTGTTACAGAAAATACAAAATAATTTCCTGTAAACCATAAAACAGCCGGATGTAATATCCGACTGTTTTTTAATTTTGTTATTCAATAAATACAATCAGCCTTTTCTTTTATTTTTAAGCTGCTGTATTATCAATATTTAAATCATCATTAAAATTATAGCCATAATCGTCTGTACCACCAAACATATCTGTAATATCTTCTGTTGAATCAATACCTATCAGTGAAAGAAGTGCCTCAATATCCTCCTGAGCCATTACGCTTTTCGGAGCGCTTATCTTTACATCCTTTTCTGTGATTTTAGCATTGACAGACATTGTTATATCAGCATCATTGTCCTTTGCATTCATACTGCAGTCAAAGGAAGCTACTGCCGAACCCTCTTTGCCGGAATAATCTGCCGTTACAGTGAAGTCAAATTCTGGCATTTCTTCTTTTGCTGTTCTGATATCCTCTAAAAGCTTTTCTCTTTCTTCTTCTGTGCTGATTTTTATCTTATCAAATGCGTCTTCAATAGAGATATCCATATTTGCATCTCCTGTGACTGTCTTGATGTTTTTGATAATCTCATCTCTGTCCTCTGCCAGTACAGTGATTCCTGCTGTCATAAAGGAAAGCATATTGGAATTATTTATGCTTATGGAATATCCATTTTGGGAAGAATATACATTCTCTGCTTTTTTTGCTGCCTTTTCCACTTCATCCATCAGATAATAAACAGCCTTTTCTACTGCTTCTGTATCTGTCTTTGAAATGTTGAAATCATCTGCTGTAATATATGCTGATTTCAAAAATGCTTCTGCAAATTGTGTCAACGTATCTTTGGAAACAGAGATATAATCTCCTTCCGGAAGTAATGTAAGATAAGTAGATATGGTATTTTTCATACCAAACTTATCTGCTACCTGTTCGATTACATCTACGGTTTTGGCAACATTTACATATAAGGTATCATCTACATAGACAATTTCTGTAAGGTCACCCGAAAGATTTCCCACTTCAAATCCAAGAGTTATTGTCTGCGCATCCGTACCCTTAACAGAGCCGTTTACATTAAACTTTAAATCAACTTTATCTGAAGCAATACCAAGCGTGTCAAGGATTTGCTCTGCTTCCTCTGTTGTATAAGTAAATAAATCATTTGCCTTTATCGAAAAGCTGATATCGGCTGTATAATCATAACTGCTGATGTTTGAGCTTTTCTTTAGCGCATCGGAGAAGGATTCTGCTGAAACCTCTCTGCCCTCCGTCTTTACATCCGGTTTTTCCTGCTCTCTGTTTCCACAGCCTGTAATCGCTGCGGCTGTCATGGCTGCTGCCAGTGAAACAGCAGTAAACTTCCTTAATCTCATTCAATCCTCCATTTCAGGTATACTTTTATACCAGTTGTACTGCTTTTTGCAGTATACTACATGTGCATATTACGTCAGGATAACTACCTGCATCGTAGCACTTTTAATTTACTACAAATTCGGCTATTTGTCAATTATTTAGAACAGATTTACGTAATTTTAAATATAAACTTTTATTTTTTTTGAATATTCACTACTACATATTCACAATGTGCCTGTGTTCTGATTGGATACTGCCATCCTGCAAAACCTGAAGATACAATAACTGTGCAGTTCCCTTCCTGATATCTTCCATATCTGAACATTTTCATCACATCAAAAAAATACTTTGCAGGCCAAATCTGTCCTGCATGAGTATGACCGGACAGCTCCAAATCCACTCCTGCGGCATTATTTTCCTCTGCCTCCACGGGCTGATGGTCTGCCACAATAATATATTTCTCCATATCTGCTCCAGTTAAGAGCTTGTTTATAGATGCTCTGCCAGAATCATTTCCCCACGCTGCATCTCCTCTTCCAACCAGAATCAGTTCTTCATTTATCTCTGCGAAATTATCCTCCAAAATCACAATTCCGTTTTCTGTAATCGCCTGAACCAGCTCCTCATCTGTATAAGTACGCTTATCCGTATATGGTTGCCTGTCATGGTTTCCATATACATAAAATATACCATATTTACTCTTTATTCCCTGAAGAACTTCAAAAACCTCCCGCATCTTTTCACGCGAAGTCCCCTCTTCCACAATATCTCCGCCAAGAATGACAATATCTGGATTTTCCGTATTTATTTCAGAAATACTGTCTTTCAAGAGACTTGTATCTTGTATTGTCGCATAGTGTGTATCAGTAATCAGAACTACTTTATAACCGGAGATATCTTTATCCGTTTGAACTGTATATTCTGTCCGGATAATATTTTCCATATTCAAAAAACCATACAACAGTATAAAAAATACCGCCACCACAGGAATCAGCCCGCAGTGATACAATATATGAGCTGCTCTGTAATATTTTTTGTCTCTTTTATTTCTCAAACTTCTTCGAAGTACTATTGCCAAAAGGTCAAACAACATAGCGGCAAAAATCAAATGCAACAATATCACAGAAATTCCATTCCAAATATTGACACTCAAAAATCCTCCTGCCACCGCAAGTACTATCTGTAAAATTTGTAAAACTTTATTTGTCTTCCCTTTGTTATAGAACCGAAATACACGCCGGAAGAAAAAATACACATAGGTCCCCAGTAAAACCGCCACCGCCGCCATAATTATCCACATAACTATAACCATATACAACCCTTCCTTTCCAACAGTGAGCTATATTCACTCTGCTATTCTCCTCCCAACCATTTGATAGACAATCTGTTCGTACAATAAGAAATCCCTATTCTTTTTCAGAAAGCCGCATTTAGACTCCCTGCATCCTCTGCCGCACCACTTCATAAGCAAGCACGCCTGCTGCCACCGACGCATTCAAAGAATCTATATCCCCTTTCATGGGAATTGCTGCGGCAAAATCACACTTCTCCCTTACCAGTCGACTTACTCCTTCTCCCTCATTTCCTATTACCAGTCCAATCGGTCCCTTCAGGTTCATATTATACATAAGTTCTCCTCCCATATCTGCACATACAAACCACAAACCTTCTTTTTTTAAATCCTCTATCGTGGCGGAAAGATTTGTCACCTTTGCCACCGGAGTATAATTGAGCGCTCCCGCCGAAGTTTTCGCCACTACTGCGGTCAATCCGACAGCTCTTCTCTTTGGAATAATCACTCCATGTGCCCCTGCAAGATTGGCTGTTCTGATAATTGCTCCAAGATTATGCGGGTCCTCGATATTATCAAGCAGAAATAAAAAAGGTTCCTCCCCTTTTTCTCTGGCAACCTTTAATATATCTTTGACCTCTGCATACTCATAAGCAGCCGCCTGCGCAATCACTCCCTGATGTTTTCCTGTCGTTGACATTCCATCGAGCCTGTCTCTGTCTACATAATGAATCACCGTATTTTTCTTTTTTGCTTCCCTTGTAATGCTCATAACCGGTCCATCGTGGCATCCATCTAAAACAAAAAGCTTGTCTATGGTTTTTCCAGCACGAAACGCTTCTAACACAGCATTTCTTCCTTCTATGACAAATTCCTTATATCTCATAATATTCCTGTGTTCCTTCCAAAATAATAATTTTATAACCGCATGACATTTCACCATACAACTTCTATCTTTTCCAAGCCACGCTCTACAAGCTCAAATATCCGCTGCATCCTTCCTTCCATATACAGATATCCCATCACAGCCTCAAATCCTGTGGCCATATGGTAATCAGCCGAGGAGGCATTTTTGGCAGAGGTAAAAGAATGTGCATTCCTCCCCCGTTTAAAAATGTGTACTTCTTCTTCCGTCAGCTCATCCATTAAAAGTTTAATTATTTTAGACTGAGTTTCCGCCTTGACAAGACTGCTGCTCTTTTTGTGAAGCTTGTTTACCTGTCCATTCCCATGTCCCACCACAAGGCTTCGAATAACAATCTCATATATGCCATCTCCGATATATGCCAGTGTAAGTGGAGAATAGGTACTTATATCCTGCTTTTTTATTTTAAATTCCCTTAGAATCTTTTCATATAAATTTATGCTTTCCTCCATTTGACTCCTTCCCTTGTATCTTCCAGAAGAATTCCTTTTTCTGCAAGTTCACTTCTGATTTCATCGGCCTTTGCAAAATCTTTTGCCTTCTTTGCTGCCTTTCTCTCTTCTATTTTTTCCAGAATGTACTGCTCAAACTCAGGGTCGACCTCCGTATCATTCTTTATGCTTCCCCCTGTAAGATTCAGAGACAACACTTCATCAAAGCTCTTAATTAATGCGAGCTTTGTCTTGTCATTTACATTATCTTTTAATAATTCATAAATTACAGTAATACCCATTGCGGTATTCAAATCATTTGCCACCGCTTCTAAAAATCTGTTTTTATAGCAGTCAAATGTTTTCTGCTCTATTTCTCCCTTATCCTCCAGACGTTCCACAGCCTTTAGAAGCTTGTCATAGGCAGCAGCTATATTGTCCATTACCTCATAGGAAAATTCCAGCGGCTTGCGGTAATGAGATTGCAGGCAGAACATTCTATATACCAGAGCAGGATATCCTTTTTCCTCCAAAAGAGAGGCTGTCAGAAATTCTCCCTTGGACTTGCTCATTTTGCCGGACTTATCATTTAAATGATGTACATGGAACCAGTAATTACACCACTTATGGCCTGTATAAGACTCGCTCTGTGCGATTTCGTTTGTGTGATGCGGAAAAATATTATCTACGCCGCCACAGTGAATATCCATATATTCTCCCAAATGCTTCATGCTGATACAGGAGCACTCAATATGCCAGCCCGGATAACCTGTTCCCCATGGACTGTCCCATTTCAGTTCCTGATTATCAAACTTTGACTTGGTAAACCACAACACAAAATCGCTCTTATTTCTCTTGTTTGTATCTTCACTGACATCATCTCTCACACCTACCATCAGTTCTTTTTCACTCTGACTGGAAAATACATAATAATTTTCCAGTTTAGATGTATCAAAATAAACATTATCGCCGGCAATATATGCATATCCTTTCTTCAGGAGCACCTCTATCATATGAATAAATTCATCAATACAGTTCGTCGCCGGCTCCACTATTTCAGGCCGCCCGATATTCAGCTTTTTACAGTCTTCAAAAAAAGCGTCTGTATAAAACTTCGCAATCTGCATAACTGTCTTATGCTCTCTCTTGGCACCTTTGAGCATTTTATCCTCACCGGTATCCGCATCGCTTGAGAGATGCCCCACATCTGTAATATTCATCACACGTTTTACTTTATAGCCTGCATAACGCAGAGTTTTTTCCAGAACATCTTCCATAATATACGTTCTGAGATTTCCGATATGGGCAAAATGGTATACCGTAGGTCCACAGGTATACATTTTTACCTTTCCTTCCTCATTTGGTATAAAGGTTTCCACCTTTCCTGTCAGTGTATTATAAAACTTCACTCTGTTTTCCATAATAAAATAGTCCTCGTTTTCTTATTTATTTTGCGACAGCTCTATAATAAAGCTTTCTTCATTCTTCGGCTCTTTCTTAATAGAATATTCAAATATCAGAAAGAGCCTGTTTTTTATTCCATAGAAAATTGTTTCTCCAGTTTTTCAATTATTCCCCTCAGCTCTTCATTTTCCTGCTCCAACTTTTCTATTTTATTCATTATCGGGTCAGGAAGATGTATCTGGTCCATATCTGTGCGTGGAATACGCACATTATCCTGTTTTACTACCCGCCCCGGAACGCCTACTACGGTGGAATTCGGCGGCACTTCTTTTAAAACTACGCTGCCTGCGCCTATCTTGGAATTTTCTCCAATCGTAAAAGAACCCAATACCTTTGCTCCGACACTGACCATTACATTATCCTCAAGTGTAGGATGTCTCTTTCCGGTTTCCTTGCCGGTTCCGCCGAGTGTAACTCCCTGATACAACGTCACATTATCCCCGATAATAGCGGTTTCTCCGATAACAACTCCTTTTCCATGGTCAATAAACAGTCCCTTTCCAATCTGTGCACCCGGATGAATTTCTATTCCTGTTTTTCTCGCACATCTCTGTGAAATCCATCTTGCCAGAAAGAAATGTCCTTTTAAATATAATTTATGTGCTTTTCTGTATTTTCTGATTGCCCAGAAGCTCGGATAAAGCAGAACCTCCCAGTCTGATTTAATCGCAGGGTCTCTCTCTCTGATAATGGCGGCTTCTTCTTTAAAATATTGATAAAATCCCATACTATTTCCTCTTTATATTCCTATGAAAAACTAAATGCCCCGCCTCTTTGTATCATGTATACAAAAGACGAAGCACTGCTTCGCGGTTTCACTTTCTTTTAGAGCTTACAGGCGCTTTATGCGCCTTTTATATGATATTCACAAACTCCGGCAATGTCAATCAGAAAATGGATTTATTCATATAAATTTTTTTCGTGCCTTGGATTCTGTTTTATTATCTCCGCACATTCCGCGATTGCTTTTACAATTTCCAGAATATTGTCATAGGACATTTTTTCTGTTGCAGAAATCAGTCTGCCTTTTTCTGTACTAACATATTTTGGTGAAAGGTGATTGAGCGTCAGCGCTGCCAAATCGCTTCTGCACACAGCACACTGACAGATTCCAAAGGTATTGATATTCTTATCAATCTGCTCTTTTACAAGGTCTTCCATTACATTCATAAAAGCAGGAACATTGTTTGCCCGCAATGCGTTTTTAACACGACAAAGAACCACAGGCTGTGTAAAAGGTTTTGTAATAACATCTACCACACCGCTTTCTATCGCTTTTCTCTGAGTTTCCTCTCCGTCTGCAAGCATAATTACAGGAATGGTATTTAACGGCTTTGATTCTTTTAACAGATGAATCAGTTCAAATCCGTCTAAGTTCTCCAGATGGGAACCTACAATAATCATATCCACGTGAAGCGGGTTCTGGCTTAGATAATCAAAGGCTTCTTTTCCATTTGCATACTCACCCACTCTATATGCTTCGGATAAATATTCTTTTAACTCCTGTCTTTCAGAAGTGTCCTCATCTACTATGAGTATAAATTCTCTTTTATCCATTTTCGTTTCTCCTCAATTTTGTTTTTCTTATGAAACTTTTAAAAGTAAACATCTGAATAATAGTATACGACAAAATCTCGAAAATCACAAGTAAAATTTTACCAGTATATCTTTCAAAAACCTGTAAATTACAGCCGAATCTTATTTAATTACCAGCAGATAATTTCCACGGTTTTGGACTTAATAAGGTGGTCTTTCCAATATCCGGTAAAACATCATAAATACAACACCCCGTTTTTTCTTCAAAATATTCTTTTATCTCAAATGTTTTATCCCACCCTTTAATATACTGTTCCATAATCCCATACCTACGGGTCACATCCACAAATCTTTTTTCCAAAATCACAAACCCATAATCTGTTGCCAATGCATCACACATCTGTATTAATCGGTCATAATCATCTAACTTACATTTTGAAATATATTTTTTTATTTCTATTTCTTCCTTTGTGTCCGGCTCATAATCAAATTCTTCCTGCATAAGAACATAAGAATGTGTCATACATATTTTAGCCGCCTCTTCCCAACCTTTTTCCATACAATATTTATAACCCTCATACACATGTGTTGGAATATTGACAATTCCAACACGTCGGCCTATATCATGAAGCAATCCCAAAATATATGCTTTATTTTCATCAAGTTCAGGAACCTTCTTTGCAATATTTCTCGCCGCTATGCCAACATTCAAAGAATGTCCAGTCCACGGTCCCGGATTCATTTCTCCTGCAATCTTCAGCTCATAAACAGCTTCTTCCTTATCAGGTAACATCTTTATTTCCTCCTATATCTTTTGTCTTATTTTATCACATCTATCCACAAAATACCAGAAAATCACCGGTCAATACTATATATACTGAGTAAAAATATTATCACATACAAAAGTATAATAATTTTCAGATTACCATTAAAAATATCCAAACAACTGCCCACCTATATTTCTATTTCAATACATAAAAATCCCCCTGCTCTACTCAAAACAGGGGAAATTTTTATAAACACATTATTAATTATCTTTTACACTGGTTTTCCCTTATATCCTTCAAAAGATATAAGGGAAACACGTACTTTATAAAAATATCAAATATAACCGTTTTTCATTTCTCTATACACTGTCAGGACTCCATAAACCATTAGCGGCGTAATTATATGAATAAACTCTTTTAGCATGAATAACCGCATACTTAAAATTATTTTCATACACATAATTAATCATTTTATATACTGTACCGCTATCAAAAGTATAGTGATGTCCTTTAGATACATCATAATATTCATCATATACACTTTGTGTTCCAAGGACTAAAGCTGTATATGGAAATACTGTTTTTTCACACTTCATATATGCTGAAGAATCATCCTGCTTTTCACGTAATTCAGTAGTAGTGGTACCTCCA
>CAJTOU010000079.1 GCA_910577835.1 uncultured Lachnospiraceae bacterium | reverse complement strand
GGCTCCGTGGTCAAGCGGTTAAGACATCGCCCTTTCACGGCGGTAACACGGGTTCGATTCCCGTCGGAGTCATTTTTCATAAATTTTTTATTGACAGATAAGGAATTTATGGTTATAATATAAAAGCATTAAGGCGACTTAGCCAATAAGAGACAGGGTCGTGGGTTCGAATCCCATTCGGGTCGTTTGTATGATTATATTCATACGAAATGTCTTTTAAATGGCAGACATCATATGTAAAAAGCCGGCGTGGCGGAACAGGCAGACGCACAGGACTTAAAATCCTGCGGGACTAATCTCCCGTACCGGTTCGATTCCGGTCGCCGGCATTTTAAAAATAAAGAACTGTTCTGTAAGTATTACTTACAGAACAGTTCTTTATTTTTATAGAAATTATGTTATATTTTCTGTGATTCAGCTCCTTTAAAAGCAGCCATATCTTGAACAAAATATATAGAGGTCATAATCTTATGGCGCATAAATATCATCATTTGGGCCGCCCAGCTGGTCAATATCAGGGATTTTCTCGCCTTTTATAGCCGTACGTGTCACTACTTTGATACCATCTATCATTACAGTAGTTTCCAAGTAAGTAATTCCGTTAATTGTCACAATTTTTTGTGTAGCCTCATTTTTTTCTTCTGAATCCTCACTTTCATCTGAGAGCAGTTTTTTTACCGATTTATTTAAGGATTCAGATTCATAAGAGGTGTTTATATCTAATGATTCTGCTTTTGATTTCTGCATAATTTTCAGAATATCATTATAGTTATCACATGGAAGCACTGTGCCAGAAGTGATATGGGATGCCGTATAACTGTCACGCTGTCCAGCTTCTGCTTTAAAAGCATCAGGAGAAATGTCTGTACTTTTCGGAGATAATGTAAATGCGCTGACAGAACTTAAATATTCATCAATTTTTAATGACATGATTTACCGCCTTTCTATTATTTGTCAATTATGTATCTGCTCATTATATCGGAATATAAGAGGAAATATTTAGATTTGTTTGAATTTTTTCACCTCGGCAGAAAGTAAATCGGCAATCCGTTGATTATTCTCCGTTTCTGTCTTAATAGCAGAAATCGCGTCTACCAGCGAATTGGTATTTTCCGCCGCATCTGTAACGCCCTGAGCACTTTCGTCAACTGCAATATTGATACCATCAATGCTTTCGGATATATCAGATATTGTGCTTTCAAGCGCCTGAGCATTCTGGTTAAAACTATTCATTAAATCATCAACATCATCCGCATCCTTGCTATACTGAATAGCAACATCTACAAATTCATCAAAATCCTTTAAAATATCTGTATTTACATATTTAAGCATATCATCTGCATTTTGAGCAAGTGTATTTACAGCATTCATAACAGCTATGCTGATAGTCTGAATATTATTTGCAGCCGTTCTGCTGTCGTCGGCAAGAACTCCAATTTGCTCCGCAACTACGGCGAAGCCTCTGCCCGCTTCACCTGCTCTTGCGGCTTCAATAGAAGCATTCAGTGCAAGAAGGTTTGTCTGGCTTGTGATATTTAAAATCTGTTCTACAAGCTCTGCGATTTGTTCTACATTTTTGCTGTTTTGAATAGATTCTTTCAGAATCTTCTGCTTTTCCTCTACCATTTTGGTAGTAGCTTCCATATTTTCAGCGGTCTTTTTGCTGATTTGATTCGCTCTTTCCTTGATATCCTGTGCAAGACTGGCGCCACCGTCTGCATTTTGGCGCATTTTTCTGACAGAATCAAGCACACTTTGGGAACTTGTTGTAATCTGTTCCACAGTGGCAGCGACTTCTTCCATAGTGGCGGAAAGCTCTTCCATGGATGCCGAGACAGAATTGGCATTTTCATTTGATTCCTTTACGCTCCCGCTCATATTTGCGGCAGAATCAGACAGATACAAAGAATCTTCCTGAATCGTTTTTATAATTTTCTGCAATTCTCCAATAAATATGTTAATACCATTTACAAGCTGTCCAACTTCATCCTTGGTGGTAACCTTAATCCGTTCTGTAAGATTTCCGTTATTGTTATTAATATCCTCGGTAATTTTTTTCAGGCTTTTGTTTGCTCTGGTGGTAGGGCGAACTACTGAAATGGAAAGATAAACGATTGACAAAGCGGAAATAACAATAAATGTCAGCAGCAGAGTAATGGCAATACCTGTACGGGAGTTTATCTGTTCATGCATTTTCTCTGTGATTTCATTGACATTATTACTGAGACAGTCTTCATAAGCAGATTCATATTTTTCAACATCCACAGAAATCGTATAGATTTCGTTGCTGGCGGCAACAGCTCCCTCTATATCACCTGAAGTATAGCAGTTGGCAACTTCCTGAGCTTTTTTCTGAAGTGTTGTCAGAGAATCACTATATGTCTGATAGGTCTTTTGTAAATCTTCATTTCCTGTTTTTTTACAAAGTGCAAGTACTGCGGATTTTGTAATATCCAGTCTGTTTACAATAGCTGACATGGAGCCGGCAACGCTTTTGGAAGTATCTTCATTTGTACTTGATACAATCAGATTTGTATACAATTTGCAAGTTTGACTGTATTTTACAAGGGTATTTCCGTAAGATTCAAGCTGCAGATAGTAGTCGGAAATAGTTTTTGCAGACTTTGAAAGTTCACCGACAGAATATGAATTTATCGTAGTAGTTGCTATAAATACGATAGTTAAAAGTAGTACTATGGTAAGAATTTTAATACCGATTTTTTTTCTCATATGCAAGTCTCTCCTATTCTCTACATAATTCATTTTTTTTATTATAGCACAGTTTTTATAAATTGAATATACCTTTTCAGATAAAATTAACAGATAAGTAAAAAGAACAGATAAATATTTGGTAAATATTTATTAAAAATCATACTTGACATATACCGTATAGGGGTATATTATATTAAGTAGCTGATATTCAGGCAGTATAACAAAGTATTTTTAATAAAATATAATGTCGCAGGAAAATTATGAAGTTATTTTCTGATACTATGAAATGAAAAAATAAAATATTGGAAAGAAGGTTATAATATTATGAATGAAATAGAAAAAAATCAGAAAAATTGCTGTGGTAAAAAAACAAAAAGCCGCACAGAGGAAGAATATAAGGATTTGATAAACAGGCTGAACCGTATTGAGGGTCAGATTCGGGGAATAAAGAAAATGGTGGAACAGGATGCCTACTGTGTGGATATTCTTACACAGGTCTCTGCTGCCAATGCTGCACTGCACAGCTTTAACAAAGTTCTGTTGGCAAACCATATCAGGACATGTGTGGCCGAAAACGTAAAAAATGGAAACGAGGAGATTGTAGATGAGCTGGTAATGGTATTGCAGAAGCTTATGAAATAATTTATTTTTACACAACTCTGAGATAAATGAGCTGAAAGTTGAAAACTTAAAAACTCAATATTTCCAGAAAGGAGCAGTAAACAAATGGAAGAATATAAAGTAACCGGCATGAGCTGTGCTGCATGCAGCAACCATGTAGAAAAGGCAGTTGCAAAGGTGGCGGGAGTGGACAATGTGGCCGTCAGTCTTTTGACGAATTCCATGACAGTAGAAGGAAATGCCAAAGAACAGGATATTATTGCAGCGGTGGAAAAGGCCGGATATGGAGCCTTTAAGAATCAGGCAGAGGCAAAAAGCCAGAGCAGAGACAGCGGGGCAGATATGGCGGAACTGGAAACTAAGGAAACCGGACATTTAAGAAAGCGCCTGATTGCATCTGTGGTGGTTTTGCTTCCTCTTATGTATCTTTCTATGGGATATATGATGTGGAACTGGCCTGTTCCAGAAGTACTGAAAAATAATTATCTTGCGGTGGGCCTGATTCAGCTTTTATTAACTATTATTATTATGGTAATTAACCAGAAGTTTTTTGTCAGTGGTTTTTTGAGCGCGATTCACAGAGCGCCAAATATGGATACGCTTGTGGCACTTGGTGCAGGAGCTTCTTTTGTATATAGTACCTATGCATTATTTGCCATGACACATGAAGTAACCAGAGGAAATGCGGAACAGGCAATGCATTATATGCATGAATTCTATTTTGAGTCTGCGGCAATGATACTTACACTTATTACTCTGGGAAAAATGCTTGAGTCATTTTCAAAGGGAAAGACTACGGATGCGTTAAAAACCCTGATAAAGCTGTCACCGAAAAGCGCCGTTATTCTCAAGAATGGTGAAGAAGTAAAGGTTGATATTGAAGAAGTGCAGCCAGGAGATATTTTTGTAGTTCGCCCCGGAGAAAATATTCCAGTAGATGGAATAGTAATAGAGGGAACAAGCGCAGTAAACGAGGCAGCATTGACAGGTGAAAGTATTCCGGCAGATAAGGCAGCAGGTGATACCGTGTCTGCTGCCACAGTGAATCAATCAGGCTTTTTAAAGTGCAAAGCGGTCAGGGTTGGTGAAAATACAGCATTGTCGCAGATTATTCGTATGGTAAGAGAAGCCTCATCTACAAAAGCGCCGATTGCAAAAGCAGCGGATAAGGTATCAGGGATTTTTGTTCCAACGGTAATTTTGATTGCTGTATTGACAATATTTATATGGCTTCTTGTGGGAAAGGAAATCGGATTTGCGCTGGCCAGAGGAATTTCAGTGCTTGTAATAAGTTGTCCCTGTGCTCTGGGCCTTGCAACTCCGGTTGCGATTATGGTAGGAAACGGAATGGGAGCAAAAAATGGTATTTTGTTTAAAAATGCTGTGTCCCTCGAAGAAACCGGAAAAGCACAGATAGCGGCACTGGATAAGACTGGAACAATTACAAGGGGTGAACCGGTAGTGACAGATATTTATCCGGCGGAAACAGTATCAGAAGACGAACTCCTGCATATGGCTTTTCTTCTGGAAAAAAAGAGCGAGCATCCTCTGGCGAAAGCAATTGTAAATTATGTAGAAATGTCACAGGGAACATCACAGGGAAGGATGGTTCATCAAAATATTTCTGAAGAAATACAGGGATTTTCCACTTCTGCCGGAAATGGACTGAGTGCAGAATTAAATGGAGAGAAGCTTATTGGAGGGAAAAGAGAGTATGTGGAAAAAGAAGCTGATATTCCAAAACAGGTATTTTTGACAGCGGAAGAGCTGGCAAATCAGGGAAAAACACCGCTGTTTTTTGCAAGGAATCGAAAGTTTTATGGAATGATTGCCGTGGCAGATGTTGTGAAACCCGACAGCAGAGAAGCGGTTTTGCGCCTGAAAGAGATGGGTATTCGAGTGGTTATGCTGACTGGAGATAATGAAAAAACTGCAAAGGCAGTCGGCAGTCAGTCCGGCGTAGATGAAGTGGTGGCAAATGTGCTTCCGGATGGAAAAGAAGAAGCGATAAAGAAGCTTAAGGAGCAGGGAAAGACAATTATGGTGGGAGACGGTATAAACGATGCGCCTGCACTTACAAGGGCGGATATCGGAATTGCGATTGGCGCGGGAACTGATGTGGCAATCGATGCCGCTGATGTGGTCCTTATGAAAAACAGTTTGTATGATGCCTACAAGGCAATTAAGCTTAGTAAGGCGGTTTTGAGAAATATTCATGAAAATTTATTCTGGGCATTTATATATAATGTAATTGGTATTCCGCTGGCAGCGGGTGTATGGATTCCAGTTTTTGGCTGGAAGTTGAATCCGATGTTCGGAGCCGCGGCAATGAGCTTGTCGAGCTTTTGCGTTGTAATGAATGCTTTGAGATTAAATTTATTTAAAGTAAATGCAGCCGGCATAAGCGCTGATGATTCAAAGAATGCAGCGGGCACGGATGTTGACTGCTTCAGTAAAAGTGCGAAGCCTGAATATAAATTAAAAGAACAGGCATATGACACGGAAAAGGAGATTAAAATGGCAGAATTGACAAAGGTAATTGAGATTAAGGGAATGATGTGCGGACATTGTGAGGCACATGTGAAAAAGGCACTGGAAGAACTTTCAGGGGTAGTCAGGGCGGAGGTAAGCCATGAAAAAGGCACAGCCGTTGTGACATTAAATGAAGCGGTAGAGGATGAAAAGCTTAAAAAGGCAGTAGAAGAACAGGAATATGAAGTGGTAGGGATTCAGTAATTGATTAAAGGCAGTAGGTACCTATTTAGAAGAAGGAGGATTTAAAGAACTTCTTCAAAGCATCTGAAAAAATTTATAATTATAAGAAAATCTTAAGAAACAGATTTATCTTTTCTTAAGATTTTTTTATTACAATAAAAAAGATGAAACAAATGAAAAGATGAACCAGATAAAGAACATGAAACAAGGATTGACTTATAGAATCAGTCATGTTATAATGTCACATGAAAGAAGTGTACTATGTGATATAGTACACTTGTGAAATACAGGAAATCACTTATTTATGAGGGAATTATAATGAAGAAGATTAACGTTTTAGAGTATCTGGAGGCTTCTGCCAAGGCATATCCGGAAAAAATCGCAGCAAAAGATGACAAGACCTGCTGCACATACAGGGAGCTTGAAAAACGAGCAAAGCAGATAGGTACATGGCTTTCAAAAGAAACGCAGCCACATAAACCAGTCGCCGTATTTATGGAAAAAAGTGTAGCGGCATTGCAATTATTTATGGGCATTGTATACGCAGGTGATTTTTATGTGCTAATTGACCCGAATTTTCCAACATGGAGGATTGAACAGATTCTTGGCGTACTAAATCCAGATATAGTCATTACTTATCCGGAGTACAAAGATAAGCTGAAGGAAGCGGGATATGGCGGAAAAATTGCTGAAGTCTTGGAAATACAGGGTGATATAGATGTTATGGCATTGGAAAATATAAGAAATCAGGCGCTGGATACAGACCCGTTGTACAGTATATTTACTTCGGGTTCCACAGGTATACCAAAAGGGGTATTGATTTCTCACAGGTCTGTGATAGATTTTATTGACTGTTTTACAGAACTGTTCCATATAGAGGAAAAAGATGTTATCGGCAATCAGGCTCCATTTGATTTTGATGTATCTGTAAAAGATATTTATTCCTGTTTAAAAACAGGAGCCACGCTGATTATCATACCAAAGTCCAGCTTTATGTTTCCAAATGCAGTGATTGATATGCTGGAGGATAACCATGTCACAACCTTAATCTGGGCAGTATCTGCGCTGTGCCTGTTAAACAGACTGCACGGGCTGAAATATAAGGTTCCTTCCTGCATCAATAAAATCATGTTCAGCGGTGAGCTTATGCCAATTAAGCAGTTAAATCAATGGAGAAGCTACTATCCGCATGCAATGTTTGTCAATCTTTATGGGCCGACAGAAATTACCTGTAACTGTACTTATTATATTTTAGACAGGGAATTTTCTGAAGACGACAAGCTTCCTATGGGAACGGCTTTTCCAAATGAGAGAGTTTTTCTTTTAGACGATTGCGGGCAGGAGGTAACAGAGAAAAATAAAGCTGCGGAAATCTGCGTGGCGGGAACTGCACTTGCTCTTGGATATTATAATAATCCAAAGATGACAGAAAAGGCATTTACGCAAAATCCTTTAAATAAAAATTATCCAGAGATTATTTACCATACCGGCGACCTCGCATATATTGGAGAGGATGAAAAGTTTTATTTTGCAGGGCGCAAGGACTTTCAGATAAAGCATATGGGACATCGGATTGAACTGGAGGAGATTGAGGCAGTACTTGGAAGTCTGAAAGACATAGAACATGCCTGCTGCTTCTTTGACGAACAGAAAAATAAAGTGGTAGCGTATTATGTGGGAACAGATGACAAGAGAGCTATTATTGACAATATGAAAACAAAGGTGCCGGATTTTATGGTGCCAAATGTATTTGTAAATGTAGAAGAGCTTCCGTTAAATAAAAACGGCAAGACAGACAGAAACAGACTGAAGGAAATGTACAGAGAAGGAAGGGCTGAAAAAAATGGAAAATAAAGACTTTGAAGAAGTAATTCAGAAATTTGAAACTCCTTGCTATGTATTTGATTTGGATATTTTGGAAGAAAGGGTAAGGCTGATTTCGGATATTTTAGGTGAGGATATTACCACATGTTATGCCATGAAGGCCAATCCGTTTTTAATCAGACCAATGAATGATTCTATTGACAGATTCGAAGTATGCTCTCCCGGAGAATATGAAATCTGTATGAGGCAGGGAATTCCTCCGGAAAAAATCGTAGTTTCAGGAGTGAATAAAACCTTTAACTCTATGGACAGAATTATAGAATTAAGTAAAGGAAAGGGCATATTTACCATTGAATCTTCCAGACATTATGATATACTAAGCTGGTGTACAAGAAAATATGGATTTATACTGGACGTTTACCTGCGGCTTTCCAGCTCCAATCAGTTTGGCATGGATAAGGAAACTTTGGAGAAGGTTTTAAAGAGTGCAGAGAAAGACTCGCATATAAATGTAATCGGTATTCATTATTATTCAGGTACACAGAAAAAATTGAAAAAGGTGGAAAAGGAAATAGCGGAGCTTTCAGAATATGGAGCTTATTTAAAAGAAGCTTATAAACTGGAAAGATTAGAGCTGGAATATGGACCGGGGCTTTCAGTAGCGTATTTTGATACAGATAAAGTAGATACAGCAGAAGTACAGCTTACAGGGCTTCGGGATATTTTAAAGAAAACAGATGTATTCAGCCATATTTCCATTGAAATGGGAAGGTTTATCGCGTCGGAATGTGGGTATTATATCACAAAGGCAGTTGATGTAAAAACCACAGAAAGTGTAAATTATTGTATTGTAGATGGCGGAATTCATCAACTTAATTATTATGGACAGCTTATGGGAATGAAAAAACCAGAGATTACCTATCTGCCACAGAGAACAAAGAATATTGGCAAATGGACAGTATGTGGTTCTCTGTGCACAATTAATGATGTGATTGTCAGAGATTTGGAAATCGGAGAGCCGGAGATTGACGATTATATGGTATTTCATACCTGCGGTGCCTATTCCGTAACAGAAGGTATGGCATTGTTTTTAAGCAGAGAGCTGCCACAGATTATTTTTTATTCTGTTAATAAAGGTTTCCAGTGTGTAAGAAAGCCAATGGGAACCGATATTATAAATTCAGAAACGTCATCACGCTTCGCATGATGACAGATTACAAAGAAGCACGCGGATGCGTGCGCAGGTCATCACGCTTCGCA
>CAJTOU010000078.1:8991-9439 GCA_910577835.1 uncultured Lachnospiraceae bacterium | reverse complement strand
CCCTTTTGCGGTGAATGAGGGAGTAAAGGTCTACCTTGATCTGTCCCTTAAGAGGTTTGAGACGGTATTTCCCGCATGCGGGAGCGGCAACAGCGCAATCGAGCTGACAATAGAAGAACTGGAGAAGTACTCACTGTATTCAGAGTGGGTGGACGTGTGTAAAGGGTATTAAGTTACGGTTTAACTTGTCTATATTATTAATGGGACGATTGATCCTAATTAATAAGGAGAAACATAATGGATAAAGCATTTGACGCTGTTTTGCAAAATGAGGTAGATGCAGCGGTTATCGCAAAGACCCCATATCGTTTTTGGGGGGAGCAATTCCGCTACCAATGTCTGTGCTGTGGTGAAGAAGTCTATCTTGCTGCAGCTGATAGTAGTGGGTTATCTCCGCATTTTAAGCATAGGAAAGGAAATAATGATACAGAATGTGAACGATATCTTG
>CAJTOU010000078.1:1176-6513 GCA_910577835.1 uncultured Lachnospiraceae bacterium | reverse complement strand
AAGTAGACGAATTGGAAGCAGAACTAAAAAAAGCTCAGGATGATGAGATATGGAAGACTGCGGAGATGCAACAGAGGATTGACATTCTTACTTCCAAACTAAAGGATCAAGCTGAAAAGGCAGCAGGATACGAGACCAGCATTTCTGAATATGCGTCTAAACTTTCTACAGCCGAGGATGACATCGAGACATGGAAAAATAAAGTAAGAAGTTGTGAAAAACAGCTTTTTACATATAAAGCGGAAAGAGCAACATTTTTAACAGACCAGGAATCTGACCGAAAGCAGATCAGAGAGCTTAAGGAAGCACTTGATAAAGCGCTTGGTGTTGAAAAAGCATATAAAGAATATCTTTCTGCACTTAGTAAAGAAAAAGAATCCTATCTACAAAAGAATAGGGAACTGGAAGAAACACTAGAAACGCAGAAAAATATAGAGACTGCTGCAGAAGCTGTTTCAAAGAGATACGCAGGTAGCAATCGGAAGATGCCGTTATGCCCTGAGGATATGGATGATTTTGATGAATATTTTAGTTATAACCTTGAAAATATCGGATTTGATAGGAATGAGGATGGTTCAGTAGATTTTGTGGATTATCTTGAAAAAAGTTTCTTTCATGGTATTCCAGTGTTGATAAAAAGAGGACTGGGAATTAATTTAGCTAATTGTTTGGCAAATACGCTATATGGTGTGCCAGTTGCTGCTCAACTGCTATATTCGGAAGGTGCAGGTGTACAAAAAATAAGTAAGTTTCTTGCCGATATACCTGATCGGGTTGTCTGTATTGATGGCTTTATTGGGAACTGTAATGAATTGGAATTAATCCCGGTGCTCGAACAATATCGCAACAAGATTATCATCCTTACCTATATGTATGATAAGACGCTGAGTTTTGTTCCATACGAAATTCTTTCTTCAGTTCATTTTATCAGTGCAGATGTTTTTAGTACTGTATTAAGAATCAAGGATATTACGGAGGATCCTTCCGAAGTAAAAGAAATTTCGTCTGCATACAAAAGCAATACAGGAGTTGACAGCCGGTCGCAGAAAATATTTTATGAGATTGCATGCGAATGCGGACTAGGAATGGATACGGCATATGCGATGTCTGACATGATCGAAGATGAAAGCTATCTGAACGAGATGCTAATGTTCACACTTCTTCCATACGTGTCCAAAGTTCTTGGGAAGAATCCTTACAATTGTTCCAAACGTCTTCAGCGGTATGCAGGAGAAGCAGGACGCTGTTCGAAGAAAAATATTTTGATAAGGTGGTTTGGATAGTGAATGAATTGATCAATATCATGTCAGATGACATGAACATACACCCTTATACCAATGAACCGGCTGAATATTTTGGGTATAGGGTCATCTATTCAGCTCTCGGTCTGTGGTGCCTTACATCAGCACTCAGTGAAAAAGAAGGTAAGAGAGGGATTAGTAAGAATGCACAAAGCATCTTGCTGCATGACCTGTCTAAAAAATATGTTGAACTATGTCCAATGGCAAAACGTTTTATTTTTGCTTCAAGAAATATCGATATTGCAATATTTATTCGGAATATCTATGAACAGACAGGATATCTGTTGACACTTGATAATAATTACAATGTTCTGAATAATAGTGGCGAAACCATAAAAGTTTCTGAAACAGATTATCTGTATTTTGGACTGCCAGCAACATATTATATTGTAAATGGGCTTGGAATCCACTGCAGGAATGCTAGACATGAAGTAAAACTAAATGATTTTCTCATACGTGACAGTTTGACACCGGAAGAATACATAAAAGTGAAATATGACGAGTGTGATTTTAATGAACGAGATATTGATGTGGCGGAACTGGAATTTTTCAATCCGTTCTATTATGGAAACATATCCAATTCATGGCATGGATACATGAAATCCAATATGACGATGGCACGGAAAAGTAAGATGGGGCCATATTATAAAACTATTAGAAAAGAGGACGGTACGCTTCTTTTTGCTGATGATAGCAGTGAGGATGAGCTTGATGCCTTAACGGGGGCAGAATTCCGAAGGCTATATATTGCTCTTAGGTATCACTATGATAATCCGATGCAGCTACTCATATGCCCGATAGATGAGGCATACTCCTATATTTGTATCCTTGGACAACTGCCAAATAGGGAATACTTTTATCTGCTCATGAATGCATGGCCAAGACATGGATTTTTCGATAGAAATCATTTTATCATACGTAACGAATTGACAATACAGACTGCAGAGGTTCTTGGAGCAATAGGTTTTACTGCAAGAAAAGGTGAATTTTATGGATAGATATGCGAACGGAGTACAGCAGTACTACCAGACAATAAGGAATCGGCTGGTAAATTATATTAAGTCGGATTATCTTGCTAACAGCGAAACATTGCTTTTGTATGCAGACGAGCTTCTCGAAGAGAGGTGCTCGGATGATATTAACATCGCAAAGGAACCGTACATTGAGACATCATCTTCCTATCGCAAGGTAAATGACGGTATTCGGACGGCTGACATTGAAAATAATGTTAAGGAAGTCCTTTTAAAGCTTGTCGATGCGGAACTTGGTATTTATTCCACCCCTTTTACTCATCAGGTAAAAGCTCTTACAAGTGCTTTGAAGGGGAAAGACCTGTTTGTATCTACTGGTACAGGCTCCGGTAAGACAGAATGTTTTCTTTGGCCGATTATCGCGCGTGCTATTGAGGAATCTCTTAACAGACCGAAAGATTTTAAAATGCCAGGGGTAAGAACTCTTATTATTTATCCTATGAATGCACTGGTATCTGACCAGCTTGCCAGATTTCGAAAGATTATGGGCGCTAAAGAGTTCATGGATATCTTTACATCTTGCTCGGGGGCAGGACGTATCCCACATTTTGGTATGTATACCGGAAGAACCCCCTATTCCGGAGAGTCAAAAAAACAGAGCAATATTAATCTCGCAAAAACATACCGTGAACAATATCTAGTGGATGAGTATGCTGCAGTAGAAGAACAGAAAGAACAGTTGAAAAAAATAAATGGATTCAAGAGCATCAATAAATATCCTGCAAGGTATGGCGGGGAAGAAGGTCTGAGGGATTTTATTGATAATCTCGAAAACAACATTCATAAACCGAATCCTTATGATGCAGAATATATCACCAGATTTGAGATCCAGAAGAACACTCCGGACATACTGATTACTAACTATTCTATGTTGGAGTATATGCTCATGCGTCAGATGGAAGCAGGTATATGGAATGATACGAAAGAATGGTTGAACAAATCAGAGGAAAACAGATTTCTCATTGTTCTTGATGAAGCACATATGTACAGAGGTTCCTCAGGCGGAGAAATCGCGCTCCTTCTTGACAGGCTTTTTTCGCGTCTTGATATTTCTCTTGAGAAAGTACAGTTTATTCTTACGACCGCAAGTATGCCAGTAGAAGACGAAGAGGCCATATCCGATTTCTTTAACGGTCTCACCGGAAAGAAATATTCCGAATGTGTTCCTCTTTTTGGTGATAAAGAAATTGTTCATAATGATTTTAAGGTGATGACGGATGCTGTGGCTCTTGCTTCCATAGGAACAAGCCAGGTAACAAAAGCTGAGATTAGTACAAGAATTTGCGCTTTTGCTAAAAATGTGTTCCAGATTGAGTTGCCTTCGGATATCTCCGCTTCAGATGCACAGGAATGGCTGTTTACAAATCTCTGGGATTATCAGGCATTTGTGAAGCTTCATGAACTGTGTAGAGACGGTGCAAAATCCTATACGGAATTAAAAGAGAAGATATTCGGAAACGGTAAGTATGCAGGGGATGCCCTTGACGCTTTGCTTGCTGTTGTTTCTTTGGCAAAAAAGAATGGTGAGATTCTTTTCCCTGTAAGACTGCATATGTTTGTCCGTGGAATCCAAGGATTATATGCCTGCTCCAGTCCGAAGTGCACCTGTGGGGCGAAATATTCTGATGAAGAAAAGCTTCCTATTGGCAGGGTGATTTCTATCCCGCGTGAAAAGTGCGAATGCGGCAGCAGGATGTATGAACTTGTGAACCATATCAAATGTGGAGCTTTGTATTTTAAGATATATGTCCAGAAGATATCTGGAAAAGAATATTGGTATGCTTTTCCAAATAAAGGGTTGAGTGGTGGAGAGAACGAACTGCAGGAGATGCTTCTTTATATTTGCCCGGATGGATATGAACCGAAAGGCAAAGATAAAGTGGGATATCTCGACCCTGTAACAGGAAAACTTTATCTTGACTACCAGAACGGCGACGGACTGCTTAAGGTTCTCTATCCGGAATATGATGGAAAACACAACCGCTTTATGTTTGGTACATGCCCAAAATGTAAAAAGATTATGCCATTAAAGAAGCCTACGGATCTGGCAACAAAAGGTAACATTCCTTTTTATAACCTGACCAAAGCACAGTTCGAACTTCAACCACCAGCAAAGCCTGAACTTATAAATGAAGGTAAGAAGGTGCTTTTGTTCTCGGACTCCAGACAGAATGCGGCAAAGCTTGCACTTGACTTGTCCAAATCATCCGATGCGGATGGGTTCCGTCAGGCTGTTATGTTGGCTGCAAAGAAACTGTTGGCAGATGGAAGAGAACATTCCTTGAAAGAACTGTACAATATGTTTTTAGTGGTCTGCGTGGAGCAGAGATTGGAATTCTTCTCTGGCGGTAGTGCTGATATCTTCCAGGATCATCTTGAGAAGATTCGTAAAAAACTTAAACGACGTAAAGATATTTCAAAGGAAAACTTTGAACCGTTACCATATGACTATTACGAGCAGTTGTTAACCTTTTTTACAGAGAGTCCGCGTTCTTTCAAAGATATCGGTCTCGGATTTCTTGGGCCTATGGACGGAAATCTGGAAGACTGTGTTTATGAGCTTGAGGATGATTATGATATAGTAATTGATAAAGAAATACTTCGTTCTGTCTTAGTCTTGCTTTTCTGGGATGTAATGGATGGAAGTGCGGCTCTTGGTAATACTATTGAGGATGATGTTAGAAGAAACCTTCCGGGACGAAGCAAGATCCAGTCATTTGGTCTTAATGGGGATTTTACTGCTTCTGTAGATAAAAAGTTCATTCAGATTGTAAAAGATATGACTGGGCTTAATGATAAAAAGATGGGAGAGTTTCTGAACTGTATAAAGAACGATTTCTTTGGACCGGGAACAAACCAGCAATATTACCTTAAACTTGATGCGGTAAAAATCGTCGTTACAGGCGAGGATTTCAACTGGTATCGATGTGAGAGATGCGGTAAAATTTCCCCTTACAAGCTGGGGAATTACTGTGGCTCTTGCTTTGAATCTAAAAATCTCCATG
>CAJTOU010000078.1:0-863 GCA_910577835.1 uncultured Lachnospiraceae bacterium | reverse complement strand
AAAATTCACACCATTGATACCGAGGAACATACCGCTCAGCTCTCTCATAAAGAAAAAACGAGCGATATCTTAAGTAGAACTGAGGACTATGAGATTCGCTTCCAAGATATTGCTGTCGGCGAGTTTGGTGAGGATTCTATCGATGTATTAAGCTGTACGACTACTATGGAGGTTGGTATCGATATTGGTTCTCTGACAGCGGTAGGATTGAGAAACATCCCTCCTATGCGTGAGAATTATCAACAGAGAGCAGGTCGCGCTGGTCGAAAGAATTCTGGAATTTCCACTATCGTTACTTATGCCTTTGGAGGTGTTCATGATAGTCACTACTTTAAGCATCCGGATGAGATGATCTCTGGAGAACCTAGAAAGCCATGGATTGACAGAGATAATCCGAAAATTAAACAACGCCATTATAATATGAAAGCGTTAAACAGCTTCATGTCGACGGATTTGATGCGCAGCAAGTTTGACAGTATTGTAAAGATCGGTATCGTTACATTCTGTGAGAAGTATGCAGATGCCTTTATCGAACATATACAGTCCCTTGATTTTCCGATAAATAGTACGGTCGAAGTATTTTGTAAGATAAGAGACATGGTACTTTCAGAAGGTAAGAGAAATGAGTATTTCAACGGAGATAAAGAGACATCTGCGTTTGATATATTCTATACCGAAGGATATATTCCTTCCTATTCTTTCCCGAAGAATGTTGTAAGATTCTGTGTGGAAAAGGATTCTGAACATGGGCGTAGAGCTCCTAAGGACATTAAATATGCCCCTGAAAGGGATATTGCGGTTGCCATTAGTGAATATGCCCCAGGGCGTTTCATTACTATCGATAAGAAGATATATAAGAGTGG
>CAJTOU010000077.1 GCA_910577835.1 uncultured Lachnospiraceae bacterium | reverse complement strand
TTATTTATTTTCTATATCTGCCCTGCTTTTTACAATATCGTCAATTAATCCATACTCTTTTGCTTCCTGAGCAGTCATATAATTATCTCTGTCGGTATCCTTTTCTATAATTTCCAGCGGCTTGCCTGTATTTTCTGCAAGTATCTCATTCAGTTTCTTCTTTGTTCTTAAAATATGTTCTGCTGCGATTTGTATTTCTGTCGCCTGTCCCTTTGCGCCGCCAAGAGGCTGATGAATCATAATCTCAGCATTTGGAAGAGCAAATCTCTTGCCCTTTGCACCGCCGGAAAGCAGAAATGCTCCCATACTTGCTGCCATGCCCATACACAGAGTAGAGACATCGCATTTTACATAATTCATGGTATCATAAATCGCCATTCCCGCAGTAACTGAACCGCCCGGACTGTTGATATAAAGCTGAATGTCCTTTCCCGGGTCTTCTGATTCCAGAAACAGAAGCTGTGCAACTACAAGACTTGCTGTTACTTCATTGACTTCCTCGCCCAGAAAAATAATTCTTTCTTTTAACAGTCTTGAATAAATATCATAAGACCTTTCGCCTCTGCTTGTCTGTTCAATGACATATGGTACTAAACTCATTTTTTACCTCCATTCATGCAATCAACCGAAGCTGATTCCTCTAATATTTCCTGCAATATACAACCAGTCAAATGCTGATTACAATGAAAGAATGGCTGTGCCATTCTTTCATTGTTTCATTGTTTCATAGAAAATTGCTTCACTTTTCCTATGACGCAGCTCTTTCAAAGGCTGCTATTATTGAACAAAGTGCAGGAAATTTCACAAACTTATGGTGTCACAGGCACTTTGTTCTTAAAATTTTAAAATATATGAATTAAGCAACGTTGTCGGCAATCAATTTTGCTGCCTTTTCCACTGCTAAATCCTTTTTGATAGAAGCTTTTTCTTCCTCTTCCATTGTCTCTTTCAGTTTATCTGCTTCCATACGATAAGCTTCTGCCATCTTTGTTATTTCTTCGGAAAGTTCTTCCTCGGAAACCTCGATATTTTCTGCTTTGGCAACTGCCTCAAGTACAAGTCTGCTCTGTATGGACTTCAGCGCCTGTGGTCTCATCTGCTCAAAAAGCTTTTCTCTGGTAAGACCGGTAAACTGACAGTACTGCTCCCATGTAATACCCTGTGACTGCAGTCTTCTTGCAAAGTTTTCTGCCATCTGTCTTACCTGTAAATCAATCATAGGTTCCGGAATATCCATCTTTGAGTTTTCAATCGCCTGTTCAAGTGCCTTATCCTGAAGCTTCTGTGCCGCTTCAGACTCTTTCTGTTCTGTGAGCTTTGCACGAATATCATTTTTATATTCCTCCAGAGTATCAAATTCTGATACATCCTGAGCAAACTCATCATCTGCCTCCGGCAGTTCTATTTCCTTAATTTCCTTTACTGTTACTTTAAATACCGCCGGTTTTCCAGCCAAATCCGGAGCCTGATAATCTTCAGGGAAAGTTACATGAACCTCTGTCTCCTCATTGATATTTTTTCCAATTAACTGTTCTTCAAAATTATCTATAAAAGAATGTGAACCGATAGTAAGAGAATAATCACTTCCCTGACCTCCCTCAAAAGGAACACCGTCAATAAAGCCTTCAAAATCAATAACTGTAACATCTCCGTCTTTTACTGGTCTGTCCTCTACCGGAATTGTTCTTGAATTTTCATTTCTGACCTTTTCGATTTCTGCCTGAATATCCTCATCTGTCACCTCGACAGCTTCCTTTTCAACAGAAAGTCCTTTATACTGTCCAAGCTCCACCTCCGGCTTTACTGCGACTTCCGCTGTGAAAATAAATGACTTTCCAGCTTCTGCCTGAACCACATCTATTTTAGGCTGCGAAACGACCTCAAGCTCCTTTGCAGCCTGAAGTTCTCTGCTGTATACTTCCGGAATCAGCTCATTGATGGCATCCTCATAAAAAACCTGCTTGCCATACATTCTTTCAATCATCTGACGAGGTACTTTTCCCTTTCTAAAGCCCGGAACATTTATCTTACTTTTATTTTTCCTATATGCACTTTCAACTGCTTTTTCAAATTCTTCTGCATCTGCCTCTATCGTAAGCTTTGCCATATTTTTCTCTAAATTTTCAACCTGTAGACTCATTTTAAATCTTCCTCCTTAAATGCCTTAAACATCAGTTAAGTATAGCATACTAATTTCTTCTTGTCATTAACTTTTTTCAAAATTTTCCTGAAATTTACGTATTTTTATATATTTTTTTGATTTTTTCCACATCTTCCGAAGTAATATCAGCCTTTATATCATATCTTGCCTCATTATATGTCTGAAATAAAATATGTGAGGATGAAGAGATTTTTTTATCTTCCATAAGCCGATTTTCGATTTCATCTGCTGTAAAGGAGCAGCGAAAAAGAAATCCTTTTTTTATCTGTCTGTTAACCAGTTTTCCATAAAAATAACGGATACGCTCAGAATTATTCATATCCTTATAGCGCTTTTGTGGTTTTTTCTGTGCCGCATTTCTCTTCACTTTTATGGATATATCCTGATAATCTGTGATAAGCCCTGTACCTTTATACCCTTTTCCAGAATGTATGCCAAACATGGAAGCAATTTTATGTGCAATTTTTTTTGCAAATCCCTGAAAAAAACTTCGAAAATTCTGCGCTGCTTTTTTCAGCCCTTTTGCACCATCTTCGCCGAAAACACACATTAGAGCGCCGGCAATACATATGGCACCAAGTATTTGATACCACTGTCTTGTACTGTCAGACGGCTCATATTCCATGGAAACAATAGTAAAAATAACGGCAGCGGCAAGAAATAAAATACAGATTACAATCTTAATATATGTTTTTTTCCTTTTCATTCTTATCTCCCTGTCCAGACAAAAGTAAATTAATTATCAATCAAATTAATTATCAATTAGATTAATTATATTCACCGCATTTCCTGTTTTTTCCAGTTCTGACATGCGAAGTTCCAGAGCCTCATCCATATAAGCGGTAAATAGAAAAATCTCCGCTCCGCTTAAAAATTCCATAATATCCTCATCAATCATGGAAGCTGCTGATATGCCATATCGGTCTGTCATCTGAGCCATCTGACATAGAATTTCCTCATAGTTTTTTTCACCTATTGTAAATCCTGTGCGGACAAGATTCTCTCCTCCCGTCATTTTACTGTTCGCGCTGAAGGAATATGCATATCCCTTTCTGACACATTCAGACAGCAGAAAAGAAGCACAGGAAAGTTCTTTTTCCAGCAAATTTGAAAATTCAGCCGCTGAAAGATGCACTTTCTCATTCGGCTGAAAATTAAGATATATCATGACTTTTCTTCCAAGCATATATTCCCTGTCATTAACCATAAGCTCTCTCTGTCGGGCAGTCTGTTTATAGTTTATTGCACTTAAGGAATCTCCGTGAACATATTTTCTTACCCCTGCAAAAGAAAAATTATCTTCTATCAAAGGCAGTTTTGAAACAGCACTGTACTGCATATAACTGTTTATCATTTTCATTTCATTAATAGAAAGCTCACGGGGGTATACATAGATTTCAGCGCCGCTGTCCAGATATACTTCTACTTTAGCAAAGGTAATTTTGGCAGATTCAAGTTTGTAATATCCACGTTTCAGACAAGATACCTTATGCACCCTTCGAATTCTGGTAAAGGGCATAACAAAAAATCGGCTGATAAAGCACTGAGTCAGACCGTCATCTGTCTGACAACCCTTCATTTTAATCCAAGAAGAGACATGCGTTTCCACATCTACCACAAACATCGGTAAAAAAGAATGATTGGTAAACTCTTCGATAAGCTCTGTCTCCTCTCCCTCAAATACACCCTTTTCTCTGAAATACCGCCTGTATTCCAGCCTGCGCATACACAACCGTCTGCTTAATGTTACAAAAAGCATAACAGAAAAAACTACTGCTACCAGTCCCAATGCAAGCCCGATAAATACAAATGCCAGAAGCATCATACTGTCCTGATATTCCGCTAATCCCGTATTCATCCGATAGTCTCCTCTGTCGGTACAGCCGTTTTTTCCAGAATATCCGCAATGAAATCCTTCGCCCCGGATTTTTTGATTCTTATATTGTTTTTCAGTATCATTCTGTGCGCCAGCACATCTCCTGCAATATATTTGACATCATCCGGCTTCACATAATTTCTGCCCCGCAAAGCAGCGATACATTTTGCCGCACGAAGAAGCGCTATTCCGCCTCTCTGACTTACTCCCAGAATAACAGAATCATGTGTTCTTGTCGCTTCTATTAGATTTGTTGCATATTCAATAATCGAATCTTCAATTGTTACCTCTTCTATAATTTCTGCTGCCCGTATAATCTCTGTCAGAGTGACAGTCGGTTTAAGACTTTCCAGCACTCCTTTTTTCAGATGGGTGCGAAAAATCTCAAGCATACTGTCATGACTTGGATATTCCATATATAGTTTCATAAGAAATCTGTCTATCTGAGCCTCCGGCAGCGGAAATACACCCTGTGTATCTACCGGATTTTCCGTAGCGATTACCATAAACGGTTTTTCCAGCTTATATGTAACACCATCTACTGTTACCTGATTTTCTTCCATACATTCAAGCAGACCAGACTGAGTTTTGGGCGTTGCACGGTTAATTTCATCGGCAATCAGAATATTGGTAAAGACAGGCCCCTTTACAAATTTAAATTCTGAAGTTTTTAAATCGAAAATATTTACTCCGGTAATATCTGCCGGCAGTAAATCAGGTGTCATCTGTATTCTTTTAAATTCTCCGTTTATTGATGCTGCCAGTGCCTTTGCAAGTGTTGTCTTTCCGCTTCCTGGCACATCCTCCAGCAATACATGACCGCCAAGCAGCAGGCATACCACGATTTTTTCAATTGTGTCGTCTTTTCCTCTGATTACAAGCTTTATATTATTTATCAATTTTTCTGCAGTTTCCAAAACCGCATTAACTTCTTCGCCCATATATTTACTCCCGATTTAGCTTACTGCCTTTTCTACGGTCTCCAATACCCGTTCCTCTCCGGTATTAAATGTAATAACCAGCTTGGAAACCTGATAGGTTCTGTCATTTTTTACTGTCTGACTCTCATCTGTTCTGGTAGAAACAATATATCTTGCACTGGTACATTTTAACTTCACAAATTTTCCTGACAGCAGTTCAATATTTGTATATCCGATAGTAGAAGGCTTTTTTGTAGAGGACTGTGATGAAGTAACGATTTCACGATGCTCAGTTGAAGCGCCTGCATTATTTCCGCCGGATGAACCACCGTTTGAACCATTTCCATTACTTCCGCCATTTGGAATTCCCACACTGTTTCCATCGGATGAACCACCATTTGGAACACCTGCATTATTCCCGTCTGCTGGTCCCTGATTTGGGTTTGAGCTATCTCCATTGTTATCAGGAGCATTTCCCTGATTTTCTGCCGACGGATTACCACCATTCTGATTATTTCCTGCTTCACCAGCCTCTCCTGTATTATTACCGGACGAGCCCTGATTTGAACCATTGTTTTCACCCGAAGCATTTCCCTGATTTTCTGCTGACAACCCACCGCTTACCTCTTCTCTTTCCAGAATCGTTATACCGATAGTCTTTTCCAGCGTCTTTTCTCCAAAGACAAACTGATAAGTTGCAGTATATCTTCCTGCGGTATAAATATCAACTCCTGTCGCATCTACCCACATCTGAAAATCATCAAAATTCTCCACATTTTTTACATCAATTCCTGAAGAATAATCGATTTCCTGACCCACATAAGATTTAATGTCTTTAATATTGATTTCCGGTGAATCAGTTGATTTAAAATCCGCAGTTCCCTCTGCGATTCCCATAATATTTGAATATTCTATCGTATTTGCTGGACTTGCCTTTTTATGGCCGCCGGTCAGAGAAACCAGCGCCAGCGCACAAATCATACAGCCAATACCTGCATTGACCGCTTTACTCAAAAAAAGTTTTTTCTTCATCTGTAATCTCCATTCTTATATTTTTGACAATCAAATAATTACTCATTAATTTTATTATTTATACTGAATCATGCCTGCAAGTTCCTCAGATTTTTCCTTACCTGCCACATGTTTTACGATTTCAAGTCCCAAGTCAATCGCTGTGCCCATTCCCTTTGAAGTAAAAATATTTCCATCCGTAACAGCTCTTTCATCTGCAATAATTGCCCCTTTTAACGAATCTTCAAATCCAGGAAAGCAGACAGCGCGTTTTCCGTTCAAAATTCCCATTTCTCCTAAAATACTTGGTGCTGCACAGATAGCTGCAAGCTTTTTGCCGGATTTGTCAAAATTTCTTATCTGTTCTGTCAGTCCTTTGTGATTTTTAAGATTTAAAGTTCCCGGCATACCGCCCGGAAGAAAAATCATATCACATTTGTCAAAATCTGCCCCGTCAAAACAAATATCTGCACAAACACTGATTTGATGAGCTCCCATTACAAGCTTCTCTCCTGTAACAGAAACCATATACACCTCTATTTCTGCCCTTTTCAGCACGTCAACTACCGCTAATGCCTCTACTTCCTCAAAACCATCTGCCAGCATTGCATAAACTGTCATTTTATTTTCCTCCTGTTGCTTTATTTTTTCTATATTTTTTGTCTGCACTTACTTTTTATCTGTTATTCCATATCTGTATTTATTTTCTTCCTGCGCTCATATAGCTGTTGTGGTATTGTTCATTGAAGGTAACATCTTCCCCAAACCAGTCCGGTTTTATAAAACTGTTCGCTTCTTCCTCTGTGGCAAACTCTACCTCTGCCATAAGCAATCCCTGATATTCTCCATAAAATTCGTCAAGCTCTGCAGTATGACCGCTTTCTAATGGTATTAAATAGCGTTTTTTTGTAATCAGGATGCCATCCGCCTTTTTTAACAAATGCAGATAGCCTTCTTTGGTAAGCGGGAGATTGTACTCCTCTCTTGTCATCATTCCTCTCCCCTTATATGTAAGAATAAACTGTTCATCCTGCCGCCGGATTCTGATTACAGGATTCATACAGAGATATGCCTGTTCAATCAGATGAAAAGAATACCTTTCTATATCTTTCGGCAGATTTTCTTTTGAAATTAGAAATTTTCTCTCAATTTCCACTATTTCTCCTCCAGTCTTCATTATCTGTGGCAATCAATTTCAGATAGTTACATCTCTTAACTGCCTCTATATAACTATCTCTATAATAACTACCTCTAATAATATACACTATTTTGTGCAAGAAATCTATGGGATATTCAAGAAATTATGAAAAATCTGCCTGAAAACTCTTGGAACAAAATGCTTGTGATGATTATCTGAGTAGCCCTTTAAGGGCTGTATTTATGGGAAATAAGGAATAATTTCCTAAGAAATGAAAAAAAATCATAAAATTATGATATTTTTTAATTGACATTTTTTTGCAGAGAAAATATAATTTACGTTGGACTTATAAAACATGGTTCGTTTTATGTTCTATTGCTTTATAATTTCTTATCAGTTTCTTACAAGGAGGAAAACAAAATGTCATATGTTGACGAAGTGATGCAGCTTGTTATTGACAAGAATCCTGCACAGCCTGAATTTCATCAGGCAGTAAAAGAAGTTTTAGAATCTCTTCGTGTAGTAATCGAAGCAAATGAGGAGCAGTACAGAAGAGATGCTCTGTTAGAGAGAATGACTACTCCGGAAAGAGTAATTCTGTTCCGTGTGCCATGGGTAGATGATAATGGACAAGTACAGGTAAACAACGGTTTCCGTGTACAGTTCAACAGTGCGATTGGACCTTACAAGGGCGGTTTAAGATTCCATCCATCTGTAAACCTTGGTATTATCAAGTTTTTAGGTTTTGAACAGGTATTTAAAAATTCTCTTACCGGTCTTCCTATCGGCGGCGGCAAGGGCGGCAGCGATTTTGACCCTAAGGGCAAATCAGACAGAGAAATTATGAAGTTCTGTCAGAGCTTTATGACAGAGTTAAACAGACATATCGGCGCAGATACTGACGTTCCTGCAGGCGATATCGGTGTTGGCGGAAGAGAAATCGGATATCTCTATGGCCAGTATAAGAGAATTAAAAATATATATGAAGGCGTGCTGACAGGTAAAGGTCTGACTTATGGCGGTTCTCTTGCAAGAACAGAGGCTACTGGTTATGGACTTCTGTATTTTGTAGACGAAATGTTAAAATGTAACGGCAAGAGCCTTGAAGGAAAAACAATCGCTGTATCTGGTGCAGGTAATGTAGCTATTTATGCGATTGAAAAGGCTATTCAGTTAGGCGGTAAGCCTGTGACATGTTCTGATTCTACGGGATGGATTTATGACCCAGAAGGAATTGATGTTGCACTTTTAAAGGAAGTAAAAGAAGTAAAGAGAGCACGTCTTACAGAATATGCTGCTGCAAGACCATCTGCACAGTACCATGAAGGCAAAGGCGTATGGACAGTAAAATGTGATATTGCTCTGCCTTGTGCGACTCAGAATGAGCTGGATATTGAAGATGCAAAGGCACTGGTTGCAAATGGTGTATTTGCTGTGGCAGAGGGCGCCAATATGCCTACTACTATTGAAGCCACAGAATATTTCCAGAAAAATAATATATTGTTTGCTCCGGGTAAGGCTTCCAATGCAGGAGGTGTAGCTACTTCTGCACTTGAAATGAGCCAGAACAGCGAAAGACTTAGCTGGACATTTGAGGAAGTGGATGCGAAGTTAAAGAATATTATGGTAAATATTTTCCATAATCTTGACGATGCCTCTAAAGAGTTCGGTCTGGAAGGAAATTATGTAGCTGGAGCAAATATTGCAGGATTTAAAAAGGTTGCAGAAGCTATGACTGCACAGGGAATTGTGTAAAATAAATCTAGTAAGCCTGTATAACAGACAGATGTAAAAATAATTTATTTGTTAAAGAAGAGGCTGTCGCATAGAAAAATTTCATGCGACAGCCTCTTCTTTTTGTTTTGTAATCAATTTGAAATCTGATATAATTTTCAACTATGCTATTTTACTACAATATTATAGATTTTTCCTTTTACATAAATCTCTTTTACAATATTTTTTCCTTCCACAGCCGCAGCAACCGATGGTGTTTTCATTACCTTTTCTTTCACTGTCTCTTCACTGTCCTCCAGAGAAATATTGACTTTTGCCTTAACCTTTCCATTTACCTGAACAGCAATTTCCACTGTACTCTCAACAGTCTTTGCCTCATCATATTTTGGCCATGTCTGTTCGTATACATATCCGTTATTGCCGATTTTCTCCCACAGCTCCTCCGTAATATGCGGAGCAACCGGATTTAATAATACAATCAAAGTCGAAAATTCGGCCTTTGTAATCTGTCCTTTTTTATAAAAATCATTTAAAATCGCCATCATTGCCGCAATCGCCGTATTATATTTCAGATGTTCAAAATCATTCGACACCTTTTTAATCGTCTGGTGCATCTTTATTTCCATATCTGTGCTGTATGCATCGCCATCTACCAGAATATCTTGCAGCTTCCATATTCTGTCAAGAAAACGTCTGCAGCCCTTTACGCCGTCATCTGACCATGAAGCGCTTAATTCAAAAGCTCCAATAAACATTTCATAGGTACGTAATGTATCTGCCCCGTACTCATTTACAATATCGTCAGGATTAATTACATTTCCACGGCTCTTAGACATTTTTTCACCGTTTTCTCCAAGAATCATTCCATGAGAAGTTCTTTTCTGATATGGCTCCTTGGTATTTACTACCTTCTGGTCATACAGAAATTTATGCCAGAAACGGGAATATAATAAGTGCAGCGTAGTATGCTCCATACCGCCGTTATACCAGTCAACCGGCATCCAATATTCCAGTGCTTCCTTACTTGCAAGTGCTTCTGTATTGTCAGGGTCAGTATATCTCAGGAAATACCATGAAGAACCCGCCCACTGAGGCATAGTATCTGTTTCTCTTTTTGCAGGACCACCACAGCAAGGACAGGTTGTATTGACCCAGTCTGTCATGGCTGCAAGCGGAGATTCGCCATTGTCTGTCGGCATATAACTTTCCACTTCCGGCAGCTCCAGTGGCAGCAGATTTTCGTCAATCGGCACAAAGCCGCACTTCTCACATTCTACAATCGGAATCGGCTCGCCCCAGTATCTCTGTCTTGAAAATACCCAGTCACGAAGCTTATAGTTTACCTTTTTTGTTCCAATGCCTTTTTCCTCCAGAAATTCGAGTATCTTTTCCTTTGCCTGCTTTACCTCCAGACCATTTATAAAATCAGAATTTATTAAAATACCTGTGGCTACGTCTGTAAAGGCCTCTTTTTCAAGGTCTACTTCTGCGCCGTCTTTGCCTGCGACTACCTGAATCACCGGCAGGTCAAATTTCTTTGCAAATTCCCAGTCTCTCTGGTCATGTCCCGGAACTGCCATAATAGCGCCTGTACCATAGGACATCAGTACATAATCGGAAATCCAGATTGGAATCTCCTTTCCATTCACAGGATTTACTGCTGTCAGTCCGTCAAGAAGAACACCTGTTTTATCTTTTGCAAGTTCTGTACGTTCAAAATCAGATTTTTTGGAAGCCATCTCTCTATATTCAGTGATTGCATCCCAGTTTTTGATTTCATTTTTGTATTTGTCGATAATTGGATGCTCTGGCGATACCACCATATAGGTGACACCAAACAGAGTATCTGGTCTTGTAGTATAAATACGAAGCTTCTCTTCCTTATCTTTAATGGAAAAATCCACCTCTCCGCCCTCAGAACGTCCAATCCAGTTTTTCTGAGATAC
>CAJTOU010000076.1:8360-11186 GCA_910577835.1 uncultured Lachnospiraceae bacterium | reverse complement strand
TGCGAGGTCGATGAAGCAGGAAGCCCATTGGCTTTAGACAATGGGTAGTTCACTTAATCGGATTGAAGGATTTAGAGCAGGAAATACCGGATATTATTGAGGATGGGAAAACGCCGCTGGAAAATGCGAGAAAGAAAGCGCTTGGATACTATTATGCATATAACATGCCGGTTTTTTCCTGTGATTCAGGGTTATATATAGATGAAATACCGGAGGATATACAGCCGGGTGTACATGTTCGAATAATAAATGGAAAACGTCTGTCTGATGATGAAATGGCTGCTTATTATTCAGGATTGGCGAAAAAGTATGGTGATTTGACAGCAAGATATAAAAATGCTGTCTGTCTGGTGCTGGATTTGGAACATATTTATGAGGCAATGGAAAAAAGTATGGAAAGTGAACCATTTATTATTACAGATAAGCCTCATGGCAGAAAATTTAAGAAAGGGTTTCCATTAGACAGTCTTTCTATACATATGAAAACAGGGAAATATTATTATGATTTAGAAGAAGACGAGCTGAATGAGTTTGCAGTGGAAGACGGATTTCTGGAGTTTTTCAGGAAAATAAATAAAATTTACACGAAAACATTTGTTTAAAAATTTATAAAGTTTTTTACATAGCATTTGTATGATTGATAGCACTTCCAATCTGATTCATGACATATTATCTTATGATTTGGAATAATTAACCGATAAAACAGTTGAAAAGAAAATTTAGTCAAAAAATCAGAGGAAGGAGTAGTATATGAACGGAGCAATTAATACAGATTTTATACTAAGGGCATATTATGGTTCTGGTGAGAAAACCAAAACAGAACAGAAGGCAGGACAGAAAGGAAGTTTTCTTGATACAGTGTCCTTCAGTGAAAATAGTCAGGCTGATTTGGAAAAAACAGCAAGCCAAAATATGTATACACCGGAGATGCTTTCTTTTATTTATAACAAAAGAGGAGTACTCGAAGCAGAACAGATACAGGCAGAAAAGGTGTCAGAGACACAGTCGGTTTCGTTAGAAGCAATGTTGAAGCAGAAATATCCGAGACTTGTCTATCATGTATTTGATGCCAGCAGCAGCTTTTGGAAGACCAGAAATGATTATCCTCACTATATGCTTTATCAGAAAAATGCAGATGTATCTGCTCTGGAGAACTGGAAACCAAAAGGCCCTAATCCGGAGTATATGGCATCTAAGGAAATCCGCGCACTGAGTCAGGTGCCTCCGGGCAGCAGAGCGGTTGTAATTCATCCGAAGGTGCAGGCGCGTATGGAACAGGAACCGGAATATGCAAAAGAAATCGCTGCGCGTATTGATGCATGGTTTACATTTGATTTACTTCGAAATGAAGCAATTATACCGGGATGTTCCATGGAATTATCACAGAGTGTTGCGATTGGTGAAGACGGAAATATTGTAAATGTACAGACTTCCAGTCCAGGCAGAATTACCTATTCTAAAAGCGGTTCTGAAGAAGAAATCGACTACTGGGAAATAAGGCTGAATCGGCATGCGTATTTTCTGAAGCAGTGGCAGGAAGAGCAGATTGAGCATAAAATGGAGGTGTCCAGACAATTTAAAGAACAGAATATGACAGAGGCAGTAAAAGCACAGCTTGCACGCTTGATAAATGGGAATGATTTTAAAAATATTATAGGTGATACGATTGCAGGTGTTTCCACGGATGCGGTTCTTGCGCAGACAAGAGCACTTATATGGGGATGAACTATCTCCACCACTTAAAGAAGTGAGAGTATTCTTGCTTGAATTTGATAAAAAGCAGAGGTATGAGTGTTTCATAACTCTGCTTTTGTTTCTGTTGTATTGATTATCTTATATATTTTAGATAAATTGAGAGAAGGTTCTTGTCAATTTACAATATAATAAATATTTTGTTCACAGATTGTTATTGCAAATATAAGAGTTATCAGATATACTATAATCTAATGTGAACCATTTGACTCATAAAAGAGCTATTTTATAACAAAGGAAAGGAAATGTATCATGGAAAATAATATAAAAAAACAGCTTATTAGTGGCATTATTGTCAAATCGGTGGCAATAATAGCTTCTATATATGGAATTATGCGAACTACAAGCGGTATTATGACTTTTACATATTTTACAAATTTGTCGAATATAGCAGTAGACATGATACTGTTTACATTTTTGCTTCTGGATATCAGAGCATTGACAGGCAGGACAGAAATAAAGGCAAAACCGAATATATTGTATATTATTAAATTTATGCTTACGATTTCTATTACTCTTACTTTTCTTGTATATATGTTTCTTTTGGCGCCTACCAATGAGACGGGGATATTACATTCTTATTTTGATAATTATGCGGGAAGCTTCTGTGTACATTTCGTTACTCCTGTTTTGGCGATTATGGATTTCTTTTTATTTGATTATCTGTATAAGTCGACTCCTGTGCATGCTCTTTATGCTACAATACCACCGCTTGTCTATGTGGTTTATGTTGTAATTGCAGGATATAGTGGAGTTCGATGGAATGGTACTATGTATGCGCCATATAATTTTTTAAATTTTGGAGCAGCGACGGGCTGGTTTGGGTATGATTTAAGCAAATTGGGGTCTGAAAGTCTGGGGATTGGAGTTGCATATATGATAATTGTTTTATTGTTAATTTTTATTGGAATCGGTTTTATGTATTTGAAAATAAAAGATATAAGAAATAAAGTGGTCATGAAACAAAGTAGTTATGAATAGCAGGAGATATGTGCATTAGTGCGCGGAAATAGTTGTTAGGAGACTGGAATGAGAGAAATCAAATATATCAAACAACCAACGGAATATTTGTGC
>CAJTOU010000076.1:0-8350 GCA_910577835.1 uncultured Lachnospiraceae bacterium | reverse complement strand
TAGACATTTTTATAATATTCTGCCAGTTCTGAAAGCTGATATTTTTCAAAAAATTTCCATGCATACCATTTCAGCGGTGTATAATTTCCTAAAAAGTATTCCATATTCCATGAAAGTGCTAATTCCGGATTATCACTTTCAAAATGTCTGATTAATGCAGGATAGGCTTCAAGTCCTTTTGCATTATCGCACCATTCTTCGCCGGTAAGATGTGATTTTGCAAGTTTTAATGTATCTGTTATAATATTTTCAGAGCTTTTTTCCGATTTTCCTGTAATTGTAAGCACATTTAAAATAGGAAGCTCTCTTTTTCCAAGAAGAGCATAGTCCATTTCATCAGAAGCACCGGTAATGGATAAAGTGGAAAATTTCTGTGTTTCATCATCATAACCGATAATTAATCCCCATTCTGTAACACCAATATCCCAGACAATTGCGGCGATGCCATTGTCTATACTCTGCTTAATCAGTTTTATGGCGGAAAGACGGCGTTCTTCTTCGATATCGTCACTGTTCCACAGCCGTTCTATATAATTACAGGTAAGACCTCCATTTTCAACCCACCGTTTTTGTTCGTGAAACGCCCATATGCTTGTGGCGCTTGGGCAGAGGTCAGGCGAAACCCACATACGAAATGCAAATCCGCTGGTTGCCACAATATCCTCAGCGAGTTCACTGTAAGGGCTGTTTTTTACTGCACATGCAAGTGATTTTGCAAAAGAAAACAAATAGCCTGTCGGGTCTGTAACACCCTCCCATGTAATATTTAGTTTTTTCATTTCAAATCCTCCTTTTCTATAATCGGAATATAAATATCTTCAGAAAACACTCTGCTTTTTTCAATATAGCACTCAAATTCATAACCACCGGTACGTCTGTATTTACTTTCCGGCAGCCAGATATAATTAATATAATCCCATGTCTTATGAATATTATTTACGAAATCATCATGATTTGTTACAGGTGTAGAAAATATGGCATATAACCCGCCTGAAATATTAAGCTGTATGGTATTGCTGATATTTCCTTTGGCATATTCGGACCTTATGCCAATATAATAGTCAAGCTCAGGGCGGCCAATATCCGTATTGGCAGCATAATTAGGGCAACGGGCATCAGGGCTGGCGGCATAATTCCAGATGCTTACTCCATAATCCCTTGTAATGGTTCCACCGGAAAGCTTGAGTGATAAGCCTTTGGCATTGTATTTGTTCCAGAATTTAGGAATATGGTTTTCATCACTTTTATAAACAGTCAGACAGAAGGGCTCTATTTCAACAATCTTTGGAGTAATAGAAAATGATTTCATTTGAAAGGTAAATTTATCATACAGCTTCAGACTGTTTTCGACAGATTTATATTCGGTAGGCAGTATGTTATGCTCTGTTTTGAAAGCCCTTAAAAAATTTTCCTTGGAATTAAATCCATAACGAAAAGCAATCTCGGAAATATATTTATTTTTATCTGTCATTTGTCTAACAACTTCTGAAAGGCGGCGTTTTCTGATATAATCGGCGGGGGTAAGTCCGGTTACTTCTTTAAATACACGCAGAAAGTGGTATACAGAGTAGCCGCATGTCTTGGCACAGTCTGCAATATTAATATTATTTTGCAGATTTTCTTCAATATAATTAATTGCAATTTCAATATGTTTTTTGTAATCCATTCTTACTACCTCACCTGTTATTATTTTAGCATAAGTTCTTTTGCAAGGATTGATAAAAATTGCGGAATTTTGAAAGTTGATATTTTATATTATAGCATAATCATAAATATATGGCCAGACTTAATCATAAGAAAGCACGCTGATGCATGTGCAGGTCATTAAACTACACTCTGCTTCGTTTGATGACATTGTATCATAAAACCGATGATTTTTTGTCTGATATATGATAAAATAAAATGATGTCAGTCAAAAAATAAACAATAAATATACAGGAGAAATTTATGAATATTAAAATAAGACCATATGAGATACGGGACACAGTAAAAGCAATTTTTATCTGGAATCAGATAGTAGAAGAGGGTAGAGCATTTCCACAGATGGAGCCTTTAACAGAAGCAAGCGGACAGCAGTTTTTTTTAGAACAGTCCTTTACCGGTATTGCCTGTGAAGAAGAAACAGGAAAAATTATCGGCTTGTACATTCTGCATCCGAATAATGTCGGTCGTTGTGGCCATATCTGTAATGCCAGCTATGCGGTAGAAAAAACGGTCAGAGGACAGCATATCGGAGAGAAGCTTGTAATACACTGTATGGAAAAGGCAAAGGAATTGAATTTTCGTATTTTACAGTTTAATGCGGTAGTAAGCTCTAATACGGCGGCACTGCGTTTATATCAGAAGCTTGGATTTGTCAGACTGGGAGTAATTCCAGAAGGATTTTTAATGAAAGACGGAACTTATGAAGATATTATTCCTCACTATTATATATTATAATTAAAAAATTTTTTGTACCTCGTTTAAAATAAGGCTGTTCTATTCGGACTGCATCATAGAAAATACAGAATTATTTTTCATGAAGGAATAAATTTTGTGAAATAATTATAAAATAGTACTTTGCAAAATTGGGAAATCTGGTATAATATGGTACAATATACCATTAAATATATTAATGTAAGGAAAGGATGGATAATATGATTCAATTTCTAAAAAATGTAAAAAAAGATATGATTTTAGTCACAGTATTTCAGCTTCTGGCAGGTATACTGCTGCTTATCTTTTCAGGCTCCGTAGTGAGGCTGATTAGCTATGTTTGCGCCGCTGTGCTGCTGATATATGGAGTTATGCATGCCATGACCTATTTTAAACAGGAGACAGCAGCTTCAGGTCAGTATGATTTGGTCAAAGGGATTATAGGAATTGCCGCCGGAGTGATACTGATTGTGAAACCGGGAATTCTCTCAGGGATTTTATTTACGATTCTGGCGATTATAATTATTCTGGACAGTGTGGCAAAGTTTCAGGATGCTCTTGATTTAAAAAAGCTGAATTATCAGAACTGGTGGATTATGATGCTTCTTGCTGTTATAATGGCAGTAATGGGACTTATCGTTTTGTTTAATCCATTTGGAACTGCCAGTATGCTGGTATCTTTCGTAGGAGTGGTATTGATATTAAATGCAGCCGTTGATTTGTGGGATATTTTTTATATTTCAAAAAAGGTTGACAATTTTTTAGATAAATAAAAGATTGAGGAAGACAACATGAAAAAATCGGAAACATCAGATGCCGGATTAAGCCGCAGAAGTCCTCTGTATCTTATAGCAGTCCTTCTGCTGGCAGTTATTATCTTTTTTGTTCAGGGCAGACTGGATACGCGCGAGGAGCCGTCAGAAACAAGAAATAACGAAACGATAGAGAGTACAAAAACAACAGAAAGTACAGAGAATACCTCGCATGAAAACACTGAAAATTCATATGCTTTTCGTTCTGAAAAGCTGTTAAATCAACATTTTGAAAAGCATGGAATTGAGATGGGATTCGCTACGGCTGAGGAATATCTTGCAGCGGCCAATAAGGTAATTTTATCACCAAAGGTTCTTCATAAAAAAGAGGCAGAGGATAATGACGATGTGTATTATCTGGAGGAAAGTAACGAATTTGTGGTAGTATCTACGGACGGCTATATCAGAACTTATTTTCTGCCGGAGGACGGAATCAGATATTATAACAGGCAATAATAAAAAGGAGTTATATAAAGCAATTATACAATGATAAAGATGAAAATATATAAGACAATGTCAAAAGAATTTATAAAAAATACCGCAGGTTTTTCCTTTGAGCTGTTTCAAAAAGCTGTAAAGCAGAAAGAAAATATAATAATATCTCCTATTTCGGTTCTAGTTGCTATGACAATGGCAGCAAATGGAGCAGATACGAATACCCGTCAGGAAATGGAGCAGGTGTTGGGTGGAGGTTCTTTAGAGGAATTAAACATTCAGTTGAATTATTTTCTGACGGAATTATATACAGGGGAAAAAGCGGTATTAAAAAGGGCGGATTCAATTTGGTTTAAAAATACAGATAAGAAATTTGCTGTAAATAAAGATTTTTTAAAGTTGATTTCTGATGAATTTCATGCACAGCTTTTTCCGGTTCCTTTTGACAATCAGACAAGGGAGCAGATAAATTCATGGGTATCTAAACATACAGAAGGAAGAATAGAAAATTTTTTAAAAATACTTTCGGGAGATGTACTGATGTATTTGATTGATATATGTACATTAGACGCGGAATGGGCAAATATTTATGCGCAGCATGAAATTTCAAAGGGAATATTTACCGCATATAATAACAAAAAACAGAAGGTTTTTATGATGCACAGTACAGAAAGCAGCTATTTGAAAGATGAAGATGCAACAGGTTTTTTAAAACCTTATGCCAATGGATACAGTTTTGCAGCTCTGCTGCCAAAGGAGGGTATGGATATCAATGATTATGTAAAGTCACTTTCAGGAGAGCGTTTCTTAGATCTTCTTAATCATGCAAAACATACTATGGTATTGACAGAACTCCCAAAATTTGAGGGAAAATCTTCTCTGGAGTTTGGAGAAATCCTGCAAGATATGGGGATAAAAAAAGCATTTTCAAAAGAAGCGGATTTTTCCCGACTAGGAAAATCGGGGAAGGATTCACTTTATATCAGCAAGGTGTTTCAGGATTCATATATTCAAATAGATGAACGCGGAACAAAGGCAGGTGCAGCGACCGCAGTGGAACTTGCCCGCGGTGCAGTTATGGCTGATAAAATAAAGCTGAACCGCCCGTTTGTGTACGCAGTAGTGGATAATCAGACAAAACTTCCGCTGTTTCTTGGAACCGTTTTATCAATCTAAAAAATATTTTATAAGGGATTTTTCTGAAATCTGTTTGATGGAAGAAAGATTTCTTATTTTTTGCTTGACATAAGTCCGATTTCATACTATACTGAATTACTGTTAACACAAGTCCGATTTCGGATATAAGGAGGATTATAAATGAGTATTACACATGGATATGAACTTAAAGTATTTAATCAGCTATACCGTGAAGTTGATGAAATATATCACAGTATTGCAGTAAAAATGGAACTGTCGGACAGTGCTTTTCATATTTTTTATACCATATATGACCTTGGAGATGGCTGTCTGCAAAAGGATATCTGTAATATTACTTCTATCAGCAAACAGACCATTAATTCGGCGGTTCAAAAGCTGGAGCGGGAGGGATATCTTGTTTTAAAGCAGGGAAAGGGCAGAGATATGCATATTTTTCTGACAGACAAAGGAAAAGAGCTTGCAGACAGAAAAATACAGCCAGTAATTCATATGGAGAATCATGTATTTCAGGAAATGTCCGAAGAAGAAAGTCATGAGCTGCTGAGATTAACCCGCAAATACAAAGAACTGTTGCAAAAAAAATCGAAGGAACTGCTATAATATTATTTGGAGGAAAAGAATGGAAAGAATACAAAAACTTGGAAAGGACCAGAAAGTGCAGATAAAATTATCTGACCATTTTGATTATAAAAGACTGCTTCGTTTTGTACTGCCGTCAATTATTATGATGATTTTTACTTCTATTTATGGAGTAGTGGACGGTTTGTTTGTATCAAATTATGTGGGAAAAACACCCTTTGCCGCATTAAATTTGATTATGCCGTTGCTTATGATGCTGGGTGCATTGGGATTTATGATTGGAACCGGAGGAAACGCCATAGTAGCAAAGTCGTTGGGAGAAGGAAAACGGGAGAAAGCAAATGAGTATTTTTCCATGCTTGTGTTAGTCACTGTTTTTGGAGGTATTTTGTTATCTGTGGTGGGACAGATATTTTTGCCGTTAATTGCCAGACTTTTGGGGGCAGAAAATGAAATGCTGAAAAACTGTATCTTGTATGGGCGGATTTTACTTGTTTCACTTCCGGCATTTATGCTGCAAAATGTATTTCAGAGCTTTTTGGTAACGGCAGAGAAACCGAAACTTGGATTATTTATCACTGTTGCCGCAGGGGTGACAAATATAGTACTGGATTTTCTTTTTATTGCTGTATTTCACTGGGGACTTGCGGGAGCTGCCATAGCAACTGCGATGAGCGAGACAGTGGGAGGAGTTGTTCCGCTTCTTTATTTTATCAGAAAAAACAGCAGTCTGCTGAGGCTGACCAGAACAAAATTTAACGGAAGAATACTGGCAAAAACCTGTATCAACGGTTCCTCAGAGTTGATGACCAATATTTCCATGTCTCTTGTCAATATGCTCTATAATTTCCAGCTTATGAGAATTGCCGGAGAAAATGGAGTAGCAGCTTACGGAGTAATTATGTATGTAAACTTTATCTTTGTGGCTATTTATATTGGATATTCCATAGGAAGCGCCCCAATTATAGGATATCATTATGGTGCGGGAAATACAGAGGAATTAAAGAATTTATTTGGAAGAAGCCTGAAACTGGTTGGGGTGTTTGGAATTATTCTGGCAGCTTTGGCAGAGCTTCTCGCGTTTCCGCTCACAAAGCTTTTTGTCGGATATGACAGAGAATTGTTTTCACTGACTTGTCATGGATTTCGCATATATGCACTGGCATTTTTAATTAATGGATTTAATATTTTTGGCTCTGCATTTTTTACGGCGTTAAGTAACGGGGTGATATCGGCGGTCATTTCATTTTTAAGAACACTTTTGTTTCAGGTATCAGCCGTGCTTTTGCTTCCTGTTTTTCTGGGAACAGACGGAATCTGGCTTGCGATTGTAGCGGCGGAAGTAATGGCGCTTGTGGTAACAATTACCTTCTGGATAAAGGAGAAGAGAAGATATCATTATATTTAAATCAGCCGCGCTAAAATCATTATGAACAAATTTGCTGTACCTTTCTATAATAATATGTTAAGATATACAAAACACAGTTGCCGCATAGAGATTGAAGACGGTACAGAAAAATATATTGAAAAAGGATAAATGTTAAAAATGATTTCAAAAATAGATGATACTTCCAGAGTAAAAATTTTATTTGGAAACTGGCAGGAAACAATGATTTGGTCCTGCTTGCAGGGAGTTATGGGAGATATTTATACAGATAATACAGAGTATCCAGCTTCTGCTATGGCAGTTCTCGGCGATTTTTGCTTTTTGGCAGGGGAGCCAAAAGAAGAACTGACATTGTTTTTACCAAAAGATTTTATTATTATGGTTCCACAAAATCACAGATGGGCAGACATCATTGAAAAATGCTATGGAAAACATGCAAAAAAGGTGACTCGATATGCCATGAAAAAGGAGCCGGATTTATTTAAAGAGGAAGAGTTGCAGAGGGCAATGGTACTGCCTCCGGAGTATTCATTAAAAAAAATAGATGAAGAACTGTTTTATCTGTGTAGAGAACAGGAGTGGAGTAGAGATTTTGTTTCACAGTATGTAAATTATGAAAGGTATCGGAGACTTGGGATTGGAATTGTGGCTTTAAAAGATAATGAAATCGTAGCAGGTGCATCTTCTTATTCTTCTTATGAAAACGGAATTGAGATAGAAATTGATACAAAACAGGAATACAGAAGAAGGGGGCTTGCCTATGCATGCGGAGCAGGGCTGATATTGGAATGTAGAAAACGCAACCTTTATCCAAGCTGGGATGCGCAGAATCTGTGGTCTGTGGCACTGGCGGAAAAACTTGGATATCATTTTGATTATGAATATTATGCATATGAGATTCTCAAATAAAAACAGCCGAAGGAGGTTTTTAACAGTTAAAGAAAAACTATAAAAAATTATAAAACAGAAAAACGATTTGGAACGGCAGAAAGAGAATATGAGAATATATCTGCTTGCACAGGGGAAACCGTTTGAAATCATATCCGATATAGGCTCGGGAATCAATTATAAACGTAAAGGGTTGCAGGAACTGATAAAAGGCATGGCAAACAGAAGTATTTCAAAAGTAGTTGTGCTTTATAAGGATAGACTTACAAGATTCGGTTTTGAACTGATTGAGTACATCGCTGAATGATATGATTGTGAGGTTGAGATTGTTGATACAACAGAAAAAACAGAACAGGAAGAACTTGTAGAAGATTTAGTACAGATTATCACTGTATTCAGCTGTAAGCTGCAAGGCAAACGTGCAGATAAGGCAAAGAGGATGATAAAGGAGCTTACAGAAAATGATTAAAACCATAAAAGTAAAGCTTTGCCCAAACAGGAAACAGGAGACAAGGATGTTTCAATATGCAGGTGCATCCAGATTTGCTTATAACTGGGCATTAGCGAAAGAACAGGAAAATTATAAAAATGGTGGGAAGCTTATCTCTGACGCCGACTTGCGAAAAGAATTTACACAACGAAAGAAAACAGAAGAATATGCATGGCTGAATCATGT
>CAJTOU010000075.1 GCA_910577835.1 uncultured Lachnospiraceae bacterium | reverse complement strand
GTTGCGAGGTCGATGAAGCAGGAAGCCCATTGGCTTTAGACAATGGGTAGTTCACTTTTTGTATGTAAATTCTGTTCAATATTGGAATTCGTTATAAATGTTATAAAATGAACTTCTGTTATAGTAATCTGGTTTTTTACTATATATAGAAGTTTATTTTATAATAGTTCATCAGAGGTAAGCATGAAAATACCAGAATTTTTAAAATCAACATATACTATGATATCGGAGGTATTTCCTGATGGGTTTTGCGAAGAATATTACTGGATAATGCTTTATTTACTATATGATTATATGGCAGATGAAAATCTGGCATTAGTTATGTCATATTTTACAAACAAACCTTTAGGAGTAATAGTGAATGATATTTACAAAGCGCATCAAATGAAATTTGATTCTGAATTATTGGATGAAATAAAAAACAGATTGAATAAGTGTGGTTTTGAAGAGTGGAAAAAAACAGATTAAATTTATGTTATTTTGAAAATCATTCTACTTATTTGGTGCTTATATTAATAAATATTCAAGATATCTGTCATTTTTGGTGTCAATATAATCTGTTATTATTTCTTTTGCATCTATACATCCCATAGCAAAATAAAAAGCGATTGTTTCAACAGAAGGAATAGCAGAAATAAAGAGTTTTTTGGCATTATTTTTTTTAGCGTATTTACAAATTTCTTTAAATAGCGCTTTTCCAATTCCCTTTCTTTTCCATTCATCATCAACAAAAAGCATTGTTAGATTTGCATATTTTGCAGTTTTACCATATAAATAACCATCTATACAACAAAATCCAACTAAAAGGTCCATGTTAAATGCTCCAATAACAAAACCTCCCCGTTGAATCTGCTGGCGGAGATATTCGGATATCCATATTCTTTTTTCTTTGTTCCATACACGTACTTCATTGGCGTATGTAACTTCCCATTTGTTGTTTATATTTACATATTTGTTGTTTATTATTTGATTGTGATGAAAATTCAACAACATATTTGAATTAATATAATCAACGGATAAGTTTTTAAGTTGAAACATGCAATTATTCCCTTTTGAATTTTAATTGTGTTTAATGTTTTATTAACTAATGGAAGATACCAATTAAATCTGACAATTTTTAAGAAAAATATAGATTGATATAAAAAGTTTTTTAACATCAATTTTCAAATATGATAGTTCCTATATTTTTATTGAATTTATGACATAATTATATCTCTATTTCGATTAGATGTAAAGTAGGTTTATTCTCTAAATTTATAAAATATTGTATAAATGAAATTTACGCAATCAATATTTGCCTTTTTAATAATTTTTGAGTATAATATATCCATAGTACATGATAGAAATACAGAAATCCTAAATTTATCTATTGATATAATTTGGCAGGAGTTTAAAAAGTTTTATGAGAATATACATTTGTGATGACGAAGAAAAAATTTTACAGGATTTATCAGCTCTGGTAAATGCATGTTGTCCAGAAAGCAGGATTTCCTCTTTTTCCTCTGGAAAGGAGCTGATACATAATCTTTATAAACAAAACTGCGATATTTTGCTGCTTGATATTGACATGCCTGAAATAAATGGTATGGAGGCGGCCAAAGAGCTTTCCAATCTGTCAAGGAAGCCGCTTCTTGTCTTTATTACCAGTCATGATGAATTGGTGTATCAAAGTTTTCAGTATCATCCCTTTGGTTTTATCCGCAAGCGTTTTTATCAAAAGGAGCTTCCAAAGCTTCTTTTAGAATGTATGGAAGAATTAAAAAAACAAGTCCGGCATTTTTGTTTTCGGGAAGATGGAAAAGATATTCGGATGTTGCTGTCTGAAATTTTTTACTTTGAAGCAGACGGAAATTATTTAAAGCTGTTTGCCAAACAAGATAGCTATCGTTTTAGAAGTACATTAACCGCAGTAGAAAATACGCTGCAATCCTGCGGATTTATTCGTATTCACAAAGGATTTCTGGTAAATCAGGAAATGGTAAAAACGATAAATTCAGAGGAAATAGAGTTATTAGACAAAACGACGCTTCCTGTGGGAAAAACCTATGCAGAATCGGCGAGAAAACAGTTTATGAGGTATATGAGATGAGAAAAAGGTACAGGCAGCTTCAGGAAGAATATGATGCATTAAATCAGAAATATATAAAATTATTTGAAGAAAAGTCTGAACTGGAATATTGTCTGACAGAACTGACTGCAGAAACAGAACTTATGCAGAAGCAGGATGGAGAAATCCGTGTGCTTCATCAAAATGTAAGAAAATTAAAACATGATATGAAAAATCATCTAATGGTTATTGCGTCATGGCTGAATGAAAAAGATTATCAGAGGGCAAGGCAGTATACTTCCGAAATTTTAGATAAATTAAACAGTATGCACAGTTATGTGGAAACCGGAAATTCTCTGATGAATTATATTATCAATGAAAAGTTTCAGTATGCCAGAGCGCATGGAATTTTGATAAAAGCGGAAATAGAAACTCTGGAATTTAAACGAATGAAAAGTATTGATTTTTCAGCAGTATTGTCCAATATGCTGGATAACGCCATAGAGGCCAGCGAAAGAGAAACGGATATTGTACGGGAAATACAGGTAGTAATTCGCCGCTGCAAAGGCTACGATACAATAGGAATAAAAAACAAAATTGCAAAATCCATATTAAAAGAAAATCCTGAATTAAAATCGGTAAAAAGTGAAAAATCACTGCATGGTCTTGGAATTTCCCAAATAAAATCAATTGTAGATATGTGTCATGGAATGTATGATTTTTACGAAGAAGACGGTTTCTTCTGCGCAAAAGTATTTATCCCGGAATAAAGGCTGTTTATCCCAAACCCCTTGTATTTTTTTATACAGGGGTTTATTCTTTTGTAGAAAATTATTTAATATTTTTTGAATACTGTTGTTATAAAATGGTGATTATTGAACAAAGCGCAGAAGAATAGTGATAAGACTATCGTATTGCAGATGCTTTGTTTTTTAGAGGTAAAAGATATGATTAGCTTTGAAAATGTCAGCAGATATATTTTATCACAGATAAATATTCATATTCCGTCAGGAACTTCTGTTGGACTGGCGGGGGCTTCCGGCGCAGGAAAAACTACATTTTTAAGGCTTGCCTGCGGCCTGTTGAAATGTGACAGCGGCAGTATTTATGTAAACGGCAGATGTCAGACTTTTTACAGTGGAAAGATGTCTAAGGAATTAGGAGTGCTGTTTGCGGATAAACCGATTTTGAACAGCGAGGAAAGTGTATGTCACAATTTTAAAACACTCAAAACTATTTATCGCCTGTCGGAGAAAGAATATCAGAAAAATTATATTCGCCTTTCTGTCCAACTTGGATTTGCGCAGTTTGAGGAAAAAAAGGTAAAAACGCTCTCTTTGGGGCAGAGGCGCCGTGCAGAGCTTGGCGCCGTACTGCTGCACACACCGAAAATTCTTCTGCTGGACGAGCCGACTATCGGATTAGATGAAAATGCAAAACAGGCAATTTATAATATACTTCAGGAATATATATCAAACGGAACGACAGCCGTTATTTCTTCCCATGATTTAACAGATATTTCCCGTATGTGCCAGCGGATTGCAGTTTTAAATAAAGGGAAATTGATTTATTATGGAAAAAAAGAGCTTCTTTTAAAAAAATTTGCACCTCTGGATAGAATGTATATAAAGCTTTTGGAAACTTACCCTGATTTAGAGGATTTGCCTCTGGAGCGTTATTTTGTGGAAAATGATTTGCTTACACTGTTTTATAATTCTAATCACATTACATCTGCCGAAATTCTGCGAACGATTATTTCTCAAACTTCTATCAAAGAGGTTACAATTAAAAAAGGAGATTTGGCAGATATTATATTAAAGATTGAGAGGAAGAAGGATGAAGGATTTTATTAAGGTAAACAATAGCAGCCAGATAACAGGTGGCAGTGACTGTATCATTAAGGTGCGGAATGTGAGTAAAATATTTAAAATAAGCAGGCGTGCCGCTGGGATTCCGGGGATGCTGGCGAATATGATTGCTCCAAAATATGAAAAAAAGCAGGCGGTTAAGGATATCAGCTTTGATATTGAGCAGGGAGAAATGGTTGGATTTATAGGGCCGAACGGCGCAGGTAAATCTACAATGATTAAGATGTTATCAGGGATTTTATGTCCTGACAGTGGAGAAATACAGGTTGCCAGATACATACCTTACAGACAGAGAAAAGAATATGTGCAGAATATCGGAGTGGTATTCGGGCAGAAATCGCAGCTTCAATGGGATTTACCGGTGATTGACAGCTTTGAATTGTTAAAGGCGATTTATCGTATTCCGGAATCGGATTATAAAAAAAATCTGAACCGTTTTATTGAAATGCTTAATATGTCGGAATTTTTAAACCGGCCAGTGCGTCAGCTCTCTTTGGGACAGCGAATGAGAGCCGATATTGTAGCGGCGCTGCTTCATTCGCCAAAAATAGTATTTTTTGACGAGCCTACAATTGGAGTAGATATAGTGGGAAAAGAAACGATTCGAAATTTTATCTGTGAATTAAATACACAAGACAATGTTTCTATGATATTTACCACTCATGATATGCAGGATATTGAAAAAACCTGTAAAAGACTGATTATTATTGATAAAGGTTCTAAGGTATATGATGGTTCTCTTTTGGGAATACGTGAAAAATATGGAACTACAAGACAGCTTGATGTAGAATTTAACAAGGATATTGAGGTTGCGCCTATTGAGCATGTGCAGATTCAGCAGCTTGACGAAACAGATGGCAGAAAAAAGCGTTTTATATTTGAAAATCAGGAGGTTCAGATTGATGAACTAATGAATCATCTTTTATCTAATTATGGGATTCGGGATATTAATGTATCCGAACCGGAAATAGAAGCTTTGATTCGCAAAATTTATAATGGGGAGGTGCTGTAAATGCTGACTCCATATTTGGCATTTGCCAGAAAAAGCTTTCTTGGGAGAAGTGCTTATCGTTTTAATCATTTTATGGGAATTTTAAATACAATTGTGCAGATTTTTATTTTCTGGGAAATTTATCAGGCATTATATCATGGGAGAGGCGAAATAGACGGTGTTACAATGTCAATGGTAACAACAAATTTTGTGCTTTCGATTTGTCTGGGAGCTGTATTTACTGTGGATGATTTTTATCTGCCTTATCGGATTGGAAATGGGAGTATTGCCACGGAATTATTACTGCCTGTTAGTTTTAAGGGGCGTATGCTGGCGGATAATCTTGGAAATGCGGTTTTTCAGCTTGTGTTTCATTTTATTCCGGCACTTTTTGTGGCAGCAGTTGTTGTGGGAATCGATACACCATATAGTTTTCCAATGTTTGTTCTGTTTATTTTCAGTGCGTTATTGGGGTATGGAGTGCTCTGGAGTATCAGCTTTGCTGTGCAGATGAGTTCTTTTTGGCTGATTAATGTGTGGAGTATTGTAACAATAAAAAATGTTTTTGTAAATGTATTATCCGGTTCCATGATTCCATTGTGGTTTATGCCGGACTGGATGGATTCAATTATGAGATTTTTGCCGTTTTCTTCGATTTATTTTACGCCGGTGCAGATTTATCTGGGAGAACTGTCCTACCGTGAAATAGGGGAAAAATGTATGATTCAGATAATATGGATTTTTCTTATTTATTTACTGGGAAATTTTTTATGGGAACGTGGAAAAAAGAAGCTGGTAGTTCAGGGTGGTTAATTTTATGAAAATGTAGAAAAAGAAATTGATGATTATTCAGGGTGTCTGGACTCAAAAAGAAATATACAGAAAGGATATAAGCTGCGGATAATAACTGCGGCATGGTGTAAAGAATGAAAAGTGATACATTAAATCTGGCGGCGGTTTATACAAAAATAATTATAAAGTCATGGTTTCAGTATAAGGTGGATGCGGTACTTCGCTCGCTTGCTGTATTTTTGCGGGAAGCTACGGGGATTCTGGTGATTTATTTTACATTGTTGAAATTTGATTCCCTGAACGGGTGGGATATGTATGAGCTGTTCTTTTTGTTTAGTCTGCTGTTTGTTACATATGGAATATTGATTATTTTCTTTACCGGTTTAAGAGATTTTGGAAATACAGTAAGGACAGGAAATTTTGACAGGTATATTTTAAGACCGAGAGGACTGCTGTTTCAGATTATTTTTTCAGATGCGGACTGGTTTGCGGCGATTGGGCAAGGCGGACTGGGGATTGTGCTGTTTGTGATATCTGCGGGGAAAGTAGAAGTAGTGTGGAATATAACCACGATTCTTTACTATACTTTTGCTATTTTGGGTGGAGTGCTCATTCAGGGTGCAATATTTTTGATTTTGGCGACGTTAAATATTTATTTGATTGAAACAATGAGTATAAAAGAATTGTTTTATTTCAATGGAAAAAAATTTGCGGGATATCCGATTAGTATTTTTCATAAGGCAGTTCAGTTTTGTATGGTTTATATAGTACCATTTGCTTTTGTAAATTATTTTCCGGCGCAGTATTTGCTGCAAAAGGAGGATATGGCATATCCAAGAGTTTATTTGTATCTTACGCCGGTTGTGGGGATTGGGATGTATGTTATGGCATATGTATTTTGGCGGTATAGTATAAAATATTATAAGAGTTCTGGTAATTAAAATAAATTTTTTTAAAAATATAAAAAACTTCTTGACTCTTCCCTTGGGGAATCCTTTATCCTTATTTTAGGAGGTGATATTGATGGAAGAAAAAATGACATCAGGAGAAATTGCAAAAAAGACAGGGATTTCTCAAAAAGCAATTCGTCTGTATGACGAAAAAGGTTTATTAAAACCTACAGGATATACGGAGGGAAAATACAGGCTTTATGACAAGGAAGCATTGCTGGTGCTGGAGAAGATTATTGCATTAAAACAGGTAGGATTTTCTTTGGAGGAAATCAAGGAAAATCTGAGTTGTGAAAATGGTATGGAGATTAGGACAGCATTAGAGCATCAGATTGAGATGATGGACAGAAAAAGGCAGCAGCTTGAAAAGTCTATTGCATGTATTCAAAGAGCATTAAATCGTTGTATGGATGCGCCTGACTGGGATAGCATCGCAGAGATTTTGAGGCTTATCCAGATAGACCAGAAGGCAGATGATGCACATTTTCAGGCATTAAGACATGAGGCTGACAACGAAGACTGGTATGTAAAAATTTATCATTCCCTAAATATTCAGGCAGGGGAAAGAGTGATGGATATTGGATGTGGTTATGGAAAATTATGGAGAAATAATTGGGACAAAATACCAGAAAATATCACGGTATCTGCCATAGATATCCATGGAAGCTGGGCAGATGATTTTGAAGTCTATGCTTTAAAACATGCGTCTGAGCTGGCAGCAGGAACCAGACTGGAGTTTTGCTGGAAGGATGTTGAGAAGGAGGAAACATGGCAGGAGCTGAAGCATAGAAAGCCATATAACCGTATTATTGCTCATTATTTATTTGGATTTTTGCAGGATAAGGAAAAACTGATTGAATATGCCAAGTCATGCCTCGCAGAAGGTGGTATATTTTGCTGTAACGGTGCTGGAGGAAACAAAAAATATTTGTTCTGGAAGGAGTTGTTTGAAAAGCTTGAACTGCCTTCGGATTTTGTTTTAGCCAAAATTGCAGAAAAAGAGAAAAATACAGAAGTATTTTTGGAAATGCTGAAAAAATATTTTTCACAGATAAAGGAAATTCAGATTTTGAATCATATGTGTTATGGTGATTCGGAGGAATTATTAGAATTATTGAAAGTTGATTTTCCAGAACAGAAAAAGTTTTTCTCTGTATATGAGGAAAAGTTAAGAGCGTATTTTAAAGCGCAAATAACAGAAAATAATGGTATTACGATTGAGACAAATGCGCTATTCTGGCAATGCAGAGTTATGTAAGCAGTGCCTAAAATAGTTACGGATTAGATGATAAAAAGACTGTTGCAAAATAAGATTCATGTACAATCATAGTTTACACTCTAAATGTTGTATACTGCATATTGTATTTGAAGTTATTTTTGAAACAGTCTTTTTTGATTTTATAGAAAATATAATCAATGCTTGTTTTGACTGTATTTTTTACGATGCTGTCCGAAAGGGAGCGCACTGAAGTCCGATAAAAGCTATTGTAATCCTGCATTTCCTATGATATTGTTCTAAAGGGTGGCTGTTGTCAAATAAAGTATGGGTAGATTATAATAAATATACAGTGCTGCCGATTAGTTCTTTAATGGAAAATTTTTTGTAAATGAAAAATAGATTGAAAATCTGACAGATTTATGATATGTTAATAAAGCGATAAAATAAATATTTACAAGTATTGATAGAATTATTTTGCAAAGAAAGGAAGAGATTTATGGAAGAAAAATTTAATGAAATATTACAGTTATTTTGTGTAAATAATCCAAAGGGATATTCTGTGAAAGAGATAGATAAAGTAAAGCAGACAGTAGGGGAACTGCCAGAGGTTTTAGAACAATTTTATTTAAAATGTGGAAAGACAAATGGCTTGATATATAATCAGGATTATCTGGTTCTTCCCGACGCATATCCAACATTTATAAATTTGGAGTATATTATATTTTTTAATGAAAATCAGGGAGTATGTCGGGCAGGGATAAAAAAGACAGATGTCAAAATGCCGGACCCGCCAGTATATGTATCTATGGATAATAAGATATGGGTTAAATCTTCAGATAAGCTTTCGGATTTTCTAGTTGCAATGTACGGATATCAGGCAAGTATCTGTCTGAAATATTGTCCGGAGGAATTTTATTGGATTACAAAAGAAGAAAAGGATAAAATAGAGCAGCTTTTTGGCAAAAGAAAAGAGAAGCTTGAGATGTGGATGGATTTCAGTGTGACGTTGTATGGGGATAATTGTCATGGGCGTATTGCGCTTATGCATCAGGAGGGGGAAGATGATATTCAGATGAATTATGCAGCCAATACAGAGGAGGAGTATGAAAGAATGGCAAAGCTTTTGGAAGGAATTGGGGAACCAATATAGAAATAGCTTTTTGCTTTATTTAGATAAGGATTGAAAGAAATCAGGCGGTGTAAAAATGGAATTTTGCAGCGTCTGGAATTTTTATTATAGACGATTTTGAAGGGGATGGATAAGCATGGAAAAGGAATAGAATAAAATGTATATAATGTGAAAAAGAAATAAAAGAAGAGGCAATTAAGATTTAAAATACAGTAAATTGGGCTGATATGTGCGTAAAGATGAAATGGCATCCAAAGACAAATATAGGAAAATTTTTTTAAAGGATGCGATTTTTCTGTAATTAAAAGCAAAAGGATTTTATTGCAGGAAATATAAAAAGGTATTTGCTGTGTTTGATAAATATTGAGGATAGGAGAAAGTTTGAAGAGAATTTATGGAAGCTGAAATTGAAACAGAGGATTTATTTTTAAAGAAGGGTAAATTTGATGATTGGAAGGATATATTTGAAAATTTATGGCGTTATCAGGAAAGTGCCAGATATATGTTGTGGACAGCTATAAAAACAGAAGATGAGGCCAGGGAAAGAATGAAGAGGGTAATTGAATGGCAAAAAAATCATTTGGAATATTTGGTTTACGAGAAAAAAAGCAGGCAGGCAATCGGATTTGCAGGGATGGAAGAAATAAAAGCGGGGGTTTATGAAGATACTGGAATTGCAATTGGACCAAAGTTTGTAGGACAGGGATATGGGAAGCAGATATTGACGGCACTTGTGAATGATTGTTTTTGGATAAGAAAAGCAGAAAAATTTATCTGTTCCTGCCGTTCGGAAAATATAGCTTCAAAGAAAATGCAAATATCATGCGGGTTTGAGTATTGTTATTCGGAAAAGAGGATAGATATAAGAAATGGAAGGGAATATATATTGGAGTTTTATGAATTATTAAAAACAAATTGACATCTGCATAGTTCTTTTTTATAATCTGTGTATGTACAAATATAAAAATGTCATTAAAACAAGACAATGAAACAGCAAAAAGGAGGAAGTCATGAAAGAGGAGTTGATTATTGTCCTCGATTTTGGTGGTCAATATAATCAGTTAATAGCAAGAAGAGTCAGGGAATGTAATGTGTACTGCGAAGTGCATCCTTATAGCATAAGTCTGGAAAAAATCAGAGAAATGAAGCCAAAGGGTATTATTTTTACCGGAGGACCAAACAGCGTATATGCAGAGGAAGCTCCAAGATGTACAAAGGAGATTTTAGAGCTTGGGATTCCTGTTTTGGGGATTTGTTATGGTTCGCAGCTTATGTCATATATTTTGGGTGGAGAAGTGTCTGCTGCTCCTGTAAGTGAATATGGAAAGACTGAGGTAGAAATTGATACATCTTCAGATTTATTTGATAATGTATCTAAAAAAACTATTTGCTGGATGAGTCATACAGATTATATATCAAAAGTACCAGAAGGCTTTCATATTACAGCACATACGCCTGTATGCCCTGTGGCGGCTATGGAAAATCCGAAGGAAAAACTGTATGCGACACAGTTTCATCCTGAAGTTATGCATACACAGGAAGGAATAAAAATGCTTTCAAATTTTGTGTATCAGGTGTGTAAGTGTCAAGGAACATGGAAGATGGCCTCTTTTGTGGAAAGTACTATAAAGGAGCTGAGGGAAAGAATTGGCAATGGTAAGGTGTTATGTGCTCTGTCCGGTGGAGTGGATTCGTCTGTGGCGGCTGTGTTATTGTCAAAGGCAGTTGGAAAGCAGTTGACCTGTGTATTTGTGGACCATGGTTTGTTGCGTAAAAATGAGGGTGATGAGGTAGAAGCGGTTTTCGGACCGAAGGGACCTTATGAGCTGAATTTTATACGGGTAAATGCGCAGGAGCGTTATTATAAAAGGCTTGCAGGTGTTACCGAGCCGGAGGAGAAGAGGAAGATTATTGGTGAGGAATTTATCAGGGTTTTTGAAGAGGAAGCGAAGAAAATCGGGGCTGTGGATTATCTGGTACAGGGAACGATTTATCCTGATGTGATTGAATCAGGGTTTGGTAAGTCGGCAGTGATTAAGAGTCATCACAATGTAGGAGGACTGCCGGAATGTGTTGATTTTAAGGAGATTGTGGAGCCGCTTCGGCTGTTGTTTAAGGATGAGGTGAGAAATGCCGGAAGAGAGCTTGGGATTCCGGAGTATCTTGTGAGTCGTCAGCCATTTCCAGGGCCGGGGCTTGGGATTCGGATTATTGGAGAGGTGACCGCTGAGAAGGTGAAGATGGTGCAGGAGGCGGATTATATTTACAGGGAAGAGATTGCCAAGGCGGGGATTCAAGGATTAGGGCAGTATTTTGCAGCGTTGACGAATATGAGAAGTGTGGGAGTGATGGGGGATGAGAGGACTTATGATTATGCGGTGGCGCTGAGAGCGGTGAATACGTCGGATTTTATGACAGCGGAGGCGTCGGAGATTCCGTTTGAGGTATTAAATCGGGTGATGACGAGGGTGATTAATGAGGTGAAGGGGGTTAATCGGGTGATGTATGATTTGACGAGTAAGCCGCCGGGGACGATTGAGTTCGAGTAACGGATAAAATCCCGGAAATGCTGATAAAATGGGCGTTTCCGGGATTACTTTTTAAAATTTTGATTTTTCGTAATTGTATGGAATACTTGTACCAACAACGACATCCTCAAT
>CAJTOU010000074.1 GCA_910577835.1 uncultured Lachnospiraceae bacterium | reverse complement strand
TACACATCTAGATGCTCGATAGAATCAAGCATCTGGCAGGCTTCCACAAAACGGTCATCCAGTTTTTCCTCCGGCGAAACAGGCGCATACTGCACTTTCCAGTCCTCCAAAAGATGGAGATATGGTGGGGAATAAAAACAAACAGCTATATGATATTTACAGGCAATCAGGCCGGATTGGAGGAAATATATGATAACGTTGACCGAGGATGAAAAGAGGATGATTTTCCAGTTGGAAGGCTGCCGCAGGTATGATGCGATACAAGAGATTGCTGTGTTTTGCCAGTATATCCGTGACCAAGACAAAAGAAACATTGCCGAAAACCTGTTAAAGAAACTCCGTGAGCTCTCAGAAAGTGACTGCAGAGAGCTGATTTGTGACATTCAGAAAAATTATCATCTGCCCCAGAAAGCAAGGACTGTTGGAGAGATGATTGCTGTGGCCCGGCAGGAGTCCGGCGCCCGGAAGCTGGAAGGGCATGACATTATGGCACTGGAACGCTTTGACCCGGAAGTGAAGCATATGATTATATTTGATGTGCTTTCGAGCGAATCCCCCATAGGAGATTGATAGTATAGGTTGTTCAACTTTTCCTGTCCACACTTATATACTAACACCACAATGTCTATCAACCTGAAAATCCGGCAGAAATGCAAAAAAAAGAAAAAAGCCGCCCTGCCAATTTGCAAAAATGCAACTATACAGAGCGGCTTCGCACAAGTAGATACCGATTGATTTCAGGTTGAAAATAAACTACAATATAGATAAAACAAGGAAGGGAGGGCTGACACATGGAACACATGTATTTGCCCGGAACAATTCGTGACCGGATTACGGATTTAATGAAGGAGCATAAAATTTCACAGACCGACTTAGCTGTGCGGATTGGAACGACAGACAGCACCATCAGCCGTTTTTTAACAGGAAAAACGGACAAACTCAGCGATGAAAATATTATCCGTATTGCCAGGGCATTTAACGTTTCCACCGATTTTCTTCTGGGCGTTTCCAATATTCCAGACCGGAAGAATTTTGAAATTGCGGAACTTGGGCTGTCTGTACAAGCAGCACGGAATCTCTATACTGGCAAAGTCAGTCCTAACGTGGTAAACCGGCTTCTGGAAAGTCCCCGATTTGCAGAAGTTACCTATATGCTGGAGCAATATTTTGATGATACACTTGCGGAAGGATTTGCCGGACAAAATCAATTATATGCCACATTGAGCGCTATGCTGCGAAATAAAGTAAAAACAGATGCCGCTGTGCAGGCGGCTCAAACGGTAAACCGTATGCGGGTCCCGGCATATCAGGCTGACCTGACTTTCATACAGAATCAGTTTATGGCAGCAATCCGGGAAGTCAAAAAAGAGATCGGCAGCGACTTCACTGCAATACAGGCTATGAACAAAGAAGTTGCAGAAAAGATTTTTACAGAACTGACCAAAGGGCAGGATGTACAACATCCTACTGCAACACCGGAACAAATAGCGGATGCCATCACCCGCAGCGTTGCCGGTATAGAAGGTGTTCACCAGCAGGCATTGGACAAGCTGGGCAGCGCGCTTGTGGAATTTATGAACAGCACCTTGCAGCAGGTCACAGAACAGGAAAAAGACGATGCCGGAAAGGGATAATGAGCAGCTTTGTGTGCTTTACCAAAAAGGGGATTCCTATGCTGCTAATCTTCTTCTGGAAAATAATCTGGGATTTATCCGAAAAACGGCGAATGAGATTTATCAAAATATGAATCTCTCCAGCAGCGGAATTGGGATTGACCAAGAAGATTTGGAACAGGAAGGAAGTTTGGGACTGCTGAACGTTGCTGCTCTTTTTGATAGAAAGCGGAACATAAAATTTCTGACCTATGCAGCACCGGCAATCCGCAATGCCATGATGGACTGTATCCGGGCTGGCTTCTCTCAATTTGAGCAGCGGATTGCTGACAATAAAAATAGTTTATCTTTTCAGTTGATACGATTGGATGAAGTTCTTCCCGATGAGGAAAGAAAGCTGCGGATGGAAACGATTGCCGATTCCCGTTATCCGTCGCCGGAAGAAATTTTCATCAAACAGGAAACACTCCAAGAGTTCTATGATGCACTAAAAAAACTGTCTGCCCGTGAGCAGACCTATCTTCTTTACCGTTATGGTTTTACAGACGAAACAGAACATCCGCTGATTGCATCCGCACTGCATTTTCATTTGAGTGAGAGCCGGGCAAAACAAACCGAGGAACAGGCGCTGGACAATCTGTGGCTGGAACTGCCGTGGTGGTTTTGACGGGAAATCTGTGGCTGCCGGAAGTTTTTTATATACCTTTGTTCCGCTACTGGCATAGCTTTTCTGGTTTCCAAAGTTGCTTCTGCCGAAGGCACCTTTCCCACCAGAACGCCGGAAACACAGCGCACTTTAAAAGTGTGCGCTGTATTCCTGACTGCCATCCGCTCCACAAAGGTATAACACACTAGACTTTCTGCGAAAGTCGTGTGCCAAGGGGAACGCTGTTCCCCTTTGGATACCCCTTGCCAACAGGTGCGTTAAGTGCCAGTGGCACTTGTCCAACGCCGACCGAAGCGGAGCGAAGATCTGCTCGCCCCTATTGGATGACCCAGAGCCAAAGGCGGGTGCGCTGCTGTTTCTGCTCCATTCTGCCCCCTTGGAATCCTTTCTCATTTTCACTACAATATCAGATCAAACCTTCCAATCAAAAATTATTCTTTCTCTCCATACTCTGTTGGAGCTTCTGCTACCATTGATAAATTTCGATCTGAATCAAGCTGATACACTACCTCTTTCTTTGTTTCGGTAAAATCTGCATGACCCAATCCGAAGTATTTCTCGAAAAATGCTTTTAGCTTATCAATAACACCCTGCTTTTTTTGCACTCTGCCTCCGCCGCCAAAACGTGACACCGGCGGCATAAGCCTGTCAATATCTGTTCCAGTCGTTTTGATTTCCCCATCCCGAAACGCATTGTCAAGGAATTTTCGGGTTTCTTCCGGTCTCAAATGTTCCTCTTGAATTATAGAGGCAAGTTCCTGCTCCCGCTGTTTTACTACAAATGCCTGCCACTCACTCATTACATCATCCATGTCATTCAGCCCGGCAATAAAGGTTTCAATCAACCGCTTTTTACTGCGAAGTTCAGGACTGGCATCTATTGCCTTTTTGATTGTAATCAGAACTTCCTTATCCTCAAAATGTGTGTCATGATAGTTCTTTACCAACATCAAAATATAATCAATATTGATTTCAATCTGCCTGATCAGTTCTACCTCAAACACAATGTCATCAATCACATCTACACGTTCTCCTCGTTTCCGTTTTTCATTCCATTCATCCCGTAAATCCTGATACTTCCCAAGATAATCCTGCAATTCCCTTTCTGACAGTATCTCTTTTCCCTGAAATTCATCAAAAGAGGACAGAAGATTTCTCATACGCAGGATTGCACCAAACAGAGAAATGAATTCTTTCTGATTTTTTTCGCCCATGATCTGCGGTTCGGAAAGAGGAAAGTTTCCGGTCAATTCCTCTATCATATCAGCATAGCCCGGCATCGGCTTATCATCAACAGAAATATATCCATGATAATAATCCTGAAATTTCTGCAGCAGTACAATTCCGCCGGCATTCTTATCTCCAAACAAAGCAATGGCACTGTCCACCCGCTTTTGCAGATTGCGGAAACAGACAATATTTCCAAAAGTTTTAATGGAGTTTAAAATACGGTTGGTTCGGCTGAACGCCTGAATCAATCCGTGCATTTTCAAATTTTTGTCCACCCAAAGGGTATTGAGTGTCGTTGCATCAAAACCTGTTAAAAACATATTCACCACAATCAGCAAATCCAGTTCCTTATTTTTCATACGGAGCGAAACATCTTTATAGTAGTTCTGAAATTTATCGCTGGACGTGTCATAGCTCGTATGAAACATTTTATTATATCCCTTGATAGCTGCCTCCAGAAAATCACGGGATGTCTGGTCAAGGGCAGAGGTATCCTCGGAATTTTCTTCCTCCAAAATCCCGTCTGCCTCTGCTTCATTGGCTCCATAACTGTATATCACAGCAATGCGAATCCGTTTTGTAGGATTTATCTGCATCTGTTTCTGAAATTCTTCATAATACAACTTTGCCATTGGCACAGAAGCAACCGCAAAAATGGAATTAAAGCCAATCCGTCTTTGCTTTTCTTTGATTTCCTCAACGGCTCCGCGCTCTGCCGAAGCAACTTCTTCAATGTTTGTCAGGGAATGAAAGTCATAGGTTCTGGAAAAATCACCTCGGTAGGTTTTCTGGTCAAAATGCATCAAGATATACTCTGTAACACCAGCAATCCGTTTTGGCGCCATCAACGCCTTTTCCCGGTTGATATCCCAAACCTGTTCATCATCGATATTTTCTTCTTCCCGCATCGTGGCGACATAATCTACCTTGAAGGGAAGGACATTCTTGTCATTGATGGCATCCACAATGGTATAACTATGAAGCTGATCCCCAAACGTCTGTGCCGTAGTAAAAAACTGTGAATGTTTCGCACTGCTGCTGTTTACAGCAAAAATCGGCGTACCGGTAAATCCGAAAATATGATATTTCTTAAAGTTTTTTACAATCGCTGTGTGCATGTCCCCAAACTGACTGCGGTGGCATTCGTCAAATATCATAACAATGTGCTGCTGATAAACTTCATGCCCCGGATTTTTCTTAATAAAAGTTGCCAGCTTCTGAATGGTTGTAATAATAATATGGACATTTGTATCTTCCAACTGCCGTTTTAAAATGGTGGTTGATGTGTTGCTGTTAGCCGCGCCTTTTTCAAAACGGTCATATTCCTTCATGGTCTGGTAATCCAAATCTTTCCGGTCAACCACAAACAGCACCTTATCAATGTAAGGAAGAAGCGATGCCTGCCGTGCTGTTTTGAAAGAAGTCAGTGTTTTTCCAGAACCAGTGGTATGCCAGATATATCCGCCGCCCTCCACGGAACCATATTTTTTATAATTATTCGCAATCTCAATCCGGTTCAAAATCCGTTCGGTAGCGGTAATCTGATAGGGACGCATCACCATCAGCATATTTTCCGAGGTGAAGATGCAGTATTTTGTCAGGATATTTAAAATAGTATGCCTGGCAAAAAAGGTTCGTGTAAAATCAATCAAATCCGGAATCACCCAATTGTTGGTGTCTGCCCAAAAAGAGGTAAACTCGAAGCTGTTGCTGGTCTTTCCCTTTTTGCCCCTGCTGGCTTTTGCATCTCGGATTGCATTATCACGGGTACTGTTGGAATAATATTTTGTATTTGTGCCATTGGAAATGACAAAAATTTGGATATATTCATACAGTCCACATCCTGCCCAAAAGGAATCTCTTTGATAGCGGTCAATCTGGTTAAATGCTTCCTTGATCGCAACACCCCGGCGTTTCAGTTCAATATGTACCATAGGAAAACCATTTACCAGTACAGTCACATCATATCGGTTATCGTACCGTGCGCCCTCGCCCTTACTGATAGTATATTGATTGATGATTTGCAGCCGATTGTTGTGAATATTTTTCCTATCAAGCAGTGTGATATTTTTAGTTGTTCCGTCGTCACGAATCAGGTTTTGAACATTGTCCTCCTGGACTTTTCGAGTTTTGTCTACAATTCCCTCATTGGCATTGGCAATTTTCCCGGTAAAAAACCGTTGCCATTCGCTGTCTGAGAAATGGTAGCTGTTCAATGCCTCTAACTGCACTCTGAGATTGTGCAGCAACTCCTTTTCCGTATGAATTTTGAGATATTCATAGCCCTGCTCACAAAGCATACGGATAAACTCCTGCTCTAATGCTGCCTCACTCTGATAACTGTCGGAACGTTTCGGAACCGGTTCATATTCTGTAACGACTGTGCTTTCATTTGTTTGTGCGATAATGTTAAAATAACTCATGTGCTTAACTCCTTGAAGGTCAGTAGTGTAGTGGTATACTAATCTTGTAACACCTTGTTCGGATAATGTATAATAAAACGAACAAGGAGATTACCATTATGACAAAAAAATATGATATAGAATTTAAAAAACAATTAGTCCATGCTTATATGCAAGGAACAAGCTACCCACAACTCGAAAAAGAGTATGGTGTTGCTAAATCCACCATTTCTGGATGGGTAAAGAAATACAGCGAAGAATGCAGATACACTTCTAAATCACAATCTGATAATCCATACGCAAAGGAGATCCATAATCTTAATAAAAAAATTGCCGAACTGGAGAAGGAGAACCTTTTCTTAAAAAAAGCCGCAGCATTCTTCGCAAAGGGAATCGATTAGTGATTTATCAGTTCCTTGATGAAAATAAAGATATATTTGGTCTGAGATGGCTTTTTAGACATTTCAATATTGCACCTCATGCTTATTACAATTATTTAAAAAACAATAAGGCCAGATACCAAAAGCAGAAACAGAAAATATATGAAGAAATCAAAAGTATTTACTATAGCAATAATAGGATCATTGGTCACCGTGGAATGAAGATATTTCTGGCACGGAAAGGAATATATCTGAGTAAAACTACCGTCCACAGATATATGAATCAGGAACTAGGCTTACATGCAGTAACTATGCGAAAAAAACAGACCTATGTACATGGAGAAAAAAATAAAATATTCCCTAACCTCTTAAAACAAAACTTTACGGCAGATGCAAAAAATAAAATATGGTGTACAGATTTTACATATATCCGGTTATCCAATGGGAAAATGCGGTACAACTGCACAATTATTGATCTATATGACCGTTCTGTAGTAGCATCGTTAGATTCCGGCTATATAAATACGAAACTTGCTATTGATACCCTCAAAAGAGCTATAAACAATGAAAAACCATGTTTAGGTTTGATTCTACATAGTGACCAGGGGTGCCAGTTTACATCATGGGGATTTGTGGATTTTTGTAAATCCCAGGGAATTATCCAGAGCATGAGTAAAGCAGGATGTCCTTATGATAATGCTCCAATGGAGCGATTTTATAAAACATTTAAGTATGAACTGGTATATAGGTATCATTTTATGAATGCTAAAGCATTGGATGATGCGGTAGCACAATATGTATTTGTTTGGTACAACCATGTCAGACCGCATTCGTACAACAACTGGATGACACCATTTGAAGCACGGAACATGTAGTGAATTTCTCGAACAAAGTGTTACAAAAATGCTTGACCAGTACATTTTACGGATTCGACACACATGAAAGCAAACGCATCCCGGAAAACAGAATACATTAAGCAAACAGAAGAAGTCACAAATGAATACCTCAAAGAATTAGACCAGTATGAAGAAACGGTACGAGCCCAGTTGGAAACGGAAGGAAAAATCAAGCCCATCAGATGCAAAAAACGGAAGGAAAAAACGGAAATCATTAGCCGACGAGAAAGCAGAACCGACCCCGAATCTGGATTTTACAAGAGGAAAGGGAAAGCGGAGGGGATGCACTACTTGTCGCATGAAACCGTGGACTCTAAAAACGGAATCATAATCGACGTGGCAGCTACAGCCGGCAATGTGCCTGACAGCCAGCCGTATATCAAAAGGATTGATTATATTGAGAAAAATCTGGGTTTGAAAATACAAGAAGCATGTGCAGACAGTGGCTATGACACAAACCTTATCAACCAACAGTTATCAGAAAGGGGTATAAATTTTTATACGCCTGAAAGAACGGAGCAAAAAAGAGGAACTACAGAATTTCAAAGGAAAGATTTTCAGTATGATGGAAAGGATGACAGATTCATCTGTCCCGGAGGAAAAGCACTTCCGCTGCACCGGCTTAATAGAACAATAAATACTGTAACAAAAGAGTACCGCTGTCCAAAGGCTGAATGTAAAGACTGTCCGTTCCGTAACAGGTGCATAGGAGAAAAAGGTTCTGATAAAAGAATCCAAGTAAATATTTTTGAAAACGTTGTAAAAAAGAATCATGAAAAAGACGGTACGGAAAGACACACCAGGGTTTTGCTTCTGCGGCAGATATGGAGCGAAGGAAGCTTTGCAGCGCAAAAGTCAAGACATAACTTGAAATTCTTATACAGAAGAGGATTAGAGGCGGCTGAACAGCAGTGCCTCTTATCGTCAACGGCATTAAATCTTAAAAGGATGATAAAGGCCATGGCATAGGGAACCATGACCTTTTTCTTTGGAATATTTCTGCTATCTTTGCTAGATTTTTATCATGATATCTTGTGACATTTACGAAATTAGGGGGTTTGTCAACAGCTCGATCACTTCCAAAAGTCAACAGTTTATTTCGATAAAATTCATACTGCTTTTTTCGTGCTGTAAGTTCTGCTGTAAGTTCTGCTGTAAGTTCTGTGAAATTGTCCAGAATTCGGACAATTTCACGCTGGATTTGGAGTGGGGGAACAGGGATAACAAATTCTTCTGTTACAGGCAATGAAATCTGTGGTAATGCCCCCATACCAGAGGCTGCATCTCTGAACATTTGAATATTATTCTTCAAAACATAATACAAAAATTTTACAGCAGTTTTATCATCGGTTGTATATGCCCACATTTCATTTTTGAAAGTAAACGGTTTTTCATAATACACAACATCAATAACACCTCTGGATTGTATCAATACAGCCGGAACTCTTGTAATATTAGCGTTTGGAATATCTTTTTCTCTTGCGTTAATAACGGTTTTTCCGCCTGCAAAAATCTTGATCTCTCCATCTAACGTTTCAATTTCTTTCATTTTTCCAGCAGTGATAGGTGTGCCTTTAAGTCTTTGAAAAACTTCTTTTACTTTTTTATGTTCAACACCATTCGAGCAATACTCTTGTAATAACTGTTCAAGATTTGTCATCTGTTTCATCTCCTTGCTTAGGGTCCATAGGTACACTAACATTATAAATTGATGCAACTTGTTTAACACCTAATGGATAGACTACAAAATCCCAAGGTATTATTTTTAATATATAAGGAATATTATCCACTCTTATAATTTCAAAATCTTCACTGTTTCCATTTTGGTAAACAAAAATCACATACTTTATCTGTTTTCTGTATTGATAGACAAATTCCAGTAGTTTTCTATCTCTACTTAGACGATAACAGTGAAACTTTTCTTGCTCTCTCATATCACCATGTGACATTCCATTTATCCAGTTGCTATATACATTTTCAATCATGGAAAGTGCGAATTCCGCATATTCAACCATAAATATCCCAATATTTTTGTTACCATCATACTTATTCAAACTATCAATATGATGATTCCATATATCTTGAAATGATTTTATAAGAAACTCATATCTATGATCAGGATTATCATAAGCCCAATGTTTTGAACGCACTGCATCAAAACTGGGAACTTCATTCCACTCCTGTTTTATTATCGTACTTTCCTCAGATACCTTTGTTTGAAATTGCTGCATTTCTTTCTTATGAACAGCACCTTTGCGGTTTATCCGTGAGGATGTCACATGAAAATGCTCAATAAATCCATTAAAAAATATAAAATCTGGAAATTTTGTTTTATTTGGATTTTCTTTTATCACATGAAGAATACGCTCAATTTCATTGCGATCTTCTTCCAAAAGACCAAAATATTTTTTACAACATTCCGAATTCACAAACCAAATTTGATTTTTTTGGAATTCTTCCTCAGAAAGATCATTTGAATATGCTTTCCCTGTAAATGGTTCATACAATGGTTTCCCATCTTTGTAAAATATACCACCCTTTACCACTTCCAGACACCTTTTTTCCTGTTTACCAGTTTGGGAATTTCCTTTTGCCATCATTATCCCTCAATTTCCGCAACAATCTTATCAATCTCCGCCCGCAGCACATTTTCCCTTGCCACAATCTCCGCTATTTCCGCATTCAGCTTCACAATATCAATTTTCTCTCTGGTATCCTCCGCCTCTACATAGGTACTGACTGAAAGATTATATTCATTCCTTGCAATCTCGTCATAATCTGCCAAATGTGAAAAATGCTTTTCTTCCACACGCCCTGCATATGTATTGACAATATGGTCAATATGCTGCGGCATCAGCTTATTGTTGTTCGTCACTTTCATACATTCGTTTGATGCATCAAGAAACAAAGTCTTACTATCTCCTTTGCCACGCTTTAACACCATAATACAGGTTGCGATACTGGTTCCAAAGAAAAGATTGCTTGGCAACTGGATAATACAATCAACAAAGTTGTTATCAATCAAATACTTGCGAATTTTCTGCTCTGCACCACCACGGTACATAATACCGGGAAAGCATACAATTGCAGCCGTCCCATTCGCCGCCAGCCATGACAGGCTGTGCATGATAAAAGCCATATCTGCCTTGCTCTTTGGAGCCAGAACCCCAGCAGGCGCAAAACGCGGGTCATTGATCAACAGCGGATTCTCATTACCAGCCCATTTAATCGAATAGGGCGGATTTGATACAATCAGTTCAAATGGTTCCTCATCCCAGTGCTGCGGTGCAGTCAAGGTGTCCTCACAGGCGATGTTAAATTTATCAAAGCCAACGTCATGTAGAAACATATTGATTCGGCAGAGATTATAGGTTGTAATATTGATTTCCTGCCCAAAAAATCCATTTCGTATTGCGTCCCTACCAAGTATCTTTTCCGCTTTCAGCAACAGGGAGCCGGAACCGCAGGCTGGGTCATATACTTTATTGATTTCTGTTTTTCCAACTGTACTTAACCGTGTCAGCAGTTCAGAAACATCCGCAGGCGTAAAGAATTCACCGCCAGATTTCCCAGCATTACTGGCATACATAGTCATCAGGTATTCATAAGCATCGCCAAAGGCATCAATATCATGATCCTTTACATCACCAAGGTTCATATCCGCCACACCGTTCAGCAATTTAACCAGCTTCTCGTTGCGTTTTGCCACAGTAGAACCAAGTTTGTTGCTGTTTACATCAAAATCGTCAAACAGACCGGCAAAGCTGTTTTCGGATTCGCTGCCTTGCGCAGATTCCTCAATATGGCGGAATATCCGCTCTAAGGTTTCATTCAGATTTTCGTCCACCGCCGCACTTGCGCAAACGTTGCAGAAAAGTTCACTGGGCAGGATAAAAAAGCCTTTTTCCTCTACCAGCCCTTCACGGGCTTCTTCGGCTTCCTCATCTGACATCCGTGTATAATCAAAACCAGTATTTCCGGCAGCCGCCTCGCCGCTGTTGATGTAATTTGCAAGGTTTTCCGATATATAACGATAGAACATCGTACCAAGAACATAATTTTTGAAATCCCATCCGTCCACGGCTCCCCGCAGTTCATCGGCAATCGCCCAGATTGCCCGATGTAATTCGTCGCGTTCCTGTTCTTTCTTTGTTTCACTCATTTTTTGCTCCATATAGATATCATAGGATAATTTCATCCTCAAGTTTATCAAAATCACTCAATTCTCATTTACATAACAGCACTACTATTTCAAAAATCAAATCATTCCAAAATGCTCCAGTGCCGCCTTAATTGCCGTTTCTTTCTCCGGCGGACACTGTGGCTGTCTTGCATTCTCCGACTTCGGCTTATTATAATTTTCTCTCTCAATGATACCACATTTCTGCTTCACTTGCGCAATATACAAATTGCTGACTTTCAATCCCGTATGCTCTTTCACATACGCTTTAATTTCCTCATAAGTCGCTTTCTTCTCCGCTGCCGTCAAATCCATCTCATCCAAATCCAGTTCCACCTCAATATGATGCTCGACATGTAGTTTGGACAAAAGACACACCGTCTCCACCGCCACGTCTGAGGAAACATGTCCACTGGCTGTACTATTTCTGTTTTATACCCCATCTCTTCCAATATGCCCAAATCCCTTGCCAATGTTGCAGAATCGCAAGAGACATATACAATCCGTTCTGGCTGCATCTTTACCATTGTATGAAGAAGTATTTCATCGCATCCTTTCCTTGGTGGGTCTACTACAATGACATCCACATGTTCTTTTGTAGTTTCATACCATGCTGGGACTACTTCTTCTGCTTTGCCTACAAAGAATTCCACATTTTCTATTCCATTCCTCTTTGCATTTTGTTTTGCATTTTCTATTGCTTCTGGCACAAT
>CAJTOU010000073.1 GCA_910577835.1 uncultured Lachnospiraceae bacterium | reverse complement strand
AGAACTGTGGATAAGCCCAAAATCATGCACAGTGACCGTGGAATCCAGTATACATATGATTTATATAAATTTGTGTGTGATATTTTACGCCGGATATGGTATAATCAGTTTTGGATGATGGTATATCAGTCAGAAAAAGATTTTTGGAAAAAAGAGTAAAAAATATTTGAGTGCTGAATGTGACTGATTACAAAAGGAAATTATTAAGGAGCAGATTATTTATTATGAGAAAAATAGCAGATAATTTTTGCGGTTATCTAAAGGTAGGAGATGACAAATATACATACTATGTATCAGACAATATAGTTACTTTGCTTCCGGCCCAAAGTGATAATAGAAAGATATATAAGTCTTTTGATAGAATATGCAATCGTGATATAGAGCGACCAGAGTATCTGTTTGGTGAAGATAATGGTGGCATGATTGCAATATTGCGCAATGGGAAATTTAGTACCAGTGGTATGGGATTTAGTCCTGTTATTAAGTTTGCAACTCCTATCATAATAAAGGCAAGAGGTAATGCGCAAGGCTTTTTTAGTATGATGACGGAGCCTTGGGAGAAATTTCATGCTATTACATTTTATGGTGGGAACATAAATGCCCTATGCGATCCCGGATTGGCAATCCAGCCGCTTGATGTTGACCAATATTTAAAATATGATGGAGCAAGGGAAATTAGGATGCGGCCTTGGAGTGATTACACTCGTTCAATTGACTTTAAAATAGGAAATGAGAAAGTAACATTAACATTTTCTATTAGGCAGGATGGGGGAACAAATGGCATAGAACATCAAGGTACATATAATCTTGGGAATCTAAATTCTTTTATTCGTTTCTCGTTTGAAAATGCACAGTATTTTGACAGAATACAAGAATGCTATTTAATTGCAAAAAAACTTATTGCGATTTTAACTTCACAAAATAATGTTTACTTTGAAGGATATCTTAGTCAGAAAAATTCTGATGACAAGTTTTTTGAAACAGGAATTTGCAAAATTTTTGACCGCTATGATAATTACTCTACAAGAAAATGCCATAATGTGATACCGATATTTAGCATTTTTGATTATCTACCGAATTTAATAGAAGGAATTGTAAATGGTAAAGCTGACACGTTACTTGAACTCCTGCCAGAAAATAATGAGATGGTCAACCGGATATCAATAAAAAATGTTCAGGATTTATGTACAGCGTTAGAGGTCACTTACCATTTGGATGATAAGAGGAGCAGAGAGAAAGATGTTCTCATAGAGGAAATAAAAAAGAATATCAAAAAAACGATAGCAGATTTTTCTAAATCTCATAATGAAATCGATGTTAATAAAGAAACTACAATAAGCAGTGCTTTTCAATATCTTGATTATACATTGAAACAGAAAATTCTTACATTGTATAGTGAAAACCGTAAAGTGGCTGATGCAATAGTTTCAAAATGGGTGTTACCACAGGTGAATGAGACTAACATTGCTTCTTTTGTAAAATTACGCAATAATAAAACACATTCTGGTACGGTTGAATGGGGTGATAGTGCAAAATTATATGCACCATTATTGGCTATTGTTTATGCTGGCTTTTTCAAATATATTGGATTGCCAGATGAAATAATAATATGCACATTATTGCAGATTTTTTAGGAGGAGTATAAAAATATGTATAAGGAAAATCTTATCGTTAAATAATGCACCGCCAGCCGGGAGAATGCATCCGTTTCCGTAAAAGGCGGAGTAGTTTTTCACCCCCTGTCCGACTACGGAAAGACTACGAATGAGGGATGTGATTTGCTACGATTTGCCCTATTTTGCAAAAAGTGTAGTACAACAGGGGTGATAAAACTAAAAAATATAAGCCCGCAAAACGTGCCAAAACACGGCACTTCTGGGCATTTTGAGAAAGGAAAAAATTATGATAAAAATACTTTTCATCTGCCACGGCAATATTTGCCGTTCACCAATGGCTGAATTTTTATTAAAAGATATAGTGAAAAATAAAGGGGTTGCAGACCAGTTCTATATTGCATCTGCTGCCACCAGTACAGAAGAAATAGGCAACCCTCCCCATTATGGAACAAGAAATCTTTTACATTCCATGGGAATCAGTACCGCAGGAAAACAGGCAGTCAGACTTTGTAAAACCGATTATGAAAAATATGATTATATTTTTGGTATGGAGACAGTTAATGTAAAAAATATCTGCCGCATGTTAAACAAAACATCAGATGATAAAAAAATCTACCGGCTTCTGGATTTTTCCAAACATCCAAGGGACATTGCAGACCCATGGTATACAGGTGATTTTGAAACGACTTATCATGATATAATGGAGGGACTTGAGGGCTTTTTGAAATACTTGCAGGAAAATAATAACATATCTTTGTAAAGAAATCTGTACAAAATAAAAATTGAAACCTATAAAAATATTTATAAAAAGGAGAAAACAGATATGAAAACAAAAAACGCATCTTTAGACTGGCTCTGCAATCCTGAAATTTTTCAGGTAAACAGAGAGCCTGCACATTCTGACCATAACTTCACTTTATATGGTCAGGAATCAAGACAATATTTAAACGGCACATGGAAATTTTCATATGCTTCCTGTCCTGCCGAACGAAAAAAGGATTTTTATCAGCGGGATTTTGATATTGAAGCACTTGATAATATCGAGGTTCCAGGGTATATTCAGCTTCAGGGCTACGGCAGACCACAATATGTAAATGTTATGTATCCGTGGGACGGCCAGCAAAAAGCACAGGCGCCGGAAGTGCCAATGGATGTAAATCCAGTAGGAAGCTATGTAAAGGATATTATTTTTGATAAGAATATTATGTCAGGCAAAAGGCAGTATATTTCTTTTCAGGGAGTGGAAACAGCATTTTATCTGTATATCAACGGACAATTTGTCGGATATGCAGAAGACAGCTTTACTCCATCAGAATTTGATATTACAGAATATATTACAGAGAATGTCAACAGAATCGGGGTAGAGGTATATCAGAGAAGTTCTGCTTCATGGCTGGAGGACCAGGATTTCTTTCGATTTTCAGGTATTTTCAGAGATGTATTTGTCTATGCAGTACCAGAAGCTCATATCAGAGATATATTTGTTCATACCAGTCTTTCAGAAGAATACAAAGACTGTGAGTTAAAGCTTGATACAAAAATTGACTGCCATAGTGAAGAAAAAGATTTTTCCGCTTCTCTGGTTTTAAAAGATAAAGAAGGCACATCCGTAATTTCCTCTGAAAACCTTGCATTATCCGAGCTGTCAGAAGCTGCTTATTTGATAGAAGATGCCCATTTATGGAGTGCAGAAAATCCATATCTTTACACATTAATTATCACCATAAAAAAGCAGTCAGACGAAATAGAAAAAATCACTCAAAAAATAGGAATGAGAAAATTTGAGATGAAACAGGGGCTTATGCTTATTAACGGAAAAAGAATTGAATTTAACGGAGTAAACCGTCATGAATTTAACTGTCACAAAGGCCGTGCTGTTACAAAAGAAGACATGCTGTGGGATATACGGTTTATGAAACAGCATAATATTAATGCAGTCAGAACCTGCCATTATCCGGATGCTTCCCTGTGGTATGATTTATGTGATGAATATGGCATCTATATGATAGGAGAAACAAATCTGGAAACTCACGGAACATGGACAATACATGGAAAGGACCCTCTGGAAACCTGTATTCCAGGAAACAGACCAGAATGGCAGGAAGCAGTTCTGGACAGAGCAAATTCCATGCTGCAAAGGGATAAAAATCATCCGGCAATCCTTATATGGTCCTGCGGAAATGAAAGTTTTGGCGGTGAAAACATTTATAAGATGTCGCAGCTTTTCAGAGAAAAAGACCCTTCAAGACTGGTACATTATGAGGGAATTTATCATGACCGGAGGTACCCTGATACCAGCGACATGGAGAGTCAGATGTATACAAGACCATGGGATATTGAAGAATATTTAAACAATAATCCCAAAAAACCATTTATCTGCTGTGAATATATGCACGCAATGGGAAATTCCTGTGGAGGGATCAAAGACTATACAGATTTGCTAGATAAATACCCGATGTATCAGGGAGCGTTTATCTGGGATTATATTGACCAGGCACTTTATAAAAAATTACCAGATGGCAGTGAAGTTTTATGCTATGGAGGAGATTTTGATGAGGTGCCAGATGACGGAAACTTCTGCGGAGACGGAATCGTAAGAGCAGACAGACAGCCTTATGCAAAAGCGGCAGAGGTAAAATTTGTATATCAGCAGATAAAGCTTGAACCGGATTTTCAGGGTGTAAGGATTAGAAACAAAAGACTTTTTGAGGATACAAAAGATTTATTGTTAAAAATAGAGGTTTTAAAAAATGGAAAAGTTATAAAAACTCTTGAAAAAGAAATAATTGTAGAACCGTTAAGTGAAAGCTATTTTAAAATAAATCTGGAAGATGATATAAAAGAGGCCGGAGAATACTTTGTACAGGCATTTCTTGTACTGAAACAGGATACTTTATGGGCAGAGGCAGGATATGAGCTTATGTCCGGCAGAAGTGAGCCAAAAATTGTACAAGAAAAAGAAGATTTAAAAGATACAAAAGCTTTATCATCTTCTTTTATGAAAAATGGAATATTTGTAGTAAACGGAGATAGAAATGTAGGGATTCATGGAAAACATTTTGATATTACTTTTTCAAAAGGCGGCGGTTTGATTTCACTGCAATATAAGAAAAAAGAAATGCTGGCAGAAAAACCGAAGCTGTGCTTTTATCGGGCTTCCACGGATAATGACAGAGGATGTAATTATATGTTTGACAGTGGAGTATGGGAATTTGCGGAAAGATGGCAGAGATGTATAGCCTTTGAAATGCAAGAGACAGAGCAGGAAATAACGCTAAACTATGTATATGAACTTCCGATTGCCGAAGGTGGAATGTTGGTAGTCAATGACAAGAGAGAAAATAAGAGAAGGAAAAATAATCAAACAGAAAATGAAAAAAAGAAAGAGGATAAAAAGAAGGAGGAAGCCACTGCCGAAAATCAGGGGAATAGAAGAAAGGGTATTACTGTAAATGTAGGTTATACAATTACTTCCAATGGCAGAATAAATGTCCGGCTGCATTATCCGGGCGCGCAGGGACTGCCGGAGCTGCCGTTGTTTGGTATGCAGTTTGTATTAAAAAAAGAATTTAACAACTTTAAATACTATGGAATTGGTCCTTGGGAAAATTATTGTGACAGAAATCATGGTGGAAAAATAGGTATCTTTTCTGGAACAGCAGAAAAAAATATGGAAGGCTATCTAAAACCGCAGAGCTGTGGAAACCGGACAGAAACAAGGTGGATGGAAACAAATGATGGACAGACAACACTTCGTTTTTCCGCCGGTAATGGTGAAAAACCATTTCAGTTTACTGTTCTTCCATATAATGAAACAGAGCTTGAAACTGCTGCACATTATGAAAATCTTCCAGCAGTACAATATACCTATGTAAAAATTCTGCCTGTGCATATGGGCGTTGGCGGAGATGACAGTTGGGGTTCACAGGTAAGAGAAAACTGCAGAATTCAGTCTAATCAGAAAATTGAATATTGCTTTGATATGCAAATGAAATAAGCTAATACACAGGTATATGGAGAATAAGAAGTTGAGACTGACAACGATATGTTATATTGAAAAAGATGAAAAATATTTAATGTTACATCGAACGAAGAAGGAAAATGACCAGAGCCATGATAAATGGCTTGGAGTTGGCGGAAAATTTGAAGAAAATGAAAGTCCAGATGAATGTGTTGTAAGAGAAGTAAAAGAGGAGACAGGATTAACTCTGCTCTCCTACAAACTTCGCGGTGTTATGACATTTGTATCTGACATCTGGGAGACGGAATATATGTTTATTTATACTGCGGATAGATTTGAAGGAGAATTAACGAAATGTAGTGAAGGTGAACTTTTATGGGTTGAAAAATCTAAGGTACCGGATTTGAATCTCTGGGAAGGAGATATTCTTTTTCTGAAAAAATTAATGGAAGATAGTGAATTTTTTACAATAAAGGTCCAGTATCAGGGTGAAAAATTAATTTATGCAGTAGAAAAAAGTTCTTGACACGTATGTTCCGGTATAGTAAAGTTATAACTGCGAACAGGGGACGACACCCATCACAAAAAACAGAAAATTCGCAGTATAATTTATAGAACAAAGTATCTATGGAACCATAAATTTATTAAGTATGCAAGAACACCCGCGACTTTAGTCGTGAGAGGTTCAAGAAGACTTACCTGTACTTTGTTCATAAATAGCTGCTCTGTAAGAGCTGCATTATAGGAATAGCAGTTTCCTATGAAATAAAATATGGAAAGGCAAATTTATGACAAAGGGGAAAATACCCATTCAAAAAAATATTACTGTTATAGATGAGCAGGGAAATATTTATGAGGCGACCTACCCGAAAAGGGCAAAAGGTCTTGTAAAAAACGGCAGGGCACGCTTCATATCAGAAGATACTATCTGTCTTGCGTGTCCACCGGAAATATTGGAGGAACATATGTCAGATACAAATTTAGATTTATCAATAGAAGAAGTTTCCAAAGCGGCAGATAATTCGGAAGAACCAAAAACCTTTCGGAGTGATAAGTTTTCCATGGATTATGTACTTGAACAGATTGAAAAAATTTCCAGTCAGACAGAGCATTTAGGACAGGTAATTGGCGCTGTCGGCGGTTTGGAGCGTTCAGAAAATCTTGACGCTTCTCAGCTTGTGGGGCTGGAGGCAAAAATAGATGCGTTAAAAGATGTTGTAAAATGCAGGGAAACCACAAATCAACAACTGCTCAGATTTTATGAAAAAATGTATGATAACATAATAGAAGCGGAGCATTTAAGATAAAACACTTTGGAAAATTTCACGAGATAAAAAAGGGGGCTTGAAAATTCAAGCCCCTTGTCATATAACAAATTCAGAAAGTAATCAGAAACGATTTCCAGTTACCCTCTTTTTATAATTGTCCAGATAAGACGGCACTGTAAATAAAACAAGTAATAAAGTAAAATACTTCAAAAGCTAATTTTCTTTAAAATAAAACACTTTTCCTTTTGGAAGAAACGGCAGTTTATTTCCTTTCGGCAACAAATAAGCGTGTTCATGCCGAATTTTCAGATTTTCTTCTATATATCCATCTGTAATAACAAGAATTGGTCCATTCGCCGGAAAGTCCTTGGCTTTTTCTATTAATGATATTGCAGGCTGCAATAAAGTTCCTCCTCTGCCGGTTACACGAACCCGTCCTGCGATATCTTCTGGTGACAGATATCCTGCATCATAGGCATCCGCATCGCAAAATACCACTCTGACAAATATCACATCCTTTGATATCGCATAGCTGGCAATTGCTCCCAACGCCAGACCGATTTGCCTGTGAGACATTGAACCGGAGGTGTCTACTACCACGCCAAAGGTTCTGTTTTCCAAATCCTGTTCCTGTATGATATATCTTGGGCGCGGAATATCAGGCGTAGCTCCCTGTCTGCGGCTTGGCCTTGCATATGAACGATGCTTTTCAAGCGGCGGAAACTGGTAATCGAACCATTTGCCAAGTTCCACCTCCCATGGAATCGGTGGTGTGGACAGTGCGCGGATTTCTTCAACAAGTCCTGCCGGAAGATAGCCCTTTGAATTGGTAGAGAAGAAATCATATCCATGTCTTAAAGCATTTTTGAAAAATTCATCAAGAGTCACACCTTTGGAAAAATCTTTTGTAAGGCCACCAAATCCCCGTGTACCAGACATAATATCCCCATGCCCATATCCTCGAAAGGTTGCATTTTTCATAAATTTACGCATTTCTTTTATTATCCTGTCATAGACAGATTCTGCCGAAAGTCCATGAAGCTCCTTGTCATAAAGCAGTCCGTATTTGGGAATAGAGCCAATATTCATCTCCGTCAGCCAGTCATTTACCACATAGTCGCAGGCAATGTTCCAGAGATATTTATTGCGCCCAAGACAGCGTTTGTGATGAACAAGACCTGCATGTAAAAATTCATGAGCCAGAACAAATTTCCACTCATCTGTATTCAGTCCGGCGGTGGGATTCACATAAATTTCTCCAACAGACGCATCTACCGCAGCAATCCATATTTCATATTTCTGACACAGATTATAATCTTCAATTATTTTAAAAGAAGAAGCAATTCCTCCAAGCAGGGGGTAGTGTGTCAAAAACCACTGTGCGGCCTTCATGACGGGCGTTTCCGCTTTTTCCCTGTCAATGGGCGAATGTCCGCCTGCTGTACTTACCGCATTTGTAACAGAATGCGCGATAGCCAATGCAAAGTTTCTGGAATATTCGTTAAATGTATTTGGCTTGTAAATGACAGGGTGTTCCAGTCCGACCATATCCGTCATATCTTTTGAATTTGTCCCATATTCTTGTATTTCACCGGTGTCCCCCAGAGAAATTAAATGATGATAAATTTTTCGCTCATTATCCAGTTTTATAGAATAAATATCTGCAGGGTCGGGGCAGAAAGATTCTCCAAAACGAATATCCTTTAAAAATCTTACAATATAAATATCACATGCTTTATTCCAGATTTCTTTTTGAAAGTGGCCATTTTCATCACAGGGAATATTATCATGGTCAAAATGTCCAAATGCCAGATGAAGCAGACAGTGTGCAAGAATAAATGCCCATTGGTCAGGAGTCTGCCGGATAGAGGTATTGATATACACTCTTCCATATTTGCCCACAGTGGCGATTCCTTTTCCCTGTGTATGTTTGCCATACATATATATGTCTCCATCCAGATATTTTAGCAATGGATGTTCTTTAAGCTTATCATAGCCCAGAAGAAAAATGTGTTCTTCTGCGGGCATATCTTCATTTCTGTAATAATAATTCTGATGCAGATATGGCATATCAAGCCTCCTTTTATATATCATTACAAGATACAGTTAACACTTGTATTAATTGCCCATTTAAAATCATTACTTTTTAGCTGTATTATTTTTGAGTTACCAGTCTTGGCAAATCACGTATGATTTCCACCATAAACCAGTCGGGAAGAACTTCTCCTTCATCAGCGGAAACAGTCATCTGGGCGATTTCAAAATTAATCACTGATAATTCCTTTATCATTGCCTTTGCCCTATATATAAACGAAAGCATATTTCCGCTGATTTCCTGTTTACTCTTTGGCAGTTCTTGTAATAATTTTGCGCGGAAGGACTGTGCGAGGAAATAAAGCACGTCGCGGTCTTCGGGATTAGATGGCCATTTTGCCTCCTTCGCAATAATATCGTCTAACATATGCTGATTGCGGATATTTTTTGTAAAAGCAAGAAACATTCCGGCATGTGCCGGAGTCAGGCAAGCATAGGCAAGCATTCGAAGTGTTTCGGGAGAAATATCTCTTTTGCCTGCACCATATTCTTTCAGTGCATCGCTTAACATATGCCATGAGCGTGGAGTGGAAAAGGGCTCCTCTGTTTTTGGAGGTTCGGAAAAGAGATGGTCTGGTCTTTGAATCAGGTAGTTGATTACCCATAAATGGATGCCTTCGTGCTGCGCCCATTTTATCCACTGTCTTGTATCCGCACGCATTTGAACGTGAAACATTCGGTTAATTAATGCCGAAGACATGGTTTTTACAATGGCGCTGTCCTGTGCCCTGTTTCCGGCTCCTATAATAATGCTGCCTTCTGGAAGATGATATTCGCCAATTCTTTTTTCATGTATTAAGCTGTAAAATGCCTTCTGTACTTCCTGAGAGCAGGCATTCAGCTCATCAAGAAAAAGCACATAAGGTTCGGTTCTGGCTATCATTTTCGGCGGAAGAAATTCGGATGTATTTCCGCTTATTTTGGGAATACCAATAATATCTTCCGGAGCAAGCTGACTTCCGAGCAGAGAAACACATGGGAGACCGACTTCCTCAGCGAATTGTTCCACCAGAGCAGATTTTCCGATGCCGGGTGCGCCCCAGATAAATACAGGACGCACCGGTGCGATATTTAGCAGGATTTCCAGCAGGTCCTCCTGAGTGACTGTAATTGGTAAATTCATAAATCGTGTCCTTTCTTTTATGTAACAGGGAATATGAATATAAAAAATTTAATTAATAAAAAAATGAGGAATTTTAAGAGAAGATAGAAGTATTATAACTCAAAAATGAGAAAGAGGAAAGCAAAAATATAAGTTTGGCTGAAGTTGTTGACAAAATGGTGTATAAGTCCGTATAATAAAGCAAAGCAGCAGTTATATGCTGAAAAATAAATGAAGGAAGTGTATAATGCAGTTACAGACAGTAAGAATTAAAAATTTTCGTGGGATTGAGGATTGGGAAATTGAATTAAAACCGGGCTTTAATTTAATTAAAGGCGAAAATGGAAAAGGAAAAACATCTATTTTGGAGGCAATTTCTGTTGGATTAGGTGGTTTTACAGCAAACCTGGATGGAGTACAGACGAGAGCTTTTTCCAAAAAAGATGTTCGTGAATTATGCATTTCTGTTGGTCAGGGTTCTTATAATAAAACATCTGTAATGCCAGCAGAAGTTTCTATAACAGCAGATTTAAATGGAGAAATATATAACTGGACAAGAGAAAGAAAAAGTTTAAAATCATCCAGAGGTACCATACAGCCAAGAGATATTTGTCAAAAAGCAGAATTAATGACACAGGATAATAGCTGTGATTTGCCGATATTATCCTATCTTGGAGCCGGAAGGATATGGATGAAAAAAAATGAAAAATCGGAGACGGCTTTACGTAAGCAATATTTTCGTATTACCGGATATGAGGATGCCTTATCTGAATCAGTGAATATTCAACTTCTTCAAAATTGGTGTGCAAAGATGGAGCAGATTGCATGGCAGAAGGAGACAAAGATTGCAGAATATGAGGCTGTAAAAACGGCGGTGGAAAATTTTATGCAGTATATGGAGCCGAATAAAAAGTACAGAGTTTTTTATGATAAACAGCAAGAGGAGCTGATATATGAAGAAGGACAAGCGGCTTTGCCTATCAGAGAATTAAGTGCTGGTTATCAATCACTGATATGGATAGTGTTGGATATTGCATATCGTATGGCTGTGCTGAATCCATATAAAGAAGAAAGAATTGTCGAAACTTATGGTGTAGTATTGATTGATGAACTTGATATGCATTTGCATCCAAAATGGCAATGGAATATTATAGATGCATTAAGAAGAGTATTTCCAAATGTACAATTTATAGCTACAACACATTCGCCAATACTTTTTGCATCAGCAAGAAATGTCTGGTTGATAGATATAGAGAATAAAGAAATAGAATACGAATATTCACATTATGGAATTGATATTAATACCTCTGTAAACACATATCAGGAAACACAAGAAATGCCTGCTGAAATAAAGGAAAAGGCAGATAAGTTCTTTCATGCTATGGATATGGAAAATTATAAGGACGCTCAAAAGATTTTGGAAGAACTGGAAAATAATACCGCACCGGCATATCCATTATTATTGGAAATGCGAACAAGATATGAACTGGAAACTACTTTTTTGGAGGAATAAATGCTGTTTATAAGAAAAGGAAGTGAACCTGATTCACTGATAAAATACCGAAAAGAAAAATTTGCATACTATGATGGTTATGAAAAGAAGGATGATATTCGCAAGAAGTTACTGGAAGAACAGGGATATCTGTGTGCATATTGTATGAGAAGAATTGATATAAAAAATATGAAAATAGAACACTGGTATCCCGAAGACAGGTTAAGTGATGTAAAAAAGCTGGAATATAGTAATATGCTTGGAGTCTGTACGGGACATATTGAGGGAACAAAAGGGGTTGATGATACATGCGATACTCATAAAGGAAATATTTTGATTACGGTGAGTCCTCTGGATATGAGTACACTGAGCAAAATAAAATATCGAACATCTACTGGGGAAATATATTCGGAGGATAAACAAATACAGAAAGATTTGAATGATACATTAAATTTAAACAGCAGCAAACATTTGCTTAGTATAAATAGAAAGACTGTGCTGAATACTGTTATAATGGAAATGAGTAAAATGCAGAAGAAAGGCATTTGGAGTCGCAGAGTGATTGAAAGTATAAAGGAACAGTATGAAAAGATGGATATAACAGGAAAGAAAAAGGAATACGCAGGAATTGTTTTATGGTATTTAAATAAAAAACTTAAACAGAAAACATAAAAAATATAAAAAATGACCAGAAAAATGTAAATTTATACCACAAGTATAATGACAAGTGGATATTTTTGTGTTATATTATAAGAAATATAATTAATATAAGGAATGATTTGCTGGTGTTATCATAATCATTAGATATTTGTCACAGCATAATGTTTTATATTTAGTCGTAGATATAATGAAGGTAAAGAAAATTTTTAAAGGTATTTATAGGAAATGTAGAATGATTTTTTATAAAGTAAAAAGGATGAGACTATTCGGAAAGGAAAGAAAGATGAAAAACACAGTTATTATTTTTGCAAGTCTTAATAGTGAGAGTCTTCAGACGCTGCTTTTAGAGTGGGGTCTGAATTTGTTGTATTCATATAAGGGAGCGCAGAAAGAAATAGCTGGATAGTATCTGA
>CAJTOU010000072.1 GCA_910577835.1 uncultured Lachnospiraceae bacterium | reverse complement strand
TTACATTTGCTATTGCGGTTATCCTCACTAAAAAACAAAACTGATTTATCAGTAGATTACTTGACAAGTTTCTGTTTCTAAGTAAGGAAACATAACCTCTTTAAACTTCTTTCTTTTGTCTTGCAAGGGGGTTCAAACCGTATTTTCATAACCGTTCCCCAATTCCATGGCATAAAAAAGAAGGCTTCCGACAAATTATCAAACCTGTCGAAAGCCTTTATTTCAAGCGTTTTATACACTTTTTCTTATATTGAATTTTCAACACAAAAATCATTGCGAAAATGATAATAAGTTCTTTGCCATAAATCAGTATGGGGTTATGTAATGATTTCTATTCTATCCTCAGTTATGGTATAATTTTCGGGCTCTCTTGTCCACTTCAAAAGATTTGTATTCCATTTCATATTCAAATCCATTCTCCTTTACAAATTATCAAATTCAATTTTGCTGGTTATTCCCAACATCAAAATTACACCTCAATTTTTCACAAATTTCCATACACAGTACACTCTATTTTCACGCACAGAAAAAGCGGTCAAAGACATCTGGCGCAACCCCGATGCCCCGGCCACTTCCGACTTTAAATTCCTGTCCCGACTTCCACGCCGTTGCGGAAGGTAAATACCACCTTTCCATTCGAATAGACCGTTGCGTAATCTACAAGCCTGTGAAACAGTTTCTCGTTGAAATTATGATAAATTCTCTCAGAACAGAACCAAAAATAAACGATAGAGGATAAAAATTCTGTCGTCATTAACTTTATGCAAAACAATTTCCTTATTTACAAGCTCTATCACACGCTTGCATGGTTTTCAAATAAAGCAAGCAAATTTATCATGGAAACAATCTGGTTCTGCATATCCTCGACATTTTCAATTCTAACCCTGCCAATACTATTTCTTGTCACTTCAAAATCTATATCGGGAAACAGTCTTTCACACAAACTATTTATTTCGGGCGATGCTCCCATTAAGGCTGTTACAAGAGAGTTCGTGTCAAACTGTTTTAATATTTCCTGTAATTTCTTTTCAGGAATTATAGATATTTGCTCAAAATCAGTTATTTTTGGTGGTTGTATGTTCGGCTCTAATATGTCATTTATTGTGATATCATATAATTTGGAAATTTTCAGCAAAATCTCTAAATCTGGAATAGCTGTTCCTGTTTCCCATTTTGAAACTGCCTGTCTTGATATATCTAATCTTTTTGCTAAATCCTCTTGTGTGTAATTATGGCTTTTTCGCAGCAATTGTAAGTATCTTGATATAGTATCCATATTCATAAAAATCACCTTCCTTTATTGCTATTATAAGTCATATGAAAAGAAGATAAAAGAATTTGATAAGTGCAAAAAAGCAAATGTCAGTTGCGTACTTATATTTCTTTCTCTTTACGTTTCGTTCTGTTATACAAAAAGAGACTGCCCATAAAAAGTTTGAAAACCATCTAAACGGATATTCCAATCGGACAGGCAACCATACAAAGACCACAGGCATTTTTTCTTCCATGCTTTTCAATATACTGACTTCTTTTTTGATTGCATAATTGATAGTCAATAATATCATTTCTTAATATGTCAATTTTCCACTTCACATTATGTAATGCATGATATGGACAGGCTTCAACGCACTTTTTACATAAATCTGGACAATTACTTTCCGTTATTCTTTGTCCATCTATAAATTGACTATCTATTAAGATTGCAGACAATCTTACTCTTGGTCCATATTTTTCTGTAACAACAACATCATTTTTCCCTATCCAGCCCAATCCGGCATGAACCGCAGCATATTTAAATGAAAACGGAGCAATTAATTCTTCTTCACTACTTTGCTCCACAGGCGGGATATAATATTTTACTTTATACTTATTTAGAACTTCTTCTATTTGTGCCAAAATTTCTTCTACTGCTTTTTTTGCGTCTTGAATTCCCTTTTCAAACTTTTCTTCTGTATAATTTTTAATTGTGAGCTGCTCTCCATAGGGAACTGCAAGCGCCAAGGCGGACTTATACTCGCTTGCATACAAACTGTATGAAATACTTGTAAATCCATATATAACATCAGGGTATTTTAAAAATATCTGTTTCAAGTTTTCTTCAAGCATATAATTTATCTCCTTAAAAATTGTAATCTGTTGAATATTAATCATACCTCAATCACTTTTATTAACGTTTTATATGAGATATGTCAAGAACACTCGTGACTTTAGTCGTGAGAGGTTCAAAATTGACTACTATTATTCCTAAATAAGCGCAATATCATATTCTATTATATCATGTCCCAACAGTCGAATAATCTCCAGCTCATCCTGCGCATCCAAAACAGCATTATGCGTCTCTCTGTATCGTTTGTTTTTACTGAGCATTTTCAGTATATCCTCAACACCGTATCCTCTCTTTAACCTTCCAGTCTTAAAACAATCCGCAGAACTTGGTATAGCCAAATTATACTGGCGATATGCAGCCAAACGCATAATATCATACCATTTATACTCCGAATATTCCGGCAAATGTCTCTTGTCAAAAGATGCGTTATATGCAAAAAGTTTTCGCACATGATAAGTATTCAACCACTTTTTAATCTCTTTTAAAGCCTGTTTTCTGTTTGTAATATGGGCTTTTTCTTTATCAAGCTGCAATTCATCTGAATACATTCCACCCACTTTATATTCAGGGTCAATTATATAATATATCTCATCAATTTTTTTCTTAGTCTCTGAATCAGCAATTACAATCCCTATCGACATTACTTCATCATTCCAGTTTGTCTCAGTATCAATTACCGCAAACTTATCTATCATATGTTCTTTCATTTCTTTCTCCGATGATTCCTTATGTACTTTTTTTAATTTTTTATGCACCTTCTGTGATTTTTTATCCGGTTCATAATATCTTTCTATCATTCCTTTAGTTACCGCTTTTGTTACTTTATCCATAAAAGCTTTTCTATCAGGTATTTCTATCTCATATAACGTATTATCTCTTGTATTCCACAAAATACCTTTTTTAAGATTCATTGCCACCATATAAACAGCGCATTGTAAGAAATGCTCATGTGTCAATTGTGATACAAATTTTAATTCATATACGACATCATCCTTTACGACATCAGCAAATCCCCTAGCTGAAAATCTGATGTTTCCGTTTTCCTCATTTGAAAAGTCAATCTGACATTCGACCTGTGCATTTTCGTCTATATTCAACTTTGTTTTTAATCGAGCTTTTATCAATTCACTTTGTTCTTCATTCACCAATGGAGTTATCACTTGTGTTATGTATCTGTTCTGTCTGGTTTCAAGTGAAGTTAAAAACAATATTTTTTCATCTAATGAACTGTCTCGTACTTCTTTTGTATATAATCTGGCTAATTCAGGATTCAGAAGAAGTCTTAATTTTATATCCGCATCTATTTGATAGTTCCCAAAAAAGACTGCCTCCTGATATATTCCGATACAAGGCGATAAATCTATTAAATCATCTGTACTTTTTATATCTATTGGAGAATTGTCCGGTTGTGGCAACCTGTGTATTTTTAACTGCGAAAAACATTTCTCCACATCTTCTTTATACTTAAACTCAAACATTTCACGTATACCTATATTATGAAATTTCTGGTTCGTTTCTACAAATGTTGAAAGAGTTCTTTCAGACAACATAGTATCTTCCGGTTTTACAAAAATAATACGGCTTTTTCCTCTGCTGGCTGCAACACAAAAAATATTTCTTAAAATAATATATGATTGCTGTGGTTTTGATACCCTTATTTGCCAATAGCTTTCGGTAAAATCAAACACAACGCAGATTTTTCTTTCCAATCCTTTACTGCTGTCATAGGTAGTAAAAATTGCAGAATCTTCTTTTGGCTGTGTTTTTCCCATGGAATCATTATCTAATATCGTAGCATATACTGTCTTCTTATTAAATTTATGAGAATATCTTTCCTCTAAGCTATTCAGTGTATCAGCCATTATTCCTGTTCTTGCTCCCAGACACAAAATATCTGCCGGATTCTGTTCTGCCAAAAATGATACAACTTTTTCTTTTGTCATTTCTTCCACCTTACAACTGTCGTTTACTCCTTTTATTTCTTTCTTCCACACTCTTCCAAGCATAGACGCCAGTCCATCTGACAAACGAAAACATTGAGTAAATCTTAAAGTCAGGTATTCTTCAAGAAATTCTTTCATAAATAATTCTACATTTAATGTTGTTTTATCATATATTTTCTGCTCCATATCTCCAACTGCAATTATCTGCATATTTGGATTACAATTTTTTATTAACTGCAACAGTTCCGCTAATTCCTGTTCGATATCCTGGTACTCATCAATAATTAATACGTCATATTCGCCAACAGGTGGTTTCTTTTGAATAAAGGTTTGTATAAGTTCTGGAATCCCTGCTGATACATTAATTTTTTTCAAACTCATATACGCAAATCCATGATAATTTGTTACTGTCACATTTTTCTTCTTTATTTTGGACTTTGCATCTACTTTCAGAAGCCTATTATATGTCAAATACAGGATTTTTTTCGTATTTGAAAATTTATTACATAAATTTTGAATCGCTGTGGTTTTCCCGCTGCCAATACAAGCATCTACAAGAATATTATGTCCCTGTAATGCCTTGTCTATAAATAACTGCTGCTCACTTGACAGTTGTAAATTTAAAGATACACCCATATAAAATATCCTCTCTCGTATTTTTATTTAGATATTATAAAAATATCCAATCCTATATACTTTCTCCACTTTAATCCAATGGTTCCGCTTTTTGCTCTTCCACAAACGTTTTAAGCTCTGTATGTAATTTACCTCTTACACTTAATATGCTCTTAATATCAAAATACTCCTTTGCCTTATGAATATCCGCAGTTTTTTCTATCTCTTCCAGCTTTATTGTGTCAACTTTTCCATCAATTGTATTTATATATAAATGATAAAAAGCCTCCGCGTCAATTCCAAAGTTTCCAACAAAATCCTTTATCATTTTTTTAATTGCCCTATCAGAATATTCCTGTATATAAGTCAAAAAGGTCTTTCCTTCTTCTACAATAAGTATTCCGCTTTTCACATCATCAAGAACCTGTCTGGCATATTTTTGTTTTCTGGCCGGTAAAACACCAATATTTTTTTTGATTTCTTCAATTGCTTTTGCCTGCCTGATAAGCTGGTCTTCCTGTGTGCTGATATCCTTCAATGTCACTATTTTAAATTGAGCTTCCAGATATTCCGCATCAATTTTATCCATCTCTATTGTTGACAAATTCGTCGGCATATCAAATCCCGGCTTTTTTCTGCCGCCTCCACCGCCGCCATTGGATGGTAAATCCTGATATCTTTTGGTTAAAATACGATATATTCTTTCATCAAAACCCAATGCCTCGCCAAATTCATTATCCCACTTTAATCCCTGCAGCATTGCGGTTCTTAATGTACTTTTCAAGCGATAAAATTCTTTTCTGAATTTCTGTCTGTTTTCATCTGATTTTGGTAACTGTTCAAAATTTTCTATACAATCAACTGCAAAAATATCAGAAATATTTTTATAAGTTTTATTAAGCGTTTTTATATTTTCATCAAGGTCATCTACCTGTACATTTGCGTAATCACCCTGACAATATAGTTTAAGCGCTTCATTCAAATTTCTTTTCATTGTATAAATTTTCCGGAAAAATTTTACCATTCCCAAAGGCTTTTCATTATTGTCATAAACTCGATTGGTCCTTGATATTGCCTGAATTAAATTATCATTTTCCAGCACTTTATCGAGATATAGTACATTCACATATTGCGAATCAAAACCGGTCAGTAACTGGTCTACTACTATCACAATATCCAGACACTTGTCATGATTATTTCCTATTTTTGTATATGGTTCTGAATGAGATAATCTTGCAATTAAATCCTCTTTAAATTTCACACATTTTGAATCTGTTTTCCAGTTAAGGTCCAAATCAAACGTTTCTGCATAATTTTCTACAATTTTAATTAATGCTTCTTCTTTTGCAAATTCTTCACCTGAATTTGTATCGACATTTGCATCAAAAAGCGCAGTCACATGTAACTCTGGTTTTATATCTCGAAATAATTTCCAGTATTTATAGGCTTCCAATATTGACGATGTTGCTAAAATAGCATGAAACAAAGTTCCATTTTCACCATTTGCAATCGAATCAAAATTACTGATAATATCTTTTACAACCTCTTGTCTGTGTTCATCTTTATTATATTGGTCTGATGGTAAATAATCCTCGATTCCTTTTAAATTATGTCCGTTCTTATCCTTTTTTATATTTCCTCTTTCATCATATTCTGTTGCCATAGGAGCTTTTTCTGTGAAATATCGATATATTTTCCATTTTTGAGGGTCTTTTTTCGCATCTTCCATAGACTTTGAATTACTCTCACGCTTCGCAATATTTGTCCGAAGAGTTATATCATCATATGTCTTTACTCCTTTCGGATAAAATCCTAATACATTTCCATCACGAATACCAGTTGCGAGAGAATATACCGCAAGACATCTGCCAAATACAGACTCCGTTGTCATTTCACCTTCACGCATATTTTCAGGAAATATCGGTGTACCTGTAAATCCAACAAAAAGAGCATTATAAAAGGTGCGTTTTACATTCTGATGCATTTCGCCAAACTGAGAACGATGCGCCTCGTCTACAATAAATACAATTCTCTTTCTTTTTATTATTTCCAGCTCATCTTTACGCTTTGCTTCTTTTTCATCTGTAATATTTGATATTTTTTGAATAGAAGTCAATAACATTTCATTGCCGGACTTTGAGCTTACCAATTTATTAAACAAATCAGACGCACTTTTTGTTTTTACTACCTCTCTGCCAACCGGCGCAAAAGAGTCGTATTCCTTACTTGACTGATTATCCAAAGATTTTCTGTCAACCAGAAAAACAACTTTGTCTGCATATTTTCTATCTATAATAAGTTGTCCGGCTTTAAAAGATGTCATAGTCTTTCCACCACCGGTCGTACACCATACAAAACCTCCAAGCTGATTGTGGTCTCCCCACTTCTGTTTCGCAACACGGTTCACAATTGCCCGAATTGCGGTATATTGATAACTGCGGCAAACCTTTAATATATCCTTTTGTTTATCGGCAATACAATAATATCCTATCAACTGATGCGCTTCAGGAATGGATAAAATTCTGAATTCACCATCTATGATTTCCCTCCAGCCGTGAATAATATGATTGTTTTTGTCTGCCCAATGAAAAAAGAAGGACGGATTCATTTTATCTGCGGTTCCGGGATTTGCGAAATATAAGGCATCTTCCGGTGTAATTGCCCAAAATACCTGCACAAGACTCATAAATCCCTGAAATTTTCTCTCCTGGATATATTTCTTTATTTGGTTTGAAGCTTCGGATATATCTACTCCGCTTGCTTTTAATTCAATATGAATAACCGGCATACCGTTAATTAAAAGAGTTATGTCGCCTCTTCTGTTTCGGGTGTCCTGTTCAAGATTAAATACAACCTGTTCTGCAATTTGATACTTTGATGTTCCGCCAGCTATTTCGTTTGGAGAAAAAAGATTCAGAAAGACATCTTGTCCCGCCTTTCTTTTATCAGGCGAATCCCCATCCCGTCTTATGGGAACGGTTTCTCCAGTGATAAAAATATTTGATTTTACTGGTGAATTGGCCTGTTCACGTACAGTATCCATAAGACGGTCCATTTCTGATTCAGAAAGGGGAACGTTGTTTAATTCTGTACGATTTCTCTCAAATATGATATTTTTCCAGTTTTCAATTAGTTCTGGAATTGTCTTGTGGTATAAAACTTCATTGCTCCAGCCTCTTTTTTTCAAGGTATCTATAAAATCTTTTTCAAAGTTTAATTCTCCGTTTTTACCTGTATATGATAATGGCATGTAAGTCCTCCTATATAAACATTTTATTGAGCATTGCTTCTTTAAAAAGCTTTAGTTTCTCGTACTTATGGTGGTGAAGAGTGACAAGGCGGTCAAGATTATCAAAATACTGTCCTATTGCTTGCTGCTCTGCTTTAGTTGACATATCAACCGGAAAGTCGACGAGTATATTTTGATTAAGATGCTTTATCGTTCCTCCAGTTGCTTTTTTATCGACATAATCCATCAAAAAAGGAGCTTTTAAATACTGATAAAGATATTTATTATCTACTTCATTTTCATTTTTAATCACAACATTAAACACCCCTGCATTAAGCGTTGCAGGCATTGATAATCCTTGAATATATGCGACTTTTCCAAGTGTTCCATCCTTTGTGATTAAGATACTTCCATTAGAAACTTGGATATGTTTGTCCTGTTCATATCTTTCTCGTTCAACATAATGGCAAGTAGCATAGTTTATTGCCCCATCTTCAAAGTCAGTTCCCGTAATTAGCATATAATCCCCATTATCCAAAAATTCAGATGTTCGTAAATTTTGCCATCCAATTCTTGCGTGCATCGTTGTAATTTCGGATAACTTACGCTGTTCCCAATCATCAGTAAAACCTTTAAATCTTATCTCTGGAACTTTTTCACCATTTTTAGGAAACATTTTATCAAGCATTGCTTCTTTAAAAAGTTTTAATTTCTCATACTTATGCTGATAAAAAGTGATAAGATTATCGAGGTTATTGAAAAATAATCCAATAGTTTCTTGTTCATCTTTTTTTGGAATGATAACATTTGTATTTTTAATATTATCCGAATTTAATGATTCAAATGTTGAACCGCAAGACAAGATTTTCCAATATTCATTACTATCCATTTTCACAAGCAATTGATATATAAATTCATTTCCTTTAATTGCAGCAACTCCACGCCCAATTACTACGTTATAAGCAGTTTTCCCCATAGCTCCAGCAGGTGCACGGACACTCATAATCAAATCTCCAACTTCTGCTTTTTTTGTGACTTGTGTTGTCCAAACCCTTGGTTCCACCCATCCATTCTTCAAATCTGCATTACCTTGAACAAGAATATAATCACTTGGTTTGTCTGAATATGTACTTCCATCCGGTGACTGCCCCATTGTAATCTGTACAATATCATCTAATTTATACTGTTCCCAATCATCAGTAAAACCCTCAAATCTTATCTCTGGAACTTTCTTTTTTTCCATTACAACAGCCCCTTTCTGAAAATATCAATCGCTTCCATATCAACGGAACTTCCACACAATTCATCAAGCATAGCACATAAATCCGAATTAACCTTATCAATTTCTTCATCAATCTCCGGCATCGGATATTTATATTTCTCTTTCAATTCTTCAAGCCCCTTTACAAGCCTCATCATTACCTGTTTTACATCCTCATCAATATGAGCCATTACCGGATAAATCCATTTCTTAATAAGCATATTATCCACTTCTTTATCCGTTAAATGGATAATCTTTTCAACTGCTTTATCTTCAAGCTCCTGAGATAAATTTTTAATTGCTTTATTAATTACCCCCTTTTGTTCCATTTTTTTCTTTATAGTAACTATCTTACCTTCCTCTGTATCTGTATCAAATTCATGACTCAGCTTTAAAATTTCTATATATCCTCTTACCGCTGCCGCCCCATAAGTCGTATCTTTATTACATTTCATCTGCTTCCATACAATTCCCGTATGAACATTAATGAAATCAATTTTATCCTGCTTTTTCGTTAATTTAAGGTACTCTTCTAAAATTTCTGTTTCCGGAAATGACAATTTTGAAAGAATCATTCTTACCTCATCGCTAATCTTCTTATTATCCATTTTACAATTATCATCACTGTCATCCTTTGACAACCCGGACTTTGTATCGTCTTCTAACTCATTCCATAAATCATCTATTTCACTTTCTAATAAAGCACTTTCATTATTTAAACTTTCAAGCTCGTCCAACTCTGATTTAAAATATTCTTCCTGAATCATACCAATTGGAATTATTTTCCCTTTCATACCTTTTTGTACTTCCACATATTTTTTTGTACTATTATCCTTCTGTAATACAATATTTGCCTCTATCTCCCGACAAATCTGTTTTCCTTCCTTATGAATTCTCACCAAATCATCATCTACAATATCCCATTCATCTGAAAATGCCTGAAAAACAGAATAACTGTCTAATAGCTTCACATCTCCATAAATCTCAAACAATCGTTCAATAATCTTATCATGAACTTTTCTATCTACGCTGTCTCGAATTAATGACGATATTAAATACTCCTTAAACTTTTCTGAAATAACACCAATATTTGATATGTATTTTTTTACATCCTTATTCGAAAAAACCACATCTTTAATATCAATGCTCTTAAAAGTATTATAGTTATTATCCAAATCAAATATTTCAGATTTAATATTTGGAAATTCTGTCCAATATTCATTATACACAGAAAGACTTTTTTCTGAAATTCTTCCTGTCATAACTGAATACGGGTCAACAGCCTCCTTATCCTCTGCTGCAGAAATATATCTTGGGATATTAAGGTTATAATCATTTTCAATAATCTCATTCAATTCTACAACTCTTGAAAAATTCTTTCTGTTTTTTCTTGCTTTTACAGTATCAAATATCTTTTGAATATCCATTTCCCTTAATACATTCTGTGTTCCTTCTTTTGCATAGGATGCAGAAGCATCGATAAATAAAATATCACTCTCTTCCCTTCCTTTTGAAAGAATCATTACAATCACCGGAATTCCTGTTGCAAAAAACATATTCCCCGGAAATCCGATGATTGTTTCAATATTATGCTTTTCTACAAGATTTTTTCGAATCTGATATTCTGCTGCCCCGCGGAATAAAACGCCATGCGGCAATACAATCGCCATAATACCTTCTTTGTTTTTCACATGATAAAGACAATGCAGTAAAAACGCATAATCAGCCTTTTTTTGCGGCGCAAGACCATATTTTCTAAATCTTTCATCTAATTTGTAATCTTCCGAATTCCATCCCTGACTATAAGGAGGATTTGAAACCACCGCATCCGCCGGAAATGGTTCATATGCTCTATCTTCATCAAAACATGGCCAATCTTCTTTTAAAGTATCTCCATTACGGACCAAAATGTTTTGAATTCGTATATCCTGCATAAATAAATTCATTTTTGCAAGATTACAAGTTTCTGTAATAAGCTCCTGTCCATAATATTTAATATTACTGGCAGACACAAATTTTCCTACTTCTCGTCCGATATTTAAAAGCAATCCTCCAGTTCCAAGCGTTGGGTCATATACATTTACTTCTTTTCTGTCTTTCAGTCTGTCCGCCACTATCTTTGCCATAAGACATGTCAGTCCATGTGGTGTGTAAAACGCTCCGTCTTTTTTTGCCTCACTTGAAAATTGTTTAATCAAATACTCATAAATATATCCAAGAACATCATAATCTTTACTCTTTGGAGGAATCTGCCAAATCAACTCTACAATACTGCGCACTGCGCTGTCACGTGAACCGGCGTTTTCTCCAAGCTTTGTAAGTCCCGACGCCAATACCGAAAAAATATTTTCAAAAAACTTCTGATAATTTGTATCTACATTATCATAAAATCTTCCAATTGCCTCTGAAACATCTTTTGCACCGAGATGAATCCCTTTCTCTCTCCAGACAGAAAATAAATCCTGATACGCTATAAAATAGCCATTACGGTCCATAAACATAGCAATTGTCTCTTCATCTATCTCTATTAATTCTTCTGGTTCTACACCAAGTTCTTTTAAATAATCAAGCTGTTTATCTGAAAGATACTTGTAAAACATAAATCCAAGAATATAATCCTTATACTCACTTGCTTTAATGTTTTTTCTGAGCTCATTTGCAGTTGCCCATATTCTTGTGGCCAGCTCTTGTTTTGTCATTGTTATTCCTCCAATTGTTCCTTCTATTTTTTTCGTTATTTGCTATTCCATTTCAATTCAATAATATCCTTTTGAAAACACCTATGATTCTCCCTTGTAAAAACAAGTATTACAGCCAATATATGGATAAATCTGCGTCAAAAACCACTTCAACATCATTATTTTTTCTTGTGCCATCAATAAAGACTCTTGTTAATAAATCTGTATTTCCATTTTTTCTGATGCTTCCAACTAATACTACAATTTTACTGATTAGGCAAAACCTCCTGTTCTCGCACTAACACTTTATTCCATATACACCCACCTGCAAATTTGACAGCCATAATATCTCTGCCGCCTTAAATCCAGCTAAATTCAGAATTTCTAAATGTTCGGATATTGTAATTGGAAAATACTCAATACCAAATCTGCTCATATGTTTCTGACATTCTTCAAAATTCTTTCCCTGACATAATTGATACGACTTCCACCTTTCTAATCCAAGTCGGACTCCATACTCGGTATAGGGCATAAAATTCTCAAAACCAATATAAATTCCTTTGTATTTTAATGCGGAATAATATTTTTTCAATACATCTATTTTCTGCTGCTTATGAAAATAATGATTCACCTGAATAGCTGTAACAACATCAAATTCCTCCATATATGGCATATCCAACATATTGCAGACATTAAATTCTGATTTTATATTATTAAATCGCTGTTTTGCCATTTTTATCATATTTTCTGATGAATCAACAAATACAAATCTTTTGATATCCATATCAGAAAATGCCAGTTCTGCCATTTTTCCAGTTCCACATCCTACATCCAGCCATGCTAAATCTTCTGCTTTATGTACTTTAATCAAATCTATAACATTTTTATAAAATTCCTGATAATATGGAATGGTCTGCAAGATTTTTCTGTCATATTCTCCAGAATCAAATGCCGAATGATTATCTGTCAAACAAATCACCTCCACTAATCATTACATAATTTATACTTATAAATAAACATATCAAAAAATAATCCCCTCTTTTCAACGGGACAGTCAAAATTCAACAATATTTATTTCCATATATTCTTTTTGCCTCTTGTGTGTACCTAGCAACAAATTCTGTTTTTGCATTTGTATATGCATCACGGTTATGCTCAT
>CAJTOU010000071.1 GCA_910577835.1 uncultured Lachnospiraceae bacterium | reverse complement strand
TGTGTATAAGAGACAGACATAAAACATCTTTTGTTTGCAATTTATTATACATTTTTTCGGTAACAGAAGAAAAATCTTTATAGTTACCAGAAATTGCATGTGCATAATTTTGTATTAGTTCAAAAGATTTTCTATGTCTACCTAATTGGGCACTAGCATTAAAACTAACGGACAACTCATAGCTTCTTTTCGCATCAACCTTTTCAGTATAAATAATTTCAACAAAATCTCTGAATACAGAAAGTGTCGATGAGGAGATTTTTTTTATCCATTCATATAATTCTGGGGAACAATTATTTTCATATAAAACAAAAAATATATCACACAAGTATTCTATATCAGAAATAGTAAAAACAATATTTGAACTTAATGATAATAAATTGCGAAATAAGATAGTCAATTGCTTATGGGAAAGAGTTGCGAGTCCACGTTGTCCTATATAACTAATATAACTATGAAGAATTCGTTGCTTCTTTGATGAAGTAATAAACTTTAATGCATTAGCTGTAAAAACATCATGAAGCTTTAAAAATTGATCGTCTTCTTTTAATATATTCACTAGACACAGCCTGCATATATCATAATATTTTAAAACTGTACAATTTAAACTTAAATCTCGCACAATCCATTCGAAAATATCTGCATTGAAAATTCTAGCTACTGAAAGTATTAAAACAACTTCTTGCTCAGTCTCTGGAAGATGATATAAAAAGCGTTTAATAAAATCACTTTTATCTTTTATCATCCAAAATTCTGTAGATATTTCATCAGAATTTTCCATAGAAATTTTTCTGTATATATTAATAGCAAGTTCAATAAATAGGGGAACACATTGTGTCTTATCTAAAATCGTGTCGATCAAATTATAATGATTCGGTGATAAATTTGTTTTAAGTACAAGTTCAGCTTGGGAAGATGGTAATTCTTGAAGCCTATATGGATATAATTCTTCTTCGTTATTTGACCAGTCAAGTTTTTCGCGACTGGCAACTAAAAACAAACCTTTTTCTACAGAACCAATCAGTTCTTTAAGCCAATCGTCATGATCTATTAAATAACGTTCATATGAATCAAAAAAAGCAATTAATCTATGTTTTTTTGTTATTTCAGCCAAATCTAAACCTAATAGGTGTGGCATAAATTCATATAGTTGTTGTGGACTTTTTTGAAATCTGGTAGTTATTTCTTCAAATATCGCAGGCTGTATTAAATGTTGTTGAAGTTTTGGTAAAATATTCCCCCTAAAAACACTTAAAATATTCTCAAATCCAATAGTAGGACAAACTACAGATAAACCTGACTCTGTCATATTGAGAATATCTAAAAAATTTCCTTTGATTCTCCTCATAAAATCTTCGTCTAGCTTTTCAATTTTATAAATATCCCATAATAAAATTAAAGAATAATCAAAGTAAAGACAACTCGCTTCGATCTGCCTTCGTACTTTAACCAAATTATCAAATATATCTGCACTATGCATTATATCCATATTTATTGTTATTATTTTTGATTTGTATGTATCATTTTGAGGGATTTGAAGAAGTTTTTCGATTAAATAACTTTTTCCAATTCCACCTATCCCATATATGCTTATCACTTTAAAATATTCAGAATTATCTTTTAATTTTTCATATTCCTGTTCAAATAAATTTATGATTTCCTCTCGATCCACAAACATATTGCGATATTTACAATAATTTGTATTTTTGAATTTACTCCATCCCATTGTAAAAACCTCTTTACTATTATCAAATACTTATCTTTCAAATAAGCATCTTATCTCGCTCAACCTGACGGGTAACGATGGATTATCAATGAATTCCTCTATCATCAAATCCAACGGATAACTTTCAATTATCAATCATTTAGTTTTCATTATTCTTAACTAATGATAAAATATACTTATTTAATAGATTAAAATATACACTTCTCTAAAAATTATTATCTTTTGTATTGCACTCTTCTTATTTTCAACTCATACAATATAATTAAATATATCTTATCAGCTAAAAATATTCATGTTTAGTATAGTTCTTTATTAAACTAATGGCAATATGGTCACACCATACTTTGTAGAGTTATATAAAACTTTGTCATTTATTGTTAACTATAACCTTTTTACAAATTTAATCTCTTTATTTTGTTTATCTTTGATTACTCAAAACCTAAACTTACACAACATTTACTTTCTCAACACTTCTTTAACTTTGCTAATTTTAGTGATCTGCTTTTCCAAACCCCTTCGTATATCTTCTCATCATTCATTTTTTGAAATCAATTCATATTCTTCTGCTTTTTTACACCAAAAATTCTGCCGATTATTTATAAGCTTTTTTCTTTTTCTATCGATTCTATAATATCAATCCAATGATAATAGGTAATAAAACCAATGCCCAAATCGGCGAAATCTTCTTCCTCTACCATAAATTTTATTTCTGCAACCAGAACAACATATCTATTCCATTCTCATAATTGATGCAATTTACAAACACACCAATCTCATCATTACTTTTTATATCACATTTCCAAGTCATATCAAACGATGTCATCCGCTTAGAAATCTGACTGATTTTACGATAGGGTTAACGATGACTTTGCTGCATATAAAAGCACTTAAAAACGACAACAAAATAATAATTGCAAGGACTGCCGGCAGGAAACTCAGCATAAGGCTTAAAATCATATCCGCCGTTTGTGATATGAAAGATACCGCAAGCGCATATTCTGTTTCGCTGTCTGAGAAGATAACAGTAGTGGCTATACTTGATGTTGCAGCAGTGGCAGCAGTCAATTCGTCCATTCGTATTTCGCCAAAGCGCAAAGTTCCTTTATCATCACTAAGTATTGCCGCTACGTTGTTTTGAATACAGAAATTATAGATTTCACTGACTGCATTTTCATAACGGATATTGTGTAATTTTGAAACAAGAATTTTTATATCGGCATCCAGCTTTTTATCTGATGTAACCTGATATTGTCTGGGCAGAATAGTTAATACAATTCCATAAATCAGCATATTGCAAATTGTAAGAGCAGAAAAAACCCATAAAAACACCTTTATGCTTAAGCTGTTCTTAATTTTCTTTCGCAATTTTATATCCCACCCCTCTAACTGTCTGAATATAATCAACATTTAATTTTTTGCGCAAGTTCATAATGTGGAAGTTCACACCTTTTTCATCTCCCACAAAGTCATAACCCCAGACCAGATTAAGAAGGTCATCCCTTGTAAAAACGTGTCCTTTGTTTTTGAGAAACAGCAACAGTATTTCAAATTCCAAGTGAGTAAGTTCTACTTCATTTCCACAAACAGTAACCTTTCTTTCTGTTTCACTTAAAGTAATTTCCTTATAACAGACAATACCTGACATCATATCTGATGATTTCCTCCGCAGAATGGCTTCCACACGCTTTAAGACGAGCTTTATTGAAAAAGGCTTTGTAATATAATCATCAGCCAGTTTATCAAATCCCTTTATTTGAGCATCCTCTGTATCAAGTGCAGTTAAAAGAATAATTGGAATCTGCGACTCCTGCCGTATCATTTCACATACAGTATATCCGTCAATCTTAGGCAGCATTATATCTAATAAGATAAGGTCAAAATCCTGTTTGTGAAATATGCGGATACCCTCCAGTCCATCCGGATGCAGCAGTAACTCCATATCCTGCAAAAGTGAGCGGCTCTGACAATATCTTCTGTATTGCTTTTTCATCTTCAATTATCAATATTTTCTTATTCATATATAAACCTCCAGACTATATTATAGCAGATGTTTATTAGTTTTTGATTAGTTCTCGCCCTCCGATTTGCCTTTAAGTTTTGTATAATAGAAAAAATAATTTTTCAACATAAAAAACTATATCTCATTTTACCTCCAAATCCCAAAAACTTAATTGTCTGACAAACTCCTTTTCTTCAAAGGTATGCAAATACTCAAATATCTGCTCATTATCATGGACAATTCCTTCCTTGCTGCATTTTTGATAAAATAACTTCATCAAACGATTACTGTTTGGACTTTCAACTATATATTGATTTCCATACATTTGTATATATTTTTCTTTTAACTGAGGAAACAGACAATCTAACTGCTTATAAAAATACTCTCTATTTCCTTCACGAAGCGTCAGTCCCATACCAAAACAAATAACACCATAAACCTTTGCCTCAATGCACATATCTAAAATTCCACAAATATTATCTTCTGTATCATTGATAAACGGCAAAACAGGTGTCAGCCACACAACAGCAGGTATCCCTGCATCCCGAAGTTTTTTCAAAACCTCAAAGCGTTCCTTTGTTGTACTCACATTTGGTTCAATTTTTCTGCACAAATCTTCATCATAAGTAGTCAAAGTCATTTGTACAACACATTTCGTTTTTTTGTTTATTTTTTGTAAAAGGTCCAAATCCCGCAAAATACGATTTGATTTTGTAATAACAGTAAATCCAAATCCATGCTCATATATCAGCTGCAAAGCTTTTCTGACATTCCCTATTTTCAGTTCCAACGGAATATAGGGGTCTGTCATAGAGCCTGTACCTATCATACATTTTTTTCGCTTATGTATAAGAGCATATTCCAACAGGTCAATGGCATTTTCCTTCACTTCAATATCTTCAAAATCATGCTCCATATGATAACATTTGCTTCTAGAATCACAATAAATACACCCATGAGAACAACCACGATATAAATTCATTCCATTCTTTGAAGATAATATTCCTTTTGCTGTTACATAATGCATTTTATCCTCCTTATATACTTCCACAGTTTTTTCTTTCAATCAAAATTATAAAACTTCTCTAGTATTATTTTATCGAAGTAATATTGACATGTTATGTCAGGGTTTATTTTTTAGTATCAATCTTACTGCTCTGTTAAAGTATTTTTTAACTTGACGAATGAACCCCTCCTGTTTATAATAAATATCAACGAAACAAAAATTTTTTTATTTCTAAAGGAGAAGAAAATCATGATTATAGTAAACACTGATTATATAAGTGGAAAAGACCTTGAAATGCTTGGTCTTGTAAAAGGAAGCACTATTCAGTCAAAAAACTTTGGACGTGACATTTCACAGAGCTTTAAGACTTTAGTTGGCGGCGAACTGAAAGCCTACACAGAGATGATGAACGATGCCAGAGCACTTGCAACAGAACGTATGATACAGGAGGCTCAAAAAATGGGAGCAGATGCAATCGTAAATGTTCGCTATTCCTCCGCTTCTGTTATGCAGGGCGCCGCTGAAGTAATGGCATATGGGACTGCGGTAAAGTTCAAATAGCAGGAAAATCTTATTCCATCCGCTGCCACTTGCTAAAGATTATTTATTATTTTGTTTATATTTTTGCTTTTGTGTATTACAAAACATATAATATATAATATGCTCCCTCTTAAGCAGACAAGCCAACTAACCAAAATCTATTTAAGAGGGATTTTTATCTCAATTTTAAATTTTATACTTTCCCACCATAATAATTATTTTATATAAAAACAACAGTTCTGACGGAAATTATCTCAATAACAAAACTCTCTTTTCGGAAAAATGTTTCTACATATAAAACTTGAAAAAAGTATAGACCATATTCTCTATACATATTATTAATTTTCAAATATTTATTATTTTATTTAATCCTGCAGTATACATGTTCTCCAATTCTTTTGCTTGTCCTCCCAGTATTTGCTCAATAGGGTAATATTCATCATTCAAATTTGCTTTCAAGATTGCTATATCTTTATTTGGATGATTATAATATTCCAAAACTCTTAAGCCAAATTCTCTGCCTATTTCTTCACTGCTATCCTCCAGCAGATATATAAAATCCTTATCCCTGTCAGTAATAGTAGCATCCCCAAAATCAATTATACCAATCACTTTATTATTGTGGAGCATAATGTGGTTGCAACTTAAATCATTATGACAAATAGCTTTGACATATTTGGAAATCCGTTCATCATTAAGTATTCTTTTATACAAATCATCTATATACTTTTTTGAACTATCAGGTATTTTATCATAGATTATTTCCCTTAAAATCTTGTAATCACTTTTATAATCATTCATGACATTCAACTCTAACTCATCAATATCAGGTAAAGGCAGAGAATGCATTTCTCTTAAAAACAATGCAATATCCTGTACTAATTTATCTTTTTCATCATCACTCATATTTTTGTAAATAGTTGGAGTTAGTTTTTCACCTCTAATCTCTCTATAACCGCAAACACCATATTCTTCACTATAATATTCGATATCAGGTATCTGTAATGTAACTTTACCTTTTAGATAATTTAGAACTTGTATTTCTTTTTTTAAATTAAGTCTTGATTCATGATGTTTTGACTGTTTAAATATATATTCATGATTTACAAGATATGCAATACTATCAAGCCCCTGTCCTAAAACAAAAATATCATGAACCATCACACTAAATTCACTTTCAATGATTTCTTTCATATCCATAAATTATCTCCTTAGTCAATATTTGGGAGCGTTAAATTTCAATTTACATATATCTTTTTTTTAATATATGTCTGCTCTCCACAATGTATATTTGCTGTTTTATTTTCAGTGGAAACACAATTCCTGCTTTGACAAGCATTGAGATTAATTCCTGTTTTTTTCCTCCGTTTTTATTAACGCCGGGTCCTCTATTTTATTCAATCTGAACGCTTCTGCCCTGTCTCTGCAGGTGCCGCAGACACCACATGGCTTTTCTCCCCCCTCATAGCAGCTCCATGTATATTGATATGGCACTTTAAGCTCCAGTCCCTTTTTCACCACCCGTGCCTTTGTCCAGTTTACAAAAGGCGCTTCTATTGTCACCTGATTCCCGCTTCCTATGCGAACTGCATCCCGCATAGCCCTGTGAAATTCATCCGAACAGTCAGGATAAGCGTTTCCAGCGGCATCATCTGCATGTACTCCATAATAAATAACCTCACAATTTTTAGAAATCGCAATACTTGCCGCTGAGGCAAGAAACAGTCCGTTTCGAAACGGCACATAGGTAGACAGCGGCGCTCCCTGCGTTTTTTCTATCTGATTTTCATACGACTCATGAGGTATTTCCTTTTCAGAATGTGACAGAAGCGAACAATCGCTGTATTCAAATATTTTTGTCAAATCCAGAGAAATATGCTCTACCCCGTAATATTCTGTGATTTTCTGCGCCGCCTCTATCTCTTTTGTATGCTTCTGTCCATAATACATAGAGAGAGCCACTACATTTTCCTTGCCATATTTTTCTACTGCCATGCCAAGGCTGGTCGTACTATCTATTCCTCCGCTTACTAACACTAATGCTTTCATCATAACTTTTTTTGATATTTCCTTTCGATATTTCCTTTTTGTATTCTTTTTCTGTTTTCAGTTTCTGATTTTTATTTCTATTTACTGTTTTTTATTCGAAATTCTTAGTTTTCATTTCTATTTACTGTTTTCTATTTAAAATTCTCGGCTTTGATTTGTAGTTCTTACTGTTTATATTTATCCGCTTTTTCATTTCAGACGCATTTGAAGTCCTGTATCTGTCTTAAACCTTCCCCGCAGAGTAGTTGTATAAGTCTTCGCATTTGGCTTCTTTATCCCTCTTGCACTCATGCAGCTATGGTTTCCTTCTATTAACACCGCCACATCCGGCGAACCTGTCACCTCGGAAATAATATCCGCAATATCTGTTCCAATACGCTCCTGAAGCTGCAGCCGCTTTGATACCATATCTGCGATTCTTGCAATTTTGCTGAGTCCTATTACCTTCCCATTCGGCACATAGGCAACTGTCACTTTCATATCATACATCAGTGCAAGATGATGTTCGCAATAGCTGAAAATATCAATATCCCGCACAATTACAACATCCTGACTGCAATTTTCAAACTCAAGCTCCTCCTCAAAGGTTTTATTATACATCTGCGCAATTTCATGATTTGTATATCCGATTCCTTCAAAAACCTCCTCATACATTCTCGCAACTCTGTCAGGTGTCTCCTTCAATCCTTCCCTGTCCGGATTTTCTCCCAATGCCTCAATCAATCCCCTGATATGCTTCTTTACTGCTTCTGTATCTATTGCCATATTATTTATTCTTCCTTTCTGCAAAACGATTCTGCTGCTTCTATATTTACAGGAAATTACTTTGCAACAGCCAGTCAACATTTTAGTTAATATTATAATTAACCAGCAGTTGATTATCTGTCTGAAATTTCCCATAATACTGTCTGTAAAACACTTCTATTTTATTAAACCTGTTTTATCAAACTCCACGCTTTTCCGGCTCCCAGATAAACTTATGCATCTGAAGCTGAAGATTTACCTGATTCATCTGATTTTCCAGCATAAATTCCACTATTTTTACAGGATTTATTCTTCCAAATACAGGGCTGAAATAAACACTGCATTTTTCAGTTAATCTATATTTTTCAATTACCTGTTTCGCCATCTCCAAATCGCTTTTTCCTCCCACTACAAACTTTACTGTATCCTTTTTTTTCAAATACAAAAAATTTTCCAGACACATAAAATTTGTCATCCCGCTTATCGGCAGTTTATAATCCATTGTAAATTCCGGAGGATTTTCTATTTTCTGATATTCTTTTATACAAACGCTTCCGTTTGTTTCTATTTCCACCCGAAGTTTTGTATCCTCGGATAATTTTTGAATCAATGCTCCTATTTCCGGCTGTAACAGCGGCTCTCCACCTGTAAGCGTAACATTTTTTATTTTCGTACTTTTAATATAAGTATAAATATCCTGCTCTGTCATTACTTCATAAGCTGCCTGTTCTTCATTTGCCCATTTTGTATCACAATATTCACAGTTTAAATTACATCCCTGAAATCTGATAAATACAGCAAGTTGTCCGGCGCACTTTCCTTCTCCGTTAATACTTGTAAACTTTTCTGCAACTTTGTATTCTATCCGGCTGCCTTTTTGCATATCATTACCTCTCTGTTACATTATTTTCTCTGCTTTCTTATACATTACTGCCTCTTTGTATATCATTTTAACTTCCATTATTTCCTTATATTCTGCTGCCTTTTTGAATGTCTTCTCTCCATGCTTTCTATTCCTCATAATAACCTGCGCTGTTTTTCGGCGTTTCATAAACTGTGGCACATTTTACATGATATCCATACAGCTTCATCTTGTCATAAAAATATTTGGAAAAATTCTCTGCCGTTGGTCTGAAATCAACCATAATCATTTTAAAATTTTCCTCTTTTAATGCTTCTATCGTTTTTTCCTTCAAAGAACCCTCTTCCACAATCAATGCGTGGTCAAGCTTCTCTGTTTCCTTTAACAAATCTGCTTTCAGTGTAGAAAAATCCACATACATTCCCCGAAGCTGCTGGTCTTTCGCAAGCTGTTCCGTCTTTACCTCTATAATTACCCGCCATCTGTGCCCATGGATATTCGCACACTTTCCCTCATAACCGGAAAGAAAATGGGCGGAATCAAAACTCTGCTCTGTTTTTAAAATATACATATCCCTTCTGCTACTCAAAATATGGACAAACCATATCCATATCGAGAAATCCTCCTGTAAAATAATATATACAGCCAGCAAACCTTATAACCAAAAAGCTGACTGAACTGACCTTCTAAATATATAACCGGTACCTGTTAGAAAACCGGTCAAAGGCCGATTATGTTAATTGCCCCAATAAAACCGGCGCAGTCTGCACCGCGCCGTTACAAATAAGTTTCCCTCTTGATAACAGTCCCGGTTTTGTTTAGAGACAGGAAGGTACTACTGAACTGTCTTATGTTTTAATTTATAAAATTACAAATTACCTTGAATAAATCTTTTCCTTCGCTTCCCGTCCTTCTCTTACCTTTTTAGAAAGACGTTTCTCCTCATTCTCATAGATAACCTCTATATCCATTTTGGAAAGAGACTGATTAAAGATATTAATCTGCGCAATCAAACCATGAAATGGTGATGTATAGACATCTCCGCCAACCAGTATACGGGTAATGCCGCTCAATATCGGAACATTTTCTATATATCCGGCAATCACATTATCTACATATAAAATTCCCACTCTTGTCTGCGCATTGTAGGTCGCCGCATAAAAATGCCACTCCTCATCAGGAAGTACCTCTGAACCTGTATCATGCCATATATCCACCTCTCTGTCAAGCTTAATACGAAAATCCGCCTTTAAATCGCCCGCATTCGGCATAATACTGTTAAATCCATTTTCAAATTCCATACAGACAACGCTTGACCACATACTTTCTTTATCTACCTTCGCCCAGCAGGTAATCGTATAGCTGCTGTTTGTAAAAGATTCCACCGGAAGACCAACCATATCGCTTAAAATACTTCCTCCTACACATTTCAGAGCCTTTGTATTATCAAACGGTCCCTCGGCAAACTGTGGATGATTTCCGATATAATAACCTGATAACTTTTTATCTACGTCATCAAAATTACCATCCAGCGGGAAGCTGACAAGCTTTGCTTTAATCTTAATATGTTCATCAATATAAGTACAGAACTCATCCTCCGGCAGCGGCTTGGAATAATAATATCCCTGTATCATATCGCATCCGATTACTGTCAGAAAATTCGCCTGCTCGCTTGTCTCCACGCCCTCACATACCACGCGGATATTCAGCTTTGACGCCATTTCAATAATACTGGATATAATAATTTTCTGATTTACCGTAAGTTTATTTCCATATAAGAATATTTTATCTACCTTTAAAATATCGATTGGAATATTATTTAACAAATTAAGCGACGAATAACCAGAACCAAAATCATCCATCGAAATCCGTATTCCCATAGCCTGAAGCTGATGTACCAGCTTTAATGCCTTTTCCAGATTTTCAATATAAATACTCTCTGTCAGCTCAAATTCCACATATTTTGTCGGAATCTGATATTTTTCAAACAGATATTTAATATAAATAAACAGCTCATCTTCTCTTAAATGCACACTGGATATATTCATGGAAATCGGTACAATCGGCTGACCATTATCCAGTCTCTCCTTAATTTTTCTGAATACGCTTTCATAGACAAAATAATCAATTTCAACAATCATTCCGTTTTCTTCAAATCCCGGAATAAACTCATCTGGATAAATAAATTTTCCATCTATCTTCTGCCATCTGACAAGTGCCTCAGCTCCTACGATTTTTCCTGTTCCACTCTCAATCTTTGGCTGATAATAAACCTTGATTTCTTTATTTTTAATCGCGTTTGGCAGTTCAGCATTGAGCTGCATCTGGCGCACCACAGCCTGCATCATCTCATCATTAAACAAAACTACGGTATTGCGCTCCTCCTTCTTTGCCTTTTTTCTTGCCATATTTGCATTCGAAACTGCAACCTCAATATCTATTTCCGGATTTTTTACAATAAACACTCCTGTACATGCACTGATATTATTATTTACAAAAGCCATTTGAAGCTCTCTGTTTATGGAATTATTTTTTCTCACTACCGCTCTGTATATCTCTTCATCTGAAAATCTGCCTGGAAATTCAGCAGCAAATACAATATTGTCAGAATATACTCTCGCTGCACCTATCATTCCCTTTACATCTCTAACTGTTTTATTGCAGAAATTCTTCAAAAGTCTGTTGCCCACATCATAGCCGTAGGTTTCATTAATATATTTAAAATGCTTTAAATCACTGTAAATAATAACGACATAATTTCCCTTTCTCCAGCGGCTCATCGCCTTTTTCAGCTTATCGCAGAATACCTCGTATTTTAAAAGTCCTGTCAGTGCGTCGTGGTCATCTGACTGCTCCAGCTTCTGTGATGTATTTGTATAATCTCTTATATTCAACAGATAAAAGGAGATTGCTTTTGTAAATATCTTCAGCGTATTTAAATCACTTTCTGTAAAACGAACCTCCCTTGCAATGCAGATATAATCTATACATCCGATAATTTCTCCATTGTTAATAATAGGTATCTCACAAAAGGAACGAAATTCCAGATGACTGTTCTGCAGCTCTGAAATATCAAACGACTCTCCATCACTTTGATAATATAAATAGCAGCCGTCTTTAAAATGATTTAAAAATATCTCCCAGTCCTGTGGGCTGTACTGCCATTCTGAATCAAGACGGTTTGGTATTCTTTTATCTTTAATATATTCGTGCATATAGCGCAGGGTGCGCGGTTTCTGAATCAGACCGCGAACAGCAATCACATCCAAATCATAGTGCATACCCACCTTTTTCAGCAGAAGGTTAATAGTATTCTGTATATTGTTCGTATCGTCTGCCAAATGGAACGCAAGCTTAATCAGCTCATATCCAAAGCTGTCAAATTCCGGTAAACTGGCGCGTACTCTGTTTTCCTGCTCCTTTTGCAGATAGTATCCCTGCCAGAGCCTGTTATCGCTCATCTTTTCTCTGATATCTTCATTAAAAATCTGATAATTGTCTTTTCCTTGCTTCTTTACATAAATAAGCGCTTTATCCGCACATTCCAAAAGTTCATCTGCTGTATTTCCATGCTCAGGATAAAAAGAAATTCCTATACTCATGGATACAATATAATCCTGTTTTTCTCCCGTATACGCATCACGCATTTTTAAGCATAAAATCTCTGCCTTTCTCTTCACGTTCTCTATGCTTTCATAATCCTTCTGGCAGATAACGAATTTATCTATTCCCAGTCTTCCAGCTATATCCTCGTTTTTAAATGACTGAAGGATATGCTCTTCTGTTTCCTTGAGAATCTCATCTCCAAACAGTCTTCCCAGATTCTCGTCTACTACTTTAAAATTGTCAATATCCATAATATAAACAGCCATCGCAGCTCCCTCATGATTGTCTATATAATCCTGAAGCTCTCTGCTTATACTGTCAGCTTCTTTTTCATATGTATACTTATTCTCTGTATTCTGCATAAGTTCCTCCTTTATGCTGTTGAGAGTTTTTTCTGTTTATTTTTCTAAATGTTATTAGTATAACATAGAAATACAATATTTTCTATATATGAATGTGTTTTATTTACATAATAAAATCTTTGTGTCACTATAAATTTGTAAAAATTTTCTCTTCTCCTTGCTCATAAACAACTGCGTTCTTAAAGGCTGCATTATAACAAATATAAAGTAATTTTCTATAAAATAAAAAATCCCGCTAACATTGGGATTTTTCTGAAAAAATATAAAAGCGCGAGACGGGACTCGAACCCGCGGCCCCGACCTTGGCAAGGTCGTGCTC